>DATHES010000206.1:0-46856 GCA_035318465.1 Polyangiaceae bacterium
CAGGCGTGGTTGAGGCCAGCCGCCACCGCCTTGGCACCTGAGAACAGATCGGTGGATGGCGGAGTGGTGATCGTGCCGTTACCAAACTCGCCGCTGAAAGTTCCCCAGCACCGTACGCCACCGGACGCGGTGAGCGCGCAACTGTAATTGGAGTGTACCGTCACCGCTTGCACATCGGTGATCGCATCTGTCACCGGAGGGGCGTGGCGGTCATCTGTGCTTCCGTCGCCCAACTGGCTGAGGAAATTGGAGCCCCAACATCGAACACCTCCTGCCGCCGAAAGTGCGCAGGTATAACCGTCCCCCGTTGCAACGCTCTTCACTGCGCTAAGGATGTCGGTCGTCGGAGGGGTCCAGTCATTGTTGATATTACCACGGCCCAGTTGTCCGGTATTGTTAGCGCCCCAGCATCGCAAACCACCCGTGCTCATGATCGCACACGAGTGGTACCAGCCGGTCGCTATCGCCTGAACGCCAGTGAAAAAGTCCTGGGCAGGCGGCGCTGAAACGGCCCCAGTGGGGTCTTGATTGGCGCCCCAGCACCGCACGCCGCCCGTAGTGAGAAGCCCGCACGTGCTAAATCCTCCCACCGAAACGCTCTTGTATTTCACATACCCAGGGTCATTGCACGTAACGGATAGCTTATCCGCGGCGCAAACGTACGTGCCGCATTGTCCGCACGACGTTCCCGGTGTCGCGCTGAGCGGACCGCAGCCGCCGCACGCGTTGATCGCGCAGGCGTCGCCTGCGTCAATGACGACGTCGGGAGGCGTCGTTGCGTCCGGAATCACGCCGCTCTCGGACAAGGCGTCGATCGCAGTGGCCCCGCCGTCGGCCGCCCCGCGATCGCCATCATCGCTCACGTCGGGGGCCGTCGTCGCGTCGGCGGTGCGGTCGCCATCGACATGCCCCGCACCCTCCGACGTCGAATCCAAGACGCGTCCATCGATGGTTGCATTGTCCGGTTGACCGACGTCGATTCTCACATCGGGCGCAGCGTCGCTGACGGAACGGTCACCGATGGCACCATCCTGGGCGTCGGCGTTTACAGGGCCATCTCCTGTCGATGCGTCCGCGCCGCGACTCGACGTCTCTTGGGGGGCGTCGAATGTGGCGTCGCTTTTCGGAGGCACGCACGTGGCCGTTTCCGTACAGGATGCGTCATCGATCGAGCAGCCCGCGAGGAGCGCCGCGAGTGCAATCGCGGTGACTCGACCGAGCATCGGGCAGTTACTGTATCGATTGGGCATGGTGCCCCCTCCTTCTTGCTGCGGTGCGCTACGCCGACTGGCATTCGTCGTCAACGGGCCGGAGCTGTACGAGACCGTTGAACGTGAACTCGCATCGGTCGCGACGTGAGGAGGTTTGCGTGAATTTTTTTTAAGACGGATGGGCCCGCGGCCGTGTTGCTCACGCCGCGACGGCGCGGAACATCAGAACGTGCCGCCGACGGTCACCGACCGCACGCCGCTTTCCCCCATGGGATCAGCCGTCACCCAAAGTCGTCGCGGCGTGGCGCTCGTCGCGGCGTCGGTGCTCGGTGTCGAGGGCGCGGTGGCCCAGAGAACGACGCCCGCGACGATGGCAGTGAGACCACCGATCGTCGCGTAGGTCGCGTTGCGGGCGCGCACGAAAGCGAGATTGCGATCGGCAATGCCCTGGTCCGACGCGCATTCGTTGGTGATCTTATTGCAATCGGCGGCGTCGTAGGTCGATTTGGCGCGCAGGGCGAAGTAACCGCCCACGGCCGTGCCGACCAAACCGGCACCGCCGACGACGAGCGCCGCCACGCGCTGCGCCCGGAGTCCCGTCGCGGGCGGGGGGGCGTCGGGCACCAACGAGGGAGCCGAGGTCGTCTTGGTTTCTCCCGGTTTCGCGGGGCCCGCCGTTCGCGCGGCGGCCGCTGCCTTGGGATCGGGCTCGAGGGTCGGCACGTTGACGGTGACGGGGTTGCCCGGCTCGGCCACGAGCTGACTGCGCCAGGGTTTTCTCCCCGGCGCCGAGGCTTCGAACAGATGCTCCCCGGGATCGATGGCGACCGACATCCCCCACATGCTCGCGGGAACGACAGCGCCGTCGCGCCGGACTTCGATCCGCGGGGTGGTTTCGGCCCCCGCGACGACGATGGTCAGCTTGGGCAATTTGGGCTCGAGAACATCGGCGGCGTGCCGCGCGTTCTTCTCCCGCGCACCCTGGCCCGCGGCGCGCGCCGCCGCGGCCGCTTCTCGGTACGTCGACCATGCGCTCGCGCTTCGGCCCATCTTCTCGTAGCAACGGCCCAGGTTGAGGAGCGTGCCGACGCCAGGGTCGAGGCGCTGGCTCTCGGCGAACGCCTTACAGGCTTCTGCGTATTTGCCACCGGCGAGCAACTTGCGGGCGTCGACGAACAGCGTTTCGGCGGCCGCCTTGTCGGCCGCGGACGGCTCGGCCAGCGCCGGGCGCGCCCATCCGAAGGACAACGCAAAGACGAGCATGGCCCCCCGCGCGACGGTACTCACTCGATCATGCATGACTTCCGGTCCTTACGTCGTTTTGGATAGCTCAGCGTGCGCCGCCGGCGTGACCCTAGCAGCCGCGTCGCGGAGCGGCTCGCCCAAAAATGTAACAACCGATCCGGTGCCCGGCCGGCGCCGAGACCGCTAGTGAAAAAGGAAACCGCCTCCGCCGATGTTGACGCGCGCGTACACGCCGTCGAGCTTGGCGCCTTCTTCGTGGGTGAACTCGCTGTGACCGGATAGCCAGGGACCGTTGGAAAGCGATCGCAATAGCCCCACCTCGAACCCGGCGCTCATTCCTCCGTTGCGAGAAAAGAGCAGGCGCTGCAGCCGCAGGCCCACTTCCATGGTGGCGAATCCGGCCGTGAACGTTTTGGATTGGTCAGGCGATAGCGAGAAGGCATTGAGCAGAGGCATCTGCTGCGTGCTGTTGTTGGTGACCTCGAGGTTGTAGGAAAACCCTCCGAGACCAAAGAAGGGGATGATCAGCATCTTGGCATTCGGACTCAGCACGTAGCCGAGCTCGAACGCGCCGCCGCCCCCCGTCAGTTGGGCCTCTCCGCGGGCATTGTGAAAAGGAGATGTCAAAAGGCCAAAGCCTTTGCCTCCCAGCCACAGATGGCCAAAGAGGACCGCGCCGCCGCCTCCGCCGAGCAAGAGCGCGCCCCGGCCGATCCCGTAGCTTTCGCCGAGCGCTTCGGGAGCACGCAAGCCCGATTCGAGCGCGCTCATCTCCCCGAAGAACGGGGCGATCGACGCGTACCCCAGCCCGCCGAACCACGGGCGCCGTTGGACGTCGGTCGGCGCCTCCATCGAAACGGGCTCGGACGACGTGGCTGACCCAGCGGACGACGGGGCGCTCCGCGCTTGTTGACCTGTGTCCGACCGCTCCTCGACGGCGCCCGCCAGGGACGCGCTCGACGTCGCCGCCGCGAGCTGCACGAAGAACAGCATCACCACCGCGGTCTTGCGAGGCGATGGTGATCGAGGGAGGCGCAAACGGGAAGCGTTCATGATCGCACGATCATCGAATTCGAGGACGGAGCCGTCAAGGCGATTCGCCGTCCGCGCGGCGCCGCAACGGCCGCCGCACGAGGGGTCAAACTCGACCCCGTGCCGCGCGAGCGTCGTTTTGGCGTTAGACGATGAGCTTCTCGTAAACGCGGTACGTCTTGTACACGGTCGCGCCCATCGATTTGATGCCGAGATTGATGGGCGCGTCGTCTTCACGTGTCCACGAGAGCTCGGCCCATTGGTAGCCCTTGGCGAGGCCGCGCTTGGCGACCTCCACGTACATCGCGGCGGAAAGAAAGCCGTAGCGTTTGACGTTGCGGCGAATCGCCTCGCGCACGCCGAGCAAGATGAGGCGCGCCGACTGTGGGTGCTTCACCTTGGTGCGCCAGAGGAGCTTGGCCCAGCCGAACGGGAAGAGCTTGCCATCGAGATCGGCGATGACCTCGTTCAAGTTGGGGACGGTGATGCACATGCCGGCGGCCTTGCCGTCGATTTCGGCGATGAAGGCCATCTCGGGGTCGAGTACGAGCGCCATGTCCGACGCCATCTTGTCGAGCTCGGCGCTCGAGATGGGGACATAGCCCCACTTTCCCGACCACGTCTCATTGTAAATCTCCATGATGAGATCGAGCTCGGCGCGCAATTTTCGCAGATTGACCGAACGAAGACGCACCTCTTTCGTTTCGGCGAGGTGCCGCCAAGCCTTCTCGGTGCGGGCATTGAACCCGCGCTTCGTTTCGTAACGCCACGCGAAAAGATCCTTCTCTTTGATGAGCCCCGAGGCTTCGGCGAGCGCGCCCTGGTAGCGGCGCGAATGGGCCATGTCGAGCATCGGTGGGTGCTCGAATCCATCCACGAGCAGCCCCACCTCTTGATTGGCGGAGAGCGACATCGGGCCGTTCATCCGTTTCATCCCCCGCGCCTTGAGCCAAGTTTCGGCTTCGTCGATCAGCGCGCGCGCCACCTCGACATCGTCGATGGTATCGAAGTATCCGAAATGCCCGGTGTCGTCTTTCCAGGTCTCCAGCCAAGCACGGTCGACCGTCGCCGAGGTGCGACCGACGAGCCGACCGTCTTTCCACGCCGTCAGCAGCACGACTTCGGCGTGGCGATGGAACGGGTCTTTCTTGGGATCGAGTCGATCGCCAATCATCATTTGCAGTGGCGCGACCCACATGGGATCGTCACGAAAGACTTCCGTGCCGGCGCGGACGAAGTCGGCCGTGTCGCCCCCCGGCGTATGACGGCGGATTTCGACGGTCATGGTCGACCATCTTTAACACGGCCGCCAACCGAACCCTCCGCCCTTCGCGATTAGAACGTGGTGCGCAGTCCGAATCGGAAGACGCGCGGCGCCTGATAAGCGGTGGGGCGGCCGAAGTTCGGATTTTGCTCGGTCGGACTGAAGTCCGTGCCGTCGTTGTGTTTGAGGCCCGAGATCGTGCCGTCGGCGTTGGGCGAACCTCCGATGACAGGGAGCACGTCGGACGCGGTGTAGCGGTTGTCCTTGGTGGTGACGGCCTGGAAGTTGAAGACGTTGAAAATGTCGACCGTCGCCTGGACTGTCTTGCCGTTGCCGATATTGAAGCGGTACCCGAGCTGGATGTCGGCGCTGAACTCCCAGGGAGTGCGCACCCCCGATCCACGCGGAAGAATGAAGGTCTCGTCGAGCGTGTAGATGGGGTGGGAACCCAAATAGCCGGTCGGCGTCCCCGATCGCCCCTTGAGAGCCAGGCCGGACGTCAAGTGGTGCTCGTTGGTGAGCACCCAATCCTTGGCCCCGAAGAGCTTGACCTGGTGCGTGCGGTCACCGGGAAGCGGCCCGTCACGGTTGGCAAGCAGCGAACGGAGGTCAAAGTCGGAGTTGATGTTGGGATCGAGCTGCGCCGTTTCCGGACGGAAGAGACCGGCGTAGTTGCCGCGCAAGTAGGACATGGTGTAGCTCGCTTGCGCCAGCCAGTCGTCGGCAAAGACCTTGGTGAGGTAGAGCGTCACCGCGTCGTAGTCGCGTCTCGGCTTGGGAAAGTCGGTGGCGATGCCGTAGCCGGGGTTGCCGAGGAAGTACGTCTGAGCTTCGTCG
The DNA here is from genome assembly GCA_035318465.1 of Polyangiaceae bacterium. Lineage (GTDB taxonomy): Bacteria > Myxococcota_A > Polyangia > Polyangiales > Polyangiaceae > DASWDH01. The sequence goes on from DATHES010000206.1 coordinate 5,590, forward strand.
CGGCTCATGTCCTCGATGACGTAGTTCATCCACCGTTTGGTGTAGCTGAGACCCACCCGGGTATCGCGCATCAGTTCGTACTCGCCGCCGGCGACGATTTCATCGGTGGATTGCGGCTTGATATTGGGATCGATGGCGATCGATCCCGCGCCGCCCGCGAGCGCGAAGATGTCGTTCGGCGGAGTACCCGTTCCCCGCAGGCGGTTGGCCGCGCCCGTGCAAGGCCCATTGGGCGAGATGTCGTTGCAACCCGGGCTTTGCGCGGCGGTGGTGCCTGCTTCGCCGGACAGCGCGCGATCGGCCATGTCGAGGGGGACGCTCTCGTAGAAGCGAGCAAAGTTGCCGAAGAGCTTGGCGCGACCCGATTGGGTGGGGTCGTAGATCACGCCGGCGCGCGGCGACCATTGGTTGGGGAGGCTCAGTCCGCGATTGCCGTACGTGTCGTAGAGAAACTGCGCGTCGTAACGGATGCCGACGTTCAGCGTCACCTTGTCCATGACGCTCCAGCTGTCTTGAAGGAAGGCGCCGGCGGTGAGCGATCGCGTGTGGGTCGTGACCTTGTCGAGGACGACGGGCTGGTCGGGACCTGTCAAAAAACCGTACCCGCGGTTCCAGGCGAAGCTTCCGCCTCCCGTCGACTCGCGGTAGCGCACCGTGCCGGAATACGCCTTGGTGTTGTCGTACGCCATCGATTCGACGTCGAGGCCGGCCTTGATGACGTGGTGCCCCGCCCCCTGCAGAAGGTACGTCAGGATGCTGCGCGCTTGGTAGCGATCCAGGCTCTGACGCCGCAGGAAGTCGGGACCGCCGGTGTTGTACGTGGTCACGGGACACGCGGCCGCGGTCTGGCAATAACCGGCGGGAACGGCTTCGAAGTCGGCGACGTTGTGAAAACCTGGATTGCTGTTGCGTCGCCAGACCACGCGCGAGAGCCCCGCCAGGCCATTGGCCGTTCCGGGCTCGGAGCCGTCTGCCGGCAGGATGCCGCCCGTTTCGTGGTGCCAGCCGAGCGTCGTGTCGAGCAGGACCCGCTTGTTGCTGAAAGCCGACGTCCACTTGAGGCTCGCGTCGAGCGAGCTGCCGAGTTGCTTGTGCGCGAGCGCATTGTAGGGTCCGTTGAGACCGGCAGTCACGCGGGGATCAGTTTCGGGCTGACCGGTGGCGGGCGTGATGGCGTATTTACCGTTGCCACCCGTTTCGGTGGGGGTCGCGTAGATGGCGAGCGCCAGCTGGTTGTCCTGGTTCAAGGCGTAGGTCAGCTTGCCCATGGCCTGGAGCTGGGTCGATTCGGCCACCCAGTTCGACTCCGTTCCGGGGATGAAGTCTTGGATGCCCTGGCTGGCGGCACTGGCGTCGACGGTGCCGTCGGGGTTGAGGCGTGTCGCGTTGAGCGTGCGGCGCAGGTTGAACCTCGTTCTCGCGACGTCGACGCCCGCGTAAAACCAAAGCCTGTCTTTGACGATGGGCCCCCCGATATCGAGTCCGATATCGCCGATGTATCCGAGCGACGTGTCAGTCCCCACCGTTTGTCCGGCGGCTCGTACGAGTGATCGCTTTCCCTCGAGCGCGCCGGGTGAGTAGTAGCCGAACACGCCGCCATGGAACTCGTTGGAGCCGGACTTGGTGACGACGTTCATCATGCCGCCGGTGGCGCGTCCGTACTCGGGCATGTAGCCGCCGCTGATGACGTTCACCTCTTTGATGAACTCCATCGAGAGCGGCGTACCCACCACGCCGAAGGCGGGGTTGTTGACGGACATGCCGTCGAGCACGTACTGGTTCTCGGGGGACGTGGTGCCGTTGATCGACGTGCCGTAGGTGTCGGCATTGGCGCCGGGCGTCGTCTCTGCCACCGATTCGAACGAGCGCGAGCCGCCCCCCTTGCCGCCGGGCGCGCCGACCGGGATGCGCCGGGTGAACTCTTGCGAGATGCTCTGTCCGGTGGAGCTCGATCCCTGGTCGACGGAAGGTGGCCGCGCCACGACCGTCACCTGTTCGGTGTCCTTCATGACCTCGGGAAGGAGCTGGGCGTCGATGCGGAGGGTCGTGTCGGCGCGCAGGGCGATGTTGTCGCGCGCGTAGGGCCTATACTGTTCCTTTTCGAGATTGATCTTGTAAATGCCCGGCGGCAGCGACGGAATACGATAAAGCCCCGACGAGTCGGTGACGACGAGCTGCTCGCCTTGCAGGCTCGGAGACGTCGCCGTGACGACCACGTCCGCGACCGGTTGCTGGGTGGCGGCGTCGAGGACGGTGCCCGTCAAGATGCCCATGCTTTGCTGGGCGAGCAGAGTCGTCGGCAACGACCACAGAGCGACGGCCATCGCGCCCATCAACCAACGCCAAAACGTCCTCTTTCGCATTGTCAGCAATTCCTTTGCGAGCAATTCCTTTGCGTGTGATCGACAAAAAGCTGCCCGCAGCGATCCCGGCGCGCGGGCGAAAATCGCGCAAGAAGCGTCCATGGGATGGACCCATCGCCGGCCCCGGCGATGCGTGGCAACTGTAGTTAGCGCTTTTGGAGGTTTCCCTTTACGGCCTGCGAAGGGCCAGCGCTGTCTTCAGACAACCGGAACGACACGCCGCCCGCACGACGGGGGAGCCGCGCTCGGCCGCCCGTCCAGATGCACGCGCTGTTTCTCCGGATCGCCGAGCGCACAGGCTGCGACCCTTGCTGGGTTCGTCATGACGAGAAGACCGAGCGAGCCTCGGAGTTTGTACAACGGAGGCACCTCGCGCCGCGACGGCAAGAGCGCGCGTAGCGCTGTACAATCAGCGATTTTCGCGCGTCCGGCGCCTCTTCTAGTCGCAGCTCGGCCAGTTCGCGGGAGGGGGCTGATTCAAATCGGGATCGCGCGCGCCGCGGCCTACATGACAGAAGACCGTGTCGCAGAGCTTGGGGTCGGGCTCGCAATCCTTCCAGACGTACGCCGTCTTCTGGGGATTGCATTGGATCTGCACGTTTCGGCCCGCGACCGGAAGATCGAGCGGGCCACCCGTGCCAGCACCGTCGCAAGTCTTGGGATTGCAGATCTTCTTGCGGGTCTCGGGGGAGTTCCAGCCGGGCGTCGTGTCGGACCACTCGTCCGACTTTTCCGGGCTCGTACCCCAGTAGCCGAGGCAAGCGTACGATTGAAGCTTGGGATCGTCGGACAGCGGGACGATGAAGGGAACATCGTCAGAAAGGTCATGGGCCGGTTCCTTGATCCTCGTGCAAACCGGTCTCCAGGATCCGCCTATCTCACGATCCGGCGCGCAGTCGCCGGGCTCGGTGATGGGTCCGTACGTGACGCTCAAACCTTGGCTAACGGGCTTGTAGCCTCGGTCGTTGGCGGGTGCTGGCGAGCCGGCAGGGAGCCACCAAACGCGCACGCCATTGGCTCGGCCAATGATGCGATCAGAGGACTCCAGGCCGTGGGTCACGAGATCGAGCTCGTCATCGCCGTCGCGATCTTCGTAGAGAACGACCTCGGCTTGGCCATAGCGCATCATGTCCATGCCTTCGATGGCGCGTTGCGGCGGCTCACGCGAAATGTCGGCCTCGAAGACGTTCCCCCATGTCCAGCTGGGCTTCACGCTCTGGCTGCTCTGGACTTTTCCATCGGCGGGCGAAACAGGAAACCAGAGCAAGGCGATGCGTAAGCGATTGGAGTCCGCGTCGGTATCCCCTACGGTTTTGCCGCGCATCCTCGCGAGCATGGGGTGCTCTTCGTCCACGGGCGTGGGCAAGTCGTAGTCATACGACGCAGCGCTCCCGCACGCGCTAAGCAACCACGCGATTGAGCAGAGCAGGCTGGCTCCACGTATTTTCATCCGTCCTCTCCCGCGACGGCGTCTCGGGCCGAAGGAATCGCCCTTGACCGTTACTAGAAGGCATAACCGAACCCGACGTTTCCGGCAAGGACCGCATGAACGGCTGTAAAAGTCGACCTGTCCGTTTGATGTTCACGCCGAAAAAGGGGGGTAAAAGCGGCCTCCCCCGAAATGGTGATCTCGCGACCGACCGGCATCCCGAACCTCAAAGCGGTACGAGGCCCTATCTCGGTAAAGGTATTGTCTTCGTTAGCGACGCCCCTGAACCGGTCGTCCAGGTGCTGCCATCCCACGCGGACTTCGGGACCGACACCAAAGCTCAGCCGAGCGCGGTCCCCCCAGACGGCGCGTACCCCCACCGTGGCCGACAGCCCCAAGACCCGGGCATCGCCGATGAATTGCCCGACCGCGACGTTGCCGGCCACGAACCGGGCTTCGAGGGCATACTCGAGGGAACCTAGGTAGGACACCCGCAAAATGGTGCTGAGGGCTGCCGTTTCCGCGCGCCTCGATGCCCATTCGAATCCGACCGCTTCGTCGATTTGCAAAGAACGCAACGACAGGCGCCCTCCGCGGGTCACGAGCTGCTCCCGCGCCACCGGCCGAAAATCGCCCTCGCCGAGCGTGCGGGATCCGCCCATGGAAAGGTCGAGCTCCGCGACCCGCGTATCCTCGCCATGACGCCGCACGACGAGCAAGCGGGTCGGGGGGACGGCCAACCGCGATGCGCCGATCCCACTCAGCTCGCCGACCACCCGCGAGCTCGGCATCGAGAAGATGAGGTAACGACCGGGGCTGGCGGGGACGTCGAGCGTCGCCGATGCCAGCTTCGGCCGCGTGAGCACGACTTCACCGGCGCCCGAGAGATCGACGGCGAGCTCCGGGTGCTGGAGCACCTGCGCCGTGCCGCTTCGCAAGAGCGTGCGCCGAAAGGCGTACGAATAAAGCTCGCTCAAGGTGACCCCGCCATCGGCATCGACGTCCGCTGCGCCGCGCAGGCCGGAAATGATGAAGTGGGTGAAGATGGCACCCTCGAGCTCCTCGGACTCTTGCGCGGCTTCCCCTTCCGAAGAGGCGCGGAGCTCGACCGTGCCGTGCGGCCCTTCGGGGCCGATGGCTACCTGAACGGAAGGGCCGCGCGTGATCCCTTTGAGGCGCCCGCCGGTGCGGCACGCGTCGAGCATCCTGATCTGCAAACGCGCCGGTACCGCGGCGAGCTCCCGACGAAGATCGGAAAGAAGGATGAGGCCAGCGGGAAGGTGGAGCGCCTCACCGTCGCCGTGGCCGGAGAAATAGAAGAGGACGGTGGAGCTTCGTCCCATGCGCGAAAGCTCGGCCACGCGACCGCGCACCTCGCTGAGCACGCGCCAAAGTCCTTCCGGTTTGCCGCCCAAGAGCAGAAAGGCGCGCTCGGCCGGTACACCGCCGAGCTCGACCAGGAGATCGCGAAACCGTTCGGCATCGCTCTCCGCATAGCGGAGTGGGTCGTCATTGGCCGTTCCCACGTTGGCCCCGACCACCACGACGAATCGGTTGTCGGCGAGCGGCTCTGCCCTGGCACTCCCTACGTACGACGTGAGGATGAAGAGCCCGCAGACCAGCGCGAGCGCCTTCATTCGCACCGCAGCTGACGGGCTAGACACCCTTTCGGCACCCAATCGTCGCTCCCGTCGCGAGGATTCGGACCGAGTCGTTTCAACGCTGCTTCGGCGCTCGACGTCGGGGCAGCCCCCATGCCAACCACGACCCACATGTCGGAACAGGGAGCGTCGACGATGGCGCTGCCCGGAAGCGCCTGTTCACCGGAGCCGAGCGAGACCGGCCCTCGCGCGAGGAGCCGATCGACGCGGCCAGTCGTATCGACGAACCACACATCCACCGGCTCGGGGTGGGCGAGGGTGACGACGACGCGAAGGGCATCACCCGATTGGATGCGGTCCGCTGTATCCATCAGCTTGGCCATCCCATCGCGATTGCGATGAACCTGCAAGCCGGAACCGCGCAGCGCGATCGCCTCGTGCCGGCGCGGCGCCACCACCAACACCGCCCCCGCCGCCATCGCCGCCGCGACACTCACCATCGCCCAGCGCCGAAATTGCGAGCCCCTGCGATCCTCGCGGGCCATGCGCACCGAAAGCTGCGCCACGAACTCGTCGGGCGGGAAACGCGAGAGATCACGCTCGGCCTGATCTTGCATCTCGCCGACACGCACCTGGCACGTGGGACAGCTTTCCAGGTGAAACACGGTGTTGTCACGCTCGGCAGGGGAGAGATCGCCTGCGCAATGTCGCTCTAGCATAAAGCGACTGGGATGCTCACTCATCGCGCTTCGGCCGACATCAGCCGCTCCGATCGAAAAGTTTCTACGCGCTGCTTGATTGCCGTCAGTCGATTGACCACGGTCTGACGCGAGCAGCCGACCGCGCGAGCGATCTCCTCTTGGCCCATCTCGTCCAGGTAATGCAGCACCGCTACCAGCCTCAGCTTGTCGTCGAGGCCTCCTAAGAACTTCATCACCACGTCGCGATCTTCGGCTTGTACGGCGGAACTCGCCTCCCAAGGCTCGGTCAAGCGGAGCTCTTCGAGCGGACGGGCCGCGCGCGTCGCGGGGCGCGAGAGTTGGTCGAAGCAACACCGCTCCGCCACCCGATACAGCCACGCCAATTTAGATTCCGCGCCCGCGAACAGATCCGCACGCCGCACCAGGCGCATGAATGCCTCCTGCAACGCGTCCTGAGCGGCGGCGTCGCTACCCAAAATGCGCCGACACCGCCGCAAGACATAAGGACCGTACTTCACGTACGCCTCGCTGATCTCCTCCGGTGCCATTGCGGCTCGATGTCTAGATAGACCCAACGACGGTACCAAATTGTACAAGCGCCGCCGGCGCCGGGGGGTGGCTTCGGTGCCCGACGATCCTGGCGACGGCAAAAAAGAGCAATAACATTCGATATTTATGCGCTGACCGCGCGGATCCGATCAAGGCGGCTCGAAAGTCGGGGGGGTGCGGGCATAGCGCGTGCGTACGCGTCCCACCGTGGGAAAACTCGAGACCATTGTGACCGATCTCGTGCAGCTCGGGGGCAATCCTGCGCAATCGGCGTCGTCGGCCGGCCTTTGTTACATGGAGAACCTGTCCTTTTGCATTCGCCGGGTGCGCGCCGGCAAAGGCTTTCGCTATGTCGACGCGAACGGACGCAAGGTCGCCGACCCTGGCGAGCTCCGGCGCATTCGTGCGCTCGCCATTCCGCCCGCCTGGACCGATGTCCAGATCTGCACGCGTGCCGACGGCCATGTCCAGGCCACCGGACGCGACGCCAAGGGGCGCAAGCAATACCGCTACCACGCGCGCTGGCGGCAGGTCCGCGACGAGACCAAGTTCGGGCGGATGATCGCTTTCGCCGAGGCGCTCCCCGCCATCCGCACCCGCGTGGCGAAGGACGCTGCCCTCAGCGGGTTGCCACGCGAAAAGATCCTGGCCGTGGTGACGCAGCTGCTGGAGCGCACCCTCATCCGCGTGGGCAACGAAGAGTATGCCAGGCACAATCGCTCGTACGGACTGACGACGATGCGCGGAAAGCACGTCGACGTCGCGGGGCCGAGGATAAGCTTCCGCTTTCGGGGCAAGAGCGGAAAGGATCACGTCATCGACGTGAAGGACCGGCGGCTGGCGGCGGTGGTACGGCGCTGCCAGGAACTGCCGGGGCAAGAGCTATTTCAATACCTCGACGAACGAGGTCAAAGGCACGGCATCGAATCGGCCGACGTCAATGCCTACCTTCGCGAAGCAGCGGGGGAGGACTTCAGTGCCAAGGATTTTCGAACCTGGTACGGCACGCTGCTGGCGGCGCGAGCTCTCGGGGAGCATGCCGAGCGCGGAGCTCCGCGGCAGAAAAACGTCGTCGCCGCCATCGGGTGGGTGGCCGAAAGGCTGGGCAACACGCCGAGCGTCTGTCGCAAGTCGTACGTGCATCCTGCCGTCGTCGCGCGCTACCTCGGCGGCAAGCTCGAAGGCATGGGCCGCCCGAGCGCCGTCACCGCAGAGCGTCACGACGGCAAACTCGATGCCGACGAGCGCGCCCTTTTGGCGCTTCTCAAAGAGGAGCTCATTCGCCCGAGCCCGTCGCTCGAAGCTGCGCTCCGCGCGAGTCTTCGCCCTGTCCATACCGCCCGCCCCCGCGCGGTGAGCAGAAACGCGCGCCGTCGCGCCGCGGCGTAGTCCCGTCTCCGCGAGCGGTCTCGGTATCGCCATCCGCAAAAAGTCCCTGGATCTTCCGGTCGCTCCCGCGTTGGGCAGGGTAGGGCCATACTCTCCAGCCCTTTGGCACCCACGGAGGAACCCATGCGCATCGCAGCTCTGGTCGGTCCTGGTTTCGAAGACTCCGAATTTCGCACCCCCTACGATCGCTTTCGAAAAGGCGGCCACGAGGTGGTGGTCGTTGGCACCAAAAAGGGAGAAACATTGCTGGGCGACAAGGGGCGCGAACGAGCGCAAGTCGATCTCGCGCTCGAGGATGCGCGCCCCGAGCAGTTCGATGCGCTCTTCATCCCCGGCGGTCATTCTCCCGATAGTTTGCGGGCCGACGATCGCGCCGTGGAATTCGTGCGGCGCTTTCGCGACAAGCCCGTCTTCGCCATTTGCCACGGGCCGCAGCTCCTCATCACGGCGGAGATGGTGCGCGATCGAACGATGACGGCGTGGAAGACCATCCAGGTGGATCTCCGCAACGCGGGCGCCAAGGTCGTCGACAAGGACGCCGTCGTCGATCGCAATCTGGTCACGAGCCGCAAGCCCGACGACCTGGAAGCGTTCGTGCGAGAATCGCTCCGTTTGCTCGAGAATCAGACCACCGCGCACCCTTGACGGTCGCTTGACCGTTAGGCCCGGCCCTCGTCGGGTCAATGTTGCGTGGTCAAGCCGTCCGAGGCTACCTCTTGCGCGGGCTCGACCGGCAATGACTCCACCGACGGGCCCGCCACCGCGGTCGCCTCTTTTCCCATCGGCAGCCGGCGCGCCAAGGTCATGACCGCTTCCCGCTCGCTGTCCGCCGCTCGGACCAAGCGATCGAGCTCGCGTTCGGCCTGGAGCAGGCGATGCTGCCAAGTGCCGGCGGTGTTCCCGCTGACCCTGTTGGCGGCTCGCAAAGCTTTCGCCTCGACGAGCATGCGCTGCAGCTCGACTTGCAGCCTGAGAACGTCACCGTTGTCGCGCGTCGCATTCTCGGCAGCGGCGCCGAATTGCCCTTCGGCGTCCCCGCGGTAGGGATAGGCCGCCTTCCTGAGCAGCTCGTCCTTCAAATCCGCGCCCACCGCGTCGGCCATGCACACCAAGAAGTCGCGCACGCTCGACGGTTCCGGAAATGTAGCCGCCGTCGCCGCCAGAATGGCGCCGAGCTCTCGCCCGAGCGCCGGATGGTCGAGCAAAAAGCTGCGCCGGAGATGCTCCGTCAGCGCCGCGCGGTCGACGTGGAGATCGCGGAGCATCTTGTGGACGATGGGCAAAGGCTCCGCCCCGTCCATTTTCGCTCGAGCCTCGAGGAGCGTCGCGTAGACGAGCGCTTGCAGGTGCGCGTAGGTGATTTCCGCGGGGCTCCCCGACGCGACGAGCCATGCGTCGATCGGCTCGAGCAGACGCTGCACTTCAGCGGGATCGGGGTCGATGGCAAGGCGCGTTCGCTCCTTGCCATCGTTGAACGTCGCCCTGATCGCTCGCGCGCGATTGCGAACCACCACTTCCAGCGCTTCGCCGTACGTCTTCGGAAGGCGCTGGGGCTGGTGCTGCTCGATGAGCGTCACCCGCATGGGTCGCAGCACGAAATGAACCGGCTCCGCCGCCTCTTTGTGCTTCTGCAGAAGATCGTTCAGCTCTCGGACCTTGGCCGACAGATCGCGAATCCTCGCTTCGAGAAAGGCAATATCGGTTTGCCCCTCCAGGAACGACGCTCCTTCGGTCGCATCCGCATAGTCGCGCGTGACGTCTTTGGTCAACGCGCTGCGCTCCGGTCGCAACGTCCTGGCGCGTCGCGGACTGTCTTGCTGGACGGGCGTGCGCGCTGGGCGCGAATCGAGTGATTGCGCATCGACGCGCACGCTGAGCGCGAGCGCCATCGCAGCAGCGCCCAGCGCAAATGCCATGCGCCACGGTCGACCTTTTTCGCCACGCGGTCGGCGGACGAGCAACGCTTCCATCTCTCGGCTCCTGTAGCCCCAGGGACACGCGCGCCCGCACACATTGCACTACAAATACTCCCTGGGCAAGAGAATCCGTCATTCATTGGTCGTTAGTTTGCGATTTTCCATCACAATGCGGCAGACCACATCGGAATTCTACGACGACATCAGATTCGGCCGACCTCCTCGTTACCGACAGGGAATGCCGCAGGCGCTGACGTCTCCGCCGGGTTACGGGCCAACCTCACGCAGCACCCCGAGCTGCCGGGCTTGGTCGTCGTTCCCGGCCGGTCCTGCTTCTCACCGGCGAAAGCGATCCACGCGTGGCCCCTGCAGCGCGCTCGACACGGTCGTGGAGCAACACGCCGATGCCGATGCGTTTACGCTGCACCACCTCGCTTCTTGCAGCGGAGCGCGCAACCAAGTGCGCGTGTCAGCGTCACAGCGAGACTCTCCCGACGGCGGTCCGGAAAGCCTCGCTGCACGCCGATGATGAATCGACGGTTGGCCGTCGCAAGCGCGAGTGCCGCCGGCATCCCGAATCGGACCGGCGGCACGCCGCTAGAGCGAATGCCCTATTTCGCGCAGAGCTTGCCCGCGCGACAGGCGTTCAGCCGCGTCAGCGAATCGAGGGGATTGCCGCATTCTTCTTCGTGAATCGCCTGCAGACAATCGTTCAATTCTTTCTGCCGAATGCCGGCGGGGCACACGTCGCTGTTGAGATCGTCGCGCTTGTCGCGCTCCATCTCCGCAATGCAGTCGGTGCGCGTTCGGTACTTCTCTTTGGCGCCGACGTTCTTGCATCGCACTTCGCGGTCGCAGCGCTCGGTGGACAAGCTGGTCAGCGCCGAGGCGGGGGTAGCCCTCACCGCGGGGTCGACCGCATTGGCGAGACGGGGCTCGCGCTTGTCGTCGACGCGGCGGTCCGTTGCATGGCGCTCACCGGCGAGTCGCTCCTCGGCCCGCCTTTCGTCAGCCAGGCGCTCCTCGGCGCGTTTCTCGGCCTTTCGGTCCTCGACCTTGCGCTCGTCTGCGCGCCGCTCCTCGGCTCGGCGCTCTTCCGCCCGCCGCTCATCGATGCGGCGCTGCTCGGCGGTGGTAGGCGCGGGGCGCGACACCACCTCGCGATCGTGCGTTTTGCTACAGGCGGCGAGGACCGAACAAGCCAGTCCCACCGCGCAAGCCCCGTTCATTATCGTAAGCCTCATTACAACCTCCTTGGTGGATACTCCGGCTCGGTTGGTTGCAACACCGGGGCCGTCCGAGTGGGCAAGGAGTACGCAGTGCGCCGGAACGCCTCCGACTTTTGTCAGCGCTCGTGCGCGCCGATGCTGGGCGGATCGCCGTAGCACCGCCCTCCCATGTCCGAACGAAGCTCGCTCGCGCGCTGGCCCGCGCCCGCCGCAGGGCTCGAGCTTCGAATTCCGTAGTCGCCCGACGTCGGACCTACCAAGAGCGGATCGGAGCCAACGACGCCGTTGGTTTCGGTGGCGGGGAGATCGGTCGGTCGCGAGCTTGTGGGCGTGTCATGCGCGTACCAGAGATTGTTGGCAAATTGAAAGCTCGGAGCTTGCGTGTTCGGTCCGACGTTGACGTAGGTCGAAAGATCGCTGCGCGCGAAGTAGATGAGGTTGTTGAAGAAGCGACCGTTTTGCGCGGGCAGGAAGGTGTATCCACTGCCGGTGACGGTCTCCTGCAAGATTCGCAGAATCCAGTTGGTGGGATTCACCAGCGTATTGTTGAGCGCAAGGCAATCGACGCAGCCCACGAAGGCCAGCGGCACGGCGCTCCCCGTGAAGTCGTTGGCGACGACGCGGATGTTGCGGGCCTCGAAGTTGGGGACGGTCGTCGAGAGCGGCGGCCGGAAAAATTCGAACCCGGTGGAACCTCCCAGGTTGACCGCACGCTCCCCGGCGTTCGAAAACCGATTCCTCCTGATCTCGATATCGTCGCTGCCCCCTTTGCATTGAACCCCATTGCCCTGGAGATCGCTGAACACGTTGCGCGCAATCACGCCGCGATGACAACCCACGTGGTCGATGCCGCTGCCGGATCCACCGCCGCCACAGCGCTGGAACTCGCTGTCGAGAACCCAATAGTCGTTGAGGCCGGAGAGCTTCAAACAGTCCTGGTTTCCGCCTGCCCCGATATCGTGAATGAAAAGGTTCCGAAAGACGACGTAACGCGCGGCATCGGCGTTGGCGTATTGACCGTCATCATCGGCGTTGATGCCGTTGCTCGAAGCGCCACGGATCTCGAGATCGTGCACGATGACGTAGCGCGCGCGCACGAAATGGAAGGCCTCTCCGCCGCCGGCAATCACCGGGCGCGCGCTTGCCGGCACGCCGCCGACCCAAATGGGAGCGGTGCTCGTGCCGGTGAGGTCGCGTAGAAAAGCATCCGCTGCATAGGTTCCGGGTCGAATACGCACCGCGGTGCCGGGCGTGGCTTGCGCGACGGCTTGAGCGATGCTGGCAAACGGATTGCCCGGTGATCCGTCGCCCGTCCCTATCGCCGCAGCATCGACGAACAGCTCGCGCGTCGGCTGAAGTCCCGATTCGAAGGTCGAAATCGAATCGCAAGCGCCGCCGTCACCGCCGACGTCGGGGAGGCCGCCCGCCGACCCCGCGCTTCCGCTTCGACCGGCGCTCCCCGCCGATCCGCCGGCGCCTCCGCTGGCATCAGAGCTCGTTCCGCCGCTGGCGCCCGCACTACCGTCGCTCGGGTTGCCGGCGGTACCGCCGGTGCCGGCGCCTCCGCCCGTCGTGCTTCCGGCGGTGCCGGCGCCTCCGCCCGTCGTGCTTCCGGCGGTGCCGGCGCTGCCGTCGCTGGGGCCGCCCGTGCCGGCGTTTCCCGTCGAGCCCGCGCTGCCTCCGGTTCCCCCGGCACCGGCGCCGTCATTCGCGTCGTTCGAACAGGCGAGGAGAATCCCGGTGGCGAGGGCCAGCGCCGTACGAAGGAGCGTGCGCATTGTTCCATGATTCGACGGACCGGCGCTGGAAGTCAACCGTGCGACTCGCGATGCGCATCGGTGTTCAGCGCTCCGTTCAGCGCCCTCGCAGCAATCCTACCCCTACCGCGAGCGTCGTCGCCGTCAGCAGCGTTGCCCCGGTGTACAGCACGGCGCGAAGTGCGGGCAGGTGGGCGACCCCGAAGAAACCCGCCGACACCAGAATCGCCGCCGCTGGAGCGGCAATCCGCACCGGCCAGGACAACTCCCCGAGACGCGCGTGATCGACCAGGATCTGAAGAATCAGCGAAAGAATCAGGAGCACGCCCGCGTGCGCGTGCCCGGCCCGATAGAAGGACTGCTGAAGGGGGGTGAGGTTCTGCGGACCGGGCCCGCCGTAAGCGCCGCCGCTGAGGACGCCGAGGACCGTGAGTCCTCCGAAGATGATTGTCGGCACGAGCACGAGCGAGAGGCCGAGCATGATCTCAGTTTCGCGCGACATAGCCAGGCCCTCGTGGTGGACGGCAACTGGGCGCATGATGCTGCTTTCGTCGGGGCGTCACCTCGGACCTTCGTCAGAACGAGCCGACGGACCTGTCGGGCGTGCCGGCGCGCTCCGCGGCAGCCATTGCCACGAACGACCGCTGACGCTGGGCTTCGAATCGAACGCACACGTCGCTGCATTTGGTCTATGAAAAGATGAATCAAATGACGGCCTCGGCATCGTTGGAAGAACCGTCGATGACGGAGGCGGGCGTACGTAGGGTCATCTTCGCTTCGTCGCTGGGCACGGTCTTCGAGTGGTACGACTTTTATATCTACGCCACGCTCGCCCCCTTTTTCGCCGCGCTCTTCTTTCCCGCGGCCAACGCGACGGCGGCGCTTCTAGCGAGTTTCGCGACGTACGCGGCGGGCTTCTTGGTGCGCCCGTTCGGGGCCATCGTTTTCGGGCGTATCGGCGATCTCGTCGGACGCAAGAATACGTTCCTCGTCACCATCTTGGTGATGGGCTTGTCGACAGCTGCCGTCGGGTTCTTGCCGACCTACGCGTCGATCGGCATGGCGTCGCCAACGGTGCTCGTGCTGCTCAGGTTGGCCCAGGGCCTCGCGCTCGGTGGAGAATATGGTGGCGCTGCGACGTACGTCGCCGAGCATGCGCCCGACGAGCGGCGCGGGCTGCACACGAGCTGGATCCAGACCACGGCGACGCTCGGCTTCTTCTTCTCGCTCATCATCATCGGCGGATGCCGACTCGGCATGGACGAGTCGACCTTCAAGAGCTGGGGCTGGCGCGTGCCCTTCTTGGTGTCGCTCATCCTGCTCGGCATCTCGATCTACATCCGACTGAAGCTCAACGAGTCGCCGGTGTTCCTGCGCATGAAGGCAGAGGGCAAAGGCAGCAAGGCCCCGCTGCGCGACAGCTTCGGCAATTGGGAGAACCTGAAGATCGTCCTGCTCGCCCTCTTTGGCGCCGCTGCCGGCCAAGGGGTCGTCTGGTACACCGGCCAATTTTACGCGCTCTTTTTCCTGACAGGCACACTCAAGATCGAGTGGAAGACGGCTTACTTCATCATTGCGACGGCGCTCGCGCTCGGCACCGGCTTCTTCGTCTTCTTCGGCTGGCTTTCCGATCGGATCGGCCGGAAAAACATCATGATGGCGGGGTGCATCTTGGCCGCGCTCACGTATTTCCCGATCTACCGCGGCATGACCCATTTCGGCAATCCCGCGCTCGAGACGTTCGCCGCGTCGACCCAGATCAGCCTCACGGCCAGCGATTGCCAGGTGCACCTCTTTCCCAACCCGAAGACGGTGTACAGCGACTGCGACCGGATCCAAGATTTTCTTTCCAAGCGGAGCCTCTCCTACACGACCGTCGACGCCGCTCCCGACGCCAAACCGACGACGCGCATCAACGATCAGATCGTCGACGGGTGGGACGAGCCGAAGCTTTCCGCCGCGCTGAAGACGCTAGGCTATCCGGCAACCGCGAAGGCCGACGACGTCAATGTCCCGATGCTCATTCTGCTCGTTTTCCTGCAGGTGCTCTACGTCACCATGGTGTACGGCCCTATCGCTGCCTTCTTGGTCGAGCTCTTTCCGACGCGCATCCGCTACACGTCGATGTCCCTCCCGTACCATATCGGCAACGGCTGGTTCGGCGGCATGCTCCCGCTGACGGCGGCAGCGATCGTCGCCGCCAACGGCAACATCTACGCCGGCCTCTGGTATCCGGTCATCGTGGCCGCGTTGACGGCGGTGATCGGGCTCATTTTCATCCGCGAGACGAAGGACCACAAGATAGTTACGCTCACTTCCTCCCGTCATTCGTAATAGAGCGCGGTCCAGGCGTGGTAGCCAGCCAGCGCCACCAGCAGAATGGACAGGGCGACGTGCGCAATCGCCCACGTCGAGATGACCGCGCGAAGCCGCGGAAACGCGGACGGATTGAGGAGGCCGAGGAGGTTGTTGGCGAGGAAGACGCCGCAGAGGACCACCAGATAGCCAAAGCCGATGCGCGTGGAATGGAGAAACAAGAGCGCGGGCCCGAGGGCCCCGATGGTCTGGTGCAAGGGATAAAGTGCCTTGGCCGCGCGCCCCCAGCCATTCACGCGGCAAAACGCCAGCAGCCATTGAAAGCAGATGAACACCGCCAAGGCCGAACCGGTGGCGATCTTGTACGAGGTGTGCCCTTGCCAAGCTTGCAAGGTCTCCCATCGGGCATTGATGCCGAGCTGCTCCAGGAAAAGCAGCCACAGAATGAGGCCGGCCGCGGTCGTCAGGAGTGCCCGCTGACGCGAGGCGCCCGCGACATCGTACCCGCCCCGCAAGCCGCTCAGCGACGCGAGATCAGGCGCCCCAGCGTCTCCTTGGACGCGCGCCGTTCGGCTTCTTCCATGAAGCTGTCCGGGCTGGGCAGGCAGTATCCGTCGGTCGGCCATTTGCTTCCAATCTGGGGGGGTGAAGAAAACGTTTTCGCTTTTTCGATGTAGGCGACGTAAGCGTCGCGAAACCCTTTCCGTAGGACCGCAATGGCGGCCAATGCGTCGGGGAGGGGCATGCTGCTCGTGGGCAACGTCCACGTCGTGGCGCCCATCACGTCGCCCATTTTCCAATCATGCTTGGGGCTCTCGGGATGCTGGTTGTGGCAATCGACGCAAACCGGGGCGACGGCGAGATCGGGAAACATGGCGGTGTGGAGTTTCAGGTCGTCCATGAAGAAGTATCGCGACTCGCGATCGCGCCGCATTTGCTGGAAGGCGTCGGCTTGCGCGCCGGAGAACCGATTGGCCGCGCTGATGGGAAAATCCGATCCCAAGAAAAGGCCCAAGCCGACGGAGCTCTTGGCCAGACTCTTCGCCGTCTCGCGCAGAAAGAGCGCCGGCAGCGGCCCGGCATCGACCTTTGCGTCCCGCCACTTCTCGTCGAACTTCAAGCCGCTTTTTCGGCCGGCGCCCACGATCTCCTTGGTATAGAGCTCGCGCACGGCGGCATTTTCCGCGGCGCAGATCTCCATGATCTCGCGCGCGCTCATGCTGGTGCCTTCCTGGGTCGAAGCCTCGGGCAACAGCGCTGGCGCGTTCACGAAAAGGTAGACGCCCGCCAGCGTCGATACCAGGGCGAGTGCGATGAGCCACTTAATCGCCACGGTCGGCTCGATTCCGCTGCGCCGGCTTGCGCAGCTGGGGGGGATAGGGCGAGACGTCGCCGCGGAAGTAGTTGTTGATCTGGGCCGGCGGCAATGCTTCGGCGAGTCGGGTGCTGGTTTGCATCACGTGGTTGCCGTGGAAATCGTGGCACCCGAGGCAAGTCGACCAGCGTCCTTCACGCACCAACTGCGCGTGGGGCGTGTCGAGCGGATCATTCTTCATTTCGAGCGCACCATGGCAGTTACGGCAGTAGCCGGATTCCACGGTGACACGGGCACCGGAATGTTCGCGATGGCAGCTTTCGCATTGCTGCGGCGCGAGGACTTGGCGGACTTCGACGAAGCGCGGCTCGTTGAAGCGAAAGACCGGATGCCGATCGAATGGTCGCTCGTGACACGCCAGGCAATCCTTATTGAGCACCTCCCTCATCCCGAAGTCGGCAGGACTCTTGCGCAGCCCGGCCAGGTATCGGACGTCGGCCTGCAGCTGCTGGCGGACCGTGCCCGGCGCGCTGCGGTGACAGCTATCGCAACCGATCGTTTCATGGCCGGTGTTCATCACACCGGGCGCGCTGAAGTGCTTCTGGTCCGGTAAAAACAGGTATCCCAGCGCCCCGACAGCGAGGCAAAAGCCAAAAACGCTTCCAATCCGCCGCCGTCGGTCGACCGGCCGAACAGCACCGGGACGCCGTGGAGGCGGCCGCCCCGTAGGGGGCGTCAACGAGACCGGGATCGCCGATAGACTTTCGAGATGCTCTTCGTCACGGGGGCCGTGATGCTTCATGGGGGTCCTGTCGTTGGCATGGCAATTGGCTGCAACTGCTCGCCATATCGAACAAAAATCGCCGCGCCGCCTCTCTTGGAGGCCCCCCAAGGCACACTCTATACAAAACGCATCTCTCGCCGAACGAGTGCTCGCGTTTACCCTCCCGCGTCCACCACCCGCCGCGAATCAAACAATAGCACCGTCATTGCGCGCTTTCAATCGGTCGCTCCTCATCTCGTGCGCATGCTCAGGCGGATCGATCAAAATTCCGCGAGAGTATGCTGCGAGAGAAAAGAGAGCATCTTTTGAGGATCTTCCGTACCTCGCAGAACGTCGCGTACAGTATGTTCATAAGAGATACGTTCATTGCGTCGATCAGGTGTCCAAATGTTGGCTACGATCCGGATTGGCACGTGATTGACGAATGCGATTCCAGATAGGGACAAATAGACGCAGTTGGCTCTTCGCGCAGCGTGTCACTCCCGATCGGGCGCATGTTGCGTAACCCGGGGGGGCCCCCGCCGGTGACTGGAATTCGATAAACCTGAGGTCACACTTCGACACAAGAGACCACCTAAACGCGCGTAGGCTAACGAAGAGCTGGGATCCCGCGAGGGTCGGGTCGAATTGCCACGCCTCACGATGACCCGCGTGCCCATGCGCCCAATGATGTCGCCAACCTGTATACGACCCGCACGGAACCGCGGTTACCTACCGATAGTCGAACCTTGCATAGTGCGAAGCACGCAGTGACGCTATAATCGCGGCTCTGGGGTACTGGTTCTCCGCCGAGGGTGGCGGCAACCGCACGGGGGGTGCTTTCTTGGCCGTCCAGAAGCAAGCGGTATCGTTCGGAATCGGCGCGCAGCTCGGATCATACGAGATCGTTTCCCACCACGGCTCTGGGGGAATGGCCGACATTTGGGTGGCGCGCAAGACGGACCCGGTCGAGGAAACGCCGCCGGGCGGTCGCTTTGCGATCAAGACGCTGTTGAAGCGACGTGCGCATCATCCCGAATACGTCGACCGCTTCGCGCAGGAAGGAGAGTTGCACGGTCGCCTCGACCATCCGAGTATCGTGCGGCTGCTGGAGACGGGGGGCGTCAAAGCCACCCGGTACCTGGCCCTCGAGTTCATCGAAGGACTGAACTTGCGCCAGATGATCCACGCCGCGCAGCCGCGGCGCGTGCCGCTCAGCTTGGCCTTCGCCGTGATGGCGGAAGTCTGCGAGGCACTCCAGTACTTGCACGATTTTGCGGGCGTCGACGGCGCGATGGGGCTCGTCCACGGCGATGTCAGTCCCGAGAACGTGATGATCGGGCTCGACGGGAGGGTCAAGCTCATCGACTTCGGTCTTGCGACGGCAACGCTGGCCCCCGTGTCGTCCAGACCTAGCGCCGCCGCGCTGGAAACGTCGGTGGTGAGACCGGGCCGCCACGTCCCACCCGCCCGCCTTCAGTACCTCGCTCCCGAGCGAATCCATGGCGGGATGCTCGACCGCCGAAGCGACATCTACGCCGTGGGGGCCATGCTCTTCGAGCTGGTGCACGGCAAGCTCCCGTTCCACGCCGACGTCACTTACGAGCTTTTGACGCGGATCTGCCAGGGGACGACGGTCGCAGGAGATTCGACGCTGGACCCCGTGGCACGGGGGATCATCGAGCAGGCGATGGCCGTTCTTCCCGAGGAGCGGCTCGAGACGGCCAAGCAGATGTCGGAAAAGTTGCGGGCGTTTGGCGATGTCGTCGACACGACACATGAAAGCGTGGGGAGCTTCGTGCGTCGCTTGGTCGGGCTCGAGGAGGTGGAGGAGGAGGAAGAGATCGACTTGATGTGGACCGAGGAGGAGGCACCCACGGCCCAGCGCTCATGTCTCGAGTCGCCCTGCGACACGCCGCTTCTCGAGGAGGGTACGGAGCTCGATGTCCAGATCCGGGAGCTCCTGCGTGAGATGGCGCAGCCATCGCCGGACGCCGAAGCGGTGTCGAAGGCTGGGGTGGAGGTGGAGGTGGAAGCGGAGGCCGAGGCGGAGCCGGAGTCGCTGGGGGAGTCCTCCGATGAAACGGTCGAGCCAACTGCATCGGACGGGCCGGCGCCGGCGCGAACAGACATTGCCGACTTGTTCGCTGCGACCCCCCGAAGGGAGCCACCGGCCACCGATCTGTTCGGCGTCTACACCCGGCGCAGCGCGCCTCCTTCGCGCGAAACGTTCTTGACCCCTTCATCAACCCCACTCGCGCGCGAAACGTTCTTGACCCCTTCATCGACCCCACTCCCGCGCGAAGCGTTCTTGACCCCTTCATCGACCCCACTCTCGCGCGATACGTTCTCGACCCCTTCATCGAGCCCACCCCCGAAGCGTTCGGTCGTCCCCAGTCGGTTTCAGTCGAGCCACGCCGCGGCCGCTCACTTCGACGCGGGGTGGCACTTGCTCCGAGAGGGTAAGGCCGCCGAAACACTGACCGAGTGGGAAGCAGCGATGGCGCTCGACCCCGACAATCGCAGTTACGCCGTCAATGTCCAGAAGCTCCGGACGAAGTTGCAGCGCTGAAATAAGGAGGAACACGTGCCGACACTATCGGAAAGAATCAGCGAAGCTCTCCGCGCACTGCGCGCCAGTACGCCGGACATCATCGGCTCGCTGGTGGTCAGCACCGAAGGTTTCGTCGTTTCATCGTTGTTACCGGCGGAGGTGGACGAGGAGCTCGTGAGCGGCATGGCTGCTTCCTTGCTCGGCGTCGGCGAGCGGATCTCCACGGACCTCATGCGGTCCGATATGGAGCAGGTGTACGTTCGATCGCCCAAGGGATACATCATCCTCAACGCCGTCACCAACGACACGGTGCTCGTGCTGCTCGTCACGAGAGACGCCAAATTGGGGCTGATTTTTCTCGAGCTACGGCGCGTCCTCGCCGAGCTCAATAAGGCAATGTGACATGTCGCCGGCAGTTCATCGCGTTGCCTTCGGCTCCTGTTTGGCGCTGGGATTTGTCGATCTGGCCTGGCTCGACGTCAACGCGGAACGCATGTCCGCCAGCGGCGAGCCCGTGGCCCAGGTGCAGTTCGAGTCGCGGGGCAATGTGATCGAACCACGAGCGCCGACCGCCGTTGCGCCGCCGCCTATGGTCGTGGCCGACGAACCGACACCCCAGCCGCCAGACGAGTCGTTGCCCGGGTCGACTCCCCCGACGCGCGAGCCGATCAGCGTGGTCATTTTGTTCGAGCGCTCGCTCTCGCTCATCAGCGACGAGCAGATCGCCATGCTGGGCACTGTCGCCGAAGCCATCAAGAAGGATGCGAGCGCGATGGTACGGATCGGCGGCCACGCCGATCGCATGCCTTGGAAAGCCAATCGGGGCAGCAACATGGCTCTCAGCGACGATCGTGCCGCCGCCGTCGTTCGAGTCCTGGGCAGGCTCGGCGTCAAACCGGACCGCATTCGGAGGGTCGCTTTCGGCGATACGCGCCCCGTCGACGACCGAACGATGGAAGAGGCTTATCGGCGCAATCGACGCGTGGAAGTTCGCGTCGAGCACACGGGAGACCGTTGATGGATTTTTCGCACTTATTTTGGTTGCTCTCGGCCGTCGGAGCTGGCCTCTTCTTCTGCGCGGGGCTTTCGGCGGGAGCGCTGAGGGGCGGTCCGACGCGCGAACCAAGCGAAGGATTCTCCAAGGAGGCTTGGGCGGCACGCGAAGCGGCTCTGCGCGAAGCGGTGGCACGCGAGACCGCCGCCGCCCAAACGGCCGCGCGCGAAAGCCAAGCTCGACAGGCGGCCGCCAGCGACGCCGCCCTGCGGCTCGACGAATGCGAGAGACTGCGATCGCAGCTCGCGGCCTGCCAAGCAACATTGAAACAGGCGCATACCGACGATGGCGACCGCGGCGCGCTCGTCAAACGAGCGGAGGCGCTGGAGGGCGAGTGTAACCGCCTGCGTCACGAGGCAAAAGTCGCTACGTCGGAGGTTGTGCGATTGAAGGCGGCCCTCTCCGACCCCGGCCGGAAACTGGTGCGCGACAGCAGCGCTCCCGCGGCGACGGCGGTGGAACGCTCGACCGGACCGACCTCCTTTCAAAACATTCTCGGGCGCTTGAGCCAGACCAAGGGAATCCGCGCCGCCGTACTGGGGGACGCGCTCGGCCTGCCCGTTGCTTCGTTCGGCGACCAGTCCGAGTCGCTCGCGGGCTTCTGTGGATTCATCTCCCAGGCTGCCAGTAAAGCCAAGGACTTCTTGCAACTGGGGAGCATTCGCCGCATCGTTATCGAGGACGAGCGACTGGCAACGCTGACCGCCTGCAGCGTCCCAGGCACGGACATCTTTCTCGCCACGCTGACGTCGGGGCCGGGCCCTGATTTTCCGCGGATGGTTCAAGTGTTGAACGACGTCAAGTCGTTCATGTCTCAAAGGAGTCAAGCATGACCATTGCAACTGCCCCCCCCATCGTTGGCGTCCCAAAGCGCATGTCCATCGACGTCGGCAACGCCCTCAAGATCGACCGCCCCACGCTCGGCAACGACGCGGGGGTCGCGCTCTTCCGGCTCCTGCGCCTGGTGGCGCTCGAGGACATCATCGGGCGCGGCGCGGCCGGCACCGCCTACGTCGCGGGAAAGAAGCTCGGGCTCGCTCTCGGCATCACCAAGCTGGAGGACTTTCTCGCGCTCTGCGCCCAGCTCAAAATCGGGATCATCAAGGTCCCCAAACTCACCGCTTCGAAGATACGCGTCGACGTCTACGAGTGCGTGACTTGCTCCGGAATGAGCCGGGTCGGGCGAACCCTGTGTCACCTGGAGGGCGGAATGATCGCCGGCGTCGTGGAGTCCGTGACCAAGAAGAAGACCCGGGCGCTGGAGGTCACTTGCATTGGCGGCCTCGGCGACGACGCCTGCGGATTCGATGTCAGCGTCGGCTGATCTCCCCGTTCCGAATTCATCCCTTCAAAACCGCGAGCGGCTCCAGCCGTGCGCGCTGCCTCACTCGCTCTTCCTGGTCGTTCGAGCCTCGACGATGCAAGGGTTACGCTTGCGCCGGCCCCTAACGCGCCGACATTTCGCCGTGCGCGTCGCCGGGCTCGGGCCCGTCATTGGGGGGCTTTAGCGGGGCGGGCGGTGTCTTCGCGGGCCGCAGGAGCGATGCCACGATGGCGCCGCCGAGCAGGGCCACGATGACGCCGAGGGACGGCAGGATCGGGATCTTGTAGACGCCGGCCACCAGCATCTTGCCGCCGACGAACACGAGCACGAGGGACAACCCGACCTTCAAATAGTGAAACTTCGCCATCATGCCCGCCAGCGCGAAGTAGAGCGCGCGCAGGCCGAGGATGGCGAAGATGTTCGACGTGAAGACGATGAAGGGGTCCGTCGTGATGGCAAAGATGGCGGGAATGGAGTCGACGGCGAAGACGATGTCCGTCGCCTCGATGGCCACCAACACCAAGAGGAGCGGGGTCGCATACCGCTTGCCGGCCTCGACCACGGTGAAGTGCCCCTCGCGATAATGGCCCACCGACGGAACGAATCGCCGAAACAGCCGAAAGAGTGGGTTTCGTTCGGGATGGACTTCGTCGGCTCGCTGCACGAGCAGCTTGATGCCCGTGTAGACGAGGAAGCCTCCAAACAGGTACGCGATCCAGTGGAACTTGTGCAGCAGCGCCGCGCCGAGCACGATGAAGAGAGCGCGCATGACGAGCGCACCGAGGATCCCCCAGAAGAGCACGCGGTGCTGAAGCTTGGCCGGAACGGCGAAGACCGAGAAGACGACGATGAAGACGAAGAGATTGTCGACAGACAGCGCCTTCTCGATGAGATACCCGGAGAGGAATTCGAGTGCACGCTCGGACCCGAACCAGAAGTACACGCCAAGGTTGAAGGCGAGAGCGAGTGAAATCCAGACGCCGGTCCAAACGAGGGCTTCGCGCACTCGAATCTCATGCGCCTTGCGGTTGATGACGCCGAGGTCGAACAAGAGCATGGCCAGCACGAAGACGATGAAGCCGATCCACAACGACGGTGTTCCGATGCCTTCGACCATTCCTTCGCTCCGATTCTCTGCGCGACGTCAGCGCCGGTGCAGGAGAATGCGCATCAAGTACCAGAAAAGCGGCGCCACCGCCGCAAAGAGCGCGTCAGCCGCTGCGGAGACCAGCATGAAGTTTGCCGAGCTAGACGAGCCAACTCATGCGTCCTTGAGCAACTTTCGCCCTGACGAACGTTTCGAGTCGCATCTCCGACGAACCAGCAGAGCACCAGGCATGCCATGGGATCTTCGGTTCGAGAATCGTGCGACCGTGCGCGGCAACGCCCCCTATTGACCTCCGCGGGCTTGCAAATGGGACTGGGTGCCTACTGCGTGGCTAGCGAAAGGTGCCCATAACCAGCCGTGCAGAAGTCCCTTACCGCCGCCGAACTCCAAGCGCTCACCGCGCGCACACTCGGACACTATGACGCTGCGGCGGTGGCGTTCGAGGCGGGAACGCGCACCCACGACGTTTCCCAGAACTACGCGGCATTCCTCGGTGCGATCGAGGGACAAGCGCCCTTCACGCTGCTCGACTTCGGCTGCGGTCCTGGCCGCGATCTGGCCTATTTTCGGTCGCAGGGGCACGAGGCGGTGGGGCTCGACGGGGCCGCGCGTTTCGTAGCGATTGCGCATGCGGCCACGGGCTGCGAAGTGCTGCACCAAGATTTCCTCCACCTGTCGCTACCCGACGCGCGCTTTCACGGCGTCTTCGCCAACGCGTCGCTCTTTCACGTGCCGACGCAGGAGCTCGGGCGAGTCCTCTCCGCGCTCTGGGATTCCCTCGTCCCCCGCGGCGTGTTGTTCTGCTCGAATCCGCACGGACGCGACACGGAAGGATTCTCCGGCGAGAGGTACGGCGCATTTCTCGCGCTCGATACCTGGCGCGGGTACGTCACCTCCGCGGGATTCAGCGAGATCGCCCACTACTATCGGCCAGCGGGAAAACCGAGAAATGAGCAGCCGTGGCTGGCGACGGTCTGGCGAAAAGAGCACCGACGCACGTAGGTCGACCGCTCACAGAGCGGCGCCGATCGGTCCCCGGACTGAGGCTGTCGGACGACTCGCGCCGAAGTTCTTCGATAACAGCGGGTCCGGAGCGTCACCAAATTGGCGGACTACGAGGGACGCGGGTGAGGCGAAGGTCCACCGTTCGGAAGGCGCTTCGCGCTTGCCGGACGCCGCGGGCTCGTGTGTACTCGTTGGAGCAACGATGGCTGAAAGCACGTTCATCCATCCCCCGCGCTGGCTTCGCGCGATCGCATGGATCGCCGCCATTGCGACGTTACTGCTTTATGTCGGTTCGGGCGTGCTCGCCTACCGCGCCGACTACAAGGGAATCGAGCTTCCCCAGTCGGGTGACCCCTGCGAGATCGCGGGCCTCGCATTGCCGGCGGACGCGTCCGCCGGCGATCGTTGCTGTGGGTATCAGCGTCAGCACAGGATGAGCGCGTTCGCCGGGGCCGAGGAAGCCCTGCGCATCGCGTGCAAGAGGCGAGAGCATTTCCGCGATGCGCTGGAAGGAAATAACGCTCTCGCTCGCACGGCGTTGAAGCAAGAGAAGGGCGTGATTCAGGAATCTTTCAAATCGCTACGGGAACTCGTCGGTCCAGACCTGCGTGCGACCATTTGGAAGCAGTTTTTCTTGTTGTTTCTGACGGTGGCGGCGCCGCTCGCTATTCTTTATGCCGTGGGCCGCCACGCATCGCGCATCGGCATCGACGCCGTCGCGAAGGACGAAGAGGGTCAACAAGTCTACAGACCGTATCTCTTGATCGCCGGTGCGTCCGCTCTCGTCGCAGGGATCGTACTCGGATGGGAGAGTCTCGACCCCCAAAAATCCAGTTTCGACTGGAACAGTTACTGCGTCAGCAGAGCGTCGTTCTGGCCGTCTCACGCCGCGGTGGTCGGGGTCGCCCTCGTGACGTCAGCGCCCCTGGCGACGGGTTGGTATCTAACGGCCAAGGCCTACGTCCCTGATCCCCAGCCCAACGAGCCTCGATGGGGAGCACGGGTAGGTAAGTACGTTTCATTTCTCGAAACCTGGATGTTTCTCACGGTCGTCAGCGTGGGTTTCGTGTCGGCCATCTGGTTGCACGACCTCGCCGCGGTCCCCTCACGAACGAACGTCATTTCGGCGTTTCTCGGCGTGGGAGCCCTCGGCGTGGCCGTGCTCGTGCTTCGCCGCATGATGGCTTGCGCACAGCACCTGCGCGAGAAATGCGACGATGCCATGAGGGCCGACCCAGCCCGCGACAAGTGGCCCCCTGACCCGACCGGCCACATCCTCGCCGAGCGATGGTGGCAGCTTCCGGCTGCGTTCCTCGCGGCCGCAGCGATCGCCTACACCGCAGTGCAAACAGCAGGCGTGTCGCGATTGTTCGGAGCCTCCGAAGGCGTCGGGCAAACCTCGGGAGAGCGTTAGACGCTCGCAGCATGCCGACGTTGCCCGCGCTGCCGGACGAGCGCCGACGGCTTCGAAACAGCTATGTGCAACCGGGCGTGCCCAAGTGCCAGCGCGTGGGACGCGAGCTTGTCGAATTGCACGAGATCGAGCTGCGGCGTTTCCGCCACAATGCGCGGACGAAGGGCTCGAACCATTGGAAATAAGCCGAGTACGGTCGAGATACGCTTCGCGCTAGCGGGAGGGATGCGCGGCCGATGGCGCCGGTGTCGGCTCATTCGTGTTGACAGTCAGATCGACGTCGTGCATTATCTGAATAGGCTTTCTCTCTGCTTTGGAGATGAAGCGGCCTGGGGGGTGGCTCGATGCTGAGAACCCAATGGAAGCGTATGTCCATTGGAAACCCGCCTGCGAGGAGGTTGTGCCAAGAGCGGGCCCATACGAAACGGCGCGCAGGCCATCCTTTTATGGGACGCGCCTCCGTCGTATGCACGCGCAGGCCGAGCCGCCCTTGGTCGCGGCCGTGCCGGGCGATAGTTTTGCCACGTCCTAGAATTGAATTCTTGCGTGAGGAAGGGGTTCGCGGCTGACGTCTGTCTGTACCTATAGCTCATCTCATTGGCGCTGGACTCGGCTTGTCAGGGGGACCGGTGCAATCGACAGTGGTGGGGGGCAACCGTAACTGGCATGAGGAGTGTGAGTCATGACCATGCTAGAGAACGATCGCTCGACGGAATCGAATGTCTTTGGAGGTCCGGGCCAAGTTCCTGTGCCTCTCATCCACGAGCTGGTGGCTCGCGACATCGACGGACCGACCTACGTAGCCGCTCTTCAGAGCTACGCGGAGATCGCGCCGGCCACACGACACCGACTGCTCGTAAGGATCGAAGCGGGTCATTTCCGCGCCCCTCGCATGGCCCTCCACAGGTTTTTCCGGGAGTACTACGCCTACAGTCGGCAATTCACCCGTTTTCTCGCCACGGTCATCGCATCGCTCGAACGCCCCGAACACCGCGCCGCGCTGTTGCCGAACGGCGCAGAGGAGGCTGGCTATGTCGACGACCGGCATTGCGCGGAGCTTCACGCCGTCGGTCTCGTTCCGAACGACATCGCCGTGCCGCACCCCCTCCTCTTCCGCCGCTTCCTGCTCGCGTCTGGGCTGAGGCCCGAGGAGTTCGACGGAGCCGAGCCCCACGTGGCCACGACCGCTTGGATCAAGAGCTTCGAGGCGCTCTGTCGCTTCGACGAGGCGACCGCGGTGGGTGCGCTGGGTCTGGCGACCGAAGGAATCGTGCGCAGCATGTACCAGAAGTTGCTGGTAGGCATTCGCCGCGCGTGGCCGGCGCTAACGCCTCACGATCGCGCGTTCTTCGAGTTGCATGCGCTCGTCGACGACGACCATGCGGAGGTACTGCGAAAGATTGCGGTTTCCCTCAGTGCGTCGCTCGCGCAACGACGGTTGCTCGCGGTGGGTACCCTTGCCGCGCTAAACGCGCGCGCTTGCTTCTATGACCAGATGGATGAGTACCTGCAGGCACTCGATGCGGCGACTCTTCCGGAGACGACATGAGTCAATTCACGGATACCGAAAGAAATCGCGGAGGCCTCGATCCCCGTCCGGCCGAGTTGCCCGACGAGCGCTGCCTGCATGCGGGCGTGCTCCGCACCGATGCAGCGGAAAGCTTTTCACGCGAGCGAGGTCACCCCGTTTTTCCCGTGCGGGTGCCTGCTCGATCGGTCAGCATCAGCGTGGGTGTGATCGAGCCCGGAGAACAAACCGGCAAACATCGTCATGCGTACGAGGCCGTCATGTACGTCATGGCCGGCCGCGGTCACAGCGTCGTCGAGGGGACGCGCTACGAGTGGCAGGCCGGCGATGCGCTCTATGTACCGCCGTGGTGCTGGCATCAACACTTTGCCGAGCGAGGGTCACGTGTCGAATACGTGACCGCGACCAACATGCCGACCCTAGAAGCTCTCGGGCAGACCGTCCTGCGCCAGGAAGCGTGAGCTCGAAGGAAACAGAGCTTCGTCGTCAGACGGCGAGTCCTTGCTCCGCAGGGGGAGCGGCCCAGTCGGGATCTATCGGCAAAGATCCGCGCCGAAGCAGTGCCCGCCATTCCTCCGCGCTGAAGGAGGCCGGCGCGGTCGTGTCGATGAAGTTCTCGAGCACCGACAGAAACCGCACGGCGTCGCTATGATGTGGAAAATGACCGGCGTCTTCGAATAGCTCCAGTCGGCTGCCGGGCATCGCCGCATGCGCGATGCGCGCATGTTGGCAGGGGATCACTGCGTCGCGTTGCCCCCACACGAGCAGCGTAGGCATGCCCGAAGTGAGATAGCAGCGGTCGAGCATGGTGATGACCTGGCCCCGCAAGTCCACGACGGCACGTAGCGTACGCAGGAAAGCACGCCGCGCCGTCGCGTCGGGCAACGCTTCGAACATTCGGAGGAGGTCGGCGGCGTCTCGACCCATATCGGTGCGCAGCAACGCCAAGAGCGCAAACGCGCTGCGAACCACGAGGCGCGCGACGGGCCGTCCCAAAAGGGGCAGGAAGAAGTCGGCGTTGGGCGCCGCCGCCAGGCGCAGGAAGGGCAGAACTTCGCGAGAGACGCCTCCGCTGCTGACGAGCACGAGGCGCTCGCAGCGTTCGGGGTATTGATAGGCGAACTGCATGGCCACCCCGCCCCCGAGCGAGTGACCCACCACCGTGACTCGATCGACGCCGAGCACGCTCAAGAGATCGCGCATCGCGTTCGCATACGCTGCAACCGAGTAGTCGGCCCGGGGTTTGTCGGAACGGCCGTGACCCAGCAAGTCGGGAGCGATTACCGTGTAGCGCCGCGTCAGCCGCGGGATCAGGTTCTGCCAAGTCTCGGAGCTGTCTCCAATGCCGTGGACGAGCAGCAGCACGGGGCCCTTGCCGGCCTGCACGAACGCGCGCCGATAGCCGTGTATCGTGCGAAATTGAACGTCGCATTCGGCGCTCTTTCGTCCCGTCGGTGGGCGAAATTCCAAGATGCTCACGATGAAGCCTCCAGTGCTGAGCGGTGCGCCCTTCGCCTCCGATGCTCGCAGACTTCTTCCCGCGGAGCGAAGCGATCTCGCGGCGCGCCTCTGTTTTTTTGAAGACATCGCGACGAAACAGAGACGAAAACGAAGACTGCATTTGCCGTCAACGCGAACTTGCACTCGCGAAACACCCAACGAAATGCGGCCGCAGTATCGAGTGGCGTGGTTCGATCGTCGACGGCCGATCGGTTGTCGAGCCCCTCCGCCGGGTCTTTCCGCCGCCTGCTAAACTTTCATTGCGCG
This sequence comes from Polyangiaceae bacterium, assembly GCA_035318465.1. Lineage (GTDB taxonomy): Bacteria > Myxococcota_A > Polyangia > Polyangiales > Polyangiaceae > DASWDH01. The sequence continues at coordinate 34,672 of DATHES010000206.1, forward strand.
CGTCAGCAGAAAGTCTTGCCGTATCGTGTTGTTCTCGAAATACTGCGCGGCCAGTTCCTCGAACTCGCGACGCAGAGCGGCCGCCTTCGCTTGATCGGAGGCATCGAGCGCCTGGAATAGCTTCTTCGCCGGCCCGAGTTCCATGAAGGATCGGTAGTGCTGCGCGCTCAGCGTTTGGAAAAACGTCGCGTCGCGATTGAAGGTGATGTCCCTCACCGCGGCGCCGAGGCGCTCTCGGACAACGGTGGGATCGCCCCATTGACCGGGAGGTGCGATCCCTGGGACCGGTGGCGGGGCGTACTTGCCCATCAGCGCGAATGACCGCCCGGTGAAGAGCTCCGGAGGCCACGTCGCGAAAGCGATCGTCCCTCCAGGCTTGAGCGCGCGGAGCATCTCCTTGATCGCAATTTCTGGGCGCGGCGCAAACATGTGCCCGAACTGGCTCACCACGAAATCGAACTTGGCGTCGGGAACCGGGAGCGCCTCGACATCGCCTTCGCGCCAGGTTCCCTCGACGGTCATCAGTGCCGCGTTCTCCTTGGCATGCGCGATCAGCTCGGGAGTCAGATCGATTCCCGTCACCTTGGCTCCGAGCCGTGCGGCCGTGAGTGCGACGACGCCCGTCCCACAGGCCACGTCGAGGACCTCGGCCCCCGCCGCGATTCCGGCGAACCTGACCAACCGTGGCGCCGCGGTTCCCGTGAGGCTCTCGAGGATCGAGAAGTTCGACCACACGACCTTCTGCTGCTCTTTGAATTGTGCGACCGGATCCATGGCGGTTTCCCTCTTCTCCTGGGTGAGTTCAGCACTCTAGGCTGCCCCGCAATGCGGGGAAAGCCTCGTGCTCCTGCGAGTCCCTCACGGCGAAGCTTCCATCCAGATGCGCCACGACGTCCAGTTGGACACCGCATCCGCGAGTAACGCGTAGCCGCCGCGGTTCGGATGAGCGCCGTCTCTTGCCATCGCCTCCTCGTTCCAGAGCGGCGAGGCCAGTGTCAGCTGGAAAATCGCCAAATAAGGGACGGCGAGGCGTTGACACAGCTTGGCGTAGTCTGCCGACAACGCGCAGATTCGATCGTTGGCCTCGGGCTCGCCGGCAATGCTAGAGGGCCCGATCATCAACGTCGGCAACCAGGCGCACGCTGCCTTCAGAATGGTCTCGGCGCTGGAAAGCGAATCGTCGCTTCGAACACGCGGACGGCCATCGATGTCTTGGGACGCGCAATCGTTGGTGCCGAAAGAAAACACGAGGCGACCGTCATGTTCGGCGGGTAAGCGCAGTCTCGCTTCCTGCAACCAGCGGGCGGCGACATCTGCGCTCGTGTCGCGGCGGATGCCCAGATTGTATCCAGTGAGATCCCGGCCGCCTTGGCGAGCCCGGGCCACGACGCGACCAACCCACCCGAGCCCGTCGTCGTCACCCGTACCGTTGACGAAGCTGTCGCCGAAGAAGCACACGCGCATGATCGCTTTTTACGGCAGCTCGGCGCCCGGCGAAAGCTCGACGTCACGCGTCAGAAGCGCCTCACGCTTCGTCTCGTGCGGCGGCTGGCGAGAGAGCGCTATTCGAGCCGTCGCTCCGGCGCCGTGTTGACGACGATGGCGCGCTGCCTGCGGTGCGCCTCGAGGGCATTGGGACGCATCGCCGTGCAGTGTTCCGCGCACGCTTCACAGAATACACAGGCCACGGCACGGTTGCAGTGAGCACACTTCCACAACTCATCCTTCATGCGCGGCAACCTACTGCAGTGCGCATGAAGACGGGAGTCCAAAGCGCCGAAGTCACCGCGTCACGGCGTTTTGGTCGCCCGAAACCGCTCCCATTCCCGTAGCGTTTCGTCCGCGAACTCGCGCGCCAGCGCGGTCGCTCGCGCCGCGGTTCTGTCGAACGCCTTGAGCTGTGCTTGGCGTTGAACGGCACGGAGGGCCTCGGGAAACCGCGTCCAGAAGTGGCCGGCGAGCTGGCGTGCGGCGTCCTCGGCGAGCTCGACGAGCTCGGCCTCGGAGTGCAGATCCTCGATGGAGAGCTCGCGGTAGCCAAGGACCCACGATTGCAGCCAGAATTCTGGCGCGGTCTCCGTTCCCAGGGCGGCGAACCCGTACACGTCCGGCATCCGCGGACCGAGGAGCGTCATGAACATGAGGGGCTGGAGCGCTCCACCGTGCAGGGGCCGCAACGCGCAATCGTTTCCGGTCGGCGCAACGGTCGTCCGGGCCTCGACGATCGCATCATCACCCGGTGCGTCGGTCGGTCCGCGCAGACGGAAAAGAAGTTTCGTCTCGAGGGCGCTCCCGACGCCCATCTGCAGCGAGCCGACGCGAACGACATCGTAGTAAGAAGCAGGGCGCTCCGGATGGACCTCCGCTTCGAGCCGTCGAAAGCCGGCCCATCCTCGGCGCACGCGCTCTTCGTCCACGGACGAGAGCGGGAGGAGGAGCCCTTCGGCCCAGGCGATCCACGGTTCAGCTGCAGCTGGCGTCTCGCGACGGATCCGCGCCGTCACGGCGAGCGGCGGCCGCTGGGGGGGCTGATCCAGCGACGCGCGGTAGGCGCGAAAATAGGCGGACACGACGCGGTCCGGATCGCACGACCAAGTGACCCCGCGGCAGGTCATGTGGACCGACGCCGCGTACCGCACGAGGTCCACCACCGCGGGGCCGTAACCCGACTGATCGAAGTCCTCGAGCGCCGCGGTCGTCGGCGTGACGACGAACTGCTCGACGTGCGGATCGCCGTGGATCGCGACGACGGGCAGGTGCCATCTCTCGTCGCGGAAACGCGCACAAGTCCGGAGCTCGAAGGGCCGCGCGAGCGCGCGGAAATAGGCGTACGCGCTCCGATCGAGCTTCTCGAGCAACTTCCACGATGCGCCGCGCAGAAGGAGGTCGGCCCGGTCGAGCGCGAAGCTCGCCTCGCTGCCGAAGCGATCGGCTCCGCAATCGGGCCCCTGAGGCGCGCTCTTCACCGGTGGGGCGGGCGGCTCCGCGCGCGGTGGCCGGGTGCATCCGACGAACAGCACGAGCGCGAATACGCGGCTCCGCATGATGATCTCCTTTACGAGCCGCGTGCCGTCCCGGCAAGGTTTTACTGGGGCCCCTCTGACGCGTCTTGTATTTACGCCCATCGGTCGTTTCTTCGAGACTCCCAGGATCCGTTGCTGTCCCCACGAGCCTCGTGGGACTGTGATAAGTTGGCTGATTCGACATGGGACGCGACGCAGCGCACGTCACTTGCGGGGTGGACTCGGCTAACCGGAAGGCGATGACGAGCGAAAGTGCTGCCTCATTTTATGAACGAGAAACCTATCTCGATCCTTCGGAGAAGCTGCTCTACGACTTGATTGCGCCGGCGGCCAGGAGCAAGCCGGTGCTCGACATCGGCGTCGGAGGCGGGCGAACGGTTCCGGCGCTCACTGCGATAAGCGAGAACTATACCGCGGTCGACTATTCACCGGCCATGATCGAAGGCTTGGCGCCGCGCTATCCGAAGCTTCGTCTCTTGCAAGCCGACGCGCGCGATCTGTCTATTTTGCCAGACGCGAGTTTTTTCTTGGTCGTCTTCAGCTGCGCCGGCATCGACATGGTCAACCACGTCGATCGGGGGAGGATTTTGCGCGAGGTGCGGCGCGTGCTCATGCAGGATGGCGCTTTCATCTTTTCGACCCACAACTGGGACTTTCGCAAAAATGAGCCCGATCCGAGCTTTTGGTCGGTGGCGGTACCGCGTCGCTCGCGCTCCGGCCTGCTGAAAGCGCTGCGGCAAGGCCTGCGCGATCTGCTTCGCGCACCCTTACGTTTGCGCAATTACCATGCGCTCAAGCATGTCGCGGAACGACACGAATCCTGGGCCATCTTGAATGCCAGATACCACGATTACTCGACTCTCATGCACTACATCGCGCTCGGTGCGGAGCTCGAAGAGCTCAAAACCGCGGGATTCTCCGGGGAGATACTGGTGTACGAAGGGGAGGGTCGCCCGATGAAGCCGGGTGATATTCCCCGAGATGACATGATGCACGTCCTCGTCCGACCGTGATCGGAGCGAGGCGTTTTCGGGACGGCACTAGTTCTTGGGAAGGTTGGCGACGATCTTCTCCGAGACTTCCCAGAGCTTTTGGGCCAAGGCGGTGTCGTTCGTGTCGCGCCGCGCCTTGGCGACGTTGCTATCCGCAAAGTATTCACCCGAAACGCCGTCGAGCGCCGGGTTCGTCGCGACGTACATCTCGGTCGCCGCGCCTTGAGGCACGGTCTTGAGAAGAAGAGGTGCGAGTGCGGAGTACATGCTCCACAAGACGGGGTTCATGTGGCGACCAAGGTTCGTCGCAATGACGCCAGGGTGAACGGCGTTGGCCGTCCTCTTCGTGCCGTTGAAGCGACGCGCAAGCTCTTTGGCGAATAGCACGTTCGCAAACTTGGATTGGGAGTAATTCTTCAAGCCGTCGTATCCCTTGGAGCCGTCGAGGTTGTCGAACTCGATGCCCCCTTTCGGTGCGCGCTTGTGCATATCGCTGGAGAGCATCACCACGCGTCCGGATTCGGTGAGCTCATCGAGAAGTCCCGTAACGAGAATGAAGTGACCGACGTGATTGGTAAAGAATTGTTGCTCGTAACCGTGAGCCTTTTCGAGCTTGGGCAGCGCCATGATCCCGGCGTTGCAGATGATCGCATCGAGCTTCAAGCCTGCTGCTTTCACCGCGGCGATGCACGCATACACGCTCGCCGGATCGGACAATTCGCAAGCGAACGGAAGGGTTTCGCCCTTGACGGGATTGCAGGCGGCTTCGGCCTTTTCACGTGTGCGCGCCGTGCCTGCCACCCGCGCCCCACGCAACGCGAGCACCCTGGTCGTTTCGAGTCCCAACCCCGAGTTGCAGCCCGTCACGAGAATCGTCTTACCTCGAAGCGAGAGCCCGGCGGTCACCTGCTCTGCGGTGGAACCGTAGCCGAATCCGCTGGGGCCCTTCGACGCGAAGAACTGGTAAATCGACATGAAAAGGTTTCCTTTGAAGAGGGCAAGCCGCCTGGTCGAAGCCGCTCAGCGGTTCGATGCGACGCGTCGTGATCAGGTGCAGCCAAGACGAGGTTCATCCCGTTCGGTTCATACCTCAACATCGCGAATGAGTCTCTAGAGCGAGAACCTCCCACGACTTTCGCCGCGGCGTCACAAATACGGAGGATCGACGCGGCGCGCCGACAACCGCCGCGCGCTACGCGAGATTCAGCGTTCCCGTAAACCGCGGGTCGCCCCAGCCAGCCATGGGAACGCCCACCGCGTTCGCCAGCGACGCGAGAAGCTTGTTGTGCGCTTCGGCTTTCAGCTCGAGGAGTCGGTTGGTGCGGATACCCATGTTGGCGCCGGCAGCGACGATGATCGGCATCTTGAGGACGGTATGTGAAAATCCGTTGTTGAGTGAGTTCAGGAACAGCACGACCGTGTTGTCGAGCATGGTACCGTTGCCTTCGGGCACCGCGGCCAGCTTGTCGAGCAGGCGGGTGTACATGGTCGCGAACCATTTCTCGGTGTTGATCTTGTCGATGTTGTTCGTCCCCGGCCGGTGCGCGATGTCGTGCTTGTGCCGCGTGGGAAACTCGATGCCTTGATTGGGGATGCCGAGCCAGGGGAAGTAGAAGTTGTAGTCTTCGCCGTCGCCGAGAGCGAGTGTCACCACGCGCGTCAATCCGCAGGAGAGGGCGGCGACGATCAGATCCGTTTCCGCCTCGACCAGCTGGGGAAAGTTCGCCATCGCCTTGAAGTCGGTCGTGGCATTGACGGTCGGTGGTTTGCAGGAACCGGTGACCGGTCCGCCTCCTATTTGCCCTTGGATGCTACGGACGGCCGATAGATGGATCTCGATCTTGCGGCGATCCTCGGTTCCAAAGCGCTTCCCTTGCCGTTCGAGGGCGCTGCCCACGTAATCGAGCACGCTCGTGCGCGTCTTCTGCAACTTGACGAGTGCGGCATCCGGCCCGGTCGTGCGGCCGGTGAAAAGCGTCGTGAACAACCTGCGCGGATCGCTTTCGGCACTGAAGGGCGCCTTGTTCCCCGTCCACGAGAGCGTGGCGTAGCCGGTGCCGTCCCGGCCCATGGCGCGAACGCTGAGAACGGGAAACGGCAGCGCGGGTTGGCCTGCCGCCACAAGCTGCTTGTTGATTTCTTGTCCGATCAACTGGTCGATGGAAATCGACGATGCCAGAGCGAGTCCTGGACCGCCCGGATCGTGAGGGGGATCTCCAGTCGCCAGTTTCGTCGCGGTCAAGATGGCGCCGAAATTGTGGTGCGCATCGCCGTTGCCGCCGAACGGATTGTCCTCGGACCAAACCCTCATGTCGATGCCGCGCGGAAAGAGGAGCTTCGACTTGTAGGGCTCGAGCGGTGAGGTGATCTCACCGAGCGTCAGGTTGCCTTCGGTGCCTGTTGGCCAGAAGGAAGTTTCAATCGTGCCGTTGCCGACCACGACGAAGATGATGCGCTTGGGAAACGTCTGGGTCGTGGCGAAGGTCTTGTCCGCGTGGAGAAGGGGGACGAGCAGCGCAGAAGCTCCCGTGGCGGCGAGCAGGGAACGTCTCGTAAGGGGCGATGTCATGGCGTGAGAACCTCACCTTGTGCGGGCGCGCGATGCGTAAACGGCAGCATTCGGGTGATCTTGACGATGAGGTCCCGCGTATCGAGGCGAGAGGTCTCGAAGGAGGCCTTCAAGGCGGCGACCGCGGCGGCGTCGACGTCCTGCTCGAACCGATCGATTGCGTAGCGCAGCCACTGCCGGACGAAGCATTCATGTGCCGCGGGCGACGAAGCGATGGCGTTGGCCAGATCCCGCGCGTCCCGGAACTGGATGGGCATGTTGGCGTCGAGCGTGGTGCTGCCGCTCGAGTCGATGGGATGGCCGCGGTCGTCAGTTCGGAAGTTGCCCGCGCCGTCGAAGTACTCGAATGCGAGTCCGAGGGGATCCATCACGTTGTGGCAGGCGGCGCACGCTGGATTCATTCGATGTTCGGCCAACTGCTCGCGCACCGTTTTGTTGGGATCGGGAGCCGGAAGCTCGGGAACGACGTCGGGAGGCGGAGGCGGTATGACCGAACAGAGCATGCGATTCAGAATGAACTTTCCACGGCGCACGGGGGAAGTTCGGTATGAGTTGCCTTTCACGGCCATCAAGGCTCCCTGTGTCAAGAGCCCGAGGCGCGCCGTTCCCGTGAGATCCACGCGACCCGTTCCGTCGGGCTTCATCCCGTAGTATTGCGCGAGCGGCGCATCGACGAACGTGTAGGGAGCGGTGAGCAAGGTCGCGAAGGTGGGAGACGAACCGCGCAGCACGTCGCGCGCAAACGCCACCGTTTCGGCGCGCATCGAATCGCGTAGCTCGGGCTTGAAGGTGGGATAGTTGGCGGCATCCTTGATGAGTTCGCCCAGCGTACCGAGCTCCAACCATTGCGTGATGAAATCGCCGAGCGTCGCGTCGGCGCGCGGACTGGCGAGCAACCTGGTCGCCTGCTCGGCGATCGCGTCGAGCGTCGCTAGGTTGCCGCCATCGGCTGCTGCCATCAGCGCGTCATCGGGCATCGAGTTCCAGATGAAGTAGGACAGGCGCGACGCCACTTCGTAATTGTCGAACTTCACTAGCGCGCCGTCCATTTGTGGAGCTCCGAGCCCTCGCTCCCAGCGGTAGAGAAAGCCGGGCGATTGCACGATCGCTTCGACCACGACGCCGAGCGCATCTGGAAACCCGTAGGCCATCTGCGTATCGGTTCGTAGCTTCGTATAGAGCGCCAGGAGATCGTCCACCTCCACGACGTCGAGCGGACGCCGGAAAGCACGTTTGCCGAACGTGGTGATGAAGGTGCGCGCGCACGCCGTTTGGTCCGATCCCATGCACGTGAATTGGTTGGCTGGTCCGTTCGTGCCGAGCGCGGCGATGGCCGCCTCGGAGAGATCCATGAAGCGCTTGACCTCGAGATCGGAAACCATGCCGGGCAGCGCGAAGGCCATCTGGATCTCGTTGTCCGCTGGTAGCTCGATGTTCGCGTCGAAATTGGGCGGCAACGTCGGGAACAGGTCCCGCAGTGTGTTGCGCAGCTCCGTCCTTCCCAGCTGTCGGAGGGGCGACGGTCCGACGGTCGGCGGGGCGATGCCACCGTCGGACGTCGGCGGGGCGATGCCACCGTCGGACGTCGGCGGGGGAGGGGAGGGCGGCATACCCACCTGACCGCCATCGGGCGTCGTCGTCGGGGGTGAGCCGGCATCTTGAAACGGTGGAATCCCCGGGCCAGGGCCGCCTCCCGTCCCGCCGCCGCCGCTAGGGCGATCGTCGCCAGCAGTCACGTTCATCTCGCCAATCTGCCCCGTGCAAGCGGCACCCGTCCCAAGAACGGCCAGCAGCATCCAGCGGGAAATGTGCACGCGTGACCTCCACGTCCTTGGTGGGGGCATCCGCGATTCCGATCACTCTAAATTGAAAAGCGCAGCGAATTCATCGAGAGCGAGGCGGACGCGCCGCGTAATCCTTCACCCGGAGCTGCTAGAAGAGACCGAGCTTCCGGCACGCCAAACTCGAACCTGCATGGCGTGAAGACGATCAGCCCGCCTACGACGGTTCGCGCAGCATCCTCCGAAAGCCAATGGCGCAAACGAAAGCGACCAGCGACACGAGCGAGAATCCGAAGGTCACCGGAGACAAGGATTCGCTGATGCCCTGCAGAACCACGCGCGTCGCCAACATCGGGTTCCAGTCGTCGCTTCCCAGGCGATGACTCACGATGGTGAACACCTTGGCGAGGTTCTTGGCGAGGCCGGCGAGCGAGATGAACGTTGTCGCCATGCTCATTCCGACGATGAAGGCGAGCCGCTCGAACCGGGGTCGCCAGGCGAAAAGACACGCTGCCACGAGCGCCACCAGGCCGAATCCCACAACGGCGTACATGGCAAAACCACCTGCATCGAACAATTCCAACATGTTGACCTCGCGGGGGAAGTTACCGAACGTCGTCAAGAACGCGCCAGTCCGTGCGGCGTGACGCAACGCGATTTGTCACGATCGACGATTTGGAGCGTTCATAGGGAGGTGGAGACAACCGAGTCGACGCTGATCGCTCGCCTGAAACGCGGTGACCCAGAGGCGTTCGATGTCGTCTATGCGCGGTGGCGCGCGCGCATCTTCAGCTTTCTCGTGCGCCAAATTGGCGACCGACCCTCGGCGGAAGATGCGCTGCAAGAGACCTTTCTTCGCCTAGCGGCTCACCGTGCCCGCCTTCGCGACGATACCGACGTCGGGGCCTGGCTCTTTACGGTGGCGCGTCACCTCGCCGTGAGCCACGGCCGGTGGCGATCCGTTACGAAATGGGCACTCGGCGTCCTCCAGCGCACGGCCGAATCGCCGCGTGCTTCTCCTCCCACGGAGAACCTGGCGTCCAGCGAATCGATGGCGCGATTGGAGAACGCGCTCACGGCGCTTCCCGGTCCCTACCGCGAAGTCCTCTTGCTGGTGGCGGTGGACGGCCTGGAGCCGGCGCGAGCGGCGGCCGTCATCGGCGTTCGTCCGGATGCGTTACGAAAGAGGCTCTCACGGGCGCGGGCCATGCTTTCGCTGGCGCTCGTCGACGAGCCCGCGGCTCCGGTTCTGATCCTGCATCGAGGAAAGAGACGATGAAGGCGCGCATTACCGATAAGATTTGGGTGCGCCTTGCGGAGCTGTCGCCGCACGATGTCGACGAATCCACCGCCGCGCGTATCCGTGAGCGCGCGCTGGCGGCGCTGAGTCGACCAGGCTCGCGCGTGATGGCTCTGGCGCGCCATGTCGAGCGAATCTGGACCGACTTCGTCGAGTTGCCCGTGGCCGGAGCCGTCATCGTCGCTTGCTTGATCTGGGTCTTCCAAGGTATCGCGAGCGGCCGCGCGAGTGACCACCTCGGTCGCGCCGGCTTCGCCGACGCGATCGATACAGAGCGCGCCACAACTCCAGTGCTTCGAGCGCAGCGAGTCGCTTCCCGAAGACACCGGAGCGACGGCCTCCTGTTTCCCGCGGCGAGCTCAGGGCGCGAAATGCGGCGGTGAATTTCCGTGGTCACGCTCTGCGATATCGAGCGTTCATGAGAGGGTCCAAGAAGGAGTCTCAGTGATGCGTGAGCTCGCGATGTCGGTCATGACCACGAGCGATTCGCCCGCGCTCACCGCCGCACCGGGCCCGGTGTGGCCGCCCGCCCTGCGCGTCGCGTTTCGGTCGCCGCATGGGTTTCGGCTCTTTTTCGACGGCCCGATCGAGAGCAAGCGGTGACCGACGCTCAAGCAGACGTCGTCGCGGCGCGGGGGTCGACAGCGAGCACGGTCGCGAGTCTCCTCAGAAGACCGGGCCAACCCTTGCCCATTCCTTCGAGCGCGGTCCGACCGAGCGGCGAGTCGAGATTGAATCCTTCGTGCGTCAAGGTGAGGCGCGTGCCGCCCGCTTCGCGCGCGAGGCGCCAGGTGATGGTCGTGTCGAGCGATCCCGTCGCGAATCGATATTGCAAGAGCCGCTCCGGCTCGACCGCGAGAACCTCGCAGGGTTGCTTGCCCCAAGCCCCCATGTCGAGCTCGAAGCGATGTCCGACGATCGGTTTGACGTCGCCCGCCGCCCACCACTTCGCGTGGAGCTCCGGATCGGTGAGCGCGTGCCACAAGGCGGAAGGCTCGCACGCATAGAAATGTTCGAGATGAATCACCGGTCGATCGCTCATAGTGTCCCTTTCTTTTCCTTTTCGATGACGTTCTCGAGCATGGTGAGCCTTTGCTTCCAATACTGTTTGAACGCGCTGAGCCAAACCTCGACTTCGGAGAGCGGGCGCGGATTCAGGTGGTAATAGCGCTCGCGCCCGCGCGGTTCTTCACGCACGAGGCGCGCCTTGCGCAGCACTTGCAAGTGCTCGGACACGGCAGGGCGACCCACGTCGAAACTCCGCGCCAAGTCGTTCACGGCGCGCGGCCCCTTGCGCAGCTGCATGAGGATGTCGCGGCGCACCGGATTGGCGAGCGCCGAGAATACGTCGACGTTGAGCATGAAGGCTGTATACGTCGGGAACTTCCGACGTGTCAACAAAATCCGACGCGTCTACGAACGCCGCTCCGGTGGTGCGTTTCGGAATGCTTCGTCCCGTAGCCACGCTCGTTTCCGCCGACTTCGTAAATCTTGAGCAGCGGCATCCGTTACGTGAAAGTCCCGCGCGGATGGACGATCGGGTGACGGACGGTGAACCCGATATGTGCAATGCCACGGTCGACAGCACCGCCGCATTGGCAGCGGCCGCCTTCAACGCGACACCTCGCATCAAGACCTTCGTCGTCGCCGTCGGCAGCGCGACCGACCGCCTTGACGCCATCGCTCGAGCCGGCGGAACCTCACGCGTGTTCGTCGGCATCATGCCCAGTTCGCCTTTGGATGCCATCCTCAAGAGCCGCGTTTTTTGCGAAATTCCATTGTCCCTCGATGGAGACGCAAGCTCCCCGGTGCGGGTTCACGTCCAAACGAATCTCCGCCCCGTCGACGGCGGACCGGCGCGCATCACCGACCCTCTGACGTTCCTGAGGCAAGTGTCCAGTCCGAGTGCCTGTGGCGTCGAGGGCGGTTGGTTTCTCGATTCACCCGTGGCCCCCTCGCCGACCAAACCCGCGCTGATCATGGTTTGTCCCGACACCTGCCGCGCGCTCGCTGACAGCGAGGAGAGCCGCATCGTGGTGTGGCAGGCTTGTGATGCGCCGTCGAACGGGCTCTAGCTCATTGGCCGGGGCGTGAGGCTGGTGGAAAAGACGGCATCGAACCCGGGTCGCCGCTTGAACATCAGCCCGAGGGCCACCACCAAAAAGCCGCCATCGGCGCGCACGAGCTTTTCTTTGACGATGGCTGCACCGGGAGCGAAGACGCTCCACCGGTGCTGCTAGGCTCTCGAGCGTGTTGCTTTGGGAAATCGGAAGAGCCGCCGTGCGGGCGCTCGCGCGACGGAAGGCGCAGACGTTTCTCGCCGTGCTCGGAATCGTCATCGGCATTGCTGCCGTCATCCTCACCGTCGCCATCGGCGACGGCGCGGCGGTCAAGCTGGCAGACTCGTTTCGCAGCATGGGCGTCAACCTTTTGGTGCTGCGGCCGGGCTCCTCGCCCTTCGGCGGCGTACAGGGCGGCTTCGGCTCGCGCGCCACGGTGACGGTGGAAGATCTGGCCGCC
>DATHES010000207.1:0-77775 GCA_035318465.1 Polyangiaceae bacterium
GCAGGGGCACGTCCTCGGCCACGTGAAGGATCTCGGATACCGTGCCGATGATCCGCACACACGGCTCTACCAGACCAACCAGCGTCAGGGCTACCACACCGATTCGGCCGACATCGTCGGGCTCCTGTGCATCCGACCCGCACGGTCAGGGGGCCGAAGCAGCCTCGCGAGCACCGTGACCGCCTACAACGAGGTTCTGGCGCGCCGGCCCGATCTGCTCCCGATGCTGTTCGAGCCCGTCGCGACCGACCACCGCGGTGAGGTGCCGCCCGGGAGTCGCCCCTGGTTTTCAATTCCGGTTCTCTCCTGGTACGCGGGACAACTCAGCGGGATTTACCAGCGCCGGTACATCGAATCGGCGCAGCGCTTCGCGGACGCGCCCCGCCTCACCGCCCGACAGCGCGAGGCGCTCGACGTCTTCGACGCGGTCCTCGATGATCCGGCCGTGCACCTCGAGATGGACTTTCTCCCGGGTGACATCCAGTTCAGCCACAATCACCAGATTCTCCACGACCGCACGGCCTTCGAGGACGACACCGATCCGCATCGCCGGCGGCATCTTCTGCGGCTCTGGCTCAGCCCTGCCGATGGACGCCCGCTGCCCCCCGTGTTCGCCGAACGCTACGGCACCGTCGAGCCGGGGCGGCGGGGCGGCGTGAAGTCCGCCGACGGCGTGCTGCGGTCCCCCCTCGACGTCTGACCAGATGCGCGGCGCGGGGGGAAAGGACGAGCGTTCCGAATGACGTCGCGCGCTCCGACGGATCTTCGACCCTCGCGCGCGATCGGCCTTTTTAGCCTGACCGCTCTCACCGTCAACGGCATCTTGGGCTCCGGCATCTTCATGCTGCCGACGGCGGTGGCGCGCATCCTCGGCCCGGCCGGTCCGATCGCCTACGGCGCTGCCGCTTTCGCCATCGCTCTCATCGTGCTCTGCTTCGCCGAAGCGAGCACCCACTTCGAAGAATCGGGCGGCCCGTATCTCTACGCCCGCGCCGCCTTCGGTCCGTTCGTGGGCTTCCAGGCGGGTTGGCTTTTCATCGCCACACGTCTCGTCTCCGTGGCCGCCATTGCGAACGGCACGGCGTCCTACCTCGGCACGCTCTGGGAGCCATTCGGTACGGGCGCAGGACGCCCCGCCACGGCGGTCGGCGTCATTGCCAGCCTCGCCGCCCTCAACTTGATCGGCATCCGGCAAGGAAAGTGGACGGTGAACGTTCTGACGATCGCCAAGCTGCTGCCGCTGGTCCTCTTCATCGCCGCCGGCCTTCCCGCGGTGGACGGCAGCCGCATTGCATTCGCCGGCGCGCCGCAGGGCGGCTCGGTCCGCGAGGGAGCGTTCCTCCTCGTGTTCACCTTCGCGGGCTTCGAGGCAGCCGCGATCGCGGGCCACGAGATCGTGAATCCGCGCAAGAACCTCCCCATCGCCATGCTGGCCGCGGTCGGCCTCACCACTGCCGTCTACGTCGGCGTCCAGATCGTGGCCCAGGGAACCCTACCCGGGCTCGCAACCTCCCCGGCACCGATCGCCGAAGCCGCCCGGACCTTCCTGGGTCCTTCGGGCGCCACCATCATCGGCGCAGGGGCGGTCCTCGCCACCCTCGGTACGAACGGCACGAACCTGCTCGTGACGCCGCGGATGATCTATGCGCTTGCCGACGGCGGTCACCTGCCACCGTTCCTGGCCCGCATCCACCCCCGGTTCCGAACGCCCCACATCGCCATCGCCGTCTTTGCCGTCGCCGCGTCCGGCATCGCACTCGTGAACGACTTCACCGCCCTCGCCGCCACGAGTGTGGTCTCGCGCCTTTGCTTTTTCGCGACGACATGCCTCGCCGTCCCGGTGATGCGCCGTCGGTGCCCCGCTCCCGTGGGCCGATTTCGCATCCCCGGCGGCCCCCTCGTACCGGCAGCGGCGACCGCTCTCTGCGTGTGGCTCATCAGCGCTTCGACGCCTGCGCAACGCATGGCGTGCGGCGGAGCCATCGTCGCGGGGACAATGCTCTACGCCTGGTCGATCCGGCGCTTCAGGGCCGAGGCCACCGCGCTGCCCAAAGAGCTGCACGCGCGGATCGAAGCCACCCACCGCGATCGCCGTCGATGATGAATCGCCGCGCGTCGTCAATGCCCGGAAGCCTCGAAGTGAGCTCGGGCGCGCGACCCGTCGATGGCGTGATCGTAGATGGCGAGTTCGTCGAGCGCGCCGGCGAAGTAGTTCGCCGTGCACGCGCAGTTGGGGCCGCCGATCGTCCACGAGGTCGTCACCGCGGGCATATCCGAGGGCACGCCGTTGGACGCGACCTGTTCTCCATCGACGAAGAGCTTCAGGGTGACGCTGTCGAACGTCGCCACGACGTGGTGCCACGCGTGCAGAGAAACCGCCCGGTTCCCGGTCGCGTTGGATCCGAAGGTCGTACCGCCGGCCCAGCGTTCCAAAGCGACATCGAACTGGGAAACGCGTAGCGTGTACCCGATGCGCGGCTGGTAACTCTGGTGATCGATCACGAAGCCGTATCCAGTCCGATCGTCGTAGAGCGCAGGTTTCACCCAGACTTCGATCGAGAACGGCCTGGTTGCGGCGAACTCGAGCCCGGGAGGCATCGTCACCACGCTCTTGCCGTCGAGAACGACGGCGCTATCGAAGTCTCCCACGATCGCGCCAGGCTCTCCCAGCGTCACCCCCTCTGGCGGATACTTGCCGGGGTATCCGCCCATCTCGTCTTTCGCGATCGCCGTGGAGCGATCGCCCAAGCGAAGGTAGAGCGCGGGAGCATCGGCTCGGACCTCCTTTTCGTACGTCCCCGGGCCGAGCTGGATGTCTGCTCCGCAGGCAGCAACGGGCGTCGAGGCGAGCGTCCCGAGCAGGGCCATCAGCAACGGCGTCGATGGCCGCGTCTCCGTCATGGCCCCGATAGAACCCGCCGCACCCGTTCGGCATGGGGATCGCCCGGATAGAGCGACAGGAACTTCTCCGCCAGCTTCTTGGCGACGACGTCGTTCCCGCGTGCTTTTTCGGCTTGGATTCGCAGCGCTCGCGCATCCGGAGCGAGTGCGTGCGTGGGACTGTCACGCTCATAGCGATCCAGGAGCTCGATCGCCGAACCGGGCGATCCCGCCGCCAGCGCGCGACGCGCGCGATCGATCGCCGCGGCTTCTGCGGTCAGCGTCGAAAGCCCCTCCGTGACTGCTGGCGACGGCGCGCCGGAAACGTTCGACGTGCTCGTTCCCACACCCGCCGGCGGCCTGGAACGCGGCGCGGACGGCGCGATCGCCGCGGGGGACGCGATCGCCACCGCAGGCGGGGCCGGTAACGGCTCGAGAAACGGCGCGGCCGGTGTGCCGACCACCTCTGCACCCATCATCGGTGCGCCTACCGCGACGGGGGCCGCCATCGACGGCGTGGCCGGAGGCGGTGGCCGGTGGATCGCCATCGCCCCTGCACCGGCAAAACCTCCGAGCACCACGCCCGCCCCCAGCCATTTCCACGCGCCCGCCGTGCCGAGTCTCGTCGCGATCAGTCGTTCGGCTCCCAGCGGAGCGGGCCCTGCTTCGATCGTCGGAAGACGCGCGGCCGCCGCCGCTAACGCCTGCATCGCCTCGCGGGCCCCGTTCTCGGGAGCCACGTCGAGCCGGGCGGAGCGCAGGAGCATCCGCTCGAATGCCTGATCCGTCTCGCTGATGAGGCGCTTCATCGTTGTCCTCCACGAAACGAGAGCTGCGCGCGAACCCGCTTGGCGATCGCGGAAAACTCCTCGCGCGCGCGCCGCAACCGCGACCCCACCGTTCCTACCGGTATCCCGAGGATCTCCGCGATCACGGGGATCTCGATCTCCTCGAGCTCGAACAGAACGAACACCTCGCGGAGCTTTTCTTCCATCGAGTCGAGGACCCGATCGAGGAGCTCACGCGCCCGGCGCTCGTCGAGCAGATTTTCCGCCGAAGGCTTGTCGTCGGCCAACGTTTCGAGTGCTTCGCTCGCGACCCTACGCGGTTCCCGCTCACGGCGCGCACGCGCTGCCACGCGGATGGCAATCCCGTAGAGGAACGCCGACTCGCTGCCAGCCTCGATGTCAGACAAACGCCTGGCCGCGATCCAGAACACCTCCTGCGCCGCATCGTCGGTCTTGTCCTCCGTCACGCCATAGCGCCGCAACAACCGCCAGATCGAAGTGTAGTGGGCGTCGATCAACGCACGCAGGGCGGTCTCGACGCGCACGGTCGATTCCGGACTCGCGATAGCGTCTACCCGCCGAGCCACGGTGGACGCGGGCGGTATACCGGTCGGAGCCTGCACCCCATGTAATGTCATCGGGGGAGCCCTATGATCACTCAAAAGTGGATCCCCAGTCCGATCGCGGCACGCGCCCCGACTCGGGGGACGGCGAAGACCGCCATGCTCGGCGCAAAAGTAGAGAACCGGTCACGGACCATCGGTGCGAATCCTTCCGCCGAGATCTCGATCCACGCTGCGTCTGAAATGTCGTAGAGCGCGCGCAAGAGACCTCCGACATCGACCCACGACCCCTGATTCAACTCGGCGCTGGGGTTACTCGGCGGCCCGCCCGTCGCCGCCCTGACCGCAAGCACGACTTTGCCGCAAGGCTCGAGCGAGAGCCGCTGGGTAAGCCGAGCGCGCAGGGGACAGCCTTCGAATGTCACTCCGAAGAGCCTCAGCTCGATGACGCCCGCTTCGTTTTCCACGCGGCGGCCGTCTGCGTACACGAATCCGGCGCGAAATTCAGGCGACAAGAGCGCCGTCGCGTTGCGGCGCAGGGCGAGCGCGAGTCGTGCTTCCGCCGAGACCGTATCGGAGAGAGCTCCCATGAACCCGCCCCCCGCCGCCACCGCCCATCTCCAGCGCGAAGCTGGCGGGGACACGGCTTTCGTCCCTTCGGCGGTCGTATTCGCCGCTGGCCTCGTTGGCTCTCGCTGCTCGGGTCCGAGCTCGATGGCAATGACGACCGCGATGGCCTCGGCAACCTCGGCGCAGTTGACGCCGGTGACTTCTCGGTTCGACGGCGCGCCGCCCGGTGTGCGAAGAAGCAATTCTCCGCGATACGAGGGAGGCCGCGCGTCGGGGCGTTTGCTCAGCGTCACGGTGAACGTTCGCGACACGCGCGCGCCCGAGTTTTCGACCTCGAACGCCGCCTTGTCTCTCACATTGGCTAAGAAATCCCGCTCCAGAGGACATTCAGGCCCCGCGCGGTACGCGAACCGCACTGCGGGCACCGGCACCTCGGCGAGCACGTGACCTGCATGCGTCGAGCCAAGCAAAGCCACCATCACCGCCCACGGGATCGGGGACCGCGCCGGCATGTGCAGGCAATATATCACGCGAGACGTCGAATTCGTGATCGTGAGGGGCCGAAATCGCGATTAGAGACGAATGAGAAAACGAACGCCGTTCTCCCTCCTTGCATCGGCGCTGATCGCGTTCTCGGGTTGTTCGTCCACGGACGACGGCGCAGACGGTACCGCGGCGAAAGGACGAGCCGGCACCGGTGCTGCGAGCGATGGAGGGGGGACGAGCGGGAGCGCCGGAATGGGTGGCCGCGGCAGCGGCGGCGCGAGTGGGAGTGGCGGCGCCAGCGGCAGCGGTGGCACGAGCGGTCGTGGTGGCGCGAGTGGAAGTAGCGGAAGCGGGAGCGGTGGCGCGAGCGGCAGCGGTGGCGCAAGCGGCAGCGGTGGCGCAAGCGGCAGCGGTGGCACGAGCGGTCGTGGCGGCGCGAGCGATGGCGGTGGCACGAGCGGCAGCGGTGGCACGAGCGGCAGCGGTGGCGCGAGCGGCAGCGGTGGCGCGAGCGACGCGGGGGACGCCGGCATCTGTGCGCCCGACGTTTGGTCGACGCTCGAAGCGTGCGGCTGGCCTGGCCGTCAAAACACGGGGCCCGACGCCTCGCTGTGCCCGGGCGGAAAGCTCACCGACATGGGTGGAAGCGCGATGCCCACGATCGAGATCAATCAAACCGGCCAGCTCGTCGAGTGCGCCAATGTGCAGGGCAAGCTGCACATCACCGCGAAAGACGTCATCATTCGAAACAGCTACGTGGCCTACGACAGCGGCAAGAAGGGCGAGGCCGCCAACGCGACGGCGGCCATCATGGTGGATGATGGAGCCAGCGCAACCGTCGACCACGTCGAGATCAACGGCCTCGAGGGCTCGCACGCCTGTATCTGGCACCAGGGTCAATCGATGGTCGCGCGCTACGTCGACTGCTACGGCGTCGACGATGGCATCTTCACCTGGGCGAGCTCGACCACCGCCGGTGACGGCTTTACGATCGAAGACAGCTACTTTCACGATCTGACTCCGCTCACGGCCAACGGCCACATGGACGGCTTTCAGACCGAAGGCGCCCAAAATGGCACCATCCGTCACAACACCTACGCCATGAGCGTCGACGGAACCTCGGCGATCGCGATCTGGAACAGCCTGAAATCGAGCAGCGACATCCTGATTGAGAACAACTTGCTGGCCGGTGGCGGTGCGACGATCTACGCAGAAGACTACAACCCTTCCGAGCCGAGCCCCCAAGGAGGCTTCTCGGTGACGAACATTCGCTTCGAGCGAAACGTCTTCAGTACGCGCGTTTCCCCGTGTGTCGGCAAATACTTCGTTTGGTACGCCCGTCCCCAATTTCCCTATGGCGGCGGCCCGACTGACGGATGGATCCGCACCGGCAACCTGGTGCGCGAGACGGGTGAGAACGTCGACACCGGGAATCCGCACGTGAACGGCCAGCTTTGCAACTGAGGGAAAGCATGTCCCCTCGCATCGTCCTTCCAGGTGTGCTCGCGTCGCTCCTTCTGCTCGGGTCCACAGGAGCCCGTGCCGACTGCGGGTGCTCGGGAAATCCCGGGACGATCACCTCCGATGCGGCTGGCCCTTGCCTTCGCTATGCGGCACCTTCTGGCGCGGCGAACGACATCACCTTTCGCTTTGCGGAAGCCTACGGCTGCGGAGCCTACGCCACGGGCGAGTTCTTCGTGGTCGCCAACGGCACGGCCAGCATCACGGCCATTTCGCCCAACGCGAGCGGCGGTCGTCACGGCGTCGACGTCAACCCGGCGCCGGGCGGTCCTCAACGTTGGGACGATCGGCTCGCCGGCAACGCGGCTCCCATCGCCTTGCCCTACGCGGCGCCACCGGGCAGCTCGGTCGTGAAGTACGTCTCCGACAACCCGGCCGGCGCTTGTGACGGCACCGCCGACGAGAAGTCATGCGGGCGGTTTGCGGCCGTCGTCACGGTGGTGAGCGCGGCACCCGGCGATCCGGGCCACGCCTTTCGCCCGCCCTTCGTCGGCGCGTACAAGCCCACGCTTTCCAGCAACGATCTGAAACGGGGTCTCTTGTCTCGCTTGAACCGGGGCTCGTGCCGCGCTCCCACGCTCGAGACTGCGCGCGCATGGACGTCGCATCTGCGTCTCGACTACACGAGCGATTCCGTCACATGCGATCTCATGCCCCCGGAGGACGCGCTCCCCGAGGGCCGGCCCTGGTCGACCGACATCTGGGCCCACGACACCGATGTCTACGCATGGTTGCATCTCGCGAACGTCTGCGCGACGCCGCCGTGCACGCCCGAGCAGGATCTCCAAGCGAAGCTTCCCGTGCTCGTCGGCTACGTGCAGCACGGCATCGACATCTGGAGCGTCGACAGGCTGGGGGCGAGCTTGTTTCGCGGTGGAGGAGGCAACGGAGGAGGCAAGCTCTTCGCCTACGCGTTTGCCGCGGCGATGCTCGGTGATCCCGACATGCTCGCCAATCTCGCCGCTGTCCAGGCCAATCATTTCTTCGAGACCGCGAGCTACTACACCGGCAAGAGCGGCGTTGCACTCTGGGGGCAACCCACCGGTTCGGAGCGAGAATACTGGAACGACTTCTCGAGCAAGTCGACACGCACCATTCGCGATCCGTACGGGTTCATCGACGGCGGCTTCGAGCCGGGCGGCTGGTATCAGGACAATACCGCCAAGCCGACGCAGTACTCCGCCCTGCTGATGCGGGTGACTCCCGCGTTGCAGAGCGTTTGGCCCGTCAACAAGGACGCGATTCTTGCGTATGCGGATCGCTGGGTCCAGCACGGCGCGTTGACCTTGCCGGATCCCTGTGCGCCGGTGGGCGGTACGTACGGGACCAACTACGGCTCCGACGGTCGCGGGGGGTGCATTGCCGGCTCGGGCCGCGTCGCGGCGCTCGACGGCGCCAATCGGAACGGCGGCAACCGAGAACGTCCGCTAGGCGAATGCATGTGGGCCACGTTTCGCGCTTGCGCAGAGAGCTGCTCTTGTGAGGGACAGTCGTGCACAGCAGGTCCTCGTGACGGAGGGACGAGCGGCAGTGGTGGCGCGAGCGGCAGCGCGGGGACCAGTGGACGAGCTGGAGCCGGCGGCGAGAGTGGCGGAGCGAGCGGCGGCGCGGGCGCCGGCGGGCGTGCCGGGGCTGCGGGCAGCGGGGGAGCGAATGGGCGTGCTGGCGCGAACGGCAACGCGGGAGCGAGTGGGACCGGCGGCGCGGACGGCGGTAGCGGCGGAGCGAGTGGGATGGGTGGCGCGGATCGCGGGACACAACCCGAAGGGACCGGGTGCGGGTGCAGGATCGCGCGCGTGCAATCCCGCGGCCCCTCGCTGTGGATGGCCTTGAGCGCCGCCTTAGCACTCGCTTGGCGCAGGCGTCGACACGTCACTCAGCAGCCAAGGACGAGAAATCGATAGCGCGCTTCCGCCAGCGAGGGCTCGCTTTCGTTCTTCTCAGCCCCATCGTGCTCGAATCCCAGAGAGACGTAAAACTCGCGAGCGGGCTGATTGGAGCTCAAGACCCAAAGCGTGAGCTCCGTCCACCCGCGCGCCGCGGCGTGGTCCCGAGCGGCGGCGATCAGACCGCGCCCATGGCCGCGTCGCCACGACGACGGCTCGACATAGAGGGCGGTTATCTCGCCGCACGTCGCGGGAGCGCCCGCGTCCCTGGAGGGCGCCAGACTGCAGAATCCGACGATGCCGTCCTCGGTGACGGCAACGAGTACCTCGCGAGCGCCAGATTCGATATGCGTGCGCCACTGGCGGCTTCGCGACGCGGCGTCGACCTGGTCGAGCACGGCAGGCGGCAGAAGCGTTCGATACGCCGCTCGCCATGCACGCACGTGGACCGCGGCAATCGACTCCGCGTCGGTGACCGCCGCTCGGCGCACCCGTGATTCACTTGGCGCTTTCCAGCGGTCTGTCATGGTCACGCGATGCAGGTGGTGGCGGTGGTCGGGTTCAATCGCCGTGCACCAGGGTGATGATGACATTTCCCTTCTTGCGCCCGGTGTCGACGTAGCGGTGAGCCGCGGCGATCTGCTCGAGCGGGTAGCGCCGATCGATGACCGGTTTGAATTCTCCCGCATCAGCCAACTTCGCGAGGAAATTCAGGTCTTCTACGCTGACGGCGGCTGGCCCAGCGATCACTTTCCGGCGGCTCGTCATCGACACCCAGGGCACCCGAAGTAAGTCGGGCAGCCCGCCCAAAACCAGCAGAAGGCGTCCTCTTTCCTTGAGCGAACCTTTGCTGCGGGAAAACGGGGCCGTACCAGCCGTATCGACAATGACGTCATAAGTTTCGCCATTTTTCGTGAAATCCTCCTTCGTGTAATCGACGACCCGGTTGGCGCCGAGAGATTTCACCAATTCTACGTTCGCGGTACTGCATACACCCGTCACGTCTGCACCGAAGTGCTTGGCAAGCTGCACCGCGGCCGTGCCTACCCCTCCCGAAGCGCCATTGACGAGTACTTTTTCCCCGCTTTGCAGGCCTGCTCTTCGGAAAAAACTACATGCTGCCGTTCCGCCAAAAGAGAGCGCGGCGGCTTCATCGTAGGTGAGGTTGGCCGGCTTTGGCACCACCTCCCCGTCTTCTGGCATGCATCTGTATTCCGCATGGCAACCCATGCTGGCACCGCTAAATGCAAAAACCTGGTCGCCGACTTTGAATTTCTTGACGTCCTTTCCGACGGCCTCGATTTCCCCGGCGAGCTCTGTCCCTAGAATCGGTTGCCTTGGTTTCGAAATTCCAAAAACCAAACGCGCCATGAACCCGAAGCCGGCAGGCATCTCGAGCGTTCGCGCCCTCCAGTCTCCTGATGTGACCGTCGTCGCATGTATTTTGATCAAGACTTCGTTGTCTTTGGGCGTGGGCTTGGACACCTCCTTCAATTCAAGCACATCGGGTGACCCATATCGTTCATACACAATTGCTTTCATCGAACCCCTCCCCTTGCTCGGATCCGCTCATGCTTGTCGGCCCACCTTATCATCGGGCCCCGACTGCACGGAACTCTCCCCTATCGTCCTCAACTGCCGCACAAGGACGACGACGCTACGGCTCGATCATCGCGATCGATCGCACGCGCTCGCGGCGCCCGATTCGAGAGGTAGAACCAAGCCTTCAGCAACTCGTACGCGGATTTCGTGTCTCTTCGAAGGCGAAAGACCGACGAGATCCTTCTATTTGCCGACGTAGGGGCCACATTGCCCCGGTGAATCGAGCTCGGGGTTCGTAGCGGTGCATTCCGGGCCGTCCGTTCCGACGTCGAAACGATCGGTCTCGCGGACGCAGTAGGAACCGGCCAGATCTCGATCATCGACTCCGGGGAGGCGCTCGATGAGCTCGCGGCATTCGAATCCTTTCGAGCACGTGCAATAGGAAGCGGCCGGGTCGGCGCCCGCGCAGCGACAGGAACAATGCACGACATCGGCGGCCCGCCTTCCGACGAGCTGGGGAGCGACGGCCACCCGAACCCGTTCATCGATCGTGGCGCCTGCTGGAGTATGGCAAAGTTGTGATTCGGGCTTCGAGGTTTGCGATGTAGCTTCTGCCGCCGTCTGACCATAGGGACAGGTGGTGCGTCCCTGAAAATGGTGGACGAGGCAAACGCCCGTGCCGCAGACCGCCGCCGCCGTCTCGATCGAAATCTCGCTGTTGGAATGGCCGGCAAAGTCCAGCTGTCGCTCGTCGCCTGGTACGCACGGGATCCCGAGCATTTCGTACGGTGCTTCGTTGCCTTCACAGGAGAAGCTACCGATGGCGAGACTACTCATCACCAAGAGCACCTGTCGGCATAGCGGGAGGAATGGTCGCATCGCGATCGTCTCCGTTCCGTCGAGACATCGACAGCGGGTTCGGTCGGCAGACGACTGCAATCGAGCACGCCGAGCCAACCGCCGACCAGAGAGGGCGTCTTTTCGGGTGAGTGCCCCCTGCAAACCTAGGTGAGCGCGGCGAACCCGAATTTTTCTCGACCCGGCGCGGGCTGCCCGCTCGAACGCCCGTCCTCGGGAATGGGCGAAATCGGGTGGCGGGACCGGGAGCGGGAGCGGGCCGGATTCTGGGACAGTGCTAGCCCGGCGTGCGTGACAGGAGGGCGAGCAAGTGCTCGGGGACGCGGCCGAGGCGGCTACGCTGGGGGAATTTGCCCACTGGCACGACCTTCACCTCCGTGCCGGCGTTGTAGTCGATGACGGAAATGGCGTCACCGCCACTCAGGGAAACGAAACAGTGCAGGCCGTCGGGGCTGTTCGTGGCCCAGTAAGGAACCATACCGACGTCGATCGTCTTTTCGACCATCATGCTGTCGGTCCGAATGATGGAGACGGTATTGTCAATGGTACCGCAATCGCAGAGCCGCTTGCCGTCCTTGGACAATGCCAGGCCATGATGGGCCGAGTGATGAGGGTATTCGTCGTAGGTTTTATACGTCATCATCGCAAACGGACTCAGTGGTTGGTCGCTTCTTCCCGTCTCCTTGCTCGCGGCGAGATCGTATTTGATGACGCCGTTGAGGTAGGAAAGCTGCGCATACATGATGGACTCGTCGGCCGTGATCACGTTCGGTCGAATGCCCCATTCGAACACCCACGTCTTCAGGACCTGGAAGGTACTCGCGTCGACCTTGACCAGCCATCGATCGCCGGCGTTGGCATTGTTCTGGTACGTAACCGCTTGGTACCCCACGTTTCCAATGCTGCTGTTGTAGATATACTTGCCGTCGGCAGAGTAATCGTTTTGATGTGGATAGGCGCCCGTCGCGAACGAACCCACGATTTTGCCGGAGCGGGCGTCGAGCACGTCGGCCAAGCGCGACGTTCCCGTCGCGGATACGACGAGGCGGGTTCCATCGGGCGATAGCGCCGCATGGTCCGCCTTGGGGCTCTCGACGAACGTGCGCCAGATCCGCGGATGCGCGGCCTTGGTGAGATCGAACGCGGCGACGTCGCCGAGATTGGACCGCGAGACGTAGAGCACGGTGCCGTCCAGCGAGAGGAAGAGGTCGTCCACGAACCTGTCGCCGCCCGCGGGCTCGAAATGATGAAGGAGCTGCGCGTTTTTGACGATGGGGTAGGCGATGAACCGGACGAGATCGGCGTTGATGGCTGCCATGACTTCGTCGCGATCGGGCACGACATTGACCGAGCCGAGGTTTTCGAAGGTGGTGCCAT
Source organism: Polyangiaceae bacterium (assembly GCA_035318465.1). Taxonomy (GTDB): domain Bacteria; phylum Myxococcota_A; class Polyangia; order Polyangiales; family Polyangiaceae; genus DASWDH01. The sequence goes on from DATHES010000207.1 coordinate 12,472, forward strand.
CGAGAAAAGAGATCGTGCCCGCGACGCTGTTTCCGACGAGAAGCACGTCTCGCATGATGGGCTGCGTACTCGTATCGGCGCCATCGATCCCGCCATCGGCCCCCGCGATCCCGCCCGATCCGTCACGCCCGCTGTCGCTCTGCCCTGCGTTCCCGCCCGAGCTCGTGTCGCTCGCCCCAGCATCATTGGCTCCACCGGTGCCCGCGGCCCCACCTCCACTTCGCCCTCCGTTCGTCCCGCTCGCCCCGCCATCGCCCGTACCCGCTCCGCCTCCACTTCCACCTGTCGGCGTGCCGCCCGTACCTGCTGCGGCCCCCGCACCGCCCGTACCTGTCGTGGGTCCTGCACCGCCCTTCCCCGTCGCGCCGCCCGCGCCCGCCGTACTGCCGCTGGTCGTGCTCCCACCCGCCCCAGCGGGGTCATTGCGAGGTTCGGCGCCTTGCTCCGAGCAGCCGTGAACCGCCGACAGCATCCAGGATGCAGCCGCGCACACCATCCATGTGGACATTCGAATACGCATGCGTCGCCTTAGCTCCGTCGGAGGCAATGCCCCGTTTCAATTGGTAAAGCCCGCGGGGACCGAGGCCTCGATGTATCCGTAGCAACTCTGCGGCCGCGCGTCCTCTCCGATCATCGCCTTTTCTCGATCGGTCGCTTCGCACGGCTTACCCACTATTCTTCGTCGTCCACGTCAATCAACGCGCATTCGTGACGCCTTTTCCGTAGGCAGCCACAGGAGGATCTCGACCTTTCCTCCCTCGAGTGGCGTGCGCAGGCGGAACTGTACGGAAAGCGGCGCTTTGACGGGGAGGCTCCACGGATCAAGGATTTAAGCTATGAAGAGAGTGGTGCTTCTAAGTCCGCTGGCGCGGTCGAAGCGAACATTTCTCGAGCAAACGAGAAGGTGATGGCCCGACGCGACCATTAGGAGTTGGCATGCGTGACATCTTCGGTACGGTCCTTTTTTGCGGCACGTTCGCGGCCCTGGCCGCTTGCTCGGACCCGTCGTCGCCCGGAACCGCCGGGGGAACCACCCGCACGACCGGCGCAACCGGTACCTCCGGAGGGAGCGCCGGGCAAACCACCGCGGGCAGCGGGGGGCAGAGCACATCGGGCAGCGGCGGGACGGGCGGCGCGACCGGTGGAGCGGGCGGCGCGACCGGGGGGTCGGGCGGCGGCGCGACTGGTGGAGCGGGCGGCGGCACTGCTGGATCGGGCGGCGCGACCGGGGGGTCGGGCGGCGCGACCGGTGGAGCGGGCGGCGGCACCGCTGGAGCGGGCGGCGGCACCGCTGGATCGGGCGGCAGCTCGACTCCGATGGATGCAAGCGCGGACACGTCGGTGGGACGCGACGCGAGCAGCGACGCCATCGTGATCAGCGACGCAGGCCGCCCACCCAAGCCGAGCGCGGGCTGCGGCAAGATGAACCCGCCGACGGGCAGCCGCACGATCTTGACCGGCGGTCAAATGGGCGCTTTCAACGTCGCGCTCCCGACTGGCTACGACGCGACGACGCCCATGCCGCTGGGTTTCGGCTTTCATGGTGCCAACAATCCCGCCTGCGGGCCGACAGGGGGGGAATGCCAGGGCTTCGCCGCTCTGAGAGCCGTCACGGCCTATATGAAGTCGTTCGGGACCAATTGGGAGAGTTCGACGCTCCAGCAAAACATTACGTTCTTCGACGACCTGGTGGTGCTCATGAAGAATGAGTACTGCGTCGACGAGAATCGCATCTTCATCGCCGGCGTCAGCTCGGGGGGACAGTTCGTCGAGCATCTCGCCTGCAGGTATGGCGACTGGCTATGGCAACTCACGCCGGTCTCCGCCGCCGTCGTCAATGCCGCGAACATGAACTGCAAGGGAACGCTGCCGACCCTCGTCATCCATGGGGTGACCGACATGGTCGGCAACTACGGTCAGGGCGTAGCGGAGATGTTCGCCAAACGCAACGGTTGCTCGGCGACGCCGCCGGCCGGGATCGCGCAGGCCAAGACGGACATGATGGCTGCCTTCAACGCCATGCAGGCCCAGCACGTGTGTCTCGACTGGGACGGCTGCACGACCAACCCGGTGCGCTATTGCATCTCGTCACAGATCACCTACAGCGGGCTCACCCACGGCTGGCCCAAGGTGGGCGGGACGCTCATCTCCGAGTTTCAGGCCCGCCTCCCGTAAGGGCCCCACGCCGAGGTCACTGGGCCGCCGTCCCCGGGCTAATTCTCGCATCGAGATGGACGTGAGCCTTGGGACCCTTGCGCGCCATGCGCTCGTGCGCATAATCTGATGCTCGATGGCTGCCTGCAAAGCTTGCGAAAGAGACGACGAACTTCGGCTGGTGCTGCTCGATCTACAGCGTGCGCACCAGCGAGCAACCTCTGGAGTCGTCGCCGAACATCTCGGGGGTGAGCGCACCGCCACCAACTTGATGAACGGGCACACGAAGGATCATCTCCATTCGTGGGTCGTTGCGGTCGAGAGTGGTCTGCCTAGCGAGTATGCACCCGCTGAACGACATCCGGAGCTCAAGAAAGATTCCCGGGTGATCAACGATAAGCAAGATCTCAAGCGCCGCCTCGACGGCATCAATTCGTAAAGCGCGGCCTTTCCGAGCCGTCGACACGTCTTGGCCGGACGCTGCAGCGGCGCCCGTGATCGTCGCGAATGCATTGGGGGTCGAAGGATGATCGCAGCGTTCGACGCGCGAGCTCGGCTCCGCTCTCAGTCGAAGGGCCTTTCATCCAAAGTCGTGGTGTGAACGACCTGCCTGTCCTTGGCTCCCAAATCCACCGGATCGATGTCGGTGGTAACCAAGCTCACGACGGCGCCGGGAGCGGGCAAGCGTGCGGCGGTGCCGGGAAAGTCGAGCACCGAAGTGAGCCCCACGCCCTTCAAAAATTCGAGCCGGGCCGATCGTTTTCCTCTACCACGCTGGACGACGAAGGGACCGACGGTGATTTCGACGCCGGGATCGTGACCACTCGGCAGCGCCGCGCGAGAGAACACTTGGATGCGCAACACGACCCCGCGGCTACCGGTCGGGCCCCGCACGCGTCGTCCGGCCAGCTGGGCGAGCGCGATTTTGCCAACTTCGTTCCAGGCGCCTTGCTTTTCCGAACCCGACGCGACGAGTGAAATGGCGGACGCGACATTGTCGATGATGACGACTTCGAACGTCGCTTGTCCGTCGAGTGTCACGTTGCTTCGGTAGGCGGCGGTCTCGAGAGCCATCGCGACGGGACCAGAGGCGCCGAGCCCCAGTGTGCGGTCTCGTTCCTGCGCCAATCGCCGCATGGATTCGACGACGTCTCCACCCGATGCGACGGGCTTCGTCGCTCGGGCGTGCGCCTCCCTCAACGTACGCAACGACAAGCGGTTCGGGCCCTCGAGACCCAATTCATCGAGAGAAAGCGTAGGCTCCTCCGCCGCGCCCTCGCCCGCGGAACCCATTCGAACCGCCGTTTCTCGAGCGGACCCCGCCAGGCCGACCGGATCTTCCGGAGCCTGCCCGTCGGTGCGAAAAACAGGGCGGGCGCCGCGCCCCGAGGCGGAGCGCGACCGCGGAAACGACGGAGCCAACCCGCCCGCGGTCATCGCCTCCGACGCGGCGGGCGATTCGTCGGAGACCGATCCAGCCGAAGGCACATCGATTTCGATCAGCTCGATGACCGCAGCTTGCGATTCCACGGCGGGCGCCGGTGGGTCCGCGGAAGGAACGCTCGTCAGCAGTGTGGCGATCACGGCACCGTGCGCGACGCCAGCCGCCAGAAAGGCGCGGGAGAACGGGTCGACTCGCGCTACCACCCTGCAATCGTAACACGCGAATAGGACCACGCTTCACGTCCCGGGCGAGGAACAGAAGCACCCGTTCGGGACCCGAACATGACGGTTTCGGAACGCTATTGTCATCTTCGGAGGCGCTGGGAAGGCTGCCGGGAAGGAGACGAGGCTGATCATGTCTCGCGCCGTACCATTTCTTGAGACAGGTGGCTGGGAGCGATATTAGCGTCCCAAGAGGTACGTGATGAAACGGCAGATGACGGCCAGCATTGCAAACCATCAACGTGCGAGATGGACCAGCGTTTAGGTGATCTGCTTCAAGCGGCGCGACGGCGGCTGGGCGTCGGGGCCTGGTCGCGCGAGTACTTCGAGCGAAGGTTTGCACAACGTGACCCTTGGTCATACGAAACGAGTTCCTACGAGCGAGCCAAATACGCGCGAACCATGGAGATGATTCCATGGGTCGCCGGAGCGCGAACCCTGGAGGTCGGGTGCGCCGAAGGCGTATTCACAGCCTTGCTCGCGCAAAATGGCGGCGAGGTTCTGGCCGTCGACATCTGCGCGCGGGCGCTTGCTCGGGCAGAGAAGCGCTGCGCCGAACTATCGACCGTCACCTTCGCCCGCCTCGACATTGCGAGCGAGCGCATTGACGGCGGATTCGACGTGATCTTGTGTGCCGAGGTCCTCTACTACCTGCATCGACGCGGACTGCTCCGCGCTCGGGACTGTCTCGTGGCGGCGCTGAAGCCTGGTGGACACATCGCTCTCGTGAACCCAGTGGCGGATGCCGAACGAATCCACCCGGTCTTCTTGCTTCATCCGTCGTTGCGCGTCGACAAGGAGAGAACCTGCAGCGACTGCAATCGGCGCTACACGATCACGGTGTTCAAGAAGACGAGCTAACCTCGTCACGGCACCTCCACCGGTTCGACGCGCTGAATGCGTAAGCCCCCGCCTCACGCTTCGGCCTGAGCTATGCTCGGACCGCCGCCGTTCGGCGGCTCGGCGATCCCTCCAAAAGGACCATGAACCCCCTCCCTCGCTTTCACCTCGCGTTTCCGGTTCACGATCTGAGTGCGGCGCGGCGTTTTTATGGCGACCTGCTCGGGTGTGCCGAAGGCCGTAGTGCCGACACGTGGGTAGACTTCGACCTTTACGGCCACCAGCTGGTGGCGCACCTGGCGCCCGAGAACGCGGGGCATCGGCACACCAACGCCGTCGACGGCGATGCAGTGCCGGTGCCGCACTTCGGACTGATTCTCGAGGTGAGCGATTGGCAAGCGCTGGCCGATAAGTTGGTGCGCGCGGGCACGCGCTTCATCGTGGAGCCGCACGTGCGCTTCAAGGGTGAAGTGGGAGAACAATCGACGCTGTTCTTTCTCGACCCGTCCGGCAACGCGCTCGAGTTCAAAGCTTTCGCCGATCCCAGCCAAGTGTTCGCGAAGTGAATCCGATGGCACGAACGAGGAATGTTCCATGAGCCGAGATGTCGAGCTGCACTGCCGTTGCGGGGAGGTCGTGGGGCACGTGAAGGGCGCCTCGCAGCGGACTGTCAACCGTGCCGTTTGCTATTGCGACGACTGCCAAGCCTTTCTGCACCACCTTGGCCGCGCCGATCTCCTGGACGAACACGGCGGGACCGACATCGTTCAGGTCGCTCCCGCATCGCTCACATTCGACCGCGGAGCGGAGCGCATCACCGGGCTGCGCCTCACGCCAAAGGGTCTTTATCGATGGTACACGAGCTGTTGCAAGACGCCGGTCGGCAACACCCTCGGCCCAGCGCTCCCTTTCGTCGGGATCGTCGCGCATGCGTTCGAGGGGCCCGACACCCGGCCGGACGATGTCTTCGGCAAACCCGTCGGGGGGATGCTCGGCAAGCACGCGATCGGCACGGCGCCGGAGGGCTCGACCAAGTTGAACGTGCGTCTCGTCGCGCGCGCGTTTCGTTTGATTCTTGGCTGGAAAATTCGCGGCAAGACGTGGCCGCATCCATTTTTCGATCGCGCGACGCGCTCGTCGACTCGACCAGTGACGACACTATCGCGCGCGGAGCGTGATGCTCTGCGTCCGCTGTGCGGGCCGCATCCAACCGCGGCAAAAGCGTAACGTTTCTTGAGCCGCGAAACGACCACGAGCGACTTTCATGGATAACGCCATGAAGCAACGTCGAGGATTCCGGCTGGCAGGATGTATTTCCGCACTCCTGATCGCCTGGGGCGGTCCAGGTTGTTCGGATCAGGGAACCTCCATTGGCAGCAACGGAGGTGGCGCGAGCGGCGCGGCAGGTTCGGCAGGAGGTGGCGCGGGACCGGGCACAGGCGGCTCTTCCGATGGTACCAGCCCAGACGCGGGCGGCTCCTCCGGCGGCGCTGCCGGTTCCGGCGCCGGCGGCTCATCCGGTGGTGCCGGACGGGACGCAGGCGGCTCTTCCGATGGCACGGACGGGACGACGCCCGGCGCCGTCACCCTCGATCAGACGGGCAACCCCGTTTACGACACCCTGACCACTTACACGAGCTGGCTCAGCACGGCGGGTGACGCTGCCACGAAATTGGCCGAGGACAAGACCTTGGCTGACAACATGATCACCTGGCAGCTACCTCACGGCGGCTTCGGCAAGAACGCCGCTGGTATCTATTCGGCGCCATGGAACGGAACGGCTGCGCGCTCGGAGTGGCGTGGCGCAGGCGATGTCGAACTGGGGACCATCGACAACAGCGCAACCGCGACGGAGATCATGTTCCTGGCCGACGTCTACCGACGCAGCGGCGAAACCAAATATCGAGACAGCGCCCGCACGGCGCTGAATTTCCTCTTGACGATGCAGTACCCATCGGGCGGATTTCCGCAGGTCTATCCGGCTCGGGTGGGGGCGGCGGTCTATTCGAACAACGTCACCTTCAACGACGACGCGATGGCGCGCGTCATGGTGCTCCTCCACCAAGCGGCAAAGCAGACGCCCCCTCTCGATCAAGACATCTTTACGACCGAGCAGCGTGACCGAATCACATTGGCGATTCCCAAGGGCGTCGACTACATCGTAAAAGCGCAGATCGCGCAAAACGGCGTCCACACCGTGTGGTGTGCCCAACACGATCCGACCACCTACGCACCGATGGGAGCCCGCTCCTACGAGCTTCCTTCGAAGAGCGGCAAGGAGTCGGCGAATGTCGCGGGGCTTCTCATGACCCAGCCGCAGACGCAGGAAATCAAGGCTGCCGCACAGGCGGCCATCGCCTGGTATCGAAGCGGCTCGGCGAAGGTCGCGGACACGGCTTACGTGAAGCGCCCCTCCGGCAGTACCGATGACACTCACAACCCGATCCAGACAAAATTGGGCAGCACGATGTGGTATCGATTCTACGATCTCGACCAAGACGTGGGATTTTTCAGCGGACGTCTACCCACCGACAATCCTCCCGGTGTGGGCAAGAAATACGACATCATGGAAATCGAGGCCGAGCGCCGCTATGGCTATGAGTGGGGCGGGAGCTACGGAAACAAGCTCCTCGTCTACAGCGGTAGTGTCGGTTATTGACGCTCGGCAAGCCGGCGCCCCGACTTCACTGCGACACGGCTCCGTCTTCGGCTCGAAGTCGGATGCCTTGCGCAACGCGACGCATCCTCACAGCGATTCGAGGAACTTGATCAGCGCCGTCTTGTCCGCTGCGGGCAGGGCGACGTATGCGTCCTTCGACTTTCGGCCTTCGCCGTCGTGCCAGAGGATGGCTTCCGCGATGGTGCGAGCGCGGCCGTCGTGCAGGTAGTCGTGGTGGGGCGTGCACACCTGCTTTTGCGCCGGGCCCGTCACACCGCCCACGACGCAGGCGGAGAGACCGAGACCCCAGAGCGGCGTCGTACGCCATTCGGCACCCGACGCTTGTCCCTCGCCGAGGTTGTCGGCAAGGCCGGGACCCATGTCGTGCAGCAACAAATCCGTGTACGGATGAATGGTCTGGTCGCGCAACTCGGCGAGGGGGTGAAACTTGGTGGTCTTCAGCTCTGCAACGTGGCAACTGGCGCAGCCCATTTGAGTGAACACCGCTTCGCCGCGTAGTGCATCGGCGTCGTTCAGGTCGCGACGCGCACGCACGCCCAGCAAATGCACGTATTTGACGAGATCGTCGAGGTCGGGATCGCCGAGCTCAGCGCCTTGCTCGTTGCCACAGCCCTGTTGCATGGACCCGCAGTCGGGCTTGGGCAGCACCGAGGTCATGACGCCCATATCGTTGTTCAGGGCGCCGGCGATCTGATGCTTCAAGCTGGAGGCGCCGCCCTTCCACCCGAAACGGCCGAGGCGCCTGATGCCCGTGACCGGTTCGATGGAGACTTGAATTTTGCCGGAGATGCCGTCGCCGTTCTGGTCGTCCACGTCCTGCAAAGCGAGGACGGTCGACTCGGGCACGGCTTCGAGCAACCCGAGACCGACCAACTGCGACGCGATCCGCGCCGAGTAGAGTGCCGGCTTTTGCTTGCTGAACGCATACTCGGGTGAGCGCAGGCCGTCCGCGTTGGTGATCCACTTGCCGATCGACACCGTGCCTTCGCCTGGGGAGCCATTGGCACCGCTCGGTTGGAGGACGGAGCCGATGAGCGGATCTTTTCCGCCATCGGCGGCGGCCACCTTGAAGACCCACTTGTCGAGCGGCACGCCGATGTCGGCCACGGGCGCGCGGCCGTTGCGCTTGTGGCAGCTGTCGCAGGACACGTTCACGTAGTTCGGTCCCGCGAGGCCTTTCAGCGTGTCGAAGATGCCGTTCTCGGCACCTTCGTCGTGACTGCCGTCGGTCATGTGCGTGTGGTGCACGCGGCGCCCGCGTACGAAGGGCTGCGCGTTGAGGTCGGCGAGGTTGGTCGCCATCTGCATGAAATGGCCATCGGGCTCGCCCGAGTACGGATAGGACAGCGTCGTGCGCCCCCCGAGCCAGCCTTTTTCGTCGAGCTTGTGGGAGTTTTCCCGCTCCGACGATTGATCGGCGAAGGTTCCGACGGCGTACCAGGGCACCATTCCGCCTTTGCCCACCTCGTAAAGAAAGACGGTGCCGTAATAGTTGTCACGACCCGACGGAACGGCGTCCAAGAACTGGCTGATCTCGATTTCCATGAACTGGCCAACGGCCAGGGGAGCCTCTTTGCCGTCGAGTTGGATAGCGCTGGCGATGGTGTACGTGAACTTGTACTGCACGCCATCACCGGTCCGGTTGTGATCTTGGTCGTACGTGCCGGGGCCCTCGGTCTTGAACCGTGGGGCATAGTTGCCGTGGTATTGCGCGACGGTGCCCTTACCGCTGTACCACGCTCGAAATTCCGGCAAGGGATCGAGCTTCCATTCCGACACCCAGGACACGTCGATGGTGGAGCCACCTTTGGCGACCTTGTCTACGAAGATGTAGCGGGAGGTTCGGTATTCCCAATAGTGGGGGAGGTAATGATCGTAGCTTTGGAACTCGTCTTCGCGCGCGTGACGATCGCGCCCACGGTCGCCAAAGCGCGTGACGATCGCGTCGCCTCGGTCGAACAGCACCTCGCGCTCGAGCTTGGTCGTGGCATCGAAGAGCGGGACAATCCCACCGAGCGACGGCCCTCCGTCTGCGTCCGGCAGCCCGGCATCCCCCGCGGTCCCCGACGAGCCATCGACTTGCCCCCCGCCCGTGCCCGGCGGCCCGGCATCCCCCGCGGTCCCCGAGGAACCGCCGACCGACGCTCCGCCCATGCCCGTCGTGTTGCCACCTGAGCCCCCAGCGCCCGACTGGCCCGCACCCGCAGTCCCCGAGGAACCGCCGACGGACGCCCCGCCCGATTGCCCCGATCCGGATTGCCCCGATCCGGATTGCCCCCCACCCGACTGCCCCCCGCCGCCTGGATTTCCGCCGCTGGCGTTGTTTCCCGAGGATGCCCCGTCGCTGCAAGCGAGGATATTCATCGCGAAAGCGACGATGATCGCGGTTCTAAGAGTGGCCCTCGTTCGCTTCATTCAAGCACCATGTGGCTGGGATTTTTCAGCTGGGCAACGGGCCCCAGGCGTGAACGGCTTGGCTTTGGCGCAGCGCTACGCGGTCGCGAAGCGCCTGCCCTACCTTAAGTGTCAGCCGGGGATGTTTTTCGTTTCCAAATCGTCCGCCCGCCGGAAAATTCCAGGGGAGATTCTCTGGTTACCCACCTGGCATCGACGTCTCTTGCACCGTCACTGGAGGCGGGCACGTTTGGTTCGGCGATCCGAGCTGCGGAACGGGTGCCGGAGAGTCCCGCGCTAGCGCTCGATCCACCGGCCATCCATGCAGACGGGCGACGAACGGCCGTCGGACAAGAAATAACCGAACCCAATGCACATCTCACGCGGGAAGGCGATGGCCTCGACCGTGGCATTCGCCCAGTTGCATTCGGTGTGGAGGATGTCGCCCGCCGCAATTCGCAACGGTCGATCGAGCGGCCATTGCGCGAACTCCGCTTTGAATTGCATCTCGTACGTCCAGCTGGGGTCGACATGGACCCTCTCGATCGACCCCCCCTGACCTCGGGCGATGTGCGTCAGAGCACTCGTGCCGTGGTCGTGCATATGGTTGCTGAACAGGATGAACTCGATGTCCCGTGGAAGCGTGCAGTCCGCGGAGGCGTGACCAGTCGAGTTTGCGGGGATGCTGAAGCCGAGGTTGCCGTTCGCGAAGAGCGAAGCGATTTTTCGATCGGGACTCACCTCGGCGAACTTGAAGTCCAAGATCGAATGGCCGACGGCGGACATCGCGCTCGTATTCAAGAAATGCACATTGAGGAGGATCGAGCTCCCCTTGGCCAATCGAAATGCAACGCCGTCCGGCAATTTGACCCCTCCGGTCCCCTCGCCCCCCACGGATCCGAGAAAACTGCCCTGCAGTAAGTTCTCTTCGTCCGTGCACGGGCCGCTCGAGCCGACGGGGGTCTTCGACGTCGATGCGTACGCGACCGCGTGATGCCCGAATGCCGATTGAAATCCCTGCACGTCGAGGATGTCGACGTCGTGATCGAGCGGGGCTTGAACGTATTGACAGACCATCATGTCGACGCCCGGCTCGACGGTGACGTCGGGCGCGACGATGCGCGTGTAACCCGCGGCGGCCGGCGGAGGATCGAAGCCCTTTGGAGGCGGCGAATTTCCACTGGAAGCCGGCGGAGCATGCCCGGGATCGGTCGAACCGCAAGCGAAGAGCGAGAGCGAGATCAACGAAAAGAGGCCGCACGGTATTCTCATTGGATCCCTCTTACGAATTCACGCCATCCGTCACCAAAGGGTTAACGAAGGCCAGATTCACGGACAATGCCTTCGGCGGCCAAGCGGTGACTTACGAGGACTGAGCTCCGATCCAGCAGCGCAAAACGCGGCCGAAGATCTGCGCCCCCAAGGCGGGGAGGGCGCTGTCCGGTGCGGCCAAGCGCTTACTCCGGAGGCCATCCCGGCAAACCGCCGGGCACCGTGATAAGAGATAATGCGACGAAGGGTCGCCGCCACCCGAGGCGGCGCAATCGCCGTGGTCTCGTTCGTGGTCAATCGCATGGAGGCAAAGATGAAAGGGACGTACAGGTGCATAGCGGTGACTCTGTGGACCTCGGTAGCATTGTCGCTTACCGCTGGGTGCGGTGCCGCCGACGCCGACGGCGCTGAACCCCCGACCGTCGACGATTCGAACCTCGAATTGCGAACGCAGCCGTACACGCTGCAGCCGGGCGAGGAAAAATATCTTTGTTACACCATGTACCTGCCCGATGCAGAAGAGACCGCGATCGTGAAGCTGAGGCCCCAATACGGGCGGGGCACGCATCACATCATCTTCGCCCAGACACTGGCTCCTGAGCCGGAGGGGTTCACGGAATGTGCCGTGTTGTTCAGGGCGAGCTGGTTGCCGCTCTACATCGGCGGCGTCGAGAGCGGAGCGCTCCCGCTGCCCCAAGGCTCGGGGTTCACGCCAAAAAAGAATCAGCAAGTGCTGATCCAGCTGCATCTCCAAAACACGACGAACGCGCCCATCACCGACACCACGGCGATGAAGCTGAAGATGGTCCACCCGGACACGCTGACCACCAAAGCGGGCGTCTTTGGTCTCGACAATCGCAATTTGCAGATCCCCGCTCACGGCACGGACATCGAGCACGAGATGAGCTGCTCGCCCAATCGGGCGATGGATGTATTCGCGGTGCTCGGCCACATGCACAAGCAGGGGCGCCAGCTGGCTCTGCGCCGCGCGCCGAACGAGGTGCTCTACGAGGCGCGCTGGAACTTCGATCAGCAGCCGGTCACGCCGCTTCCGCTGCGTATCGAGCCGTCGGACTCTCTGAACTTTCGTTGTGTCCATGACAACACGAGCGGCCAGTCCATTACGTACGGGGAGAGCTCGGACCAGGAAATGTGCGCCTTCATTTTCTATTACACACCGTTCGAATCACTCGCGGGCTGTATTCAAACAGGCCCCTGAGGTGGTGGTCAGCGCGAGCGAGGTTGGCGTTCGTTCGGATTTGTCGTCGGAGGAGCCAAGCATGCAAATGGGATTCGATGCTCGAGCGATAGCGAGCCGCCTCATGGTCCTCTCGCTGTGCACCGCGGGCGGGTGCTCGGACAAGGACGTCTCCCCTGCCCCGGACGCAACGGCAGGAACCGGCGGAAATGCGAGCGGAGCCGGAAGTACGGGAACGGGCGCAGGCGGCAGCACGGGAACTGGCGCAGGCGGCACCGGAAGCGGGGGAAGCGCCGGCTCGGGCGGTGCGGGCGGCACGGGAACGGCTGGAGATGCCGCCACCGGCGCTTGCACCAATGGCGCCGATCAAGCGGTTATCGGCAATGCAGCGAAATTCGAGCAGGACATCACGGATTGCGGGACCACGTGTTTCTTCTCGCCCGGTGACAAAGCGGTGTGCGCATCGGATTGCATGCGTGGCAAAGGCCTTTCTTCGGGGTGCGCCGCTTGTTACGGCGGTCAAATCGCTTGCGGCACGGTGACTTGCAGCGTGCCCTGCCTGGCGAACTCATCGAGCCCCGAGTGCCGGGCCTGCGTGATGCAGAATTGCGAGCCGCCGTTTCGGGCCTGCGCCGGCGATCCGCCGCCTTGAGCTAGATCGTGGTTCGGTACTGAGCAGGCGTCATTCCGGTCCACCGCTTGAATGCGCGGTGGAATGCGCTCGGGTCCGAGAAGCCCATGGCGTACGCGGTTTCGTAAATGGAACGGCGGGGCTCATCGAGCATTCGCTTGGCCACTGTCGCGCGCACGTCGTCGAGGAGCCCCGCAAAGGAAACGCCTTCCTCTTCCAGCCGCCGACGCAGCGACCGCACGCTCATGTCGAATCGCCGGGCAATGGTCTCCATGTCGGGCCAGTCGGACGGAGGATGCGCGAAGAGATACTCCTTCAGCCGTTCGGCATGTCCGCTCTCGCGGGTGATTCGCGAGAGCTTTCGCTCGGCCAGCGATTCGAGAGCGGCATAGAGTTCGGACCGCAAAGGTTGCTGCTGGCGATCCAGCAAGGTCCGCTCGAACTGAATGCCGGTGAAGTCATGCCCGAAGCGCTCGGCCCCACCGAAGACCCGCTGATATTCGGCGCAATAGGCGGATGCCGGATGTTCGAAAAAGACGCGCCGGATCATCTGTTCCCGTCCCGCGAAATGGCCCACCAACCGATGGAAACCCACCATCGCGAGCTCGGCGCGCAGACGGTCGCAACGCTCGGCCGATCGCGGGACTTCGTACTTGAGGGTCGCCACCTCGCAGCTTTCCTCGAGAACGGGTTGCGGTTCGTCACTCACGATGCGGTGGAACCGCAGCAGATTGCCGATAGCGTCCCTCATATTGGGAGCATGGGCAGCCAGGTGCGCGAGCACATCGAGGCCGACCATGCTCGAACGCTCCCCCATGTGCAGACCGAGCGCATCGTCTTTGCTGAGATCGAGCGCCAGGATCTGCAGGCGGTTGTACTCCTCGTGCTCCATGCGCCCATCGCTGTCATGAAGGCGCCGGGGATCGAATCGCGCCGCGGCCAGCAGCTTTTCGCGGCTCACCCCCATCGATTCGACGGCTTCGACGAGAGGGTGGACGAGAACGACCGACAAGCTCATGACGGAATGATGCCCTGCTGTGGAGACCGCGTCGGAAAATTCCAGGGGCAGATTGTGGCCTCGTTCGTCGTACGCTTCGCGCTGCGGCGGCCAAGGCACGAGAGCGTGATCGTGCTAGGTTCGACCAAGGTCATCAACTGCTTAGGTGAGCCGTTTGTCACGACAACCGCATCTATCTAGAGGTGGGTGCTCGGTACACCCGCGCAGGAGCTAGCGCCATGAAATCGAGCACGCATTCGACTGCGCCGTTCAATCCTCGTTCAACGGTCACCCTGGCTTCTCAGTTTTCCGCGTTTTTTGGCTTCTGTAGCCTTGGATTGCTGTTCGGAGCGATGTCGTGCAGTCCTGCTGCGGATAGCGGACCTTCGCCGGGCAGGGGCGGAGCGAGCGGCGCGGGAAGCTCGGGAACGACTGTCGGAGGCAGTGGCGGAAGCGCAGGAGCCACGACGACGGGAGGCGCGAGTGGTTCCGGCGGCAGCTCGGGGGGAATGACGGGCACGGGTGGTGGCGGCGGTGCCACGGGTGGCGGCGGTGCCACGGGTGGCAAGGGAAACGCAGGCGCTGGTGGCACGAGCGGCGTTGGCGGAGGCGGTGCCGCCGGGAGCAGTGGTGGCGGTGCCGCGGGGGGACTAAGCGATGCGGGCAACTCCGACGGATCGACTCGAGATGCAGGGGCAACTCCCGACGGAGGCGCGACGCAAGACGGAGGCGCGACACAAGACGGAGGCACAACGCAAGACGGAGGCGCGTGTACACCGGGCCCCGGGACAACGGCAAAGTTCAGCTTCTTTCTCACGAGCATGGCCGGCATCGTGCGCCTGTCGGGGAGCATGAACGGGTTTGGTGGTGATCTTCGCTTTGGCAAATCGGATGGTCTCGCGGGGGCTGACGAAATCTGCCGGCAGCTCGCCGAGACTGGATACGCCGGGGCCGGATGCAAGATGTGGCGCGCTTTCTTGAGCGCGACGAAGGGCCCCGGCGGCACGCCTGTGCACGCTGCCGATCGTGTGGGCACCGGTCCTTGGTATGACCGTCAAGATCGCGTGGTGGCGATGACGAAAGACGATCTCTTGCAGGACCGGCCCCGGGGCGGCGATCCGGCCATCATCAACGATCTTCCCAACGAATACGGTGTCCCCAACCACAATCCCGACGGCAAAGGCAATGTGGACAATCACACGACGCTGACGGGCACGGGAGCAGACGGCAAAGTGTTCAGCATGGACTGGGGCTTTACCTGTCACGACTGGACGACCAAGGTGGGCACCGATGGCACTCCGAAGATCGGTTTTTCGTGGCGCGGCGGCGCCGGGGCGGTCACCGGAAGCAGATGGTACACGGGGCAGTTCAACGAAGCGGGTTGCGCGGATTACATCAACATCACGGACCTGATGGGTCCGGACCAGCTGAACAAGAGAGGGGTCGGCTCGCAGGGCGGATACGGCGGGTTCTATTGTTTGGCCCTCGAGCATTGAAGAGCGCAGAGCACCTCACGCGCTCACCCGATCATGACCGGAGCCGAGACGCCACCTCTCGGAACAGCATCTCAGGAAGGCCCGATGTTCGCGTCGCCGCTGGGCGACGGCAACGAACACGCCTTCGTCGAAGCTTTGAAGCGGCAGATTAGCCGGCGGAAGGACCTCATCGCTTCCCATGCGTCTGACGAAATGGTGGATCCCCACGCACAGCAGTCTCGAAGGCTGACTTTTTCGCGTTCACCTGCGGGCGGGCGAACGTACGCGCGCCCGACCGTCAGGTGCAACGCGAGGTGGGGCGGCGCGCCCTACCGAGTCACTAGCGCGCTTCGAGCGAGACTTACTACCACGACGCGGGGGCGGGCGCCGAGCTGCGCGGGGTTCGGCAATCAAGACTTCGGCGGGGATCCCAAGGTCTCGGTTGATCCGCCGGATCATCGGCAGGGTAAGAGCGCGGCGGCCCGACAGGATCTCGGAGACTCGAGCCCGCGACCCGATGAGCGGCTCGAGATCGCGTCTGGTCCAGCCGAGCTCTTCGCAGCGCAGCTTGATCGCGTCCAACGGATTCAGCGCCTGAATCGGAAATAGGCGGCGCTCGTACGCGTCCGCCAAGGTTGCCAGGGCGTCCAGCTCGCGCTCGTCACGTGAGCCAGGTTTGGCGGCCCACAGCTCTTCGATGCGACGAAGCGCTTTCGGGTGGGAAGATGCATCCACGATAGGTTCGATCATGTCACTCACACCTTGTTGGCATCGATGCGATCATACTCCGCATGAGTTCCTAGGAAGTGAACGAAGACAAGAAAGAGCGGAGCGTATTTGACCTGGGCCACCAACCGGTAGGAGTTGCCTTTGATGTCGAAGACCATCCGGTTAGCAGCCAGAAAATCGGCCGACCTGAATGTCGCTCGAACCTGAGCAGGACTCGACCAGGCTGCCTTTTCAACCTCTACCTGCAGGCTCGCCTCGAGAACGCGAGGCATCTTTGCCACGGCTTGGCGACGGTCGATCGCAAGGCTGGCCGGGTCTGCCAAGCGCGGGCTCGTTCGACAGCGCATCTTGGCGGCTTGGCGCCGGCGCTTGACTCGCGAGGTCGACCCTGATGTGTTTGGAAGGCTCGTTCTTGGTGGGGGGCCCGAGTCCCAAGGATAGGGCAGCTCACCATGTCGGTCGACGCAGGCGTACGAGAGGGCGATATCATCGCCGGCAAATACCGTATCGACCGTGTCCTCGGTGCGGGGGCGATGGGCGTCGTCGTGGCCGCCCACCACTTGAAGCTCGAGGAACACGTCGCCATCAAGTTCCTGCAGCCCGAGGCTTTGGCCAATGCCGAAGCCGTGCTGCGATTCGATCGCGAGGCACGTGCCGCCGTGAGAATCAAAAGCGAGCACGTTGCACGGGTCTTCGACGTCGGGACGCTGGAGAATGGCGCTCCTTACATGGTGATGGAGTACCTCGAGGGGGGTGATCTCGCGGCCTGGCTTCAGCAGCGGGGGCCCCTTCCCATCGAACAGGCCGTGGAATTCATTCTTCAAGCGCTCGAAGCGATCGCCGAAGCCCATGGGCTCGGCATCGTGCATCGCGACCTCAAGCCGGCCAACCTCTTCGTCGTCCGGCGCGCCGATGGCCTTTACGCAATCAAAGTGCTCGACTTTGGCATCTCCAAGTTGAGCATCTCGGGAAGGACGAGTTTGGCTGTGGGCGAGATCGGCAGGTTTCCGCTCGACGCAGCGGAGGTGGGTGGCGCCCTCGGGCGGCGCGGCGACGGCATGTCCATGACGAAAACGGCCGCGGCGATGGGGTCGCCCTTCTACATGTCGCCCGAGCAGATACAGTCGGCGCGCGACGTGGACGCTCGAACCGATATCTGGGCCATCGGCATCATTCTCTGGGAGCTTTTGACAGGAAAAGTGCCGTTCGGGGGGGCCACGATGCCGGAACTCTGCATGCGGATCATCGCAGCACCCTTGCCGCCGCTGCGCGACCGATGGCCGGATGCGCCTGTCGACATCGAGCCGATCATCGTCAGGTGCCTCGAGAAGGATCGGCGCAAGCGTTTCGCGAATGTGGCCGAGCTAGCCGTCGCGCTCGGAGAATTCGGTCCGAAGCGCGCCAGGTCGTCGGTCGACAGGATCGTGCGGGTCGTCTCGGCGTCGGGCATGTCGGTGAGTGCGTTGGACCTGGCACCCTCTTCGGACAGGACCCGCGGGCCAGAGGCAGGAGAGACGATCGCGCCGCTCGGACGGACCGCTTCGGGCATCAAGGGGGGCAAGGCCAGAGCAGGGATGGTCGCCGCCGTCGGGGTGCTGACGCTGGTGGGCGGGGCTGCCACCCTGAGGCAGTGGAATCGCGACCGGAACCCAACCGATTCGGCGGTCTCGGCTGGTGCGCAAGTACTGCTGCCATCGGCTCCGGCGTTGGATGAGAAACCACGCGGGGCGATCGACGGCGCGCCCACACGCTCCGTCATTGCCATTGGATCGCCCGATGCCTCCGCGGCAACGACGATGGACGCTTTGGGCCCCTCCGCGGTCGTCGCAGAGCCGCCCCCCCCTCGGCGACCGATGGCTCCGCCACCGACCCCACCCGCCACGAAACGTCCCCCGGGGACTTCGACACCGCCGAAACCTTTCGGCGCACCGAGCGTAAACCCGCAGAAGCCCGGCTGCGATCCGCCCTTCACCTTCGATGACAAGGGACAAAAGCATTTCAAGCCCGAGTGCTACCGATGAGATTTCCATGAAACGGCGTCGGTTGGTTGTGTCGGTCGCTCTCGCAGTCAGTGCAGTCCTCTCGAGTCGGCCGGCCGTTGCTGCCGACCCCACGACCGCGGAGTGCTTGGCCGCCAGCGAGGCCTCCCTCAAGTCGGGCAACGAGCACAGGCTGCGCAAAGAGCGATCGGAGCTCCTCGTCTGTGCGGCGGCGAGCTGCCCTGCCGACATTCGTCAGGAATGCACCCGTCGCGTCGACGAGGTCAACACCGCAATCCCGACCATCATCTTCGAGACCAAGGACGCCTCGGGCAACGACCTCAGCGCCGTGAAGGTCTCAATGGATGGCCAGGTCCTCGCCGAACGGCTCGAAGGATCGGCGCTCTCCATCGATCCAGGCGCGCACACTTTTGTCTTCGAGACAGCAGGCCAAGCTCCGGTCACCAAGCAGTTCGTCATTCGCGAGTCGCAGAAGAACCGGCACGAAGCCATCAGGCTCGGATCGCCAGCCGCTTCCTCGACGCCGACCACGGCGAGCACGGAGCTCGGGACGCAAAAGACGGTGGCCATCGTCGCGGGCGGCGTCGGAGTCGTTGGCATCGCTGTGGGCAGCGTGTTTGGGCTGGTGGCCATGGCGAGGAAAAACGACGCCGAGAGCGCCTGCCCTGCCGACTGCAGCGACCAGAGGGGCATGAATCTGTGGCAGGACGCCGGTAGAGCCGGAAACGTCTCCACCGCGGCGTTCATCGCTGGCGGCGTGATGCTGGCCGGCGGAGCAGCTCTCTGGCTTACGGCCAAGCCCGATTCGAATCACGGGCCGACTGCCATGATCGGCGTGGGCCCTGGTTCGATTCAACTGAAGGCCGTTTGGTAATGCGCGTCGTCGCCGATCTTCCTCTTGTTCTTCTGGCCACGGTGCTCGCTTGCGCCGGATGCAACGCCATCCTCGGCATCGACGACCACCCGCTCGTTCCAACCGGGTCCGACGCGGGAGGCGCCGACGTGAAGACCGGAGTCGACGCCGATACTGGAACGCCGCGAGTAGGCGATGCTGCGAACGACCGTACCGACGGCAACGCCAACGCCTCGATGGATAGGCGCGAGACTGATATCCAGGATAGCGGCAACACCCGTGGCGACGCCGGCAACGTCGGTCCCGATGCGAGCGACGCCGGCAACATCGGTCCCGATGGGGGCGGCACCGGTACGGACGCGGGCAACTCCGGTCGCGACGCAGGCGACTCCGGCAGCCGCATCCTCTTATTGCGAGGCACCATCAGTACCGTAGGACTTGCCCCCGAACCGGCGGGGACCATTCGCCTCGTCGATCAGGGGATTGCGGTTCCTTGGAAGAGCTGCAACGCGTCGAACTGTGTAACTGGAGGAATCGCACCATGAAGACCAAGTTGCTTTGGATGGGCGGACTGTCGGTGGGGGCCGCGAGCGTCGTGCTCGGCTACGTCGCTGGTCGCGCTCGTGCTTCCGGCATTGTCGCGACGCCGCCCATGACCTACCGCGGTGTACTCACGGACATCACGGGAGCGCCGCTCCCCGGCTCGACGAAGAACGTTCAGCTCCAATTCTGGGACCAAGCTACGGGCGGCGCGATCCAATGCTCCGTCGGCCCGATCGCAGTCACGCTCACGGCCGGTGCATTCGAGATCGCGCTGTCCGACGCCTGTACGACCGCGGTGCACGCGACGAAGGATCTCTGGGCAGAGGTCTTCGTCGACGGGGGTTCGTTGAATCGAACGAAACTGGGGGCGGTGCCCTATGCACTCCAGGCCGACACCGCGTCGAACGCGGCGGGCGCGCTCGGCGCCCAGCTCGCGGCCATCGAGGCGCGGCTTGCTCGCGACACGAGCGGCACGCCGCAGCGCATCTGCACCGGCTCGACACCGATCGGCAGCACGGCCTGGCAAGCCTATACCGCGACGGATGTCACGGTTCGCGTCGACACGTCCGCCTGCAACTTCACGACGCGCCCTCTCTACATCACTTCGATGGTCGGCGAAAATCTCCTCTACATGACCACCGGAGGCTCGACTCCCTACGTCGTGGAGGCCACGGCAAAGACGCAGTTCGATATCTTCGTGCCCAACTCGACGCCCACCAACGCCAACTTGAACAAGTGGCACATCGAGTGGATCGCGATCGGCAATTGACGGGACCTACAATTTCCCGAGCCCGGCACCGGCCACGACGATGGCCCGCACGTCCGTGGCCATGACCGGCGTGTAGGCGTAAGGCGGCGCGAGACTGCCCGTCGATGTCGCCGGCTGGGCACCGGTGCACCGGTCGAAGACGTTGTCGCTCACGTCCCAGCTCCCGACCATCGGGCTGTCCCATGAACCGATGGCGTCCTTCGAGTTTTCGAAGTAGTTGCCTTCGGCCTTCACCACGGCGCCCATGCGACTGTTGATGCACGAGCCGCTCGTGTTGTCTTTATAGTAGTTGTTGAATACGTGCGCTCGGCCGAAACGGATACTCGGCAACCGCGAGCCGCAATTGTGGAAATAGTTGTGGTGGTACGTGGTGCGGATCACGGTATCCGCGATCTGTCCGTCGCCCGAGCTGATCAAGCTGGCTTTGTAGTGGTCGTGGATCACGCACCACGACACGGTGATGAACGACGCCTCGTTCTTGATTTCGACGAGCCCGTCGTAATAGTCCTTGTCGTGCGTGAGGTCGGAATAGAGCTCGCAATGGTCGATCCAGATGTTCCTCGCACCGCCGGTGATTTCGATGGCATCGTTGGCATCGGACGCCCCTTCCGCCACGACGTGCGAAACGGCGATGTTGCGAATGATGACGTTGCGCGAGCCGTTGACGGATAGGCCGATCCCTTGCAGGTGCGCCGACGTTCCGACGCCGAGAAGCGTCTTGTTGGAAGCAATGGGCACCGCTTCTGCACCCTCGAAAAGGCGATCGAAAACGACCACGTAAGGATCGGGGCTCGCCAGATATTTCTTGAGATCTTCGAGCGTCGACACGGTCACCGTGGGACCGAGTGACCCGCCGGTCACGATGTAGGGCGTCCCCGCGTCGTCTTGAACGGCGGCATAGCCGACGAGATTCGGATCTTGCGCCGTGCCCACCGGCAGGAACAGCGCCGCAACGTCGGTGTTTTTTTCGATGGCGAACGTGAAGGTCGGCTTGGCGCTGCTGACGTCTCCCGAAAAGCTTTGAAAAAAGTACCCCGGGTTGACCGTCGCGCTCAGCGTGATGTCGGTGCGGTAGGCGTAGTCGTTTTGCACGGGCAAATGCCCGACGGTGCCGCCAGCGGGCGGATGGGCGCTCACTTTCAAGGAGAAATGCGGCGTGTCCGGCCGTATGCCCTCTCCCAAGATTTTGAGGTAGTCGAGGTTGGCGAGGCCGCTCGGATAGAGGGCCTCCATGCGAATGAAGTTTGCACCGGCCGCGAGGTCGATCGACAGCGGGGGCGTCTCCTGCCAGTCGTTCCACGTATTGGTATAGGCGAAGGCGACCGACTCGGCGACGACGACGCCATTGACGAGCAGGCGTGCGTCACGCAGGTTCGCCTCGAGGCCGCCAAACGCATACCGCCAAATGAAAGCGTACTTCCCCGATGCGTCCGCCTTCACACTCCAGCTGATGCTGGCACCGATGCCGGGATCGCCGTCGGCGAACCCTGGCCCGCTGAAGCCCGTGATCGTCGTGCTCCCCTCGCGCGGGAGGACCTTGCCGTCGACCGCGCAAAATCCGAGCTCATCTTCCTGAAGGACGGTGACGCCGGGCTCGGGCGGAGCGACCTCGCTCGTACCGGCGTCCTTCGTTGCACCGGCGCTGCCCGCGCCTGCCTCGGGAGCTGCACCGGCACGACCGCCACTGCCCGCGGGAGCCGCCCCCCCCGTCGACGGGTTGCCACCGTCGTTCGGAGCGCCCCCACTGCCGGAAGCCGTCCCCCCGCCCGTCGTGGTGCCGCACGCCAGAACCCACAGGAGCAGGCTCACGAGCCCGCAACGAAACGGCGCCCCAACAGCGATCTTAGACCTGTCCACCAGGATCTATGCCGCTACGACGACGATTCGATCTCGAAAAGACGCCGAGAGAAGGTCGGGCGGGTTTCCGCGACAGGATGCACGGATCAGACGGGAGCTTTCAGGCGCAATTCGCGGCGCAGAAAAAGCTGCTGCACGGCGAGCTGAAAAAGGACGGCCATCAGCGAGGCGAGCCAAATGGCGTGCAGGGTGAAGCCGGGGCGGGTGCTCAGGATGAGGAGCGGCGCGACGTAGCCGAGGGCGCGCAGTGCGGAGGCGGCAAGGGACGGCCAGGTATTGCCGAGACCTTGGAAGACTCCACCGCAGACGAACACGGTGCCACTGGCAACATAGCCCCACGAGACCGTTTTCAAGTAATCGACGCCGGCCGCAATGACGTCGGGAGAGGGCGAGAAGAGCGCCACCATCCCACCCGGCACGATCTGACAGAGCGCGGTGAAGAAGACCATGAATACGAACACGAGCTTCGTACTTTCGCGCGCCGTTTCGCGCACCCGCGCAAACGCGCCCGAACCGTAGTTCTGACCGACGACCGCGGCGGCCGAAAAGCTGATCGCAACGGCCGGTATGAACCCGGCCTGCATCAGCCGCGAGCCGATGCCAAAGCCTGCCTGCGCCTCTGGGCCGAACCGGCGCGTCACGGCATAGGTCACTCCCATCGTCAGCGAGATCAGCAGGAATTCGACGCCGGCGGGCAAGCCGATGCCGATCATTTTGCGCCAGGTCGCCCAATGGGGGCGCCAATGCTGGAGACGCAGACGCAGAAAGGTTCGACCGCTGAAGAGATAGAGGGTGAGCCCTGCTACGGCGGCGACGGTGGACACGAGCGTGGCGAGCGCAGCACCCGCGACGCCAAGTGGATGACCACCAATCCAGCCGAAGATCAGGAAAGGTGCGAGCAGCATGTTGAGCAGCACGCTGGCCGTTTGCGCCACCAGCCCCGGCTTCATGTCTCCCAGGCCGCGTAGCGCGGAGCCGAGCGCGACCATCGAAAACTGCAGGGCGAGCGCTGGGATGAACCCGCGCAGAAACGTGGCCGCCAGCTCGGCGGTCACGGCGTCGCCGGAGAGCGCGTTCGCGTACGTGCGGTGAAGCGCGAGGCACACGCCCAGGAAAAGCACCCCGGCCACGGTCGCCAGACTCTGCGCCTGATTGAAGAGACGCTGCACCTCGTCGTGCTCCTTCCGTCCTGCGGCTCGCGCAACCAGCGCCACGCATCCGACCGAGAGCATCTGCGTGACCGCGAGCGAAACAAACATGAGATTGCTCGAGAGCGCGACGGCGGCGACGGCTTCCTTGCCGAGGCGCCCGACCCAATAGATGTCGATCAGCCCGTACAAGGTCTGGACGGTCATGCCCGCCAGTACGAAGAGCATCATGCGCACGACGTGGCCGCGGATCCGACCTTGCGTCATGTCGTGCAGACCGCGCGCCGCGGAGCGTGCCGCGGAAGGCGCTTTCGAAGGCGTGGCTTGGGTCACGGTTTCATGCTCGGAGGGGACGGACTGGGTTGGCAGAGACATCGATATTTACCCCGTTCATATTCAACCGGCCGCGCTCGTGGAAGGAGACGGCGCTACTTGTGTCGGCCTTTTCCTTCGCCGTCTGCGACGAATGCACCGCCCTCGCGCAGCAGCTCGTCGAGGTGCTCGCGGACGTCCGCCGGCCAAAAGCGCGTGAGATCGGCAAACCGCATTTTGTGCGAGGCAAAAAGCGCGCGTGACGCCTCTTCGAAATTGGGCATGTCGCCGGCCATGACCCACATGAAGCGGCTTGCCGCGGCGCGCGCGTGCAGCGCGTGCTCTTCGTCGGGAGCTCGCTTGCGCGCCTCGTCGACGAGGCGCCGAATTCCAGCGGAAATGCCCTGAGGATGGCGCTCGAGCCACTCCCAGTGGCGGGGCAGAAGCGACACCTCGCGAGAGATAACGCCGAGCTTGGGCCGCCCGGGCCCGCTGCGCTCCGCCTGCTTGGGGGCGGCTCGAGCCACCACTTGCTCGATGGAGCCGCGGAAGTCGAAGTCGACTTGGCGCCCGGTTGCGTCCTCGAAAATCAAGACGCGAAGCTCGGGATCTGCGTCCAGTTTCTTCTTGGTCTTGCGCAGCGTTTCCGGGAGCGTTCCGCGCACGATGCGCTCGGTGCCCACAAAGGCCGTGTAGGTCGGCGTGTCGCCCATCGGCGCTATATTAGCCGGGTATAATTACGGGTCAAGGCCCCCCTCACTCTTCAGCGAGGCTGAGCATTCGTCACATCACGATGGAGGGAGACCGCCATGGCGCCAGCGCCGCCACCAGGGCCGCCAAGAAATTGGGGATCAAGGGGAGGCACCTCCACGAGGCGGAACGGCTTGGTCGCTCAGCGTGCGGGAGGGGCGGCGGCGAGCTGTTGCTGGGCGAGCTCGCGGGCCTTATCGAGGGCGGCGGAAGCGGGGACCGGGACGTCGGGGATCACCCCTACCCCTTCCCAGTTCGTCTTGGTGATCGGGTTGATGGGGCGGCCCCAAGGCACGGCGATCATGAAACCGTCGTCGGCCTCGTAGGGGGGCCCAGCGGGATTTGCCCCTCCGCCGGTGGTCTCGCCCACCACGCGCGCGCGGTGGAGGCTTTGCAGATCGTAGGCAAGCTCTTCACCGCCAGAAAATGTCCGTTTGCTGGTCAGGACGAAGACCGGTTTCTTGCCGCCGAAGCGCTTGCCCGGCACCTCGCGCTTGGTCCAGAATTCGCGGGTGGAACGGTCGTCGCGCCGGTACATGTCGTTCAGATGGACAGGCTCGGGATCGAAGAGATAACTCGCGACCAGCGCCACCGTTTCCGGATAACCGCCGTTGTTTTCGCGCAGATCGACGAGCAGCGCATCCGCGTCGGCGACCTGGCTCATGAGCGCGCCGATCGCCTCACGCACGGCGTCGTGCTCGGCGGGGACGAAACGGTTGATGACCAGTCGAGCGATGTTGCCAGGGAGGCGCTCGATGGGGCCCAGCCCGAAATGATGGGCTCGCGCTTCGCCGAGCACCTGCTCACCGTCGGGGGGAGACGGGGGCGGCGGCGGCTTCAGCGAGAAGATCAGCCGGAGGTGTTGGTCGTGGCTCACCTGGCGCAGGTCGTCGGTGACGGCTTTGCTGAATGTCGCGGCACTGGTGATTCGGTCGTAGTCGCCGCGCGCGGCATGATCACGAAGGGCGGCGATCATGCGCTCGGCCACCTCGGGAAAGACGTAGTGCGCCTCCAGGTGGCGGGCGACGCCGTCGATGATCCGATGCCGCCTGGCCTCGTCGACCGTGGAGCGGGCTCGCTCGTCGGCGGAAAGGAACTCGTCCGGGGTGGCAATGGGCGCGATCTCGAAGCGCACCACCCGATGAGGATCGGCGGCGTCCACATCCATCGCGGCGCGGGCGAATTGAGGACGGCGTCGCTCTTTCAGAATGGCACTGAAGCTCGTGGCGCTCGCCGTTTCCAGCTTCTGAACGTCGAATCCACCGGTTACCGTCCTGAGCCGCATCTCGCGCTCGCTGTCACCCACGTCGCGGCTGGCGACTTCGAAGGGAAAGTGCAGCTGGTGGTAGGCGCGAAGGGCAACGCCGTCTCCGTCGTTGAACGCCGCCAACCACGCCGCAAACTGACGGCTTGCGGGGCTGTCACCGGATGGGCCTGTCGCTGCGGGCGGCGCGCTGCTCGCGGGCGATGAGTCTGCCGGCGTGGATCGGCCTGTCCGGCAGGCGGAGCCGGTGAAGAGAGCGGTTCCCAAAAGAACCACGACGAGAAACGACATCGACTTCGACATGACGCGCTCCCTTCATAGAACCCGCGGCGCCGCCGCGTGACGATTCATTTCCCCATCCGTTCGAACCTGATGTCGTCCACACCCACGCGGATGGGACCTGTGTTGTTCACCACGGCCAATCGCAGGCGCAGGGTCCGTCCTTGCAAAGGGGACAGGTCGAAGGCCAGCGAGGTGGGGGGCCGCTGGTGCGGAGCGCCGGGTGAAGTACGGAAGATGCTTGCGACGACGTGTTCCTCGGCCACCGAATGGAGGGGGGCCGATGGAGTCACCAGATCGATGCGGATCTGTTGATTGGGTGCCGGCGATGCGTGGTCGAGAGCTGCGGCCTGGGTGAACCGACCGGGCGTCACGTAGAAGAGCTCGAGCTGCATCCGGTACGGGCCGTCGATGAGAACGTCCCGATAGAGAAGGAGCGTCCCCGGGGCATCCATGTCGGTCACCGCCGCGAACTTGCCCTGGGGGGGATCCGGCACGTCGAAGGGAATCTTTCGATCGCTGTGCAACGGAGCGGGAGCGGACTTGCCATTGGCGTAGACGTACCATCCTCCCGCGCCGTCATGGTCGACCCGCCAGCCGGTCAGACTGCCCGATTCAAAGTCGTCGTTCGCAGCGGAGACCGGCCGTGGCTCGAGCGGAGCGACCTTCCCGGCTGACGTCGCGGTCGGGTCGATGCGCCACGCCCGTTGCATCGTGCCCTCTGGGTACCTCATCTCGAGCCCTGTGACCCGCCCGCCGCCGCCGCGCACAATCACGACGTGCGACGAGCCGATGACCTCTCCTGGTTTGGTATCGTCGGTGAATAAGAAGCTGCTCGGCGACTGGGGAAGTAGATCCAGAGGCGGCCTGTACGGCCTCTGGAGGGTCAGATGGTCGTCTGCGCGCTCGACCAAGATCTTCCGGCCGTTGTCGATCATGTAACCACCGGCAACCTGATCCATCACCACGGGGTCGAGCCGCACGGGCGCCGCTCCCACGGTCGCACGATGGTGCGCGGCCGTCTCCTTGCCCACGATCTCGTTGAAGAGCTCGGCCCGCGAGACTCCGCTCGCCAAGAGCTGATCTGCGGTGCGCAGTTCTTCGTTGACGATCCGATCGACGACCTCATTGGGCAACGATCCGTTCACCCTCCGGCCGTTGATGAAGAACGTGGGCGTGCCGAAGGGCGTGCCCAGGCTGTCGGTGGTCCCCTTGTCGATCTCCAGAGCGCTCTCCACCGCGACGCTGGCGGCATCGCGATGGAATCGCTCCCTATCCAGACCCAGCTTGCGGGCGTAGCCGTCGATGTCGGAGGGCGACAGGCCGAGCCGGCGAGGCATGGGATTGCTCTCCGAGCGCTCGAGCACCTCGCTGCTCGCGAAGAGAAGGCGGTGCATCTCCCAGTACTTTCCCTGCTCACCCGCAGCGAGCACGGCCTTGGCCGCCGGGACGGCGTTCGCATGCTCGCGCAACGGCGCCTGGATCGCCTGTACCCGGACGTCGCGCGGCCAGCGCTGCAGAAGACGGGAGATGGTCTCGTCGGCTTTTCGGGAGAAGGGGCACTCATAGCCCATGAAAACCAGCACCGTGACCTTGGCGTCGGACGGGCCAGCGATGGGCCCGGAGCCGAGAGGGACCTGGTAACGAAGGGGCTTCGTGCTGGTGAGCGGAGCGGACGGCGACTGGGCCGGCCATGCGCGGGCCGGGCCGCCGGCGCTAACCGGCCCAGCAACCGCGGTTGCGCCGGAGGTCACGATGTCCGCGGACATGGGCACCGACGTCGGGACGGCAGCGAGTCTCCCATCGCTCTCGCTGCACATCGATGGTGCAGGCTCGCCGGCCGTGGTGAAGAGGCTTTCGCCGGGCAGCGTCGGTTCGATGGTCGCTACCACGGGAACACGGTCCGGAGGCGCCGGACGCATGCAGACAGCGGCGGCGACGGACACGGCCAGGGTCACCCCGCTTGCGCTCCAAGCGAGAAACCCGAACCCGCCAGCACTCGCGGCACTGGCAGCGCCCAGAGAAAGAGCTGTGGGTACCACGGGGCATATCGCCAGCGGCGCCACCACGGCAATCCAGTCTTCACGACTGGACCATCGGTCGTCGAGCTTTCGGCGAATGCCATCGAGACCCTGCTTCAGTCGCCAGCGCACGGTTCCTGCCGGAACGCCGGTCCTCGCGGCGATGTCGGCGGCGCTGAGACCCTCGTAGTAGCGAAGGAGCACCGTGTTTCGATAGGGCTCGTCCAGCTCGAGGACCATACGCCCGAGCAGCTGGTGCAGCTCCATGCGCTCGAGCAGATCATCGGGACCGAGCGGCGCGCTGCCGGCACTTACCGCCAGCTCGTCGTGCGCCGTGTGCTCGAGAGCCCGGCGTCGCCTGTCGGATCGCGCGCGTGCGCGGGCGACGTTGCGCAGGATCCCGCCCAGCCACGTCGTCAGCGGCATCTGCATCGGACGCGGGCTATGCAGCGCTGCGACCAACGTTTCCTGCGCCAGGTCGTCGGCCTCGCCGCCCTCTCGCACCAGGTAGTCGGCTAGCCGCCGCACCCAGGCGGCGTTGGCTTGCAGGTCGTCGGGGCCCACGGAGACGCGCATTGCACCCATGCTATTGCCGCTCGCGCGCAAACTGTTGGGTGGATATCGCCGCGCTACATCCTTGCCGCGAATCCGCCCCATCTGTGCTCCCAGCGCATGAGTTATGCTCCGGAGCGTATGGCCGCGGACCCATTTCGGATCCTGTTGATCTCGGGAAGTACAAGGTCCGCTTCGACGAACACGGCGGCTCTGCGAACGGCGCAGGTCGTGGCCCCTCTGGGTGTGGTGGCGACACTCTATCGACAGATGGTGGAGCTGCCGCATTTCAATCCGGATGACGATCGTGGTGATGACGCCGTCCTAGGTAGCGAGGCGCTCCATCCGGTCGTGGCGGCATTGCGCAGGGAGATTGCGTCGGCGCACGCGGTGCTGTTCAGCACGCCGGAGTACGCCGGGGCGTTGCCCGGCAGTTTCAAGAATCTGCTGGACTGGACCGTCGGCGGCGACGAACTCTACGGAAAACCGGGTGCCTGGCTCAACGTATCCTCATCGCCAACAGGCGCCGCGCAGGCCCATGCGTCGTTGGCGACAGTACTTGGCTACTTGAATGTCGATATCGTCGAAGCCGCCTGCGCGCGCATCCCCGTCGCTCACGCAGACGTTGGTCCTGACGGCCTCATCGCGGCCGCCGCGATTCGCGAAGAGATCGCCCGTGTCCTCTGGTCGCTCGCCCAGCACATCAGCGGTCAAAGATGAATGGGCCGGGCAGAGACTCCCCTTGACCAGGCTCCTGGCTCTGAAACCCAGCTTCCGAAGCGCCTCGCCCGACTACCTCGAACGAGCTTTGGTCATCGCCTTCTTGACGCGAGATGGCGGCGCCTCACGCCGGCGAACCATCTCCGCGATCCAAACCGGTGCGTAGGGGGGCGTGCAACCCGGTGACGCTGGATAGTCAATGAGGACCGCCAGCCGCTCCCCAATCCCGATGGCGCGCTTGCGGAGCTTCGGATGGTGAATGCCGATCTCGGCGAGACAGTGATTCATGGCCCACTGCTTCTGCGCCGGCGCCCGCTTCATCTCCTTCTCCAGCTGATCGAGGAGCGCTTCGAGATGGAGGCCCTCTGGCTTCTTGACCACTCTTTCGGTGGTCAGGCTCCAACCTGCGCGACCGACGAGATCGCCACCGTCCTTCCAGCCCACACGAAGCTCCTCTGCGTGACGGCTCTGCTTCACCACGTTCACGATGAACCAATCGAGGACCTTCGGGGAGCGAATGTCGCGGACCATGGCGTCGAGCTCGGCCACGGAGAGGGCCTTCGGCTTGCACACCAGCGTCGCTAGAAGGCGCGCGGCGCTTTCGCCTGTGGCCCAGAGCTGAAGCGCAAGCTCGTGCTGTGTCTTGAGTCGCTTGGCGAGGGAGCGAAGCTGGGTGAGGTTCACGCCATGCTCGTCGCCCCGGCGCTCGTTGACCTCGCGCATCCTCGGCTCTTGCCGTGCGGAGAGCTCGCGCAGGACCGCGGCGAGCGTTGTGTTCGTCGACATGGCGTTGCCGTTCTTCCGAGCGATCGATACCTAATGGCGCGTCGTGCGGGAAGGCAAGGAAATCGTCTGCACCGCCGGGTGCGCCGGCGCCGGAATCAAGCCGGGGCACGGCGACGTGTTACGTTGCGATTTGGTGTTGTCGGAATTATCGTTGCTGATCGTGGGCACCTGAGTCGAATCGCACCGGTTTTCGCCGTCCGCGACCTGAGCGCCTCGCTCGCGCACTACCGGCGGCTCGGCTGAATGGGGGCAGCACGAAGGCGTCCTCATCGATCCCGACGGCAACATCATCAGATTCGGTACACCCGTCAAGGCAAGGCGTTCAGGCGCGGGCGAGCGGACAACCTGAGCCCACTCCTCCTCGCTCGCACCCTCTACTGGTCGGCCTGCCCGCACCAAGACCTGTCGCTCACGCGCCACGAGGACAGCCGTTGCCACGCCAGACTGGCGTGCGACGGCGTGTCACGCCGCTCGAGCTCGGCCGAACCTTCCCACGCTGGCGCGTGACGCCGGACCGGCGCTTGATGGGGCCGACACTCTTCTCACGCGCTTGGAGGGGAGAACACACCATTCTTCAAGAAGCGTTCGCCGTCTGATTTCCGATTGCAATTAGACAAACGATAAGTTACAAATACCCTGCCGCCAATGAAACTGCACGGCAACTCGCATTGCCACTTGGGTCGACCTCCACGCATCGGTCCCGGACTGCCCATGTCGGCAAAGCCCATCGCCCCCGCCCATGGCATTGCCACCGGCATCCCGTGCACGTCACGCTGCGCCGGGCGCGGTGTTTGCCCAGCCTGCGCGCGCCCATCGTGTTTGCGGCCGTGCGCCGGGGATTGACAGCCGCTTTCGCGGCGGTGGTTTCGCGTCGTGCACTTCAGCGTGCAAGACGATCATCTTCATCTGCTGGTAGAAACCGACGATAGCGCTTCGCTTTCGCGCGGCATGATTGGTTTGACCGTGCGCCTCGCGCGCGCCTGTAACCGCGCCTTCGACCGGCAGGGCTCTGTTTGGAGCGAACGCTTTCATGCGCGCGCGCGCTTCGAACGCCACGAGAAGTCCGTCACTGCCTCGTCTATGTTTTGATGAATCGCAAACAGCATGCGCCGAACTTCGCCCTACGGGCGGAGCTCGATCCCTGCTCGTCGGCGCGGTGGTTCACGGGATGGAAGCATCCTCCGGCATCGGGCCCACCTCGTTCGCACGACGCCGGTCCCGTGGTGCCGCCTCGCACCTGGCTGTTATGCACGGGTTGGAGGCGACATGGACTGATCGCGACGCACGAGTCGCCAAGCTTGCCCACCAGCCCGCGAATGCGGGCTCGTCTCGGGTGAGCCAAGGCCAAAGGTGGGTTTTCCGGCTGCACTCCTCGAGCATCACGGGCTCGAGCATCACGGGGCGGAATTGCCAGGCTCAACCGGTCATACAGCGAGGATCCTCGGTCCCCGGAGCTCAAGATGGGCCGTCCGTTCTCCGTCGTCACCGATCCGGACGGCAACTCCTCTAAAATGAGCGATTTTACCCGTACGACGAGATGATCCTGATTCCTTCCAGTGAGGTCCTTGACTGTTATTTCGAAAATAGTAGAAATACAGGGTGCCCAGCAAACTCGATTTCCACGCGGAGCAATTGAGCGCCCTCGGCCACCCTGCGCGTCTCGCGATCCTTCGCTTCATCGTGCAGAGCGGCGAAGAAGGCGCCGCGGCAGGAGAAATTCAGAACCACGTCGATCTGCCAGCGTCGACCCTCAGTCACCATCTGAAGCGCCTCTCCAGTGCCGGACTCGTGCGCACACGAAACGAGGGCACCTTTCACTACTACAGTCCGGAGTACGACGCGTTGCGCGCGCTCACCGCGTATCTCTGGGAAGACTGCTGTAAGCGCGGGAGGTCCACGTGCTGAGCGCGACGCCGGATTTGGCGCGAAGGGCTGCGGCCGAAGCGGTCGGCACGGCGCTTCTGCTCGCGACCGTCGTTGGCTCGGGCATCATGGGTGATCGGCTGTCGTCCGGGAATGTCGCGATGGCGCTGCTCGCGAACACATTGGCAACGGGTGCAGGGCTCGTCGCGCTGATCCTTACGTTCGGACCCATTTCCGGCGCTCATTTCAATCCAGCCGTGACCGTGGCCGATGCAACGCAGGGAGGCATCGCGTGGAGGGACGTGCCGGTGTACATCGCCGCGCAGGTTGCCGGCGCGTTTGGCGGTGTCGCGGCCGCGCATCTCATGTTCGGCGAACCACTTTTTGCAGCCTCGCGCCATGAGCGGTCGGGGATGCCGCTGATGTTCAGCGAGTTCGTCGCGACGTTCGGTCTCCTTGCCGTCATCGGGGGCGTGTCACGACGTCGCTCGGAGGCGGTCCCCTTCGCGGTGGGTGCGTACATCACCGGGGCGTATTGGTTTACGGCGTCGACCTCGTTTGCCAATCCCGCGGCGACGTTGGCGCGCGCCGCTACCGAGACGTTTGCCGGCATTCGTCCCGCCGACGTACTCGGGTTCATCGTTGCACAGAGCGTCGGTGCCGCTGCGGCGACGGCGTTTTTCCGTTGGCTCGTGCCCGCTCTTCCGGCGACTAGGAGCTGCGAATTGCCATGAAGAAGGTCCTCTTTGCCTGTGTCCACAATGCAGGCCGTTCTCAAATGGCGGCCGCGCTTTTCAATCGCTACGCGGATCCAAAAAGGGCGACCGCGGTTTCCGCAGGCACTGAGCCCGGCACGCGCGTGCATCCCGAAGTCCTCGCGGCGATGAAGGAGCTCGACATCGATCTCAGCTTCGCCAAGCCGCAGTTTTTGAGCGACCACCTCGCGGCGTCGGTCAACGTGCTCGTTACGATGGGCTGTGGCGAGACGTGTCCCGTCGTGCCCGGCGTGGAGCGTCACGACTGGCCACTCGAGGATCCGAAGGGAAAGCCGATCGAGCGGGTTCGCGAAATTCGCGGCGAGGTCGGCGATCGGGTCAAGTCGTTGCTTGCCCAAAAGGGGTGGCTTCGCACAAACGACAGGGGGGTCGAGCTCGCTGCCGCCTCCGCGGCGCATGAGCCGGCGATCCGAGGACTGCTCCGCGAGGCTGCTTTGCCGTTGGAAGGCCTCGAGCTCGCCTATCCGAAAGGCTACGTCGTGGCGCAAGTCGCGGGTCGCCTCGTGGGGTGCGCTGGCGTCGAGGTTTACGGCCAGGATGGGTTGCTTCGATCGCTTGCCGTTGCTGCCGGCGACCGAAAGACGGGGCTCGGTGCTCGCCTGGTGGCGAATCGGTTCGATGCGGCTCGAGCCGACGGTCTCGCATCGATCTTTGCGATCACCACGACGGCGGCCGACTTCCTCGAGCATCTGGGCTTCGAACGCATCGGCCGTGAGGCTGTCCCCGAGAGCGTTCGGCGATCGGCCGAATTTGCGTCGATCTGCCCGAGTTCGGCCGCGATTCTGCGGAGATCGCTGAAATCTTAGCGAAGGATGCGTCCTTTTGAGGCGCTCGGCGTCTTCATGAGCAGGAGGCCAATCATGATCGAGAGAAGCGAAGAGGAAGTTCGAGACGCCGTTCGGGAGCACTACGGCAAGGTAGCGAAGCAGGGGCCGAGCGCGGGTTGCGCGCCCGGCTGCTGTGGAGCGCCGCAGAATGACGCGAGCATGAAGCTCGGATACGAGGCGGGCGATCTCGCCTTCGTGCCCGAAGGTGCGGACATGGGGCTCGGATGTGGGAATCCGCAAGTCATCGCAGCGCTCCGGACGGGCGAGACGGTGCTCGATTTGGGGTCCGGGGGCGGCTTCGACTCCTTCTTGGCCGCGCGCCAGGTAGCGTCGACCGGACACGTGATCGGCGTCGATATGACGCCGGAGATGATCACCAAGGCCCGACGCAACGCCCAGACGCTGGGCGCGACCAACGTCGAGTTTCGGTTGGGTGAGATCGAGCACCTGCCCGTCGTCGATGCGAGCGTCGACGTCATCATCTCGAATTGCGTGATCAACCTTTCACCGGACAAGAGTGCCGTCTTTCGTGAAGCGTTTCGCGTTTTGAAACCGGGCGGCAGGTTGGCCATCTCCGACGTGATCGCAGTGCGCGAACCTCCGCCGGAGCTCAAGGATCAGTTGGCTGCGCTCGCGGGGTGCGTCGCCGGCGCCGCCTCGCTGGACGCGATTCGCGCTTCGCTTGCCGAAGCTGGCTTCGGTGACCCGGTCATCGACGTGAAAGAAGAGAGCCGCAACTTCATCCGCGACTGGATGCCGGGCTCGCACGCCGAGGACTATGTCGCGTCCGCTACGATTCAGGCGACGAAGCCGAAGGTCGCCGCAGCGTGCTGCGGACCCAGCTGCTGCGAAGGAAAGAACTGAGCCGTGATCGATGCGGGAATGCGCGGGAGCTGGGCCGGTCTACAGGCCCAGCTCCGCCCCTTCGTCGCGCGACGCATTCCGACGCCCGACGTCGACGACGTGCTGCAAAGCATTTTCCTTCGTGTGCAGCGTGGTTTGGTGAATCTTCGCGACGACGAACGCTTCGGGCCATGGATCTACCAAGTGGCCCGAAGCGCGATCGCCGATCATCACCGGGACGCCGCGCGCCAGCCGCGTGCTCCCGATGAGGCCGTCGACGATACGGAAAAAGCCGCGATATCGGACGACGACAATTTCGTCGAGCAAGAGCTCGCCACGCACGTGGCTCCGTTCGTTGCTTCGCTGCCTTCGCCTTATCGCGAGGCACTGACGTTGACCGAGCTGGAAGGGCTGACGCAGAAGGAAGCAGCGGAGATGCTCGGTGTTCCACTTTCGACGATGAAGTCGAGGGTGCAGCGCGGCCGCGAACGCCTCCGTGAGATCTTCGACGCCTGCTGCGAGATCTCGCTCGATGCGCGCGGCCACGTCGTGGGGTGCGAACCCCGTCCGGATCGACCGGTGCCTTGTCACTGCTTCGGCTCGGACCAGGCGAAACCAAGGAGCTGAATCGAGACCGCTTCTGTATGGAGCGCGGGACGGCAACGTCCGGCGTTTACTCGATGAACTCAGCTAGTACGCTTGCACAGGCGGTCCAAAACAACTCACAGTGGTGTCGTGATTTGTCGAGCGCACGGTGTGCCTGGTGAATTTCACGAAGCTTACTGGGTCAACCCCGGCAAGGTTCCGCTGTACACGCCCAAGCTGATCGCGCTCGCGGGGTTGGAGCGTGCGCGCAGCCATCTGCTCGCTGATTGCCTCCGCGCCGGAGACGCACTTCACCGTCAAGGATGCGTTCCAATGCTTGGATCTCGCTTCGCTCGGTTTTCGCGTCCTATTTGACGCGAGCTGGATCTACTGGGCCCCTGCGCGGACCCTGCGCAGACAGTTCCGGCTGATGGGTTCACCCGATGTCGACCTGGGATGCGCGTTCCGTCCCGATGCTTCACGGGACCCGCGCGATTGCGTCGCACCCGGGACGCGATTCCCCTGGGAGGATGCGCAGGGACTGATACCTCCGCCGTTGCAACCCTAGGACGCTCACTTGTAGGCGGTGTAGTCCAACAAATTTCCACTCATCATGAGAAGTGAAAGCGCCGTCCAAGAAAGCTCGTAGTACGTCCCCCCGACGAGCAGATCGAGGGTAGCGACGTTGGCGTAAGCATCGTCGATGAACGGTTGGTAGATGGGGTCGCTCATGGCTCCCACGCCGGCAGGGCCTACGAATGCGGCCGACTGCCCACCGGGGCGTGCGGCTTGGGGAGCGCCATTCAAGGCATAGCCGTCGACGATCTTGTAGGCGCCGATCTGGCTGAAGAACGACGACGTCTTGGCCAGGTAGGCCTTGGCTCGCGGTTCGCCGAAGTAGCAAGCGTCGAGTGCAATACGAAAAGGCGTGCGGCACGAGTCGTACTGGTAGTTGGCTCCGTTGTTCGGTGCCCCGCGGCTCGTGCACCAGGCCGGCACGAGCCCATTGCTCTTGTTGCCGTTCGCATCGTTCAGGGCGTTGTCGATGGTGTCATACACTGTCTTGATGACTTCGTTCCAGCCGGTGTTGCCGGTGAGCTGCGCGAACACGCGATAGTAGGCAGGAGCGAAATAGGACGGATTGATGGTGTTCCAATCCCCCCAGCGATCGCCTGGCTTGAGGAGCTTGCCCTCGAAAATTTCGTGCGCCCAGATTTTTTCGACCTGTTTCTTGCCGACATTCAGATACGTGTCGCCGAGCGTGCCGCTTCCACCCCACTGGCGGTCCGCCATCAAAAGCGCCCAGGCCATGTCTTCGTCGGCGTCGCTGGCCGCCCCGCCTCCGAGAACCTGCATCCCGTCGGCGTGGATCTCCCAGTTCATGAGCCCGTTTTCGTCGAGAAATAGCTGCGCGTACTTCCAGAGCTCATCGAAGAGCTGTTGGTCACCCATGTAGACGGCCAGCATCATTCCGTAAGCGATGCCCTCGGAGACGGTGGAGTTTTCTGGAAACGGCGGATCAGGGTTGACCCGCTGCACGCGAAGGTGGCCACGGGCACCGTTGGCCGTCACGGTCGTGGTCTTCCATTTCGTGTAAGCCGCGCGCACGTCGTCGTTCTTGAACTTCGACGGATAGGCGCAATGTTGGCTGCGCCGATTCTGCGGGAAGGGAAAGTTGACGCCTGGCCGGGGCGGTGTTGGTCCGAGGTCCGTGGGCCCTTCGCTGCGGATATCGGTCGAGCCGTCGGTCCCGCTCACGGCGGCATCACTGGGGTTTGATCCCACGTCGATCGCCGTGGCGTCGGTCACCGAGCTGGTTCCGCCGCTGCCGCCAGTGCCGCTCGCGCCGTCCGCCGCATCGGGCGCCTTCCGCTCCACGTCCGGAAAGCACGCGGCGACAGAAACGCCGAGAAAGCAGCGCACGAGCCAGCGGATGATCAAGGGCAGACCGGAAATTGGACGTGCCCGGGGACGATTTGGCTGGCGTTCATCGGAATGTTCGCGTCGATGATCTGGTGACCGTACTTGTCGGTAAGGCGGAACGTGAAGGGACCGGTCCCGACGCCACCGGCGTCGGTCCAGACGTTGTACCGCTGCCGCGTCATGGCGACGTACGAGCCGTTCTTCATGATCTCGACTTTCGACAGCTCGTGGCGCGTATTCATGATCGTCACCGCGAGGTAATATTGCTGGGTTCCCGAGTCCCAGAAAAATTGGACGCTTCCGGAGTTCACGGTGGGGTTGCAAGGAACATAGCGCCAGGTGATGGGCGGATTGTTGTTGGCGCCGAGGGCGTTGTACGCCGCCGTGTTGAGATCGACGTGATGGGACCCGCTGAAACACCACTGCTCGTTGCCTACGAACGGGCATTCGTCGACCACTTGGACCGTGAGTTTGGATTGGTTTTGGCTATTGGTAATCTCTACGCAGGTGCCGCAAGCGGCAGCATTGCGGTAATCGTATTCATTCATCGCTGCGTAGTACTGTGGCAAAGACGCGGTCGGGAAATGACATGCCACCATCGACGTGGAGAGCGTGTAGTACGTGATGTGCCCGCTGTAGACGTTGGCGTCGGGCGTGCACGCTCCGCCCGTTCCTCCGCTACCCGCGGCGCCTCCGGCCCCGCTCGCGCCGCCTGCACCGCCGCTACCGCCCGCTCCGCTAGCACCGGCTGTACCGCTGGCGCCGGCTGCACCGCTTGCTCCGCCCGAGCCACCCTTTCCTCCTGCACCGCTCACGCCACCTGCTCCGCCGCCTCCCGCTGTTCCTCCTGCGCCGCTCGTTCCACCTTTTCCGCTCGCACCTGCCGTTCCGCCGCTGGCGATGTCGGCCCGGGCATCGACGGGCCCGCCTCCTCCTGCACCGCCACCCGCATCGATCGCCGCACCTCCCGTTCCACTCGTTGCATCGACACGACCAGCGTCCAGCGCCGTGCCGCCCGATCCGCTTGCGTCAGCGCGGCTGGCATCGCTCGCGGGGTGGCCCGCGGTTCCGCCCGATCCTGCGCCACCTCCGCGCGATGCATCAGCGCCGCCGGTCGAGATCCCGCCATCCGTTGGCTCGCGGTCCGCTGGCTCGAGCGCACAGGAAGTGACGCACCACACGAGGCCGAACGCCACGGCGCGACCAACGCGCTGACTCATTCCCGTTGGCGAAGGTCGCCGGGCGACGGAGTCTCTCGTGTGCTCAGGAAACGTTCGCGATGCGCGCGCAACAAGTTCTCTCATGAATTGCTCGGCGGAGTTCTCGCCTCGAAAGTCTCGATGCGGGTAGTCGCGAACTCGCCGCTGCACGGCTCACCCTTTGCCGTTCACCAGCTCCTCAGGCAACACCGACGTCCGGCGCGGGCGTATGGTTTCGCGGACTTGGCAGCATCATCGTTCGCAGCCAATGCGATTGGGATCGATGGCGACCGCGTCGTACCAGACATCGACGGGGGTATCGGCGTTGAACGACTGGTAGCCGATCCGCAGGCGATCGTAGTTGGGTGACCAGCTCGGGACGGGGGTGTGCCCGAACTGGCCCCAGTCCGTCACGTGAAGCTGATCGATCTCTTTGCCCTGAATGAACAACCTGAGCTCGTGCGTGTCTCCTTTGTATAGGAACTCGAAACACGTCCAACTCCGGAGCGGAAGCTTGACGCCGTCCGCATAGTCCCCGTCCTTGCTCGAGCTGATTTGGTTGGCGTCGTTGCCAAAGTAATTGATGGTGAGGATGTCGAATTGGCCGCCGATGCGAACTTCGGTGTCCTGCGCTGCGCCGCTCTTCTTTCCGACGCCCACGAAGGCGGCCCAGTGCCCTTTGGTCCTCGCTCCGGGGTCGACGTCGAACCATGTGAGCACGCGTCCCCAGAACGTGTTGTTCGCTACGGGCAATGCCCGACTCTGGATGTAAACGGGATCGGTTGTCGTCGTATGAACGTGCAACGCCTGGCGACCCCGCGCGGCATGCACCGCGTCGACCACCACGGAGTTCGCGGCGTTCATCTGGGGATCGGCGTAGCTCGTGATGACGCGCCACAACGCCGGATCCGGCGGACCTCCCACCGCGGCAGTCTCGAAATCGTCGCAGAGCGCGACCGAAGCGGCGTCACAGCGAGGGTCCCCGAGAAACCCGCCATCGCCGGCGGGACCATCGACGGGACCGTCGGCGGGCACGAGCGCATCGGGCCGCGCCGGACTTCCGTCGTCAGCGCGGTCGGCGTTCGCGTCGCGCGAGCCGTCTTCCCCCCCTGTGCCCGCAGAGCCTCCGTGGCTTCCTCCGGCTCCCGCCAATCCGGCGTCGCCCGCAGCTCCGCCCATGGACCCGGGGCGTTCGCCGGGGGCATCGCTCGCACACGCCAGCGCCACCGGGCCGAGAAAGAGCGAGAGGAGACCTCGAGGGAGTCGCATGGAAAGACCAGCAAGTCGACCTCTCGCCCTGCGAAAGCTCACGATCTTGCTCCGATGAGTCCGCGCGTCGCGAACGTGAGCCTTCCCAAGAGCGCGTCCTCGTCGAGCCCGCTCTTGGCAGCTGCGTCGGTGACTTTCCTCTCTTGCGTCCGGCGGCTGGAAATCGGAGCGGACGGATTTTACACCTCTCAATGTAGTAGACGCGTTTAGGCGCCGCGTTCCGAGCCCCCATTGACAATAAAGCGCCCAAGGGAGGTCTGGGCATTTTTGCCCCTACCGTGATCGCTTTATGCTTTCGGCGAGCACGAAATATTTCGTCTCGTCAATATGCATAGGCAACCCGACTACCCCAAAGGCGCACGCCAAATGATGGCAAAGGCGGCGCCCTCATTTGACCGGGGACACCCAAATGCGGTATCTGTAGATTTCGTGCGCGGGACGAGCTTTCGCCCCGGGGCAGTACTTTTTCTTTCTTTGGCGCGGTCTCTGCGGAAACTGACTCGTAATGGGGAAGACATGACACTGAGGTTGTGAGGTGGTCGTTTTTGTGTTGCCGAGAGGGGGCGGCAACACGTTGAGTTGGCACGGCTCGAAGAGCCCCCTGGTGAATCGCTTCCTAAGTCGACGCTCCATGGCGGGTTCTTTGGTCGGCGGGTCGATGCCTACCGGACGAGGTGATGTCCGGTAGCGTTGGGAGGCGAAGTTGATGGACGCTCAGACCGGGAAATTTCGGAATATTGCCGAGCTCGGCAAAGGTGGCATGGGCGACGTGTTTTTGACCGTCGCTGCTGGTCCAGCCGGTTTCAACAAGCTGCTCGTGGTCAAGCGGCTCCGGCATTCGCTGGCAACCGATCCCGAGTTCCTGCGGATGTTCCTCAACGAAGCGCGCCTCGCCGCGCGGCTGAATCACCCGAACATCGTACAGACCTACGAGGTCGGATTCGACGGGACACGGCATTTCATCGCCATGGAGTACCTGGAGGGTCAGTCGCTCTACCGACTCATCCGTCGCGCCGCCACGATAGGAGGGGTTCCCTTGGACATGCAGCTACGCGTCCTCGCCGACGCGCTGGCCGGTCTTCACCATGCGCACGAACTCACCGACTACGACGGCACGCCGCTCGACATCGTTCACCGCGACTTCTCACCGCAAAACATCTTTGTCCTCTATGACGGCCAGGTGAAGCTCGTCGACTTCGGCATCGCCAAGACGGCCGGAAGCGCCGAGACGCGGGCCGGGATTTTCAAAGGGAAAATACAATACGTCTCCCCCGAGCAGTACACCGGCGGGCCGATCGATCGGCGAGCGGACATCTATTCGGCGGGGGTCATCCTGTGGGAGGCGGCGACGCAGCGTCGAATGTGGCAGGACGCGGGCGATCTCACCGTGATGCAACGGGTGGGGGGCGGTGACATTCCGCTACCTAGCTCGGTTGCGCCGCAGGTTCCGAAGCGCCTCGAGATGATGTGCATGAAGGCGCTGGCGGTGCGAAGGGAAGATCGCTATGCAACCGCCGCTGCCATGCAGGCCGACATCGAGGATTTTTTGCTGCTGGAGAGGGGCTCGCGGATCTCGGCTCGCGAAGTTGGAGCACTGACCGCGAAAACGTTCGCGGACGCGCGGACCCACGTCAAAGTCCTCGTCGAAGACCAGCTGAGGGTCCTGCGGGACCATTCCGATCCTCAGTCAATCCTCCCGATGGTGACCTTCATCCAAGGCTCAGGCGGCAGCATGACTTCACCCGGATCCGAATCGTACCCCAACTTCACGCCACGCTGGTTGCGCCGCAAGGCCGTGGCTGCGATAGGAGGGGCCTTTGCGCTCCTCGTCGGCATCCTCCTCTTGTGGCGGTCGGGGTCATCGACCGCCGACGACGCAACTTCGGTGAGCGCAACGGCGGTACCGGCCAGCCCCGCACCGGTCGCGCCGGTCGCGCCGGTCGCTCCGCCCGCGACGACATCTGCCGCTGTCACGAGTCCCTCCGTCGATCATGTGAAGCTCACGATGGAGACGGTCCCCAAGGGTGCCCGCGTCAGTGTCGACGATGCATGGCTGCCCCTCAACGCCCAGGTCGTGGAGATGTCGAAGGACACGGTCCTGCACAAGATTCGCGCCGAGGCGATCGGGTACCGAGGCAAGACGGAATGGGTTCGATTCGATTCCGACGATGTCGCCGTCAAAATCACCTTGGAACCGCTGACGCCAGCGCGGAAGGGCCGCAGGGAATCGGCGCGGGAAGGGTCGGCGACGCCGCCGCCGATCATGGGCAGCGAGCCGCCGATCGCGCCCCCGGCGGTCGCTGCACCACCGCCGGCACCGCCCCAGATTCGCGAGATCGAAACGGCGCCGGCGCGTCGAAAAACGTCCGCTCAGCCTCTGGACATCGGAGACCCATGGAAGAAGTAATCCGATGGCCGGCGCTCGCTTGCGTGGGAGCGATGCTCTTCGCGCCGAGCCGCGTCGCCGCCCAGTCACCGACCCACGATGGTCTGCGTCTCGCGCAGGCAAGCGGGACCAACGACGAGCGCGCGCAGGAAGCGCGTTCCCGGTACGAGCGGGGCATGCAGCTTTACAACGAAGGGGCCTCCGAAGGGGCACTCGTCGAGTTCGAGAGGGCCTATCACCTCGCGCCCTCCTATAAGCTCCTCTACAACATCGCCCTCATCCGCCTCCAGCTGAACGATTACGCGCAGGCTCTCAAGGCGTTTCAGGAGTACTTGGCAGAAGGGGGAACCGAGATCGCTTCCGTTCGAAGGAGCGAGGTCGAGCGGCACGTGGCCGCCTTGAGAGGCAAGGTTGGCCTCGTGGAACTGACCAGCAGCGCGCGCGGTGCCGATGTCTTGGTCGATGACGTCGCCGTGGGGAGGATCCCGCTCGCCGAGGTCCTCGTGCTCAATCCCGGTCGCAGGCGCATCACGATCGCACGTGGTGGATTGAACTCGAGCAAGGTGGTCACCATCGCTGGACAGGACTTTCTGAAGGTCGAGCTGTCGCTCGATGCCTCGAAGCCGCAGCCCACGGCGGCGGTCAGTGCCGCGGCCGCACCGAGTCGGCTACCGGCGTATTTGTCGTGGAGCGTCACCGCCGCTCTCGCCGCCGCCACGACGGTGGTCGGAATCCTCGCCGTCGATGCCATGTTCGACCTGGACGACGAGCGCGGGCGGGTGCCCACCTCGCGAGCGCGGCTCGACGAGGCCGATTCGAAAATGATGCGGCTCGCGTTGACGACCGATATTCTGGCGGGCGCCACCGCGATTGCGGGCGCCACGGCACTGTATTTCACGTTGAGCAAACCATCGGCCGAAACTTCGTCACGCGAAGACGGCGTGCGCATTGGACTCGGGCTCAACACATTGCGGCTCGAGCACCGTTTTTGAATCGGACGATCGGGACACCATCTCCATGAAGGATCGAATTCACCGGCTGCTTCGCGCACGACTCGGGACGATGTTCGTCGCAGCGGGCGCCCTCTGGTGCGGATGCTCGCTCATCGCCTCCCAGCGGAACGTCGACCAGTGCCAAAGCGATCGCGACTGCAGCTCTTTTCCCGGGATGAGTTGCAACCTGGGGCAGCACGTTTGTGTTTTTGCGCCGACGATACCCCCCGATGCGGCCGGCGTAGACGCGCCGGAAGGCGGGACGTGCTGGGGCGTACGAGGAGACGCGAGCTGCTTCACGTGTCCGGCTCAAACGGAAAATGAACTGCTCAACGCGTGCTCCACTTCCTGCGAACCGTTCAACAACAGCGAGCGAATTGCCGGATTCGATCAGCCCCTCCGGCCTCCCGTCCCGGTCCCCACAATCGACGCCGCGGCACCTTCTGATGCAGGATCAGGGGCCGACGCTGCCGATGCCGGACGCCCCTCGACCAATCCTCGCTGCAGCGATCTCGTTCCCCCGCCGCTCTACTTGATGGCATCGAGCGCGTTCACACTCATCCTGCGGACCTTCGCGCAAGCACTCGCGTCCGAGGTGACACTCGTTTACAAATACGACACCTCTTGTCCCAGCCTCGATTCGATTCTCACGGGGGATACCAAGATCAAGGGTACCGTCGTTTACTGGTCCGGCGACCGGCAGCTCGAATGTGAGGTCGAGCAACCCATCCTCGCCCAGATCGGTGGCGTCGACGTCTCGCCGGGGGCCTGCGTGCCCGGATTTACCGGATCGCCCAACTTGGTCGACGAGCCGGGACCGATCCAGGTCTTCATGTTTACCGTTCCCGGGGGCTCCTCTCAGAAATCCATCAGCGCGGAGGCTGCTTACAACGTTTGGGGCTTCGGCGCGGAATCGGGGGTGGAACCCTGGAACGCACCAAACCTCATTTTCAAGCGGTTCTTCGATTCGGGCGTGCAGCAGGTCATCGCGGCGACGATCCGGCTTCCGATGAACGCATGGCGCGGGATTCCCATCAAAGGATCGGGCGAGATGAAGCCGGCCCTCATCGCCGCGAACGATCCGGAGCGAACCATCGGCATCACCTCCGCCGACCAGGCGGATGCGCAAGACGCTCGCGCGAACCTACGGACATTGGCCTACCAGCACTACGAGCAAAGTTGCGGGTACCTGCCCGATTCCACACCAGGCGCCTTCGACAAAAAGAACGTACGCGATGGTCATTATACGCTTTGGGCGCCGTACCACTTTTATTCCCGCATGTCCGATCGTATGAACGATGACCGTATCGCGAACGTCATCAATTATTTCACCGGCGCCAAGCGACTGCCCAATCCGAATACCGACCTCATCACGACCTTGAAGCAAGGCGGGCTCGTTCCCTCCTGCGCGATGCGGGTGCGACGAGAAAAGGAGGGAGCAATCATACGGCCATACAAGCCGTCCCCCTCGTGTGGGTGTTACTACGACGTTACCTCGCCGGGCGGGTTCACACCGCCCGAATGCGCGACCTGCCGGACGGACCGCGATTGTCCGGTGGAGCGCCCGATCTGCAGTTTTGGCTATTGCGAACCCGACTGAGCGGCCCGAGACGGGTTGCCACGGCCGAGCACTTTGGATTCAGGGCGCGATCGAGAAGTCATCACCAAACACGACGTCGCTGGAGGGTCTTCCGATGAGCAAGAACATGAACCAAAAGAAGTCGCGTTGGATGTTCGTCATTCCCCTCCTCGCAACCGCGACCGGCTGCAGCGGCGCGGCCCAGTCGAGTGAGCCCGAGCAAGCGGAGCAGAAGGAGCAGGCGATGCTCGGCAACCGCTGGGTGAATCAAGGGCAATACGCGTCACGATGGATCGAGCAGGCTTTCCAAACGGTACGCGACCAGAACATCGGCACGCAGCCGTCCAGCCGTCTTTACGCCATGGTGGCGGTCGCCATCTACGATGCCGTCAACGGCATCGATCGGGCCCGCTGGGTCGGACGGGAGCACGCGCTGGTGCCGCCCGCGGGTGCGCCGATATTGGGGCTGCGTGCGGCCGCCGTGGCCGCCGCTGCGCATGCCGTGTTGATCTCTCTCGCACCAGCG
This sequence comes from Polyangiaceae bacterium, assembly GCA_035318465.1. Classification (GTDB taxonomy): domain Bacteria; phylum Myxococcota_A; class Polyangia; order Polyangiales; family Polyangiaceae; genus DASWDH01. The sequence continues at coordinate 57,129 of DATHES010000207.1, forward strand.
CAGGCTCCCGTTTTGGATCAAGCCCTCGCGGCGGACTTGACGGAGCTGGGAGGAACGGGCGTGGACTTCGTTGCCCGGGGACGCGACTGGGGCGTCGCTGTCGGTCAGCAGGTGATCGCCCTCCGTTCCACGGACGGCACGCAGGCCGCCCTCCTCATGCCGCCTTCGACCGCGCCCGGTAAGCACCGAACGGAATACGACGCGCGCTATGCGATCATGACGCCATTTGGCATCGCCTCCAAAGAGCCCTATCAGGCGCCGCCGCCGCCATCGCTCACGAGCGCCACCTATACGGCGTCCTTCATCGACGCCAAAGCGGTGGGCACCCCCGACGGCAATCCAGTCAACGAAGAGATCGCCACTTTCTGGGGCGGCGAGAACGCGACGGCGCGAGAAAGTGGCAACTGGCTGCAGGCATCGGTGGCCCTTGCCCAGCAGCGCAGCCTCGAGCATTCCCTTTCGGCGACCGCTCGCCTCTATGCGCTGGTGGGAATGGCAACGGGGGACGGCTCGATCGTTTCTCACGACGCGAAGGCGGACTACTTCACGTGGAGGGTGGTCCCGGCGATTCACGAAGCGGACATCGACGGCAATCCGGCCACCATTGCCGATCCGGCGTGGGTACCGCGTAATGGCACCGGCAACCTGGGATCGCCGGAATACAGCTCGGGGGCAGCCGCCTTCGCCGGCGCGTCCTCCGCTGCTATCGAGCACTTCTTCTGCAGCAAGAACGTCAGTTTTTGCTTCTCGACCGACGTCGCTCCCGCGCCGCGCTGCTATGCCACGCCACTCGAAGCCGCCCTCGAGGGCGGACGCGCGCGAGTCTTGCAGGGCGTGCACTTCCAGTTTTCGGTCGATGCGGCGCTGGCACAGAGTCGCGCCGCCGGCGTCGAGATTGGCATGACGCGCCTACGGCGGGTGCTGCCGAACGGGCAAGTGCTGCCGGCCTGCTCTCCGTAAAGAACAATCACGGCGCTTCGAAGCGAAACACCTGATTCGTGTCGCTGTTGCACACATGGTAAAGGTAGGCCGCGCCGTCGCTCGTGCTTTGGAGAGCGACCTCGACGCAGTTGCCGCCACCCGGGTTGATGATGTTGTAGTTTGCGCCGACAGGCAGCAGCGTATACGTCTGCGTTGCGCCGCCGTTGCAAGCGCTGATATGGAGCGTGGCACCGTTGCCTGTGCCGCTGGCAGAGACGCACTTGCCACTGCTCTGGTTGATAATGCGGTACGCCGCTCCGCCGAGCGATTCGAACCGGAAGACCTGCCCGGTGGCGGCGGCACAGGTCAATTGATAGATCCTGGTGCCGTCGGCGGTTCCGTTGGCGTCGACGCTCATACATTTGTCGCTGTGCGTGGCGATGATCCTGACGGCCGGTGCACCTGTGGGGTCGATTCCGCCGTCGCGAGAGCCACCGGCACCGTCTGCGCTTCCGGTGTCTCCGCCCTCACTCGAGCCGTCAATCGTGTCGCCGTCGCCCGTGTCGTCGCCGTCGTCTGTGTCGTCGTTGACGTCGAGGGGGCCCGTTCCGTCGGTTCCTGCTGCAGCGTCAATGCCCGCGTCGACCGATGGCGCGCCTCCTGTGCCCACCGTTCCATCGCTTCCCATCGCGTCCGCGCCGGTCACGCCGCCAGAACCGGCAGCACCGCTCGAGCCGGCGGCACCGCCGGAACCGGTCGCACCGCTCGAGCCGGCGGCACCGCCGGAACTGGTCGCACCGCTCGAGCCGGCAGCGCCGTCGGAACCGGTCGCACCGCTCGAGCCGGCGGCACCGCCGGAACCGGTTGCGCCGCCCGAGCCAGCGAAACCGCCGGAGCCTGCCAAACCGCCGGAACCGCCTGATCCGCTGGTACCGCTATCGAGATTCGCTCCGCTCGACCCGCTCGCTCCCCCCCTGCCGCCGGTGGTGCCAGCGCTGCCGGCGACGCCGCCGGTGGGTCCGACGCCCGAGCCGCCTATCCCTGTGCCGCTCGAGCCGCCCTGCGGAAAGAGTGATGACGCTTCATAGACAGAACACGCAAGTGTCCCGTCGAGCGCAGAGAGTGCCACGGTAAAGAGAAAGACGATTTTGTGCATGGTCGATTTCGCTCATTGGCGAAGAGACCCGCCATGCGCACGCGCTATCCGCAAAGCAGCCGGTTAGTGACACTTGTCGATGGACCGCCCCTTGGTCACGAGCCTTGGCGAGCGACATCGTCCCGTCCTTTCGGGAAGTGCGGCACGCTGTGGAGTAGACGTGGTCGTGGCAGGCAAAGGCTCACATTTTCGACATGAGCGTCCCTTGGGCACGATTCGCTCGCCAACGAACGGCCCCAACGCCACACGAGGATCCCGGCGGGACGCCAAGTGCCCCTGCGCGCCGCGAGCTCCGGCGACGCCAGGCCGGGCAGCCCCCATTTTCGTGAGCTGTCTCGAGCGCGCCAGCGCACCGTTGACGGCTGGTGGGTTGGGTCGGGTTGTTTGGCGGATCGACGGCCACCGCGTTCTCCGAAGCGAGGCGAAGTGCATAGCAGCGATTTTCCGTTGGCGAAGTCAGAAGAGCGACGTGCGTCGCGGGTTTTCCCAGGTGAATCGGTCTGGCCGCTGGGACACGGCGAGCGAAGATGGCGGCACGTGGTGGGATGGATCGCCTTACTGACGATCACCTTCGCCCCTCGCACGGGGAGCGCCCAGGTCATCGAGCCGAACGGGCTCCAGGTTCCCGCGGCGTGTCCCGCCCACGAGACTTCCCTGCAAGCCTATTTCAACCAGCTGTCGCCCCCCGAGCCCATCGACGCGCTGGCCGACGCAAGCACCGGCCCAGGAACGTTCTCTCCGCTCTGCTCCTTCGAGGCTCAATTGATTCTGAGCCAATCGTCCGGGGTCGCCGGCCTCGCCTGGTACAACGTGCCAAACGACGCGAGCTCCGCACCGAGCGCCACCTATCCCATCATCGCGGAAACAGCGATGGTCGGGACGATGGTTTCGAGCGCCGCCATCCGGAGCGATCCCAGGTACGCGGGAGGTCTCATCGGATTCGTGCTGATGGTGCAAGGGCAACCCGTCCACTACTCGGAATACCAACGGAATGTCTTCTGCTCGGGATGCGCGATGCCCGATCACTGGAAATTGATGCTGGCTTATCCGTCCAAGCTCGCTTCGAATGCCTACTATCTCGCCTTCGAAGACTGGCCGGGGGCGAATGCGACCGGTTGGCCCGACGACGGCGACTTCAACGACAAGGTGTTCAAGCTGACGGGAATCCGATGTCCCGGGGGGGGCGAACCTTGCGATACCGGCAAGCTTGGTCCCTGCGCCCAGGGCCTCACGGAATGCCGGGCCAACCGGCCACTTCTCTGCAAGCAGCTCGTGCAACCCAAACCGGAAGTCTGCGACGGTATCGATAACGACTGCGATGGAGTCGTCGATGGCACCGGCTTGTGTCGACCGGGCCAGGTCTGCAATCGCGGTACGTGCGTGAGCGGCTGCGGAAGGGGCGAGTTCATCTGCCTGCCCGGCGAGAAGTGCGACGAAGATTACTGTGTCGAGACTGGCTGCGCCGGAGTCCGATGCGAGGCGGCAAAAGTGTGCCGCCAAGGCACCTGCGTTGCAGCGTGCGACGGCATCACCTGCCCCGTCCACCAGGTCTGCCGCGATGGCAAATGTGTCGATTCTTGCGCGGGTGTCGCCTGCGACAGCGGGCGGGTCTGTCGCGGCGGCGTTTGCGTCGAGAAGTGCGACTGCGGAGGGTGCCCCGCCGGCCTCGCTTGCGACATTCCGTCAGGCGCGTGCGTCGATCCCGGTTGTCCGTCACGCGTCTGCGCTGCCGGAACGGTATGCGTGAACGGCGCGTGCGTCGATCCTTGCAAGAATGCGAATTGTCCGAACGGCGCCGCATGCGTGAACGGGACTTGTCTCGATCCTGTTCCGCCGCTCATCGATGCGGGCCACGCTGACGGCGCACCGCCCGTCATCATCACGGGCGGCAGCGGTGGCAGCAGCGGTGGCAGCAGCACGACGGGTGGCGGCGCCGGAACGACCGCCGGAACTGGAGGCACGAGCTCGACACCCGACGGCACACGATCGCCAAACGAAGGGTCTTGCTCATGTCGGGCCACCGACCCAGGATCGCGCGCGTGGTGGCTCATGGGACTTCTCGGCGTCGGACTTTTCACGGCGCGCGCCGGTGGGCGAAGACGCTCCCGCTCCCGCGTGACCGTTCGGGGCTAGAATGTCGCCAATTGCACCGCCGGCTCAGCGCTTCGCGTCGTTCGAAGAGACCGCCTGGGCAACCTTCGATTCAAGACCGCGCGCCGCGATCAACCCAGCCACCTCTTTGAACGTCATGGGACGTGCTTGTCCCATGGTTCCCGTAGCTGGCACCGCACGAGACGGATGAACCTCACGCTAGGATCGTTCGACGCGCGATGAGGCTCAGGCGAGCAAAGTTCGATCGGCGTGGCGGACGTCGACGCAACCCGTCAGGGCCATGGCGACGCCGAGCTCGGCGCGGATGATTTCCAAGGCGCGGGTGACGCCGCGCTCGCCTTGCGCCCCGAGCGCATAACCCCACGCCCGTCCGAGCAGCACCCCTTTTGCACCCAGCGAAAGAGCCCGCAACACGTCGAGACCCGAGCGCACGCCCCCGTCCATCAGCACCGGCGCGCGTCCCGCGACGGCGTCGACGACGCGCGGCAAAGCCGTCACGCTCGCCAGCGCGCCATCCAATTGCCGGCCGCCATGATTGGACACGACGAGCCCGTCGACGCCGGCGTCCAATGCGGCGCGCGCATCTTCCGCGTCGAGCACGCCCTTGAGCACGATGGGGCCGTTCCAGTGCGAGCGCACCCAAGCGAGATCCTTCCAGGTCAAGGTGGGATCGAAATTCGCTGCCACCCAGGCCGCGAACTGACCGAAGCCCTTGGCGTCTTTCACCGCCTCGACCAGGTTGCCGAAACAGTGCGGTCGGCCGCGCACGTGCACGTCCCAGAGCCACGCGGGATGGGTAAGCCCTTGCCACACGCGGCCGAGGTCTGCGGCGAATCCGGGCGGGCCCGACATCCCGGACCGATAGTCGCGGTAGCGCGCGCCCGCGACCGGCAGATCGGCGGTAAAGATCAGCGTCGAGCAACGTTGGGCGGCGACGCGCTCGAGCAAGCTTGCCATGACGCCGCGATCTTTGATCATGTAGAATTGAAACCAGATCGGCGCGCTCGAGGCGCGGGCCGTTTCCACGACGTCGCAGATGCCGAGTGTGGAGAGGCAGAACGGGACGCCGGCCTTTTCGGCTGCACGCGCGGCTTGCGTCTCCCCGCGCCGCGCGAACATGCCGGCGAAGCCGACCGGCCCGAGACCGACCGGCATCGTCACCTTTTGGCCGAACCATTCGGTCTCCAGCGAAACGCTGGACACGTCGCGCATCACGCGCTGGCGCAGAGCGATCGCCTGAAGCTCGCTGATGTTGCGCCGCAGCGTGATTTCGTCGTAGGAGCCGCCGTCGAGATAGTGGAAGAGGAGCGGCGGCAGGCGCCGGCGGGCCAGCTCGCGGAAATCCGAGATCGACGCGGCGGTCGGCATGCGCCTCACATCGTCCAGCCGCCGTCGACGACGAGGGCTTGACCGGTGACGAAAGACGCTTCATCGGAGGCGAGAAAGACGGCAGCGGCGGCGATCTCTTCGGCGCGGCCGAGCCGGTTCATCGGCTGACGCGCGATAAACCGCCCGAGCGCCGCTTCGGGATCCGCCGCCGCCGCGATTCGCGCGCGCAGCGAGGGCGTGTCGACCGTGCCGGGGCAGAGGGCATTGCAGCGCACGCCGCGCGCCACGAAATCCGCCGCCACCGACTTGCTCAATCCGATGACCGCGGCTTTGGTGGTGCCGTAAGCGCAGCGATTGGGTGCGCCGGTGATGCTCGACGCCACCGAGGCCACGTTGACGATCGATCCCGCCCCCGCCGCCAGCATGCCCGGCAGCGCCGCGCGGATGAGGCGGATCATGGACGCAACATTGACGTCCCAGGCCTCCGCGAATTGATCGAGGCTCGACTCGAGCACGCTGCCGTTCTGCACGATACCGACGGCGTTGAGGAGCACGTTGCAAGGGCCGATTCGGGCAAACAGCGCCGTGACCGCGCTCTCGTCGCGCACGTCGAGCAAGACGGTCGATAGACCGGGCGTTTCGGCAGCGAGCGCTTGGAGGGCGCCGGAATCGATGTCCGCCGCCCACACGCGCGCGCCCTCGGCATGGAAGGCCAAGGCAACGGCGCGGCCGATGCCCGCGCCCGCAGCCGTCACCACCGCAGTCTTGCCTTGCAATCGCACGTTTGCTCTCCTCGCCGGTCCTACACTACTTCGTCAGATCCGTGCTGCCAGATCGTTGTTGCATCCGAGCAGCGATGAGGCCGAAGCGACACGGTTAGCCAACCGTCGGCGCGCTGGGATGGACCAGCCCGCGGCGCTTCAGCACCTCAAAAAGCTGGCCCGGAATCGCGACGTTTCTCCACGCCGCTTGCTGCTCGATTTCGGCGACGCTGCGGGCGCCGACGACGACGCACGCAATCGCCGGATGCAGCAGCGGGAACTGCAGGGCCGCTGCGGCCAGGGGCACCCCTTCGGCTTCGCATGCGTCCCACAGATCGAGCGCCTTTGCCAAGACGTCCGGTGGCACGGCCAGGTATTCGTACGTGCTTTCCGGCGATGGCTTGGTAGCGAGAAGCCCGGAGTTGAAGACGCCGGCGGCGAGGACGCGAACGCCGCGCGCGACGCAGCAATCGAGCATGCCCGAGATGAGGGCCGGTTGCTCCAGCAGCGTGTAGCGTCCGGCGAGCATGATGACGTCGAGTCGCGTGCGCTCCAGGATCTCGACGCACACCTCCCATTCGTTGACGCCCAGGCCGATGCGTTCGACCAAGCCCTCCGTTCGGGCTTCGTTCAAGGCCGGCAAGGTCTCGTCGAACAATTCGCGCATCCGTTCGCCATGGGCTCTGCCGTGAACCCGTGCGCCGATGTCGTGCACCAAGGCGATGTCGAGCTTGTCGATTCCGAGCCGCTCGAGACTACCCTCCAGGCTCCGCCGCACGCCATCGCGCGAATAGTCGAAGCGCGGGCGGTACGGCAGGGGCTCGACGAACCCGAAATCACCTTCCGAGCCGGGCGGCACTGCCTCCAGCACGCGTCCGACCTTGGAGCTTACGAGCGGCCGTGGTCCGCTCCAATGTGCGAGCGCCTGGCCGATGCGGGTCTCGCTGAGGCCGTGCCCGTAAAAGGGTGCGGTGTCGATCAAGCCGAACCCGCACCGAAGCGCAGCGTGGATGGTGGCCTCGGCCTCCTCGGAGGAAACGGCGCGGTAGAGGTTGGCGATGCCCGCGCCGCCGAGGCCCATCTTGGGGAAATCCACGCTTTCCCGGCTCCCGTGTCCACTTTTCTCGAGCGGCACGGCTCTCACGACTTCCTTCGTTCCGGCGTGACTTCGCGGGAGCCAACGCTTGCCGAAACGTCATGGAAGATACGATAAAATCTGGACGCGGTTTCGCCGAACAGCGCCCGCCGCGAAGCCTCGTCGCTCGTCCCGCAAAGATCCCGCGCCATCTCGAGCCATCCGGCATAGTCGCCGGCCATATGGAGCACTGGCCAATCGCTGCCCCACATGAGGCGCTCGGGGCCGAAGCTCTCCAGCAAGTGCGCAACATACGGCCGCAATGCCTCGGTGCCTTGCGCCGGCGCGGCCTCGGTGAGAAGCCCGGAGAGCTTGCACCATACGTTGGTGAGAGCGGCTGTCCGGGTGATTTCGCTTCCCCACGGTTCGAGCGCGCCCGAGGCGATGGGCGGCTTGGCGCCGTGATCGATCACGATAGGTAGGTCCGGGTGACGCTCGGCGAAGACGCAGATGTGCCGAAGGTGGCGCGTGAACACGAGCGCGTCGAAGCTGAGGCCGTGTGCCTTCATCGTCTCGATGGCCGGGTCGAGTGCGCGGTCGAGAATCCAATCGTCCTCGGCTAGCCCTTGCAGCATCGGTCGTAAGCCGCGCATTTTGGCGTGCCGGGCGAGCTCCGCGATCCGGCGGGGAGCCTGGGGAGATCGGAGGTCGACCCAGCCGACCACCGCTTTCACCGGATCCGAATGCGCCGCAGTTTGCAAAAGCCAATCCGTGTCGCGATCGTTCGGTTGCGTTTGCACCAGCACCGTGCCGACGACATCGAGCGGCGCTGCCGCTAGCGCCCAATCTTCGATCTCGAAATCGCGATGGATGGCGACGAGGTCCGGCGTCGGCCAGGTGCAACCATTCTGGCCGATACGCCATAGATGCTGATGGGCGTCGATGATCATCGCCCGTCCGCCGGGGGGAGGTCGCACCCGTCCGTGCACGTCGAGACGCTCGTCGTCACCGCCGCAGTGTAACCGGCATCATCGCTTTCGACGGACGGAAACGCCGTTGCCGGGGGGCGTGTCGTCGCGAGAAATCGCACCGTGCCGGAAGACGTTCCGCGAGCGACCGCAAGAATTGTGAGCCGTGGGGGGGCACCCTTCGCGACTAACGGGCCATGATTTTGCGCTCCCCGTGGAGCTGCTTCGTTCCCGCGGGAATGCTTGCGCTAAGCGGTCTTTCGTTCGTCTCTTGCTCCCATCCCGAGATCCCGAAGGGCGGCGCGGGTGCGAGTGGCGCGTCCGCGACGAGCAGCACCGGGACGGGAACGAGCGCTACGGGAACGAGCGCTACCGGAACGGGCACTGGGTCCGGCACGGGCGCTGGCGGCAGCGGGACGGGCTCGGGCGGCGCGGGTCCAGGCGGCGGGACGGGTGGCGCAGACGCGGGAAGCGGCGGCCATGGTGGCGACATCATCGTTGATCGTGATGGAGGCGTTGACGCCTCGACGCCGCCTCCCAAGACATCCTGCGGCGACTCACCGTACAGCGACAAGTGGTCGCCTGGTTACGCCCAAGATCCGACGGTCCTTGCCCGCGTTCAGTCGGTGGTCGGCTCGATGAGTGTCACGGAGAAGGCCGACCAGATGCGCGGCACGAACCCAGGAAACGGCCAAAACTTCAACGACATCTTCAGAACTCCCGACAACCCGAACAAGAGCATCCGCGGCTTTCTTTTCCGCGACGGTCCACGCGGCGTCAATCTCGCCTCCCAACTTTCTGCGGGCAAGACCGGCTATTCCACTTCCTTCCCTGCCCCCATGGCGCGGGGAGCGGCATTCGACATGGATCTCGAATACCGCATCGGCGTAGCCATCGGCGACGAGACGGTGGCGTCGGGCAACACGATCATCCTAGCGCCTACCACCAACGTCTTGCGACACCCCGCGTGGGGGCGCGCGCAAGAGACGTACGGCGAGGACCCGTTCTTGCTCGGGCGCCTGGGCACCGCCTTCGTGGCCGGCGCGCAGGAGTATGTTCCAGCCTGCGCCAAGCACTATGCCGCCAACAACATCGAGAACGGGCGCGACAGTCTCAACGCCACGATGGATGAGCAAACCCTGCGCGAGGTCTACGCCCGTCACTTCGAGATGATGATCAAGGACGGAGGGGTCGCCTGCGTCATGGCGGCCTACAATCTCGTGAACGGGACGAAATCGACGCAGAACAAGCATCTTCTGACAGATCTTCTTCGCACCGATTTTGGATTCAAAGGTTTCGTCCTGTCCGACTGGTGGGCGATGCCCGGCGGGCAAAACGCGAGCCTTCCACCCGATACCCGCACCGCCAACGCGGCGCCCGCCGTTCAAGCGGGCATGGACATGGAGCTTCCCTGGTCGCTCAACTTCCAGCAATTGGAAGCGATCACCGGTGCCGGCAGGCCGCTCGCAGAGACGGACATCACCAGGGCTGCCAGTCGCATCCTGGAGCAGAAATTTCGCTTCAAAGTGGCAGAGACGAATCAGCCGATCGGACTGAAATCGCCGAAAACTACGCTGAGCGGACAAGGAGCCATCGAGAACAACGCCGATAACATCAAGCTCGCCGAGGAGGCGGCGGAGAAATCGATCACCCTCCTCAAGAACGACAACAACACCCTTCCCTTGAAACGCACCGCATTAAAGACAATTGCCGTCATCGGTGCCGATGTTCCCTACCGCGTCGTCAATACCGACCTCGCGACCGGCACCATCCGCTTCGCGCTCGACGTGAGAACGGGCGATCTCGGGAGCAGTCGCGTTTTCGCAGATCCCGCAAAAAGTACGGGCCCGGCCGCGGGAATCCAGGCTTCCGCGGGAGCGGGGATCAATGTGGTGAGTGGCTCGAGTGCATCGCTCGCCGACACTGCCGATTTCGTGGTGGTGATGGCGGGGCTCACGCCCGAAGACGAGGGCGAGGAGTACACCGGCGCCGGCGACAGGAAGAACTTTTTGCTCGATGGAAAATCGGGTTCCAACGCGCAGAACAATTTGATTCGAGACGTGGCGCTGAAGAACAAGCCCATGGTCGTCGTCCTCGAGGGAGGCAGCGTCATCGACATGCCTTGGCTCGATCAGGTACCGGCGGTGGTGATGGCCTGGTACCCAGGCATGAGGGGCGGCGCCGCACTCGGCAAGCTGCTCTTCGGGGACGTGAACTTCAGCGGAAAGCTGCCCGTGACGTGGCCCAAGAAGTGGGAAGACGAACCGACTTTTTCCGCGGGAGCGACGACGGCGATGGACTACTACCTCGGCTATCGCCATTTCGACAACAAGTCGATTGTGCCCCTGTTTCCGTTTGGTCATGGCCTGAGCTACGCGAAATTCGAGTACAAGAATCTCGGCGTGCCGTGCAGTGACGTGACCAAGAACGGCGTCGTCAACATCACCGTCGATGTCACCAACAGCGGCGCTGTAGCAGGTGACGAGGTGGTCTTCCTCTTCGTCTCCTATCCCGGCGCCACGGTTCGCCGGCCGGCCAAAGAATTGAAGGGCTTTTACCGCGTCTCGCTCGATGCTGGGCTGACGAAGCGCGTCAGCATTCCCCTCCGCATCGCCGATCTCAAATACTGGGATACGGCCGGCAATGGTTGGCAGGTGGCGAGCGGCCCCGTCGAAGTGAAGGTTGGACCGAGTGCCGCCAATCTCCCGCTCGCCGACATGCTCACGGTGAAGTGAATCGTGAAGAGGTCGATCGGCCGACATACGCTGGGAGTCGTCGCGTTCCTCGCTGCAGCGCGAGTGACGCACGTACGCCCATCGCACGCCGAGCCCGCGGCGGCTCCCGAGCCGCCTGATCCTTCCGGCGTCAGCCGGACCGAGCCGAAGCCGGTCGAGCCGCCGCCCAGTACAGGCAGCCTGGGCCCGATCGAACGTCTTCCCTTATCCGCGTATCCGGAGCCGCGCACCCGTGGTCTGCGTGGCGGATCCCTTTGGATGACCTTTCACGGCCTGCAGTGGCCGTATTACCGGCAAACGGGCATCGGTGTTTCCGGATACGCCTGGATCGATACCGGCTACGAGAAGATCGACCGTGGCCACCCCACGCAGCAAGGAATCACCTATTGGCTACAGCAGGGCCGCTTCCTTCTACGCGTCACCCCCACGTATACGCAGGGCAACTATTTCGTACAGGGCCAGGCCGAGCTCGTCGCCAACAAGGAGCAGTCGACGCCTCCATCCGTGACCAATGCCGACGACGTCTGGGTTCGGGCGGGTCGATGGAACACGTGGGACGTGCAGCTCGGTCGCTATGAGGCATGGGAAATCTACCACTTCGGCATGGGGCTCGACTTGAATACGCTCGAGCGCCGCGGAGCCTTCGACGAGCTTCGCGGCGCGCCGGAGATCTATGGCGTCACCTATGCATTTTATCGGCCGCCCGGTGTGGGCCAGGCCGCGCTTCATCTCTATCCGACGGATTTTCTGCGTTTCGAACTAGGAACGCAAATTGGGAACGAATTCGGCTCGAATGCGCTGGCCGGCCGCCCGGTCGGGATCTTCGACCTTGGCTGGTTGAAGCTGAAAGGAGGGGTCGAATACAAGCGGCTCACCGATCAGAAGGAGGCGGCCCGAGCGGAAAGGACGATGCGGGGCGGGGGCGCGGCCATTCAATTCGTCATTGATCCCTACATCGAATTCGGCGCGAGCGGCGCTTACGGCCTCGTCGACACGACCAAGCCCGACGGTACCATCGATGCCGAAGCGAGTACGACGACGATGAGCGTGGGAGGGTTCGCCAATGGCCGCCCGGTCGAAGATTTAGTCCTCGGCGTGGGGCTGAACATGACGACGGTGGAAGATCTTCACTACGATCCGTCCCTCGACGACGTGCAACACTTTCATCAGCTCCAAGCCTTCGGAGCGGTCCAGTACCTGGTACTCAAGCACCTCTTCGTCAAAGCAGTCTTCGCCTACGCCAAAGCCGACAGCTATCCAACGTTCAGCGAGCCCGTCTATACGAATACGATGGTGAGCGGACGCCTTCGGCTACTCTACCTCTTCTGATGACGGTGCCGACCAGCGCGGGCGCCAGTTACCTATTCATGACGAACCGTGCGACGTCGTCGCCCAAGGCGCGGCCCAAATTCTGGCTGAAGCGAAAGTGGACACCGCCCCAGACGCGGGCGTTGTCGATCTCATCGGCGATCTGGCTGAGGGAGCCGTAGCTGCGCGTCACGCCGGGGAGAACCGGGCTGGTCAGGGTGATATTCGCCTTGTCGCCGAAGAATTTCTTGAGGACATGCTTGGACGCACCGGCATAGCAAGCGTGGCCGGAGACATAGTCGGGGAACGGCGGTGCGACGAGGAAGGACGACCATGCCGCATCGGCGTTGGTGGCGGGATTTCCGTCGGTGTCAGCCGCACGGATGGCCGTCTCTGGGCGCCAAAAATTGTAGCCGTACTTGGTGTCCCAGCAGGCGATGATGGCATCGGCGCCCGCCATGTTGAGCAGCGCCAAAATGCGAGCGCTCTTGGCAAGGTGGATCCCCTTGGCTGCCAAAAGCTGGCGGGCGGTGAGATTCCAGCCCTGGGTGCCGGGTACAGCCCAGAAACGGGGAACATCGATTTGGTCCTGCGTGCGGGTTGCGACCGATGAGCCGAGCAACTTCGTCTCCTCGAACGCGCGGGCGTACTTGGCGCTGGTCAAGGCCGGGGGTGGGTCGAGACGATATTGATCGCCACGGTCGAGGAAGAAGGGCGTCACTGTCCCCCACCCGGGATGAAGTGCGGGCGCGAACGCCGGGGGGGTCGGGATCCAAGCTCCAGGTCCGGATCCCGGGGTGTACGGAACCACCACGGACGAGCCGTCGGTTGCTCGCAAAGCCAGGATCTGCTCCGCCACCGCTTCACCGACCGCGACGCCATCGGTCTCCGATTGGCCATCGGGAATCGCGGCCAGCGAGGCGGCAAACGAAGTATCGAGCGAGGCCTGCGCTGCCGGGTACAGGCGCACGAGCGCGTAGTGGGCTGCTGCAACGGCCGCCGCTACGGGTGAGGCTCCCCTGGGCGCCCTCAGGTTGACTGCGTAGGGCGAATATCGCCGGACGATCGAGTTGACGGCGTCGAATACCGACACCTGGGTGATCGCCAGGTTGCGCGAACCCATGGTTGGTGGGGAGGGCAGCGAGGTGACCTGCGCGATTTCATTCCAGTTCAGAACTTCATCGGCTGGCGCGGACAGCTCGGCGGTCTCCTCGGCCGAATCATCGGCCACGATGTCGGTATCGCCTACGGACAGTCCCCGCTCGCTCTCGCCATTCGCCGACGCGCAAGCCCCGGTGCCGCCCGCAACCACCAGCAACAAGGCGGCCAAATACTTCGTCGCACTTTGCCCGGATGCGGGACCCGCAAACGAGATGCCACAGTCGTGATCCGTCGTCGTCATGATCGTTTCCTTTCCACTTCGAAGATGGTTCTGCGTGGTGTTCCGTTTCGCGGGTCGGTGCCCCGGTCGCGCCCGTCTCGAGCAAGTGCCGCGGCGTGCGACCGTGTTCGTGACCCCTCCTTGAGCAGGGCTCGTGCCAGCTCGTCCCTCCGCGCGAAAGCACGTGAAAACGTGCCTTCACCACGACCGCGATCGTCCTGCTACAGCTGTGGCACCCGCCCTGCTACAGCTGTTGCACCCGTGTCCCTATGTAGCAGTGCCGAGCCCTTCGACGTCTCGATGAAGTGATCGACCCGGAGAGGGACGCTTTGTGAGCTCGATTTCGGTTCACGCGGCGCCATCGTGTCCGTTTCCCCCGGCCGAAGAATAGAGACGCAGCTCCGCAACGTCCAATCGATGCCGCGCATCGCACGTATGAATGCGTGCAATGAGCCGCCGTTGGCGGCGTGGCGCGCGTCGCGGCACACGACGATGGTTCGTGCATTGGAACATCGAGCGAGGAGTCTACAGCTGGCACGCGCGACTCTTGCAAGGAGGCGGCTCGGTGGGGACAAACAGCGAAGTTTGCGCCCATGCCTCTTGGTAGCTTGCCATGATGTTCACCGATTTGCGTTGGCCGCCGTAGCTGTTCGTGAGTGTGAACGTCGCCGTGTAGTCGCCGGCAGGAATGGTGATGGTTACCGGCATCGCAAGCGATGGAACGTCGCTCGACCAGAGCGCGACAACGGCGCCGTCGGCTGGCGCCGGATTGCCCAGGATGATGGTGGCCTTCGTTGATCTGCCGACACCGAGCGCGTCAGCGTCGAGCGCGAGGGTCAACGGGCGCGGGATGGACTCGCCCGGCTCACCGGGCGGTGAAGGGTCGGTGCCACCGCAGCCCGAGATGAGCATCGCCAGAACCGGAATGAAGGAGCGGATGTAAAAACGCATGACGACCCTGCCTTTCGTGTGTTCGATGAGACCTTGCCGCGAAGTGCGGCCGTGTTCGTGACCCTCCTTGAGCAGGGGTCGTGCCAGCTCGTCATTCGCGCGAAAGCACGTAAAAAACGTCCTTCGCTGCGACGGCGGTCGTCTCTGCTACAGCTGTTGCACCCGCGTCGCCCGTGGCAGTGCCACAGCCATTGGGCGTTGACGTAGCCGCGGGCGACGTTGGTCCTGCTATCCTCTTTCCGGACGGCGGACGCTACCTCGAGCCCACAGCGATCTCTACCTCGTCGAGGGGCTCGAATAGCAGCCGCCCGCGTGCCCTGCGTCTACTTGCACATCCCGGGATCGGCAGTCTCGCAGACACCTTGAACGCACCGTGCCCAGGGTAAGCAGAAGGGACCGATCGCGTCACTGCAGGGCCCGCCGACGACCGCCGACGCAACGCAGGTACCTTCGGTCGACAAACCGGTGGGCGCGCAGAAACCAGCTCGGCAGAAGCGAAAATCCGCATCGTCGCAGGGTTCGCCCTTGCCGACGAGCTGCAACGGTTGGCAAACGACATTGCGGCAAAAGAGGCCATCGCGGTCGTTGCACGGCGCCGTCGCGCAGGATTCGCCCGCATTGGCCGAAACCGCACACCTGTCGATCATGCACGACAACGGATACTGGCATTCGAACGAGTCCACGCACCTCGCCCCGACGCCGCCGGGCAGCGCACAGACGTCGTTGAAACACTGGAGGTTGCTCTCGCACTGGCTGCTCGAGGTACAAGGGGCTCCAGCTGCACGGAGCGGTGCGCCGCACCTGCCGCACGCTGCGCCTGCCGGAAACTCGCAGGTCACCGTTTGACATTGGGCCGGCGTTCCGCAAGCGGCGCCGGTTGGCAATGCCCCTGGTAGCGCCAAACAAGCACTCACGGCCAGATCATTGTCCAAAAACTGCGCGCAGGTCGCGGATGTTAGGGCGGCGGCGCAGGCATCTACCGTGGCTGGCCTGTCGCTTGTACCTGCGATACCCAGTCGATTGCGGCACAAGGTTGCGGCGTATTGGGTCGCGCACGTATCGACATCGCCGAAAGTGGCTTGCAACCACCGCGGGCGGCACGCGTTGTATTTCTGGCAATTGGCCGTCGCGAGACGCAGGCACGCCTCTTCCGTTGCCCCCGGATCAGGCGGGGAAGAGCATCCGACCGCTCCCGTGAAGCCAAGGCCGGTCATCATGGCGAACGCCCAACTTGCATAAGCTTTCATCTTCAGTCCTCTGTCAAAAGTTGAGGCCTACCGCGGAAAGTAACACGAGCCCTTGCTGTCTCGAACGATCGGCGTTTTAACAGGCTCGCATTTTCGTTTGCAGCGTCCAACGATCGCCGAAGGCAAGGGGACGTTGTCCGGCCCTGCGCGTGATGGCAGCGCGCCACCGAACGCGCGTCACGATGTAGGTTTCTGGTAGCCATCTGCGCACGCCGTTCGAAGAGCGGTGGATGGCTCTGGAAAAAGCGAACTTCCGCCGCCTCCGACGTCGCAGTTTGAGCAAGGCGCGGCGCCGATGATAATGAGGAAATCATGGGAAAGCTCACGGGCGGAGCGCGCTCCTCGATCCCGCGCATTGGCGTGGTGTCGCTCTGGCTTTCCGGCAATCCCTACGAGCGCGACGTGGTGATCGGCGTGGTCGATGCCGTCGAGGCTCGCGGCGCCAGCGCGGTGTGCTTCGCGGTGCACGGGATCAAGGATGACTTCGACGCGTTCATCGGAACGGAGAGCGTCGACGGCCTGATCGTTCTATCGGCGTCGCTGGTTCAGTTCGTGGGCAAAAAAGCACTGGAAGCGTTTTGCGACAAACGGCGTTCGCTGCCCATTGTCGCCCTCGGCATGGAACTTTCGGGCGTACCCACCATTGGGGTGAACGACGCGGGAGGCGTCAAAATGGCCATCTCGCACCTCGTCGAGGTGCACGGCCGAAGGCGCGTTGGCTTCATCCGAGGCCCCGAGGCGAGCGGCGACATCGGCGATCGCTTTTGCGGATACCGCGAGGCGCTGGCCGAGCATGGCCTCTCGTTCGACCCCACCTGGGTCACGTCGAGCTCGGGGTTCGGCGGGGCCGGCAACGAGGTTCGCGCGTTGCTCGAGGGCCCTCGAGAGCGGCTCGAAGCGATCGTCGCATTCAACGACGCCACGGCTCTCGCCGCGCTCTCCGCCCTGACTGACCGCGGCATCCGTGTTCCTCAGGACATCAGCGTCGTTGGCTTCGATGACACGATGGAAGCCGGGTTTTCCATTCCGCCCCTTACGACGATCTCCCAGCGTTTGGAGGAGCAGGGTCGGCGCGCGGCGAGTCTGGTTCTCGACGCGCTCGACGGCAGACCCATTCCCCATCACGTGGTCCTCGACACCGCGCTCGTGGTCCGGCGATCATGCGGGTGTTTTCCGCGCTCGGTGCTCGAAGCTGGTGGTACGCGTCTGCCGTCGAGCCGGCCGCCCGGCGACAAGTCGTTCGAAGCAAGCCGGGAGGAGATCGCGGCAGAGATGCGACGCGTTCTGGCGACGGACCAAGCCGCCGCGGTAGGCGGCATTCTCGCGGCATTCTCATCGGATCTCGCAACCGGATCGACCCATGAGTTTCTGGTTGCCTTGGACGAAGAACTCGATCGCTCGGCACGATCGTTTCCCGATTTCGTGCGCTGGGGAGACGCCATTTCGGCCATGCGCCGGCTTGCGCTACCGTACCTGGCCGGTGACGCGACACGCCTCGCTCGGGCCGAAGACGCGTGGCACAAAGCGCGCGTTTTGATGAGCGACACCGGCCAGCGGGCGCAGGCATTCCTCCGTCTCTTGGACAGCCAGAGGACCGATGCGCTCGCGGACGTCAGCCGGTCTCTCATCACGACCCGAAACCTTCCCGATCTCGCCGTCGTCCTATCGGAGAGCCTCCGCCGTTTCGAGGTCAAGAGCTGCTACTTGTCCCTTTACGACGCTCGCGACTCGAAGGAACGCTCCACGCTCGTCCTCGGCGTTGACGATACGGGTCGCGTGTCCGATCGTGTCTCGACGCAATTTCGCACGAGCTGCCTGGCGCCGGAGGGTATCTTGCCCGAGCACCGCAACTATCTAGCGGTGGTCATGCCCCTCGCGTTCGAGGACCAGCAGCTCGGCATGATCCTTCTGGAAGGGCACCCCAACCAGGCGACCGCCTACGACAAGCTGCGCAACCAGTTCGGCGCGGCCTTCAAACGAATGGCGGACGAAAGGGAGCTTGCCGCCCTGCATGCGGCGCTGCAAGAGCGCCTCGAAGAGCTCGAGCGGGCGCACCAAGCGCTGCGCGAGAATCGAGAGCGGCTGCTCATCTCCGAGAGCATGGCTTCGCTCGGTCGACTGACGGCGGTCATGGCGCACGAGATGAACACGCCCCTCGCCGCCGTGCGCGCCGCACTCGGCGAGCTTCTCGACCTGATAAGCGAGTACCGCACCTCCATCGATGGCCCCGACGTGACGTCTCAAGACCACCGCGACATCGCCGCCGAGATGGAAACCGCGGCCAAGCTGGCCGACAATGCCGCGCAAAATGTGGCTGGTTTCGTGCGAAGCATCAAGACGGAAACGCGCGACGTCGCGAGCAAGGACCTTCGCCACTTCGACCCGCTCGCCGTGACGAAGGACGCGCTGCTGCTCATCGCTCACGGAGCGCGCGCCGCCAACTGCACAGTGACGCTCGGCGCCGAGCCGCGGCCGATGGACCTGTTCGGCTCTCCAGGGCGGCTGGCGCAGATCGTGACCAACCTCGTGACCAATGCCATCCGCGCGAGCGCTGAGAAAGGCGGCGGCCCCATCGTCGTTCAGTTGCAGCCGTCGGAAGGCGCGATCGAGCTCCGCGTCAGCGATCGCGGCATAGGTATCGCGCCCGACAACGTCCCCAAGATCTTCGAGCCAATGTACACCAGCAAGCCCTTCGGGGAAGGAGCAGGCCTCGGTCTTACCATCGTGCACGACATCGTGACGGCGCATTTCAACGGCACCATCGACGTCGAGACTCAGCCGGGCCTTGGCACCACCTTCATCCTCCGGTTGCGTTCCGCAGGTTGAAAGAGCCGCGCGAATACCGCGAGGCGTCGTCATGCGTTCACCACCGGGCGTGCGAAAGCCGACGGCTCTCAATGGCTCAGTGGATCCTTGACCTCGATCTGCAGAACCCCTCCCCACTTGGCGTTGTCGGCCCACGGATTCGGGACGCGCAGGCCGAGAGCTACCCCCACCTGTTTCGTTACCCGAAGTTGCGGACCAAAAGTCGCTGCCCCATTCGCATGATTGCCGAAATCCCAGTCGGCCTGAATCTCGAGAAGGTCCTCGAGCACCTCGATGTCGCAGCCGAGCCACGGCCCGACTTGGAGCGCCCTCCCGCCCACGAAAATACCGTTGGTGAGGTACGCGCCTGCAGAACACCGTCGGTTTTCGCCCCACTCGACGACGACGTTCGCGTAGCCCCGCGCACTCATTCGAATGTCCGCAACGGGCCCTACGTTTGGTCCGGCTTGTCCCCCGAGTACGACGGCGAAATCCAATGAAGTGTCGAACCGCTTCTGCACCGTCCCGAGAACGAGGGGACCGAACGGGTCGCCGCGATCGCTATGGTTCGCCTCGACATGAATGGCGCCGCCACGACGAACGAAGTCGAAATTATAGACGCTCATGCCCGCATCGAAATTCGAGCCCAATCCCACCATCCCTTGCAACGACAGATCGAGCCTGTCGGACAGTGTTGATTGCTGTTGGAAATAGACGTCCGCCGGTTTGGCGATGTCGCCAGTCGGTACCTGGTAAAAGGTCGCCTGGGCATTCACCGCAGCAAGGGGCGAGCACACGCCCATTGAGATCGTTCGGAAAAGAACGAATGTCCGTCTCAGCACGCCGTAAGAAACGAAGCCGGTCCTGCGGTGCGGTTCCATCATGATGGGCGTATGCCACTCACCAACGATTCCATTCCCATAGCGCCGCCTTCGATGGCCGACGCAGGAGAAAGGTCCGGCCTTGGTTCACCGATGCCGTCGACGAACTGCCATCTAACCTAAGTCGGCCAAAACCGCGAAGGGCCCATTCGCCCGAGGTCCCCCGATGGGGGGGAAACGTATTTAAAGGGAGAGAGATCGATGGCACTCCTTCAGGCACTCTTCTCTTTCATTGGAAAGTCAGCCGGCAAAATTCTCACGGCCATCTTCGGATGGGCCGTGGTGGCGCTGTTCGGCCAGACCTCGCCGAAAGAACACACGCTCCTGTCAGGCCTCGTGGCGTCGGCCGCCGCCTGGCCCATTCTCGTCGCGGGTACCATTTTCCCGCGGATTGCTACTTTCGTCGTAGCTTTCGTGCCGCTGTCCGATCGCGTGCCGACTTCGGTCCTCCGCATCGTGTGGCTCGGCTTGGCTCTCCTGGTGCCCATCCTGATCGGCACTGTCGTAGCGGCGAAAGCACCGCCCGGGACCGCTCGCGAAAGCTTCGTCAAGCGGACCCTGCGAGGCTTTCCCATTACTCTTGGCATTTCGGCCGCCTTCGTTTTGATGTTCGTGAGCGTTCCGGTTCTTCGTGTGCTGTCGGCGGCACGTGGCCGAAAAGACGATCACCTCACCTGCATTACGAGGGGCGACAAGTACGACGCTATCGCTCGCGTCATCGACCATTTGCTCGAAAGAAACGCGATCAACGCAAGACGAACCGAACCATCGTGGTGGCTCTCCGGACCTGCCAATGTCCTGCGCAAGCTCGGCGGCAAGGCGCTGCGCGGATTCATGCCCGAGCACACGGCCTACTGGTCGGGACCGGAGCTCGAAATCGCTTTCTACCCCAGCGATATTCTCATCCGAGGAAAGAATCGTCAGACTGCCTGGACGCACGGCCTCTTGGCCGAGGCGCTGGCACACGAGCCCTGCCGGCAGACCTTCGATCCGAACGCGCAAGATCTGGAGCGACAA
>DATHES010000208.1:0-8748 GCA_035318465.1 Polyangiaceae bacterium
GATGTTGCACACGTAGACGTCGTCGCGCAGATAGCCCATGGCGGCGATCATGCGATCGAGCAGCTGACCCGCTTTGCCGACGAAGGGAAAGCCGGCCGCGTCTTCGTCCGCTCCTGGGCCCTCGCCGACGAAGCAAAGCTCGGCGGCCGGGTCCCCGCGCGCAAAGACAGTTTGGGTGCGCCCGGCGTAGAGCGCGCACTTGGTGCAAGTCTTGACCTCCTCGGAGAGCGCGACGAGGCGAAGGCTTGCCGCTTCGCGCTCGGGGGAGAGCGGCAAGGCCACGATGGGCGACCGACCAGCGGGCGCCATCGCGGCGGGACTCGCGCCGGCCGCGCTGCTCGCGCCCGCCGTCAAGTTGGCGGCCGAGGGCGGGTGCACGTTGCTGGCCTGGAGGTTCGCACCACGGCCGGGCGGCGGGCTCGACGCAGCCGCGCCGTGTGCGCCGCTCGATTTCGCGGCGGGGCGCGCGCTGCGGCGTTCGCCGGCCAAAGACCCGGTTGCCCCGGTGGCCAGCTGCCATTCGGCGTGTACGCGGAGCTCGGCCGCGAGCCGCAAGAGCTCTTCGCGCTCGCTCAATGTCCGCCCGACGCCACGAGGTAACGCTCCGCTTCCAGCGCCGCCATGCATCCCGTGCCGGCGGCCGTCACCGCTTGACGGTACACCCAGTCCTGCACGTCGCCGCAGGCGAACACGCCTTCCACGCTGGTCTGCGTCGTGCCGGGCGTCGTCTTGATGTAGCCATTGGGGTGCAGCGCAACCTGTCCCGTGAAGAGCTCGGACATCGGCGTGTGCCCGATGGCCACGAACAGCGCCGAGACGGGGATCGTCCGCCGCGAACGGCTCTTGGTGTCCTCCACCTCGATGCCGTTCACGTGATCTTGCACGATGTCGTGCACGTCGCGCACCTCGTGGTTGTAGAGCACGGTGATCTTCGGATTCTCCAGGACGCGCTGCTGCATCGTCTTCGAGGCGCGGAACTCATCGCGGCGGTGGATGAGGGTGACGCTGGGCGAGAGCCCCGCGAGGTAGCTCGCTTCCTCCATGGCGGTGTCACCGCCGCCCACGACCGCCACCGCTTTGCCGCGATAGAGCGGGCCATCACAGACGGCACAGGCCGAAACACCCTTGTTCTTGAGTTTGTCTTCGTTGGGCAGGCCGATGTAATTGGCGCGTGCGCCGGTGGCGATGATGACGGTCTTGGCGAGCGTCAGCGCGGCGCCCTCCCCGCTCCAAATTTTGAAGGGACGCTGCGAGAGGTCGACCTTGGTGACGTCGGCGGTGACGATCTCCGTCCCCTGCCGCTCGGCTTGGTCGCGAAACCGCTTCATGAGCTCCTGGCCTGTCACCTTTTCCGGGAAACCGGGATAGTTCTCGACGTCGGTCGTGAACATGAGCTGCCCGCCGGGGATCAGCCCACCCGCATTGAAGCCTTCGATGAGAAGAGGTTGGAGATTGGCGCGGGCGGCGTAGATGCAGGCGGTGAGACCCGCCGGGCCCGAGCCGATGATGACGACGTTGCGCGCTTCCGATTGCATGCGCGACATCCTAGAACACCGGACGTGGAACGTCCGGTGTTCTAGGATCCTTTTGTCACCGGGGGCTTCGCCCCCTCAGCATTCGTCACATCCCGATGAGAGAGATCACCAGGGCGCCAGCGCCGTCACCGGGGCCGCCATGAGATTAGGGATCTAGGGCCCGCCTCTGAATCCGTCCCGCTCCCGGTCCTGCTCCCGATTTCACCCATCCTGGAGGACCTTGGCCAACTTGACGAGCATGGCCACAACTCGATCAAGGGCTCCTTGCCGATGACTTGATAGACTTCAGGGCGCTCGTGATCGAAAGGCATGGGAATCGGGAGCGGGAGCGGGTCAGATCGGCAGCCACAACGTCGCAGATCCAATCGCCACCAGCGCCGCGTAGTTGTGTAGCGGCTGGTAGCGACGGGCGAAGCGACGGGCCTGCTTGAGGAGCACAGGCCCCTAGGCAGTGAGTTTATTACAAAAACACCGGAAAACCTGGCGTCCTGGCGGTTCTCTTCATGATCGCCCATTGCGACGAATGGGGCGGAGGCGAAGGAGCCAGTCTCGGACTGAACTTATGATCAATCCTGAGTTCGCCTCCGCCCCGCCGGAGCAAGTCCGGAACAGGACCCCACCGCCACCGGACGCTCCGGCCCGGAATTGCGAATTGCAGCGTGTCGAAGCAAGCGCGCTGCGCTTCGCGGGCTCCACCGATTCCGGGACGCCAGGATCCGTTACGGATTGGGCCCTGCGTTTTGAGCCCCGACTCCAGACGAGCTCAGGCTATTCGCGAATGGGATTCGCCTTCAGCGCGGCTTTGCCTTCCTTGAGGTAGACGCTGAACTTGACCGACTTGCAGCCGTGACGCTGCAGAAGTTGATCGCGATTTTTTCGCAGCGTCGACTTGAACTTCTCGAAGTTGAGCCCGTCCGTGGTTTCGCCGCACTCTTTCTTCAGGCGTAGAAATTCGTCGTACACGCGGCGCCATTCCGCCGTTTCGTCGTGGATGGGGGGTGGCCGATCCGTTCCTCGGTCGGCGGACAGCTGTCCGAGGATCTCGCTGGAGACGTGGCTGACCACCGTTGCCTCGTCGGGATCTTCCGGGCGATCGAAGCTCATGACGGGAGGCGCCGCCGGCGTGGGGGCATTCTGCGAGTACGCGAGACCAGCCCCGGCCGCCTTGGCTGCAGCTCCGGGCGGCTTGATGGCCGGCGAGGCGGCGGGCGGAGGGGGAGCAGCAGCCGGGGCAACGCCGACGAGCGTCAGCGATGGTTGCTTGGCGGTGGGCGGACGAACGGCAGCTCGGGGCGCCCCGGGGGCAGGTGCGGGGCCGGCGAGAGGCGGTGCTCCCATCGGCGGAGCGGCCCCCGCTCGCGGCGGAGGCGGGCCCGGCGCCGCGGCCGGTGGCGGAGGTGGCGCGAACGGTGACCCGAACGGTGACCCACCAGCGGGCGGCGCGACCGGGGGCGTGAACGGCTGCGGGGCGGGCGCGGCGGCGGCGGGCGGCGGACGCGGCGGGGCGGCGGGCGCGGGCGGCGCCGGCACGCGGTCGAGCGGCGAGGCGATCGACGACTGCGGGAGGGAAAAGGCGCTCATCGAAGGTTGGGCCGGCATCGGCCCGAGCACGGCATCGAGATCGGCCGCCCGCCGCGGCGCCCCTCCCTTGGCGGCCACGTGCTCCATCCCTTCGTTGAGACTCGCGGCGATTTGGCGATACACGCCGCGGAACTTGCTCGCCGTCAGTTGATCCACCTTCGCCTTGGCGAACAGCTGCGCTTCCTCGCGGAAGACGCGCAGAGGGCGGGTGTGCTCGAGAAAGCTCAGCGCGAGACCGATCCCCGCCACGAGCACGGAGATGAGGATGATCTGGAAGAGCGGCACGTTGCGCTTGTCTTTGTCGTCGGCGCTGTTGAGAAATCCGAGCGGCGTGCCGATGGGGTGCGCCACGCGCGCCACGACATACCCTGCACCGAGGTCCCACGCTTCTCCCATGAGACGCGAATAGACGACGCCGAGGCCGTCGTGCAGCGTGCGAACGTCGCTGAAACCCTTTTCCTTGTAGGTCGCGTCGGTCTCGACCGACTTGAGCTCGGCGGTGACGCTGTCGAGCTGCGTCGCGTCGAAACCTTCCGGGGCCCCCGAGGAGACGCGCACGCCGTTGGCGTAGAACGCGATGGCGGCGCTGGTGCGCTTGGAGAGCTCGCGAGCGAAAGTGTCGTCGAGGATGCGTACGCCGACGATGGCCCCGGCCGGCATCTGGCTGACGTCATGCTCCACCGGACGCGCCACGACGCGGTAGAGGCGGCCTCCCAGCACCCAGGTGTCGTCGCGCACCCAGCCGTGCAGCGCGTCAGCCACGACCGGATACCCACCGAGCTCGAAACCGTCGATGCTGCTCGACTGATCGAAGCCGACCTCGCCGATGACGCGGCCGCTCTGATCGAGCGCGAAGAGGGCATCGAACTTCTGGTCAGCCGGGGTGTTGTTGAAGTGCTTGCGCAGGGCGGCGCGCACTTTGTCTTTGGACTCGTTGGGGATCTTCTCGAGGGACGCGCTCGCCTTGGCGAGATGTGTACGGATGTCGTCGTCGAGCGCGGGAACGATGAGCGCGCTCGCGCGGCGGCGAGCGTCATCGCGCAGAAACGATCCGACCACCTGGCTATCACCGGCGAGCGCCTCGCCCATCGCGCGCAGTCCGGCGCGGTCGTACATGTTGGTCGCCAAAAATAGCGCAAACAACACCGCCCCGAGTGCGACAGCGAGCACCACGTACCAAAAACGAGACAGAAGCATGGCCTAGTCCCTTTCCCCCGCGTCGGCTCTGACGCCTTCGGCGACCGGCAGCACCACGTCGAGGGGCGCGAATGCGACGACGACCGATTTGGGCGTCCCCGCCGGCGCGCCCGCGAAAAACGCCTTCAGCGTGTATTCGCCCGGGGCAAGCTGGGGGATGGAAAACGCGCCTTGGACCGAAGGGTACGCGATGGCGGCGACGTTCGGCTCGACGATGACCCAGGAGCGGATGCTCGGCGAGAGCTCGTCCTTCACTTCGTAACGCCCCGGGCCTGGCGCGGTCCAGTCGCGCGCCGCTCCTTGGCCCATTTCGCCGGGTGGGAACGTCGGCTGGTTCACGCCGTAAAGGCGATGTGCGAACGGATCGCGGTTCTCGAAGTGCAGGCGCGTTCCCGGCGCGACGACGACGGTCACGGGCGTCGTGCGCCCGCCGCCAACGGTGATGAGCAGCGGCATGGCGGGCGGCTGCTGCGCCGTCGTCGCGAGCGCCGCGACGCACACCTCCTTGGGGGCATACGTAAAAAGATTGCGGAATTCCGCGCGCACGGTGGGCGATGGCTCGCGCCAGGAAAAGCGATGCGAGTTGACGTCTTTCGCTTCGGCCCACACGGGGTTCATCAGCTTTTCGAGACCGACCAGTTTTCCTTTCACCTGCGCAGCGAAAGCGATCCCCGGAAGGACCAAGCCGACTGCGAGCGCAACGAGGTTTCGAGTCCTACGATGGCGAGGAAAATGGGCGTGATCGGCCATTGGAATGACCGTACACGCCCGAATGGGCACGTGTAAATCGCGCTCTTCGCCCGAGCGCCGCTCGGCGGCGCACCGACACCGCACGCGGGCGGGGATGGACGTTCGTCCCTTCTCGCCTCGCGATTCAGCGCTAGACTCCGACCTTACCCCTTGGCAGCCCCATCGCCCGAGCGACACCGTCGCGGTAGGCGAGCCAACCGCGGTGCGCTTCGGCGACGGCGTCGACGACCGCGTCGACAGCTGCACCGTCAGGGACGTGGCGAAGCACGGTCTCCCACGCATCGCGTCGGTGGTCGCCCTCGACCGCTTGGTGCGCGCGGGTCAGACGCATGGCGTCCGGTGGACAGCCGTAGAAACAGACCATCGGGTGGCGGGCGATGAGGTCGTCCACCGGTTCTGCGCGCCGCGTCCCCTCGAACTCGCGCCTTTCATGCATACTCCCTTCGACGAAGATCGTCACCACCGCCGCGCCCACGAACCAGGGGGCGGAACCGCTGTAGCGGTCGAGCAAAGCTCGGTAATGGAGTGCCTCGGGCTCGAGCGCGCCCGCGGTCACGTCGAGACGGGCGATGCCGAGGCCATCGATCATCTGCAGGAAGAGCTCGGGGTGCGAGACGCCGAACGAGTAGTGCCCCGTCTCCTCTTCGTCGATGTTACGGGCCAGGGGCGCGCGCGCTTCGGCCGGCGGACCTTGACCGAGCACGCGTGCCAAGAGCACCGGGAAATCGCGCACGTAGGTGAGAAACTCGTGACGGAAGTGGACGGCGAGCTGGGACTTGGTGAGCCCTGGCCGCGTGAAGCAGGGCCACGCCCAATGATCCTTTTGGTCCATGATGGAAAGGATTCTCTCGCGCAGATCGCCGACCATCCGGGCGCGCCTTTCCTGGTTGCCTCAGAGCGCTTTTCGCTTCTCGATCGGGAGGTAGCTCCGCTCGGTGGGGCCAGTGTAGACCTGACGCGGCCGGCCGATCTTGGATGCTGTTTCCGTCATTTCCTTCCAGTGGGCGATCCATCCGGGGAGCCTGCCGAGCGCAAACATGACGGTGAACAAGTTGGTGGGGATGCGGAGCGCGCGGTAGATGATGCCGCTGTAAAAGTCGACATTGGGATAGAGCTTGCGCTCGATGAAATAGGGGTCGGACAGGGCCGCCTCTTCGAGCTGGAGCGCGATGTCGAGCAGCGGATCACGGATGCCGAGGCGGGCCACGGTGCGGTCGCACGCGGCTTTGATGATTTTGGCGCGCGGGTCGTAGTTCTTGTAGACCCGATGACCGAATCCCATCAGGCGAAACTGGGAATTTTTGTCCTTGGCCAAGCCGACGAACTTCTTCACGTCACCGCCGTCGGCCTTGATTTGCTCGAGCATCTCCACGACCTCTTGGTTGGCACCGCCATGGAGGGGCCCCCAGAGCGCGCAGATGCCCGCGGCGATGGAGGCGAAGAGGTTGGCCTGCGACGAGCCCACCAGGCGTACCGTCGAGGTGCTGCAATTCTGCTCGTGGTCGGCGTGCAGGATGAGAAGCAAGTTGAGCGTGCGCACCGCTTCCTCGTCGATCATGTACGGCTCGGCGGGCACCGAGAACATCATGTTGAGGAAATTGGCGCAGTAGGAGAGCGAATTCTGCGGGTAGACGAAGGGCTGGCCGATCGACTTCTTGTAAGAAAATGCGGCGATGGTGCGCGCCTTGGACAGCATGCGGGCAATGGTGATATCGAGCTGTTCCGTATTCCGTACGTCGAGCGCTTCGGGGTAGAAGCTGGAGAGCGAGCAGACCATCGCCGACAGGATGGCCATGGGGTGCGCGGTGCTCGGATACCCATCGAAGAACCGCTTCATGTCCTCGTGCAGGAGCGAATGGCGCGTGAGGAGGTTGGAAAAGCGGGTCAGCTCCTCCTGGACTGGCAGATGCCCGTAGATGAGCAGGTACGCCGTTTCGACGAAGGTGGAGTGCTCCCCCAGCTGCTCGATGGGAATGCCCCGGTAGCGCAGGATCCCCTTTTCCCCATCGAGGTACGTGATTGCGCTCGTCGTGGAGGCGGTGTTCATGAACGCCGGGTCGAGCGTCACGTAACCGGTCTTGTTACGAAGCTGGGCGATGTCGATGGCCTTCTCACCCTCGGTGCCGACGGTGACCGGCAACTCGAGTGACGTGCCGTTCACGGTTAGGAGTGCCTTGTCGGCCACGACCGCTTTTTCCTCTTTTGCCGGCGTCATCTTGCGGACCATACCATAGCGTCCGAAGCCCGAAAGCGTGAACTGGCCGCCCCCGCGGTACCGCGCGCCCGTGTGCCCATCGGCGCGTCGCTGGAAGCGGCCATCTCCGAGGCCATCGTCGCCATCAAGACGCGAGGAGAAGTGCTGGAGGACGCGACTTTCCGTGAAGGGGGCTTCTTAGCCGCGTCTCGAGGCGCTGTCTTACGCGCTCGGTGCGGGCGGGTCGGGCGCACGTTCCGGCGTGGCTTCGTCGGCGGGAACGTGCTCGCCATAGGAAGCGAGCTTCGTGTAGAGCCCACGCCGGCTGATGCCGAGGATCCGTGCGGCGCGCTGCTTGTTTCCCTCGGCGACCTCGAGCGTCCTGATGATGAGCAGACGCTCCGCTTCGGCGAGCGTGGTGCCGACGGGGATGCGCAAAACGAGCGGGTGCTCATCGGGGGCGGGAGACCCTTTGCGCTCCGAGGCTGCCGCCAGGGTCGACTCTCCCGACGGCGGGGATGCCGCCGCGACGCTCGCGGACGCCTCGGTGAGCCCGGTCGCCACCAGGGGCAGAACCGGGTCCAGCATGTCCGGCTCGACCTCCATGTCCTCGGGCGGCAGCGCGGCGGTTGGCGGCGGCATTTCCTCGTGCGGCGGGGAACTGGCGGCTCGGGATGGCGGGGACGGCGCCATCGGCGGGGCGCCCGAACTGCGCGGTTCGCTGCGGGTGGGTCGCGTATTGGGCAGGCGCGTGGAGATGAACTGGACCTCATCGGCCCCGACCACCTCGCGCTGGGCGAACACCGCCGTCTGCTCCATCACGTTGCGCAGCTCACGCACGTTGCCGGGCCAGGTGTAGCTGAGAAGACGCTCGAGCGCGCGATCCGAAAGGCACCGCGCCGAAGTCCCGTACCGCTTGGCGAAGAAGCGGAGAAAGCGTTCAGCGATGGGCACGATGTCTTCGATGCGCTCGCGCAGCGGCGGGAGCGGGATCGTAAAGACGTTGAGCCGGTAATACAGGTCTTCGCGAAACTGGTTGGCTTCGACCAGATCGAGCAGGTCACGGTTGGTTGCGGCGACGATGCGGACGTCGGCCTCGCGCTCCTTGCTCGCGCCGACGCGCGTGAAGCGGTAAGTCTCCAGCACGCGGAGCAAGCTGATTTGCGTGGAGAGATCCATCGTGCCGACTTCGTCGAGGAAGATCGTGCCGCCCGAAGCCGCTTCGAACTTTCCTT
This sequence comes from Polyangiaceae bacterium, assembly GCA_035318465.1. Classification (GTDB taxonomy): domain Bacteria; phylum Myxococcota_A; class Polyangia; order Polyangiales; family Polyangiaceae; genus DASWDH01. Next base: position 8,493 of record DATHES010000208.1, read on the forward strand.
CGGAGGAGCTGAGGGCGCCGGTGAAAGCGCCTTTCTCGTGACCGAAGAGCTCGCTCGCCACCAGCTCGCGGGGAATGGCGCCGGTGTGGATGGGAACGAAGGGGCCCTGCGCGCGCCGGCTGCGGTTGTGAAGCCCGCGCGCCACGAGCTCTTTGCCGGTGCCCGATTCGCCGACGATGAGCACCGGGGCACCGGTCGGGGCGACGCGCTGAATGCGCGCGAAGACTTCGCGCATGCGCGCGGAGCTCCCCACCAT
>DATHES010000209.1:0-63796 GCA_035318465.1 Polyangiaceae bacterium
GGCCGGGAAGAGGGAGCAATCGACTCGGGCATAGGCGTTACCTTGGGTTCTCGGGTGATCCAACTGCTGAACTTCGAAACGGATCCTTTGCGGCGTTCAGCAGGGAAGATCCTCCGGGAAAGGGACGAAGCGAAGGAGCCCCCGAGTATACAGAAACGAATTCTAGCGTAGGTAAAAACTGAGTGCGGTGTCGCCATACACGCGCGTCTCTTCGAGCGTGATGCCCGATACTGGCGGTGCATTTTCCGCCGACGCGTGTTCGAGAATCACGCGCCCGCCTGGTCGCAACGACGACGTGAGCCCACGCTCAACCGCTTTGGTGAGTGACGCCGTGAAGCGCCCACCTCGAATGACGACGTAGGGGGGATCGAGGAAGACGAGATCGAAGGTTTCGCGCCAGGGTGGCGTTCTCAGCGCACGCTCGACGGCGATGGGCAACACTGTAGTTACCTCGCCGAGCTCGAGCGAGTGGATGTTTTGCCTCAGCACTTGCAGCGCCGCGCGCGCGTTCTCGACGAACGTGGCGCTCGCCGCGCCGCGCGATAGCGCCTCGATGCCGAGCGCGCCGGTACCCGCGTAGAGATCGAGCACCGTGGTTCCTTCGATGTCAGCCAAGACTGAAAAGAGCGCCTCGCGAACACGGTCCGCCGTCGGTCGCGTCGCGGCGCCGCCGGGGGCAACCAAAGTTCGCCCGCCCAAGCGACCTGCAATGACACGCACCGTGCATCCTTACCACCACTGTCGGCGCCGGGTCCGTCAAGGCGATGGTGTCGGCGCGAGGTGCGTCAGAACGATGGCGGCCGAGCCGACCGTGTCACGCTAGAAACGAAACCCGAACTCGACCCGTCCTGCCGATCGGCCGAACGGAGGTGTGACGGAAAAATAGGAGCCGGAGCGCGCCGCCGACGCGCTGTTGTCGGTGGCAAGGAAGTAGATGCCCGCGCCCGCCGAGAGCGCGCCCAGCCCGAAGAAAACGAACTTGAGCGCCTGAAAGGTACCGGCCGTGCTGCAAAAGTCCTTCATCTCGGCCGGCGTGGCCGCGCCCGCGATCTTCGAGCTGATGCCCGCCTCTGCTTGGTCGCAGGAGTCGACTTCCGGGCGGAAGGCCTGACGATAGCGGTCGACCTTCTCTTCGCCCTCGATGGCGTTCACGCGAAAGACGGAAAAGACGCCGGCCGCGATGAACGCGGCCCCGACGCCGACCCCCGTCCACCCGAGCGTGCTGTTCAAGCTCCCGCCCGATGATTCGGCGCCGCTGCCGGCCGAGACATCAGCGGGCGCATCGGGCGTCCCTGCCGCCGGTGTGCCCGTTGACGCGGGGGAGGCTGGCCGCGGGGCAGGGGGCCGGGCCGCGCTCGCCGCCGCGCCCGCGATCGGGGCCTTCTGCCGTTCGAGCAAGACGTTGAGCGCCTCGTCGACGAGCCTGCGCAAGCCATCGTCGCCGGGCGCCGTCAGGTTGTCGCTGAAGGTGAACTCGGTTTTCGTGGAAGCGCGTCCGCGCGTCCACAGGTGCAACTCGGCGACGACTTGCTTGGCGCTCTTCGATCGCTTGACGCTGCCCCACACGAAGCGATCGGCGTGGATCTGATTGCCGATCTTGATCTGGCACGACTCGTCCGGCACCTCGCCGCACTTGAGACCCAGCGTCAACACTTCGAGCGCGTAATCGCCGTCGCCGAGCGAGAACCCGCGCAGCGCGCGCACGCGGTTGCGCAAGGCGGCGGTCAGCGCGTCGGCTTGATCTTCGGCGTCATCGGAGCGAATGGCGATGACTTGAATGGGCGGTGCATTCGCCGCAGGAGCATCGGCGCGAGCCAAGTTCGTCGAAAGCACGAGCGAACCGGCGACGACGGCGCATCGCGTCGCGCGCCGAAGCGCTCTTTCGGTCGACTCGAACGGACGCAGCGCCCCTTCGATGTTCGATTGGGCAGCCAGACATCGACGAAGTCGTGCGAGGGGTGATCTTCTCAAGAGGCCGCTATTTTAAAGCCCCTCGGGGTGGGTGTCACTGGTGACGCGGTGCCGGCATGCTCGGGCGACCCGCCGTCGCGCGGCGGCGGACCGCGAGCCGCCCGTCGGCGCCGCGCTACCCGAGCTCGACTTTGCTCCACATCGAGCGGCGAATTCGCTCTTTTTGCCCGTCGGTACGGGTGATCACGCGCACGGCGCTCCACGCGGCGAGCAGCTCCCCCTCCTGGCCCAGGGCTGGTAACACGCTGCTCCCCACCAGCATGGCGCGACCGATGGGGCCTCGTACAGGCTCACCGGCAAGAGAAAGGTAGGACGGACCGTCGACCCACCACTGCGCGGCCATGGGCTCGGCCGAAGCGGAGGCGCCGTACAAGCGAATGCGCTCGATCTTCTTGGTGGGACTTCCGGCGCCGTCATTCTCGTAGAGCCAAAGCGGACGACCGTCGTGCGGCGAATCGACGACCACGAGATGGCGATCCAAAAAGGGGAGCGCGCGTCCGAGCTGCTCGAGGATTCGTTCGCGCCCCGCCCCGTCGAGCGGCTCGCTGGCGCGCGCGGGGATGAGCGCCTCGACGACGAGGAGACTCTCGCCGCGCGCTTCGCGGGTCGCATCGATTTCCGCCGCCGGATCCAGCCGAACGATGTGCAGTGGCGGGTCGCGGTCGTCCTTGGGCACCACCACGATTTCCCGGCCCAGCGGATCGGGCAGCCCCTCCGACCGTACGACGACGGACACCACGAAGCGGGCGTGGGAAGGCGAAATACGAGGCCATTCGCGCTCGGCGCGCTTGAGGATGCCGAGACCGCCGGCGAGTTCGGCCAGCTCCTCCCCCGTGCAATCGGCCACCACGAAACCGGCGCCGGTGGGAGACGCTTCACCGTCGATGAGCACGCTGGAGACCCCGCGGCGGTCGACGTGAACACGCGAGGCGCGATCGGAGAGCCGGTACGCTCCCCCGTGCGCTTCGATGCGTTCCAGGAGAAACTCCGAAAGCTCGTCTTCGCCGCGGGCCAGGGCGTGAATCCCGCGCGACCACGATCCATGCAGCCTGGCCACGGCGAAGGGAGGCAAACGCGGGTGCGCCAGGTGCGAGGCGAACTTGGCGAGGTGTGCCGTCAGCGCGCGGTAGGGGTGGGCGCGCGGCAAGTTGCCGAGCAGGTCGAAGGCGGGCTCGGCGCGCGCAAAAGGCAAGCTTGAAACGAGCCGCGTCGTTTCACGCCGCTCCCAGAACGTACCGGGGTGCCACACCGCATCGTGCTCGAATACCGCGTCGGCCGCGGAATTGACGCGGGTGAGCTCGGCATAAAGATCGTCGATCACGCGCCGTACTTCGGGAAACTCGCGGTCGATCTCGCGCTCGAAGAGCTTGATGTCGGGCGGAAAATCAATGCGCCGATCGTGCAAGAAGAGCTGCACCATCGGATCGAGCGGGACGGCGCGGCGGCGAAAAGTCTGCGTCTGTGCCAGCTCGACCAGCACGCGTTTCCACGCCGGCGAGGATGCGAAGAGCATGGTGAACGCGCTGCGACGCAGCACATGCCGCCCCCACCGGTAGGAAGGCGGGCGCTGGCCTTGTCCCAGCACGAGCACCCGGAAATCGCGCCGCGCCAGCAGCGCCGCGGCGACGAGCGCGCCGAGCGATCGACCGAGCACGATGACGTCGTAGTGCTTGTCGGTCAAAGGCGTGCCTCCCCGAACCTGCGCTGGGCGCGCTCGTTCACCTGCACACGCGCGCGCGAACCGTCCGCACCCGGGACGACGGTCACGTCGCCATCGGCGATCGCGGCGAGCACCGCGACGAGCAACCGATGTTCCTCGGCGAGGATGCGGGTGCTCAAGCTCTCTTCGGTATCTCCTTCCAAGACGGGCACGACGGCCTGAGCGATGATCGGCCCGGTGTCCGTCCCGCCGTCGACGAAATGCACCGTGCAGCCGGCTACCTTGACGCCGTAGGCCAGCGCCTGACGCTGCGCGTGGATACCGGGAAACGCCGGCAAGAGGGCAGGGTGAATGTTGACGACCCGCCACGGGAACGCGTCGAGCAGGACCGCCGTGAGCACCCGCATGAAACCGGCTAGCACGACGTGGGTCGCTCCGGCGCGGCGAAGCGCTTCCACCAGCTCGGCATCGAACAGGTTTCGATCGGCGAAATCGCGATGGGAGATGACGCGCGTCGGCACGCCTGCTTCCTTGGCCCGATCGAGCGCGCGCACCCCGGGCTGATTGGAAATGACGAGGCTCACCTCGGCGTCGAGCGCGCCCGCCCTCGTGGCGTCGAGGATGGCTTGCAGGTTGGTACCACTTCCGGAAACGAGAATGCCGAGCTTCACTTTTGCCATGCATCCTCGTTAGAAAGGGGACCCGCGCCCGTGGGCCATGGTGGAGTGCGATAGCTCCTTAGCACTACATGCGGCAGTTTCTCGTTAGCTCCATCAAAATCAGCCATGCCTGCATCCGACGCTTCGCCCCCCGTTCTCCCCGATGCGCGCCCACCCGAGGTGCTCACGCTCCTCGTCGCGGCTGCCGTCGTCTTCGAAGAGGGCCGCGTCCTTTTGACCCAGCGCAAAGCGGGCACGCACCTCGCCGGGGCCTGGGAATTTCCTGGCGGCAAAGTGCGAGAGGGGGAAGATCCGCGCCACGCCCTCGTCCGCGAGCTCGAGGAAGAGCTCGGGATCGAAACCGTGATCGGCGAGGTGATGGAAGTCACGTTCCACCGTTATCCCGATCGATCGGTGCTCCTGCTTTTCTACGAAGCCAAGCGCACGTCGCGCTCCGGCGAGCCTCGCGCGCTCGATGTCGCCGCCTTTCGCTGGGCGCGCGCGCACGAGCTCGACGAAGCCTCGTTTCCTCCGGCCGATCTGGCCATCCTGCGCAAGGTACGCGCGCGCCTCGCTGCCGAGGGTTGAGCTCGCCAAGACCGCGGCTTCTCCGCCTGCCGCGCGAAATTTTTCGCCGAAAGGCCGCCCGCGCTCCTTGCCAACACAAGAACTCTCACCAAGACTGGCCGGCTCGGACCCCTGCGATCGGGTCGTAGGTCGGGTTGCAAGGTGTCGGAATTTCGTCACAGTTCGCCGGCGGCACACGACGCGCCGGTGACGAAGAGGACGAAGCAGTTGACAACGCTGGGTAAAAGCACGTAGCGTGCGTGCCGATTTGCTTTGGCATTGAGATTGCTTCGGGATCTCGATCGACAACTTGAAACAATTCGCGACTCTTGAGCGGGAGCACATCGCATGGCCTGGAAAAATCGTCTTGTAGCGCGGGGAAAAAAGCTGGCGATGACTCCGCGAGTCCTCAAGGTGTTGAGCGACGACCGCGTGATGCGCGCCGCGGAAGGGGTGATGGATGCGAGAAGTCGCGTTCGCGCCGCCGCCGAGAAAGCGAACGAAGCGTGGCAGCTCTTGACGTACGGTCATGCGCTTCCCGCCATCGATCCGGCCATCGTCGACGACATCGATCTCCAGGTGCGAACGACGCCGGCCCCAGCCAAGACCAACGGCGACACACCTTACGCGCCTTTCGAGAAGGCCAACGGGAACGCGACCCAGACCAATGGCAATGGGCACGGGGCTCACGCCCACACCCATTCTGCGGCCGGCAAAGAGCTCGCCGCCTCGATGGCGTCGCGCACGTCGCTGTCGGCCATCGGCGGACGCGACGTCTTCGAGAAGGCCTTTCAGTTTCGCGCCGCCGACAATGCCCGCAAGATGGGCGTTTATCCATTCTTCCGCCCGCTCGATCTGAACGACGGCCCGGAGGCGGTGCTCGAAGGGCGCCGCGTCGTCATGTTCGGCTCCAACAACTACCTCGGCTTGACGACCCATCCGCGGGTGCGCGAAGCGGCCTGCGAGGCGATCAACAAATTCGGCACCAGCATGACCGGCTCGCGTCTCGTCAACGGCTCGATGAAGCTGCACAACGAGCTCGAGGAGAAGCTGGCGGCGTTCTTCGGCAAGGAATCGGCGCTGGTATTTACCACCGGCTATCAAGTAAACCTCGCCGTCATTTCCGCGCTCCTTTCCAACAAGAAGTGCGTCGCGGTCATCGATCGCAACGATCATGCGTCCATCTACGACGGCGTGCGTCTCGGCCAAGCGGTCGGCGCGCGCATGGTCCGCTACAAGCACAACGATGCCGAGTCGCTCGACCGCACGCTCTCCGAGCTTGCGCCCGACGAAGGCGCCTTCGTCATCACCGACGGCGTTTTCAGCGCTGAAGGAGAAATCGCGCGGCTCCCGGAGATTGCCAGCGTCGCCAAGAAGCACAAGGCGCGCATTTTCGTGGACGACGCGCACGCGCTCGGCGTCATCGGTCCGAGTGGCCGCGGTACCGCTGCGCATTTCGGCGTCAGCGACCAAATCGACCTCATCGGCGGCACTTTCTCCAAATCGCTCGCCTCCATCGGTGGCTGGCTCGTCGGCGAGCGCAAGGTGCTCGACTACGTGCAGCACTTCGCGAGCTCGTTCATGTTCGCGGCCAGCGCGTCCCCCCCCTCGGTCGCCGCGGCGATGGCCGCGCTCGAGGTCATGCAAGAGGAAACCTGGCGCATCGAACAGCTTCGTAAAAATTACACGTACATGCGCGAAGAGCTCAAGAAGATGGGCTTCGACGTGGGGCAAAGCCAGACGGCCGTCATCCCCGTCTACGTGCGGCAGGATCTGCGCACCATCATGATGTGGAAAGAGCTGCTCGACGTGCACGGTGTCTATACGAATCCGTTCATTTCGCCCGGCGTGCCCCCCAAGCAGGCCATGCTCCGCACGAGCTACATGGCCACGCACACGAAGGAACATCTCGACCGCGGTCTCGAAGCGTTTCACGCGACGGGCAAGAAGTTCGGCGTGATCTAACTGGCGTTGCTCCCGATCGACGGCCGCGGTACAGGGTCCACGCTATGGCTCTCGACATTCGTACCATTCCGCTGGGGGGCGATCTCCGCCCTTTCCTCGATCTCGTCGATTACATCTATCGCGACGATCCGTCGTTCGTACGCCCGCTCGATCTCGAGCTGAAAGATCGGCTGAGCAAGAAGAACCCCTTCTTCGCCCACGCCGAGGGCACGTGCTTCACCGCTTTCCGCAATGGCAAGCCGGTCGGCCGCGTCACTGCGCAGATCGACCACGCCCACCTCGACCGTCATCGTGACGGGGCAGGCTTTTTCGGGTTTCTCGATACCGTCGACGACGCCGATGTCAGCAATGCGCTCCTCGCCCGCGCCGGCGATTGGCTCAAAGACCGCGGGATGGAGCGCATGCGGGGGCCGATTTCTCTCAACATCAACGAAGAGCTGGGATGCCTGGTGGAGGGCTTCGACACCCCGCCCATGGTGCTCATGCCGCACCACCGCGCTTACCAAGGGGGACTCATCGAAAAGGCCGGCCTCAGCAAGCTCAAGGATTTCTACGCCTGGCGTTACTCGGTGGGCGACGTGCCGAGGCGGGCCACCAAGGCACATGACGAGATCGCCGCCTTGCCCGAGCTCAAGGCGCGCCCCGTGGACATGAAGAACCTCGAGAATGAAGTCCGCATCGTCATGGACATTTTCAATGACGCGTGGATGGACAATTGGGGCTTCGTTCCGCTGAGCGAAGCGGAGCTGCGCAAGCTGGCCGCCGATATGAAGCTCTTTCTCGTTCCTGAGCTCACCCGTTTGGTCTCGATCGACGGCGAGCCGGCCGCGTTTGCCATCGTCCTCCCCAATCTCAACGAGGCGATGCGCGATTTGGGGGGAAAGCTCTTTCCGTTCGGTCTTCCCAAGCTCCTTTGGCGCCTCAAGGTAGAAAAACCCAAGACGGCGCGTCTGGCGCTCCTCGGGATACGCCGCAAATACCGCCATGTCCGCAAGTACGCCGGGCTCTCGACGTATCTCTACGTCGAGATGAACCGCGCCGGGCAGCGCACGGGCATCCAATGGGGCGAGCTCTCCTGGACGGTGGAAGACAACGGACCCGTGAACGTCGGTATCAAGTTCATGGGCGGCAAGATCTACAAGAAGTACCGAGTCTACGAGCGCATGCTATGAGCCTTGCACCATGAAGATCGACGAGAGCAAATTGAAGGTGCTCGTCACCGGCGCCTCGGGCTTTCTCGGGTCGCACGTGGCCGAGCAACTCGCCGAGGCCGGGCACGAAGTGCTGGCGCTGGTTCGGAAAAGCTCCAATCGGAAGTTTCTGGCGACGTTGCCCAACGTCACCTTCGTCTACGGCTCGGTGGAAGACGCGAGCGCCGTGGAGGATGCGACGCGAGGCGTCGATGCCATCGTGCATGCAGCCGGTCTCGTGAAGGCACGGGACGCCCGCGAATTCGAAAAGATCAACGTCGATGGAACGAAGAACTTGCTCGCCGCCGCCAAGAAGAACGCGCCGGGGCTCAAGCGGTTCGTGTTCGTATCGAGCTTGGCGGCGGTCGGTCCTTCGCTCGACGGCGTGCCCGTCATGCACGACTGCGAGCCGCAGCCGGTCACGCACTACGGCCGCTCCAAGCTTCGCGCCGAGCAGGCGGCGCTGGCCGCCAAGGACGAGCTTCCGGTAACGGTCATTCGCCCCCCGCTGATCTACGGGCCGCGCGACAACGAGACATTCGCCTTCTTTCAGACGGTATCGCGGCGCGTTTTGCCCTATCTCGGCGACGGGAAGAACACCCTCAGCATCGTGTACGTCGCCGACGCCGCCAGCGCTTGCGTGCGCGCCATCTTCGCCGACGTTCCGAGCGGGAGTCTCTACTTCGTCGAAGACGGCAAGGTGTACGTGTGGCGCGACATGCTGGCCGAGCTGGAGAAGGTGCTCGAACGGCGCGCGCTTCTGCGCTTTCCCATCCCTTTCTTCGTCCTGCGCGGCGCGGCCATGGCCAGCGAGGGTTACGGCAGGATCCGCGGCCGAGCCGTCATGCTGACGCGCGACAAGCTGAACGAGCTATCCGCGCCGCATTGGGTCTGCGACAGCCAAAGGACGCGCACCGAGCTCGGTTGGACACCGCAAGTCGAATGGACCGAGGGGGCGCGGCGCGCCGCGGATTGGTACCGGCAAGAGGGCTGGCTGTAACAGCGCTCCTCTGCTTTCGATCATTTACTTTCCCCGCGCGGCCCTGATCGCGGCAAGTGCGGCACGCGCCTTGTTGCGCGTCTCTTTGGCCTCCAGGGCGGGGACGCTGCCTTCCACGATCCCTGCGGCGGCCGTTATCTCGAACTGGCCCCGCTGACAGAGAATGGTGCGAATGGCGATGGCCAGGTCGAGATCGCGGCCAGGGCCGATGTGTCCGACGGCGCCGCCGTAGACACCGCGCGCGCGCGGCTCGAGCTCGCGAATGATCTGCATGGCCCGCACCTTGGGCGTGCCGGTCAGCGTTCCCGCGGGAAACGCCGAGCGAACGACGTCCCAAGGTCCCGCCTCGGGACGGACGCGGCCCGAGACTTCACTGACGATGTGCATGACGTGCGAGAAACGTTCGACCTGCATCCGCAGCGGCACCTTGACGCTGCCGGTGACGGCGATCTTGCCGACGTCGTTGCGGGCGAGGTCGATCAGCATCACGTGCTCGGCGAGCTCTTTGGGATCGGCGAGCAACTCCTCGCAGAGGGCGACGTCTTCGGCCGCGGTTCGCCCGCGGCGCCGCGTGCCGGCGAGCGGCCGCACGGTGACGGTCTCGTCCTCCACCCGAACCAATGTCTCCGGCGATGCGCCCGCGATCTGAAGGGCAGGCGTCGTGCCCTGTTCGGGGAAATCGACGAAGTACATGTACGGCGAGGGGGACAAGATGCGAAGCGCCCGATAGACATCGAACGGGTCGGTGTTGCCGGCGCCCGTGATCATCGTGCGACCGAGTTGAATCTGGAAGGCGTCTCCCGCGGCGATGTACTCCTTGGCGCGCCGGGCGCTCGCTTCGTACGTCGCGTCATCGGTGAGCACGTCGATATCGGAAGGGACCGCGGTGGGGTCGGGCACGGCCAAGGCAAAGAGGGGTGCCGCTTTCTCGAGGTCGGCGCGCGCGCGCTCCACGTCGGCCCGATCGTCGGCCGCGATGGTAACGGTCTGCCGCAGGTTGTCGAAAACGATGACGGTGGCGTCGCTGACGAACCGTGCCAGAGGTTGGTGCTCGGGCCAGCGATCGACCTTGGTCGTGAAATGCACGAGATCGTAAGCGAGGTACCCCACGTGGGCCCGCGCGAACCGCGCTGCCATGTCGGGCTCGGGCTCGGCCCCCACGGCAATCTGCTTGGCGAGCTCGGAAAACGGGTCCCCCGCGGCAAGGGTCCGGCCCTCGGCCGGAGCGCGCAGAATGACCTCGCGTCGGGGTCGGTAGCCGAGGATCGAGTAGCGGCCCCACCTTTCGCCGGCCACGACGCTTTCCAAGAGAAAGGAGGGGCCCGGGTCGGCCCGTCGGAGCGCTGCATAGGCGGCGACCGGAGTCAGGCGGTCGGCCACGAGGGTCTCGGTGCAAATCGGTTTCACGGCGTCCCGCCCACCCTAGCGTCAGGCGCCACGACGCGCCAAGTCCGTCCCGTCTGCCCTCGAAATAGTTGGTAGCGCGTCCGACGCTGTCGAGAGTCGGACGGAGGAGTGCTAAGCTCGCGGCGCTCTTTGCAAAGGTGTGCCCGAGCTCGAGACCAAGCGTGCCCTCCCAGCCTCCTCCCGTGACTGCGCATCCGATGCACCCTGCACTCGTGCTGGGTGTGTACGCCGAAGATCTCGCTCACGGTGCCCGCACCGCCATCTTCGGCAGTGCCACGCTGGGTCTCGCAGAAGAGCTGGCCCTGCGGGGGGCTCGCCTCGTCCATGTCTACGATGTCGATGCCGGTCGCGTAGCCGAAGCGACGGCGCGCTCGCACGATCGGTCGATCTTCTTCGCGCTGCTTCCGGATGGGGGCGACGTGGGGGTGCGCGACGGCGCTTTCGATTTCGTGCTGGTGCCGGACCTCTCCCTTTTCGCCGACCCCGCCAGCATCGTCGCCTTGGTGCGGCGCGTGGTGTCGCCGCTCGGCGCAGCGCTCATCGCGTCACCCAACGCCGACGCCAAGGCGCCGCTGCTCCCCGTCGCCGACCCGCGTCAAGCGCTCGGGTACTACGAGCTCTACGAGACCATTGCCGCGCACTTCGAGTCGGTGCGGATGATCGGGCAAGCCCCCTTCGTCGGCTACGCCGTGGCCGAGCTATCGGTCGAGGATCCCGAGCCCACCATCGACTCTTCGCTGGCCGAATCGGAAGGCAAGGAGCCCGATTGGTTTTTGGCATTGGCCAGCGATCGCAACCTCCGGCTCGACCCGTTCGCGCTCATCGAGCTCCCGGTCCAGCTCTTTTCATCCGCGTCGCTCGCCGCGGCGCACGAGGATGTCGCGGTGTCGCTCGCGTCCGAAACCGTGCCGAGCGGGCCGGGCACCGTCCTCATCAACGTCTTGGAGGCCGAGCGGGAGGCCGCGCTCGCGTCGCTGCACCAGCAAGAGCAAACGTTGCACGCCGAACGTTTCCGCGCCGATCGCGCGGTGCAGGAGCTCGTCGCGGCGCGCGAGGAGCTCGACCTGCTGCGCGAGCGTTGCCGCGCGCTCGATGAGCGTGTCGGTGAAGGAGAGGCCCGCTCCACCGCCCTCGAGAGCCGCCTCGAGAAAACGCAGCATGACCCCGAGCTCGCCACCCTGCGCGAACGCCTGCGTTCGTCCGAAGAGCGCGTTCGCGCGCTGGAAGGTTCGACCCGCGCGTCCGAAGAGCGCGTTCGCGCACTGGAAGGTTCGGCGCGCGCGTCCGAAGAGCGCGCTCGCGCCGTGGAAGGTTCGGCGCGCGCGTCCGAAGAGCGCGCTCGCGTGCTGGAAGGTTCGGCGCGCGCGTCCGAAGAGCGCGCTCGCGCGCTGGAAGGTGCCGCCCGTGGCGTGCTCGCCGAGCACGAAGCGGAGATTGCCCAGCTCGAGTCGCAGCTGCGCGAACGTGGCCGCGAAATTCAGGAGCTCCGCGCCGAAGTCGATCGCCGCGACAAGCTGGTGCGGGAGCTCGTCATGACGAACTTCCCCGCCAGTGCCAGCGCGCCGTTGCATGCGGTCGCGCCCGCCGGAGAGAACGGCTCGCGCGACCCAGCGCTCGTCGCCGACCTCTCCGCCCGACTGGATCACTTGGCGAGCGACGCGGCACGACGCGAAGCCGATCTCGTCGGCGCGAGATGGAGGATTGCCCAGCTCGAACGGGAGCTGACGCAGCAGCGTTGACAGCGCAAAACCTCGCCTTACCTTCGCATCCGGTCTATTTCCGCTCGGGCCTCCGGCTGCCAGGCCACCCGCGAAAGCGGTGATCTAAAGAGACTCATGAGTGAAAAGCGCTGCTACTACGAGGTTCTTGGCATAGCCAAGTCGGCTTCTGAAGACGAAATTCGCAAGAACTACCGGCAGTGCGCATTAAAATTCCATCCAGATCGCAACCCCAACGACCCCTCCGCTGCCAATAAGTTCAAGGAGGCGACGGAAGCGTTCAGTATCCTGTCCGACGGACAAAAGCGGGCCCGGTACGACCAGTTCGGTCACGCCGGGCTGGAGGCCGGTGGATTCGATTTCAGCGGAGCCGGGATTGGCGACATCTTCTCCCAGTTCCAGGACCTCTTTTCGGAGTTCTTCGTAGGAGGGGCCCCGCGGGGGCGCCGGCAAGGCCCCCGGCGCGGCAGCGACCTCCGTATCCAGGAGCGGCTCACGCTCAAGGACGCGGTGCTCGGCTGCAAGAAGGAGGTGGTCGTCCGCGCTCCCACAACGTGCGAGTCGTGCGGCGGTTCGGGTGCCGCGCCCGGAACGCAACGACACACCTGCGGCACGTGCCGCGGCGCGGGACAGGTGTCCAGTTCGCGCGGCTTCGTGATGTTCACCTCGACCTGTCCCACTTGCCAGGGCGAGGGTTCCGTCCTGAGGGATCCGTGCACCAAGTGTGGAGGCGCCGGCCAGGTCGAAAAGACGCGCAAGGTGCTGGTGACTTTTCCGGCGGGCATCGATGCAAACCAGCGGCTCAGGGTGCCCGGGCAAGGATTGCCGGGTCCTCTCGGGGGCGAGACGGGTGATCTCTACGTCGACGTCGAGCTCGAGCCCGACGATAAATTCGAGCGCGACGGCATGGACCTCGTGACGCGCGTCAACATCTCCTTCTCCGACGCCGCCATCGGGACGACGATCGCCTTGCGCTGGATCGACGATTCCGTATTGGAGCTCGAGATCCCCGCCGGTACCCAGCCCGGCGAAGTCATCACCATGAAGGGAAAAGGGGCACCCCGCGTCGATGGGCGCGGTCGCGGTGCGCTGCACGTGCAGGTGCAAGTCGATGTGCCGCGCCAGGTATCGGCGCGCGCCAAGGCGCTGCTCGTGGAACTCGAAGGGGAGCTCAACCCGAAGTCGAAACGCGTCAACAGCGCGTAGCCAGCGGCGTGCTCGGCGCGCCTCGGCGGCGCGGCTTCCGTGGGCTCATTGGAGCGCGACGCGGCAGGGCGCGGGACTCGAGGCGGCAGGGTAAGGCGTACCGTGCCGCGTGCGCACGACGATGGCGCCGTTCGGTCCTGGCCATGCGGCGAGCGCACCATGCATGATCGGACGCCCTTCCCCGACGTTCTCCACGACGAGAACGATATCCGTGCCTTCGCGCTCGACGGCGGAGATCGACGCGCGCAGCGGCGGTGTGCCCGAGGGGCAGGCGACGCCGTCGGCGGCGATGGCGATGGCGATGGTGTCGGCGGCACCCGCCGGCGTTTCGGCTTGCCAGGTGAACTTGGCATCGCTCGGCGTGCCGTGGGCAACCGCGAGACAGCGACACACGGCAGCACGCGGCGCGGCCGATGACAGGGAAAGATCGTGCACCACCCCGAGGAACCGGTTGCCGCCGGCAGGCGCGGAAACGGCGGCGACTGCCGAAGCGACCCGGGGCGCGGGCCTCGTGGCTTGCATCGGGGGCGCCTCTTGAGACCCGCTCGATGGCTCGGCGATTTCCCATTTGCGATCGTCCTCGACCTCCGAGGCGTTGACGTTGGCCTTGGCGTTCACCTGTCCGTGGCAGGCGAAGGCCCCCAGAGCCATCAAGCAGGTCGCGAAGAGCGGGCGCGTCCCCCCCGAATCACGCATGGATTTCTGCACCTCCTCCAAGCTTACCACCACTTCGACAGACGCTCGCTGCCAGGTCGATCGTCGAAGGGCCCCCCCGCCGATGGGCCGGACTTTCTCGCCACCAGCCGAGGCGGGCGGCCGGCCGTCAGTTTGCTAGCATCGCCGGGCTCGATGGACGTGGAGAAGGTGAAAGCGAGACTCTCTGCAACGGCGACCGTGCTCGCCGTGGGAAAGGTGCGCGCCGTCGTCGGACTTTCGCTGCGCGCGTCGCTTCCCGGGGCTCGGATCGGCGACGTGGTCCATATCCGACGCAAGGGAGAACCGCTGCTCGGCGAGATCGTCGGCTTCGAAGGGGACGAGACGATCATCCTGCCGCTCGGCGACGTGGCCGGCGTGGGACCGGACGACGCCGTGGAATCGACGGGATCGCCGCTGGAGGTCCGCGCATCGGAGGCGTTGCTGGGACGGGTGGTGGACGGGCTTGGCCGGCCTCTCGACGGGCAAGCCGCGATCACCGGCGCATTGGTACCGGTCGATCGAACGCCGCCCGCGGCGCTCGGGCGTCGACCCGTCGCCGAGCCGCTGGCGACGGGCATCCGCGTGATCGACGGACTGCTGACGCTCGGGCAAGGGCAGAGGATCGGCCTTTTCGCGGGTTCGGGCGTCGGCAAATCGACGCTGCTCGGCGCCATCGCGCGCGGTACGGCCGCCGACGTGGTGGTGGTCGCACTGGTCGGCGAGCGCGGTCGCGAAGTGGGCGAATTCCTCGAGCGGAGCTTGGGCCTGGAGGGGCGCAAAAAGAGCGTCGTCGTCGTCGCGACCAGCGACGCGCCGGCGCTCGAGCGTTTGCGCGCCGCGCAGGTGGCGACGGCCTATGCCGAGTACTTTCGCGATCGCGGGCGCTCGGTGATGCTGCTGGTCGATTCGGTGACGCGTTTCGCGCGCGCCCAGCGCGAGGTCGGGCTCTCCGCCGGCGAGCCTCCGGCGCGCCGCGGCTATCCGCCGAGCGTGTTTGCGCTGCTCCCGCGTTTGCTCGAGCGCAGCGGACAGGGCGAGCGCGGATCCATCACCGCCATTTACACCGTGCTCGTCGAGGGTGGCGACATGGACGAGCCGATCGCCGACGAGGTGCGCGGGATCGTGGACGGGCACGTCGTTCTCGATCGCGCGATTGCCGCCCGCGGTCGCTACCCTGCCGTCGACGTCACCGCTTCCCTTTCGCGCGTGATGAACGCCATCGTGGGCGCTCACCACCTCGAAGCAGCGCGGGCGATCCGCGACATGGTCGCGCTCTTCGAATCGAAGCGCGACCTCGTCCTGCTCGGCGCCTACGCCAAGGGGACCGATCGCGAGCTCGACCGAGCCATCGAACGGATGCCGCGCATCGAGGCATTTCTCCGGCAAAATGCAGAGGAGATCGCGCCCTTCGCGGAAAGCGTGCAGAAGATGGGCGCGGCGCTAAAGTAGCGCCCTTTTCTCATGACGGTCCTGCAGGTTTCCGATCTCGGTTTCGGGTACGACGCGCGTAAGCTCTTCGGTGGCGTGACGTTCTCGCTGGCGCTCGGAGAGCGCGTGGCCCTCGTGGCTCCCAACGGCGCCGGCAAATCGACGCTGCTTCGGCTGGTGGCCGGCGAGCTCGTGCCCGACGAAGGCTCGGTCGTTGTGCGCAAAGGCGTGAGCGTCGGATATTATCGCCAGTCGCACGAGCTCACCGCCGAGGGAACGGTGCTCGACGCGTTGCTCTCCGGTTTTCAAGACGTGCTCGCGCTGCGCCACGCGCTCGATCAAGCGCAGGCCAAAGCGGCGAGCGGCAGCAAGGAAGATCTCGATCGGTTGGCGCGGGCGACCGACGAATATCACCTTTCGCGCGGCGACGAGCTCGAGCGAAAAGTCGAGATGATCGCCGAGAAGCTCGGGTTTCCCGCGGAGCACATGCCGCGTCGGGTGGCGAGCTTGTCCGGCGGCGAGCGCGGGCGGCTCCATCTCGGCGTCGTCCTCGCCCAGGAGCCGGACCTGCTCTTGCTCGACGAGCCGACCAACCACCTCGATCTCGACACCATTGCCTGGCTCGAGCAGCACCTGGTGGGCTACCGCGGTGGGATCATCGTCGTTTCGCACGATAGAGCGTTTCTCGACGGCGTGACGCCCGTCACCATGGAGCTCGGTCGCACCAGCTTTCGCACGTATCCCTTGCGCTATTCCGACTATGCCGTGGCGCGCGAAGCCGATCTGGCGCGGGAACGGGAGCTCGCCGAACGACAGCAAGCCTTCGTCGAAAAGACGGAAGACTTCATCCGCAAGAACATCGCCGGCCAGAAGACGAAACAGGCCCAGAGCCGGCGCAAGATGCTGGAAAAGCTCGATCGCACGAGCATGCCGGAAGACGTGTGGGCGGTCGCGGAGAAGGTGCGCTTTCGCTTTGCCCCCGCGCCGCGTACGGGGGACATCGTGCTCGACGCCAAGGGGCTTTTTGCATCGCGCGGCGGACGCCAGTTGTTCGAAGGGATCGAGCTCCTGGTGAGGCGCGGCGATCGCATCGGGATCGTCGGACCGAACGGCGCGGGCAAGACCACGCTGCTCAAGCTGCTCGCGGGACAGGGCGCGGCCGAGGACGGCGGGGCGATCCGCCGCGGCACGAACCTCGCGGAGGGGTACTTCGATCAGCACCTCGGCGCCCTCGATCCCAAGCGAACGGCGGTCGAAGAAGTGCGCAGCATCCGCGGGGATCTCAACGTCGACGGCGCGCGCCAGTATTTGGCGCGGTTCCGCTTTTACGGGGACGATCCGCTCCGCCGAGTCTCGGGCTACTCGGGGGGAGAACGCTCACGGCTCTGCCTCGCCAAGTTGCTGCTCGAGCCGCACAACCTGCTCTTCCTCGACGAGCCGACGAACCATCTCGACATTCCCGCCGCCGAGATCCTGGAAGAGGCGCTGACGGGATTCGAGGGGACCGTCTTCTTGGTGTCCCACGATCGCCGTTTCCTGGAGAACGTCACCACCCGCACCGTCGCCATCCGCGCAGGCACTTGCGACATTTACCCGGGAGGCTTTCGCGACTTCGTCGAGGCCGAGATGCGCCAGGCAGCAAAGAGTGCCGCGGTGGACACGCGCCGCACCGACAAAAGTGACGGGAGCAAGCCGGAGACGCGCGACGGTCAGGAAGATCGCGCCACGCGGCGAGCCGCGTTCGCGCAGGAGAAGGCGGAAGCGCGTCTCGCCGAGCGCAAGGTCAAACGGGTGGCCGACCTGGAAGATCTGATCGTGGCGGCCGAAGCGAAAGTCCTGGCGTTGCGCGAGAAGCTGAAGGAAGACCCTGGCGGAGACTGGGAGAAGATTGCGAATCTCGCTCGTGAGGAGCAAGCTTTGAGCAGGCGAGTCGAGACGATGATGTCGGAGTGGACGATCTTGAGCGAGGAGCTTGCCCGTAACCGGGCAAGCTCGAGCGTTGCCGCTATCGGCAACGACGAGAAGCGATCGAAGGGGGGAGAGCCTTGAGCGCTCGTCGCGCAGCTCTCGCGCCCAAGCGAACGGCTCGTTCACCCATCGGTGCCGCGCGGGCGATGGCATGGCTGTGGGTTCTTTTGGCGTGTATCGCGGTCGCAATGCCCGGTTGCAAACGAAGGCCCGCAGGGGATGAGCTCTTGGACCCGGCCGAGCCCGTCCACAAGACGCTGCCCGCCCTGCAGCTCACCGAGGACACCACCGATCTCATGCTCACTTGGGTCGACGCCAAGGGCGATGCGCACGCCGTGAGCAAGCCGGGCGACGTGCCCACCGAAGGGCGCGACCGGGTGCGGGTGGTCGTGACGACGCGCGAAGAGGGCACGCACGATTTGTTCTATGTCACGAACCTGACGGTGAAGGGCGGTGACGGAACGTACCCCGTTTCGACGATGACGCGCCGCGAATGGGACACCCTCATCACCGAACGACGACAGGCGCTCGCGGCGCCGATCGCGTCGGCGGGCGCCGACAATCCCCAGGATCCTTCCGCCGGCACCACCGATCCCGCCGCCAAGGCTCATCCGGCGGGGTTCACGGTCATCGTCTACGGCGCTTCGTGGTGCGGCGCATGCCATCAAGCCGTCGCGTATCTGAAACGGCGCAAGGTCCCCGTCGTCGAAAAGGACATCGAGCAGGACCCCGCGGCCGAAAGCGAGATGCGCGCCAAGATGGCCCGCGCCGGCGTGCACGGTGGATCGATCCCCGTCATCGATGTCAAAGGGAAGATCCTCATCGGCTTCGAGCCGCATGCCCTCGAAGCCGCGGTGATAGGCGCCAGCGCGGTTGCCCTTTGAATCGGTGAACTGGCGTCAACCGCCCGCGGCTGCTTTTTGGTAAGCGGCCCGCCCTTTGAGCCTCTGGAGCCAGGCCTTGGTGACGGGGTAGCCGTCGAGCGAGAAACCGACGGCCGGCGCGATGTTCACCACGGATGCGGCGTTGATGTCGGCGACGCTGAAGGTGTCGCTCACCAGGTATTGCTTTTGATCGAGCGAAGTCTCGAGCGTTTGCAGATAGCGCGGCAAGCTCGCCCGCGCTCGGTCGACGACGCGCGCGTCCCGCTCGGGTTCGGGCAAGACGGCCGAGTGGTACATGATGTCGAGCACGACCGGTTGGAGCGTAGCCACCGCCCAGAGGGACCACTGGTAAATGAGCGCACGCTCGGGCAGGGCCGTCGTCCACAGCGAACCGCCGTACTTTTCGGCGAGGTAGAAGTTGATCGCCACCGATTCGAACAGCTTGATGTCGCCGTCCTGGAGAAACGGAAGATTGCCCGAGGGATTCATCGCCAAAAATTCGGGGGTTCGCGTCTGGCCTTCGCGCCTGTTCACGCGCCGATATTCGTAGGGCACCTGCAGCTCTTCGAGCAGCCAGTGGGTCCGCCCCGAGCTCGAAGCGGGGCTTCCAAAGAAACGAATCATCGCGTCGCCTCCTTCAATCGTCTGCCGTCGATCCTGTCGTGAGCACCGTCACCAGCGGGTCCGCGGCGGGGGCGATGTTTCTAGCACGCAATTCGTCCCCTCACGATGGCGGGAGACCGCCAGGACGCCAGCGTCGTCACCACCGCCGCCAAGGAGATTGGGGGTGGCACTAGAACCGGTTGGCGCGTCGCGTTGGGAACAGCTCTTGCCACATTTCCTCGGCCGGGATGCCGAGTTCGCGGCCGAGCCGCTCGAAGACGGCGGCGTTTACCCGTCGCGCGGGGGGGCGCGCCACGGCGTGAACGAAGGCATCGTCGATGGAGAGGGAGGAGTGTCGCGCCGCGTCCTCTGCGATCTGACGGGCGAGCTCGTCCGGTAGAGCCAGTCCTGGCGCTCGGTCGCCCTGGCGATCGCGAGAGCGCGCGAGACGGCCTTTGATGAAGAGCGCGGCGCGCATCGTGGCGTGGTACGCGATCATCCACGTCATCCAAGGCGCGGGAGGGTCGCCGAGCAGCGTGGCGCGGAGCGACGCGCGCCGCCGCTCGATCTCCGCGCGCGACAACGTGTCGAGCTCGCGCAGCGCCCCGGGGAACTCGCGTGCCAGCGCCATGAGCTCGCCGCGCTCGGCCACGCCGCCCCCTTTCTCGCGTCGCTCGCGGAGGTCGTCGAGCGCGTCGTACTTGCGCGCCAGGTCGCGGAGCTCCATCCCGCTCACCGCCAGGTCGCGGAGCTCCATCCCGCTCACACCTCGAACTCGGCTTTTTCGAGAACCTCCCGCACGCGATAGAGAAAGGAGTTTCCGAGCACGCCGTCGATGATGCGATGATCGTAGGAGAGGGCCACGTACATGACCGGGTGCACGACCATGGTGTCCTGGCCATCGACCTCGACCACCACGACGCGCTTTTTGATCTCCCCCATGCGCAGGATGGCGGCGTTCGGCTGGGCGATGATGGCGCCACCGAAGAGGTTGCCTTTGATGCCGGGGTTGGAAACGGAGAACGAGCAGCCAGCGAGATCGTCGGCAGTGATTTTGCCGGCGCGCGCTCGGCCGGCGACATCGTCGATCGCTTTGGCCAGCCCGCGCAGAGAGAGCTCGTCGGCGCGTTTGATGTTGGGCACGACGAGCCCGTCGGGCGCATCCACCGCGATGCCGAGGTTCACGTCTTTGAGGAGCACGTAGGAATCGTCGAGCACGCGCGCGTTGATGGCCGGAAATTCACGCAGGGCGCGCACGATGGCCGTGCACACGAAAGACAACATCGTGAGCGGCACACCTTCCTTCTTGTAGCGATCCTTGTTCTCCTCGCGCAGCTTCGACGTCTTGTAGAGGTCGACCTCCGCCACCGTCACGACGTGCGGCGCCGTCAGCTTGGAATAGACCATATGGTCGGCGGTGAGGCGGCGCCGACGCGTGAAGGGCACCACCTGATCGCCGTCCTTGGGGCGGTAGGGTGGCACCTTGTAGGAGCCGTAGCCGACGTTCGGCGCGGGAAATTTCACGCCGGTGCTGAGCAACGCAGCCAGATCCGGGTCGGTGACGCCGTGCACGGTCGCCTCGGTGACTGCGCGCGAGGGGGCAGGTGCAGCGTGCGACTCGACCGCTCGCATCACGTCCTCGCGGGTGACCCGCCCTCGCGCCCCGGAACCTTCGACCTGGTCGAGGTTGACGCCGTGTTCGAGTGCCAGCTTGCGAACGACGGGCGAGGATCGGCCGGTGCCGTTGTCGCCAGTGGCGGTGGAGACGGCTTCCTCTCGCGCCGGCGCGGGACGTGCGCTTCGATCCGGCACGGCGGGCTTGGAGGCGGGGGGCGGTTCGGACGGGGCCGACATCCCTTCGGGGGGCGGCGCAGGGACGGTCGCACTGGAGGGCCGATTCGGTGGCAGGGAGGCGCCGCTCTCGTCGATTTCACAGAGCGCATCGCCGACCTTCACGGTCGCTCCTTCGGGCACCACGATCTTGACGATGCGGCCGGCCTGGGGCGCGGGTACGTCGCTGTCAGCCTTGTCAGTCGCCACCGAAACGACGGGCTGCTCGCGCTTGACTACGTCCCCTTCATGCACGAGCCATTTGGTGATCGTCCCCTCGATGACGCTTTCCCCCAAGCTTGGCATCACCAGTTTGATGGACATTCGGTCCTCTTCCGCTTTCGATAGGGTGCCGAGTGTGTATACGCCCGCCCGCCCGGCCTCGCTAGTCTCCCATGGGCGCAGTGCGAAGCGGTCTTCGCGGGTTTGCTCACGCCGTGACGAGCGCGTTTCCGGCTTCTTTGCCCGTCTCGCGGGCCTGCGCGGGACTCAGCGGCCATGCCATCGTCCGTGCCACGCGGCGGGGGGGAGCGCCGGGGGGGCCCGCGAGGATGGCGTGCAAGCGCAGCGAGCCCCCCTCGCGAAATGCGTAGGCGCCGAACGGCAACGTACAGCTTCCACCGACCGCCTGCATCACGCCGCGCTCGCACGCGACGGCGATCTCGGTGTCGGGGTCGGACAGCGGGGCGAGCGCGGCTCGCGTCGCCTCGTCACCGGCGCGGCACTCGATGGCGAGCGCGCCTTGCCCCGGGGCGGGGACGACGAGCGTCGGGTCGAGCGCCTCGGTGGCGCGCGCGGAGAGACCGAGTCGTGCAAGGCCCGCGCTCGCCAGAACGATGGCGTCGAGCTCGCCAGTGTCGAGCTTGCGCAGGCGCGTGTCCACGTTTCCGCGCAGGGGGACGACCGCGAGATCCGGTCGCGCCAGTGCGAGCTGCATGGCGCGACGCAGGCTCGACGTACCGATCCGCGCACCGGCGGACAGCGCTTGAAGCCCCGCGCCCGATCGCGTCACCAGCACGTCACGTGGATCGGCGCGCCGCGGGACGCAGGCGATCGCGAACTTCGGCGACACCTCCGCCGGCACGTCCTTGAACGAATGTACCGCGAAATGCGCATCGCCTCGGTCGAGCGCTTCTTCGATTTCTTTGGTGAAAAGACCCTTTCCACCGATCTCGGCGAGCGGCACGGTCGTCACCTTGTCCCCCGTGGTCACGACGTGCAGCTCCTCGATGGCGAGGCCTGGCCAATGAGCGACGAGGTCGCGCGCGAAGGCGCGTGCCTGTGCGAGCGCGAGCGCGGAACGGCGGGTGGCAAGCGTAAGGCGGGTGGGCGTCATCGACCGAGCGTCTCGCGTCCGCCGGGCAAAGCCAGCGTCACTCCTTCGCTGCCCGCCGCCACCGGTGTCGAGCCTTGCCCGCGCCGCGCGGGCTCTTCGGGATCGGCCGGGTTCTCTCCTTCATTGGCGGGAGAGTCGGGCTTCTGCGCGGCGTCGATATCGCGAACCGCGTCGGCAAGATCGAAGAGGTGATGCACGGCTTTCACGAGATCGTCCCCCCGGGGGTCGGCGGCCAGCGCTTTGATGCGACTGGTGGGCGTGTGCAAGAGCTTGTTGACGGCGGCATCGATCATCGTCTCGAGCGCCTTGCGGTCGGCGTCCGTCAGATGCTTGAGGCGACCGGTCAGCGTTCGATCGACCTCCGCTGCGAGCGCGGCGCGCACCTTGGCGCGCAGCGCGACGATGGTGGCCGTGACGCCGAGCGTCTCGGTCCAGGTCTCGAAGACCCGGACTTCGTGCTGCACCAGTGCTTCCGCGCGCTCCGCTTCGGCGCGCCTTCCTTGCATGGATTCGGCGACGAGATTGGAGAGGTTGTCGATGTCGTAGAGGTACACGTTGTCGATATCGTTGACAGCGGGGTCGACGTCGCGCGGAACGGCGATGTCGATGAAGAACAAGCTGCGCCCGCGGCGAGCTTTCATGGCCTTTGCGACCATGGCCCGCGTTACCACGAACACCTTGGCGGAGGTGCTGGCAATCACGACGTCCGCTTGCACCAGCGCCGCCGCCAGCTCTTCCCAGGGGCGAGCGCCGCCGCCGAACTCGAGCGCCAGCTGGCGAGCGCGCTCCAGGCTGCGGTTGACGACGAGCAGCTTGGCCCCGGCCTTGACGAGCAGCTTGGCAGCGCCCTCCGCCATTTCACCGGCCCCGATCAAAAGCGCTGTGCGCCCCGTGAGCTCGCCGAAGATCTGGCGCGCGAGATCGACGGCGACGCTCGCCACCGACACTTGCCCTTCCCCGATAGCGGTCTCGCTGCGCACCCGCTTGGCGACGTGCAGGGCCCGGTTGGTGGCGCGGTCGAGGTACTTGCCGATGCTTCCCGCGGCCTTGGCCATCTCCAGGGCGTCGCGCACCTGACCCAAGATCTGAGGCTCGCCGACGACGAGCGAATCGAGCGACGAGGCGACGCGGAAAAGGTGCAGCACGGCATCTCGCCGGACGTGGGTGCGGAGGTAGGGGCCGACGCCCTGGGCGGCGCCTTGGTTGCCCGCCAGCTCGATGAGTGCGTGCCGAACGGCTTCGGCTGCGGCCAGGGTGTGCTCGTCCGAGTCTTGCTGGCCGACGGCATAGACTTCGATTCGGTTGCAGGTCGAGACACAGAGCGCTTCGCGGATCGCCGGACGCTGCAACAACGCGCGCAAGAGCTCGGCGATACCCTCGCCGTCGATGGCGAGGCGCTCGCGGACGTCGAGGGGCGCCTCGCGGTGCGAAAGGCCAACGACGACGATCACGTCGCGCCTCCGGCACCCCCGAGAGGACCGCGCACCAAGTAAACGACGAGGACGGCGACGGCGAAGAGGAAGCCGGCAATGGTGCCATAAGCCGCTCGGCGTCCCCTCCAGCCGAGCAGCGCGCGCAGCACGAGCACAGCGGCGAAGAGGACCCACGTGGCGAAGGCGAAGAGTGCGCGCGCCAGCTCGGCGGGGGAACCGGTTTCGATGCGGTGGGCCCACGCCGTGCCGGTGATGATGCCCAGCGTGAGGAGGGGAAAACCGGTCAAGAGCAGCAGGTGCTCGGCGCGATCGAGGGCATCGAGAGGCGGCAGTTTGCCGAAGACGCTGGACGCGCGCTTCTGCTTGAGGCGCCGCTCTTCCACCAAGTAGAGAACCGCCGTGCCGCTCGCCAACAGAAACAGCGCGTCGCCGAGCACGTTGGCGGTGACGTGGAGCGCCAGGAACCCCCCGCCGATGCCGGGGTCGGCCGCGCCCACGAACCGCGATCCGAGGACGAAGGTCAGGGCCACGGGCGCGACGAAGGCGCCCAGGGCGTCGATGTTCCAGCGGCGCCGCACGCCCAAGTAAAAACCGGTCGCCAGGAGGGCGGCGATGGACGCGCCGAAGTGAATCGACCTGATGGGACAGACGTTGGCGATGATGCTGGCCATGCACACGTAGGCGGCGTGGAGCACTGCGGCGAGGGCGAGGACACGGGGGGCCGTTTTTCCGGCGCGCGCCGCGACCGCCGGCTTCGCCAGGTAGCGAAAAAAGAGCACCGCGGCGGCTGCGTACGCAACGACCGTCGCATAGAAAATGATTTCGACGCCCATCGTCAGAGGTTTCCGAGAAGGAATTGAGCGAGGAGATCCTCGTCACTGATCGGGGGAACGGTGCTTCGTGGGAGCGCGCTCGGCGATCCCACGTTGGCCTCGGCTCGGGCCGGGCCCCCTGCCAGGTGCTCTTCGAAGGTGCCCACCGGTGCCCCCAGGAAACCGGTGATCACGTCGTACGCGTTGTCGCCGAGGACCATGGAATTTTCCAGGAGCTCAGCGCCGAGTCCGCTCAGATGCTGCCGCGTTTTGACCTTGCCGACCAGCTCGTTCGCGTCCGCAAGACCCGTGACTTCACGAAGGATGCGCGCCGCTTCGAGGATGCGGTAGCGACGGGCTTCGGGTTGAATGGTGAGTTCGTCGCCGGCGAGGTCGACCTTGCCGTCGCTGATCCACTGGTCGAGCGCCGCCTGCGGGAAGAAAACGCGGTTATTTCCCATCCGACCGGACCAGTGTACCACGGTGTCGGTGGCCGCGTGACCCCAGCCCTCTCCGCCGTTTACGATGAACTTCTGGCCCGTGCAGCGGCTCCCGGGTTGCGCGATCGTGCGACCGCGCTGCGCACTTCGTTTCTCAAGCGGATCTCGTCGTCGACGCCGGGCGCGGGCGCCGAGTCGGAAGATCGCGAGCGCGCGGCCTGGGACGACGCATTGACAGCGGGGGGGCTCGCGGGCGAGCTTGCCGACGGTCTCGACGACCCGAGCGAGCGTGCGCTCGCGCGCGTTCTCTCGCGGGCGCATCGCGCGGTCTTTCGCATGACCCTTCTCGGTTCCCACCGCGCCGCGCACGACGTTCTATCGGGCGCGTCGTTTCTCGTTCTCCCGCGCGACGACATCGGCCGCGAAGTGCTGGCCTCGGAAGGCGAAGACGAGGCGCTCTTCGAAGCGCGAATCGTCGCCGCCAGCGACGGCTGCGCGATGCTCCCCGGCATCGTCTTTCATCCTCCCGATGCCACGCCGCTCATCTACGAAATCCTCACCGCTGGCAAACAGCGCGGCATGTCGCGCGAAGAGCTCTGCGATGCGCTCCTGCGGATGCAGCACACCTTTCGTCACCTCTCGCGCGTCAAGATCGGGTACGCATACAAGGTCGAAGCACTTTCGGTTTCTTCTGCGGAAGACGTCGCCAACCCGCAGACCTCCGGTCGCGCGCGCTAGCCCGCTCGACCGAACCCATCGTCGCCCTGGGATGATGCGTTTCCGGGGCTTGCGGCGCGACGCTGCCGCGTCCATCGTTGCAGTGTCCGCCATGGTCCCCGAAACGTTCGAAATCGAACTCGCTTCCAGCTCGATGCTCGCTCCGAGCGTGAGGCGGCTCGTCTTCGGGCGGACCGACGGACGGCCCCTCGCATTTCAGCCCGGTCAGTGGCTGAACCTCGTGCTCCCGCTACCAGGGGGCGAAATCCGCCGCGCCTATTCCATCGCGTCCCCGCCGAATGGGACGCCGCAATTCGAACTCGCGGTGACGGAGGTAACGGCCGGGCCGGGCTCGAATTACCTGGCGACGCTGGGGCCCGGCGCGAAGCTTCGCGCCATCGGCCCGCAAGGCTTTTTTACGCGAGCGCCGCTCGACCCAGCACCGGCGCTGATGGTGGCCACTGGCACGGGCGTGACCCCCATTTATTCGATGATGCAGACCGCGGCGGCCGCGGGGTCGGCGACGCCGATATGGCTGCTCCTCGGCGTGCGCCGGATGGCCGATCTGCTCTACCGCCCCGAGCTCGAAGCCCTAGCCGCGGCAAGCCCCACGATACGGGTGCACTTCACGCTGTCGCAAGGAGAGCCGGAATGGGCCGGGCGGCGCGGCTATGTGCAAACGCACGTTCCCGAGCTGTGGGAAGGCCTTCGCTGTCTGGAGCGCGGCGAGCCGCACATCTATGTTTGCGGCCTCGAGCGGATGGTGTCCGCCGTGCGAAACCTCGTGCGCAAGGAGATGGGCATCCCCCGCGAGCGCGTGCATTCCGAGCGGTACGACTAGAATCCTCGCCGCGCGACCACGACCTGACCGGGCTCGATCTCGCGGGTGGAATTGATGACCAGGCATGCCGCGGAGTGATCGCGTACCGAGAGAACGCGGAGCTCGCCGGTAACCTCTTCGGGGAACTTGGTCTGGTCCCCCTTGCCGAGCGCGCCACCTTTCTCGATCGTGGCGGGCTTCTCGCTGTCGTAGTGAACCTCGGCGCTGGCAAAATCACTGGCGCCGACGAGGGTCCTTCGATAGCCGTCCCCGCGGGTGACCACGAACAGGCGATTGCCCGACACCAGCCCGTCTTGCTGCCCTCGATCGATGAAGACGACCTGGTTCTGCCCATAAAGAACGTGCGGATACACCGACGCGGCGACGTGGGCCCAAACCTCGGCTTCGTTCTGGACAGGAGCCACCATCTCGAAACGCCGCGTCATCGGACCAATCAGCGAGCCCCGTCCGATCACGTCGAGCGACTCGATGAGCCTGGCGCGCGCCACCCGCGTTTCCGGGTTCCACTTCTCGATCCGGGCGGTCCCGAGGATCGAAACCAGGGTCCCCTTGACGTCGCCTCGCATCTCGCCGTGCACCGGGCGGAAGACGGTCAGGTCTTGGCCGACGCGGACCTCGTGCCCGGGCTTGATCTCGAGGTAGGCATTGTCGCCATCGCTGAGAAGCAGCTGATCCTCCGGGCTTCCGCTCACCTCGCCCCAGACGCCCTTCACGTCGTCGTCGATGTACCCCTGGTCGCGCAAAAAGACAGTGTTCGGCTTGATGCGACTGAGTCGCCCCGTAAAACGGATGCCGGTTCCGAGCTGGCGCGATGGGCCCGCTGGGCCTGCCTGGACCTCCGTCGCGGACTGCATGCGGATCTGGTCGCCGGGATAGATCCAATGCGGATTCTGCAGCTCGGGATTGTAGCTCCAGATGCGTGGCCAATCCCACGGGTTGTGAAAGTAGCGGTCACACAGCTCCCACAGGGTGTCTCCGCGCTTCACCGTGTAGATCGCCGTGAGCGGCTCCGCCGTTTCGATGTGCCCCGGGGTGGAGAACGGCGCGTTGGCGCCGCCGCGCAGCACGCCCCCTTCTCCTTTGCCCGGAGCGAAGTCGAAATAGTCGGACGAGCGACTGGTATCGCTGGTCGGTTGAGAGCTCGACGAAAGGTGAGCGTTGTTGTTCACCGGCGGTCCGATCGGCATACCGTAAGGAGGTACGTAGACGATCGCTGGCGCAGCCGGCGGTGGTACCGCTCCACCCCCAGTTCCTCCGGCAGGCGGTGGAACGCCCGCAGGGGTGGCTCCCGTGGCTCCCGTGGCGCCGCCGCTCGTGCCTGCTGGAGCGGCGCCGCCGGGGGCAGCCTGCGAAAAGGCCCGGCGGCCGAGGCAAAGGGGGATCGCCAGCGTCAGGACGGCGGGCAGAAACTTGGTCTTCATACATTCCTCATGGGTGCGGACCCTGCCGCGCGGCGTCGCTCTTCGGATACCGATCCTTGAGCTCGGCGAACGTCTTCTGGGCCTGATCTTTGGCGCCCACTTTTTCCTGCGCCAGCCCGAGTTTGAGGAGCGCGTCGGCGGCTTTGTTGCCGTAAGGGAAACGCGCGATCAGCCCTTCGAACTGGTCGACCGCGCGCGCGAAGGCTCCGGTCGCGTAGAAGCACTCGCCACGCCAGTACATGGCGTTCTCGACCAAGGGGTGGTCGGGAAATCGCACCAGAAAGCCCGTGAGGGCCTGCAGCGCCTTGTCGTATTGCTTGCCTCGCGCGAGCGCGAGCGCCGTATCGTAGTCGCGCTTGGCTTCGGGCGAGAAGGCGACTGTGTCATCGAGATCGGGGGCTTCGTCGTGCGCCGGCGGAAGCGAGCTGGCGCGCGCCTCCGTCTCCCCGACGCGCACCACCGGCAGAGGGCGCGCCGGCGCGATCGATGGGGGTGCCGGCGATGCGAGCGCTTCGCGACGATGTTCCGCCGCCTCGAGGGCTACGACCCGCTGGTCGAGCCGGTCGCGTTCCGCTTCGATCTTGGAGATATCGGCGCGAAGCTTCTCGACGCTCCGGTCGGCCGGGTCTTGATGCATACAACCGACCGCCACGAGCAGATTCATGCCGAGCAGCCAGGAGATGAGCGCGAGCGACGACTTCGGCATTGGCTCGATCGTACGCTCCGCCTTTCGAATGGGCCAAAAAGCGGTGTGAAGCACGCTCCGATCCGCTCCCAATCGATAAATCGCGCAGGTTGCTGAAAAAGGCCCCGGTCTCGCCACCGGATGCGTGCCTCGTCGGCTCGTCGCGTACCGCATGGCGAATTCTGACGCCCTCGCCGTAACTTGCGTTGGGTTGCCTCGGCAGCGGGTGATCGTGATCCGCTAAAGCCAAAGACTGCGGCAGTCGTGCTACAGCGCCAAAAGGCGGGCGCGGAGAGTCCGATCCCTGGACGGATGGGGATCGCCAGGGTAGCGTCGAAGATCCGCCAGGTTCGATGATTGACAAGGGCCCGACCTTCAGCAAGACCGTCCCGCCGAGACCCCGGCGGCGGCGGCGGCTCGAGCTCGGCAAGACGTTGTTCCTTTTGCCGAACCTCATCACGATTTCGAGCATTTTTTGCGGCTTCGACGCGATTCGCCTCGCTGCTCGCGGGGGCGAGGACGACGTTTACCGGGCTGCCGTGCTCCTCATCTTCGCGATGATCTTCGACATGCTCGACGGTCGCGTGGCGCGGATGACCAAGACGCAGAGTGCCTTCGGCGTCCAGATCGACTCGCTCGCCGACGTCATCTCGTTCGGCATTGCCCCGTCGATGCTCGTCTACCAATGGACGTCGCCCCACCATCCGAATGCGGCTCTCTTCGGGTCGTTTCTTTTTACGGCCTGCGGCGCGGTCCGCCTGGCTCGCTTCAACGTGCTCTCCACCAGCGACAGCGGCGCCCCTACCAAGCCAGGGAAGTACATCGTCGGGCTCCCCATCCCCGGCGCTGCGGGGATTCTCATCTCACTCGTCGTGGCCAACCACGCCATCGACGGGCGCCTCAGCACCGAGGTCTGGTCGTGGCCGATCCTCGGCGTTAACCTGCTTTTGTCGATGCTGATGGTGTCGACGGTTCATTTCCGTTCGTTCAAGGACCTGAAGCTCAATGCCCGCACCATCGGTGTCGTCGCTTTCGCGGTAGGGTCGAGCGGCTTGATTTATGCGCGGCTCAAGCCGGCCTTCGTGTTGGTCTGGCTCTTGAGCTTCTACGTGATCCTGGGGCTCTGTGAGGCGCTCTGGCAGCTGTCGCGAGGAAAGCGTCCCTCGCGCGATTCGGCGCCTCCTCCCGGCATCTGAACCGCCGTGCTCGAAGTGGGGGCGACGATCCGCATCCGGCGTGAATGGGGAACGACGTAGCGATGTTGATCGCGCTGGCGCTCGTTCCGGTCGGGCTCTATCTGACGCTCGTCCTCTCCGCCTGGAAAGCTTCCCCTTGGCGTCGGAGTCGAGCGAGCGACCCCACCGCCGCACTGCGGCAGGCACGCGCGGCCGGGCTGGCCATCGTCCTCGGTTTCGCGGTGGCGCTGCCGATCGAATGGGTCGTCCGCGCCGCCGGCGCGTCGCTCGGCGTCGATCCCAAGGTGCAGATCACGGGGGCTTGGGCTTCCATTTTGACGACGCTCTTCATTTTCGCGCCGCTACAGGAAGCGGCAAAGCTGGGCGTCGTTCTTCCGGCCCGCGCGCGCGCTTTCAAAGGTGCGTGGGAGGGCGTTCTGGTGGGCGCTGGGGTGGCCGCGGGATACGCGTGTCTCGAGGTGGCGTGGTTCACACGCGATGCTGCGCATCACGCCGAGGCGAGCGTTTTTCTCGTGGCGCGCACGGTGCAGGCCACCATCGCGCGCCTCTTTGCAGGGGCCATTTGGGGCTATGCCCTCGGTCGCGCGCGATCGCGCGGGCGCCGCTTCGACGGCACGTCGGCGCTGGCGTGGACCGTCGCCACGCTGCTGCGCGGCCTCTACGACCACCTCATCTTCGCGCGCGGCCTGGCGGCGCTGCTCGGATCGATCCCGCTCTTCGTCGGCATCGTCGTGGTTTCGTACTTGGCGGCGCGCGAGCTGGGACCGCGGGCGCCGCGAGCGCGCAGCCTGTCGGGCCGCCAATTGCCCAGCACGCCCCCGCCGTCGCTGCGCACGGTCCGCGATGCATTGCGTCGAGCGGAGCGGCCCGTGATGCTGCGCTGGATCGTGCTCGGAGCGGTGGTCACGGTGGGGGTCATCGTGGCGTCGGTGACGGGCGCGGTCGTGCTCGGCCTGCGGCTGGGTGTCGATTTCGGTGCCGTCGACGAAGGCGAGGTGGCAGGCGCCGTTCCGCTGGCCCTCATCGGCCTCGGCGTTCTGCTCGCGTTTCCGGCTTCCGGCTACCTCGTGGCGCGAGCCAGCGGGGCTGACAGCGTGCTCGAGGCGGCGCTTTCGACAGGCCTCGCCATCGCCAGCATGCTGGTCCTGCTGGGGCTCGCCGCGCCAGTGGCGGTCGTGTTCGCGCTCGCGTTCGCGCCCATCGCGTTTGCCTTGGCCTGCGCGGGGGCGTGGATCGGCATCGGGGCGCGCGGCTGAGTCGCGCGCGTCGCCCCCCGCTGATCAGAAGCCCGAGTCCGCGCTGCTCGCGACGATCTCGTTCTCCGTGTGCGGATCGTATCCCGACGAAAGGAGCCGTCCCACGTCGAAACGCACGAAACGACCCCGGAGGTGCGGCCCTTCGCTGACCCAGATGACCCGCGCCGTGGTGTCCATCACCACGCCGTGGGTGGCGATGAAAGCATCGATCGCGCGGCGATCGCCCGGGGGGAGCGCGACGTCGCCCGGGCCCCGCTTGTCGCGCAGGATGGCGATGGCGTCTTCCACTCCCGCGCCCGGCCGCAACCGAGCAAGGAGCTCGTCGAGGCGCGCGCGCCGGTCGAGTGTGCTCGTGGTTTGCTCGACTTGCCGATTGGCGGGGTCGTCCGCGAGCGGCCCTTGGAAATGATTGGTGAGTGCCAACTTGCCTTCTTCGCGGCGGATGAAGGGCGCCTCGCCCGGCGCCCGCTCCACGACGGCCGTGTCGCCGCTGCGGTCGGCCAGCATGACGATGTGGCTGACCATCGGCTCGCGGCCGCGCAGGATGAGAAGCGCCTCGTCGGTGGTGCGGGCCTCGGCGAGAACCTCGCGCATGGTGTGGACCAGCGGCTGGCCCGAGCTCGCCGCTTCGCGCGCGCGTCCGCCGTGCACGACGAGGGCGACGCCGGCGTCGTTCATGCCCGTCACCACGCCCACCAATCCGGGCCAAGCGACCGACGCGTACGGGATTTTCCCGCTTTCCCGAACCAAGAACACAGCCTTGTGCTCGTCGAACAAGCGGCCGGCCTCGAAATCGAACGCGCGCGCCAAAAAGGTGTGCCCCTTCTCGACCGCGCTGCCGTTCAAGGCAAACGACGTACAGCCGAGCAGCGGGGAATGCTCGAAAGACAAGCTGACGTCGTAGAGGGAATGCAGATAGACCATCCGTTGGTACGACGGAATACGCGCTCTCCATGGGTCGGGAACGAAGGTCGACGCCGCGGCGGCGATCTCGCGCCGGCGTGGCTCGCTCATGAGCTGGTCGATGTGACGAAAGCGGATGCGCGCCAGGTCGAAGATGAGCGTCCGCGCCCACGCCGAGGGGACGAGTACCTCCAGCTGGGTCCAGAGCTCCGCCTCGTTGGCGAGCATCTCCGTGCGCAAGAGGGACACCTGATGAGATCCGATCTGTTCCGGTGATCCGGAGAGCGCCACTTCCCAGATCTTGCCGCGGTGCCGGGCGTAGTCAGTCCCTACCCACGAAAGGTCGGCATCGCCGGGATCGACCGTCGCGGCGTCGGCAGGCACGGTCACCTCGGGTGGAAGCATACGGGTCGTAAACACGATGGCCGGATGCGCCGAAAGGGCGAGCGCCGTTGCGGCGGCGAGCCCGGCAATGAGCCACCGCAGAGGGAAAAATACGGTCACCGTGATGCGAAGGACGATGTGCACGGTGTCCCGAAACCCGCGGTAGTGCGTCCGATGACGATGGCGCGGCGGATAGAGAACGCGCACCGGCGCCTCGTGGATGGGAACGCCGGCCCGCAGGGCGGCGAAGATCACCTCGGCCTCGAAGCCGAACCTCTGATCGTGCGTGCAGAGGCCGAGCGTCGCGTCGACAGGGTAGCGACGCAGGCCACACTGGGTGTCGCGGAACCGACGGTAAGCACAGAGCGACACGAAGAAATTCGATGCGCGATTGCCGATGACATTGCCCAGCGGGGCGCCAGAGTTTGCCAGATCGCGTGTTCCGAGCACCATGGCATTCTCGTCCGCGCTGGCTTCGAGGAGCCGCGCAGCTTGATCGGGAGGGTGCTGCCCGTCGGCGTCGACGGTGACCGCCACGTTGCACCCGGCGTCGCGCGCCGCGGCGAGCCCGGTGCGGATCGCGGCGCCCTTGCCACGGTTCTTGTGGTGGCGAAGGACGGTGGCGCCGGCCTTTTCTGCGACCTCGGAGGTGCCGTCCGAAGATCCGTCGTCGACCACGAAGATCGGGACACGGTCCCCGACCTCGCGGCGAAGCCCCGATACCACGCTCGCGATCGTATCCACCGCGTCGAACGCGGGCACGAGGATCGCCGGGTGCATCGTCATGGCTCTATCACCAATGCGTCAGATTCTCGGGGCTACAGTGACACATGCCCGCCGCGCCGTAACGACAAAGAGCGGCCTTTCGCGCCGCGCGAGCGCGCGGCCCGCCCCGCGGCGCGCCCGCCATTGCCGGCCCGGCGTGACCTTCCGTGCTCGAAGGAGGCGGCGTGCAGTGCTACACGAAAACTCGTGGTTTTCGATCCTCCGACGGAGTCCTTCTTACGCCGCCAAGCCAAGGCGGAGCTGCGCAAGCGCCGCCGGGCCATGCGAAACTCGATACCGGAGAGCGCCCGCGCGGAGCGCGCCGCGCGCATCGTCGAGCGGGTCACGGGCGATCCGGTCTTCGAGGCCGCGGGCCGCGTGGCCCTGTTTTGGCCCATGCTCGATCGCAAGGAAGTGGACGTCCGGCCCATCGATCGCGCGGCGCGCGACCAAGGTAAGGTCGTTGCCTACCCCTTCTTGAAGGACAACGCGGACATCTTGCTGCTGGTGGCCGATCCGTCGGAGCTCGACGAACGTGGTCACGGCTTCGCCGAACCGCCGGAGGGCGCTCCTCCGGTCGACATCGGCGACGAGCTTTTGGTCATCGTTCCGGCATTGGCGGTCGATCCCAGTGGGCAACGTATCGGCTACGGGAGAGGGTACTACGACCGTCTTCTCACGCGGATTGCCCCACCCGCATTCGCATTGGCCGTAGCGTACGATTTCGAAGTCGTGGCCGAAGTGCCGGTAACCGAGGGAGACTACCCAGTCGACATGGTCGTTACGGACGTGCGCACTTTTCGCATCGAGCGCTCACCGCGCTGATGCGAGCGGCCCCAAGCGGGGCTGCTTGCCTACATTCCACGAGATTGGTGTCGCGCACGTCGCGCGGTCAAGGAGAACTACAGCCATCATGGATACTGAACGACCAGCCAGATATTTGCCTTGCACACTCGGCCGCTATCCGTTGCTCTGATAGATTCGTAAGGCGCGAATGGTCCCGGCCCCGGATGATCCTACGGAGCTCGACTCGGCCGATCTGGTCGAGGACACATCGGACCCCAAGACGGTCAAGCGCGAGGCGAAGTCGAAGACGTCGCGGCCGCGCGTTTCCGTTCCCGTGCGTGCGTCGGCGCCTCCTCCGCTTGCCTCCCAGCGTCCGCCTCCGTCGCGCCGTCCCCCGCCGCTGCCCGTTCCCGTCTTTCCCGATGCCGACGTGCTCGTCGCGGAGGCTCGCAAGCGCGCCGAGATCACGAGCCAGTTGAACGACCGGGTGGCGCTGGCGCGGGCCCGCAACGAGCTCGCCGTGCTGCTCGAAATCTTGAAGCGGGATGTCGTGGCGGCGGTGGCCGAATACCGCGCTGCGCATGCCATCGCCCCTTCCTCGCTGGCGCCGATTTCAGCGGCGCGCCGTCTGACGCCCTTTCGTCCGATCGCGCCGGCGCTGGCCCTGCTCGACACCGAGCTTCGTACCACGGCGGACCCGCGGGCGCGGGCGACGCGGTTTCTCGAGCTGGGGCGACTCCTTCTCGCGGGTGGGGCGACGCCGGAAAAAGCCGTGCAAGCCTTCCGCGACCTCCTCGCCACGACCCCCCAGCATGCCGGCGGACTGCGCGGGCTCGAGCGCGCCCTGCGGGCCATGCCGCGCGCCCTCGAGACCACGACGACGCTCGATGCGCTGGCGACTCATCTGGAGACGATGGCGCTGGCGTGGCGAGCCGACCGGCAGTTTTCGGCGTGGCTCGAGGTCGAGCGCTCGGTCATCCTCGAGCGCCTGCATCGACCGGAGGCGGCTCGCGCGGCGCTCGAAGAAGCAATGGAGCTCGACGGCGGGATCGGCCCCGTTCGAACTTCCTACACGCGTCACCTCATCATCAACCAAGACGTGGGTTTGCTCGTGAACGCTTGGGCAGCGGAAGCAAACCTCGAAGGCGATACGCCGCGCGCCGGGCGTCTGCTCTATGCCGCCGCGCGGCTCTCCGCCGAGCGACTCGAGCAGACTCCCCTCGCCATCGAGCTTTATCGGCGCTCCACTGCCCTCCAGGCAACGGCGATCGAAACGCGCCGCGCCTCGCTGCGCGAGCTCTTGCGCCTCTACGAAGCGCGCAGCGACGTGGAGAGCGCGATCGAAGCGGAAGAGCAGCTCTTGCTCTGGGTCGACGGCGCCGAGCGCGGCTATCGGCACCGGCGTCTGGCCCAGGCCTTCGAGCGCATCGAACGGTGGGAGGCGGTGGCCAACCACTCGCGGCAGTCGCTGGTCGCGGTTGCCGACGACGAGGAGACGCGCGAACGGCTCGATCGTGCCCTTGCCGCGCTCGGTCAGCACGAGCAGCGCATCACCATGTGGATTGCGGAGGCTTCGCGGGTGACGACCTCCGCCGCGCGGGTGGACGCTTTCCGTCGTGCCGCTCGGATCGCCGAGAAGGACCAAGGCCGCCAAGACCTGGCGCTGATCGAGCTGCGCGCCGCTTGGGCGGTCGATCCCGACGATGCGGAGACGGTCGACGACATTGCCCGTCTGCTCACCACCGCCGCGCCGCCGAGTCCAACCGAGCCAGGGGACCCGGCGCGGGCGCGAGCTCGTATCGATTTCTTCACGGAAGCGGCCGAGAAAGCCAACGAACCGGGGCGCAAGATCGCCATGCTCGAAAAGCTCGCCCAGATCTGGGAGGACGAGGTGCGCGTCCCGGGCAAGGCGCTCGAGGCCTATCGCGAGATCCTTTCCATCGAGCCGGAAAGGCGCAGCGCGGTGCTCGGATTGCAACGCAGTGCGGCTCGCGCCGGGGACGCGAAAGAGCTCTTCCGCGCGCTCGTCCTCGAGGCGGACGGCTGCCAGAACCCGGCCCTCGAGCGCGCGCTGCTCCTGCGCGCGGCCGAGATCGCGGGCGAACGACTGAACGATGCCGACAGCGCCATCGATCTGGTAGAGCGCGTACTCGCCAAGAATGCAGGCGACATGCTGGCGCTCCGCACCGCTGTCCGCATTCACCAGCGAACCGGGCGCTTCGAGGAAGCGGTCGTCCAGCTGCGGCTCATGCTCACCCATGCCCGCAAGGGTCCAGCGGCCTTTGCCATCGCCGTCGAGATCGCGTCTCTGCTCGATCGCCGCGCGCGCAAGCGCGATGAAGCCATCGCCGCTTACCGCGAGGCGTTCCGCATCGATCCCACCCATCCCCTGCCGCCGGCGGAGATTCGCCGCATCTTGCTCGCCAACGACGATCATCGCGCGCTCGCCGACGAGCTCACCTCCATGGCCGCCGGCACGGCCGAACGCGAGACGCGAGCCCGGATGATCCTCGAAGCCGCCGAGATCTTCGGCGATCGCTTGGACGACAGCGAGCGCGCGGTCACCTTGCTGGCGCAGGCGCACGCCCTTTCTCCGCACGATCAAGAGATC
Organism: Polyangiaceae bacterium; assembly: GCA_035318465.1. Classification (GTDB taxonomy): domain Bacteria; phylum Myxococcota_A; class Polyangia; order Polyangiales; family Polyangiaceae; genus DASWDH01. The sequence goes on from DATHES010000209.1 coordinate 36,339, forward strand.
ACCGAGAGACTGGTCTGGGCCTACATCCGTCTGAATCGTCTAGCGGAGGTGGTGACGCTCTACGAGAGCAAGCCCGAGCTGACGCCGGCGGAGAAGTTCGGCATGGCGCTCATTCTCGCGCAGGACCGCGATCTCCCGCGCGCAGTGACGGTGCTGTCGGAAGTCCTCGCCGCCGACTCGCGGCACGTCCCCGCGCTGCGGACGCTCGAGCACACGCTGGTCAGGACCGAACAATATCCCGAGCTCGCGGCCATTTTGCGCGCCCAGGCGACAACCTTCACCACCGAAGAGGCGCGTCTCGGATCGATTCACGAGCTGGTCGCATTGGAAGAGCACCGCGGCGTCGCCCCCCCCGCCAGTGGGTCCACGGGCAACGATCTTCTGCGCAGTATCGTGCCCGACGACATTCTCCTGCACGAGTCGATACTCCGGCGTGGCCTTGTCGCCGATACGAGCGACGATGCGATCCGTCTCACCCACTCCATCAACGTCCTCGCCACCGGCGCCACCGACCCCCATTATGCGGCCATGCTCCATCTCATCGCGGCGCTCCTCATCGAGCGTTCGTCGATGGAGCATGCCCAGCACCTTCACCGCGACGCACTACGGCGCTACCGGCTCGCCCTCGACGGTTGGCCGGAATGCCTCACTGCCGCGCGCGGCATGAAGCGACTCGCCGAGCGCATCTCCGATGGAGAGGCATTCGTGGAGGCCGCAGCGGCCCTCGGTCACCTCGAGACCGAGCCCGACCGGCGGGCCCAGATGCTGACCGAAGCGGCGGAGGGGCTCGTGGCTCGTCGCGCGGATTCGCCACGCGCGCTCTCGCTCTTTGCCCGCGCGCTCGGCGAGGATCCCGACTCGGTGCGCGCGACCGTGGGAGTGCTCACCCTGGCACTCGATGGAGGCGACGCGGGGCAGGCGGCCGATGCACTGCGGCGAGCGCTCGAGCGCACCCGTACCACGGAGCAGGCGCTCCGCCTCGGAAGCGGCTTGGCCAAGCTCGCCTTCGAGCGTCTGTCCGACCCCACCGTCGCCCTCGAGGCCCTGCGACGCGTGCGCAAGAAGGTGCCTGGCCACGTCGGCAACCTTCTCGCGCTGGCTGACGCCAGCTTGGCCCTCCAGTTGTGGCCCGACGCCGCGGAAATCGCGTCGAGCGCCCTCGGCATCACCCGCGATCCGGGGGAGCGGTTTCGCGCGGCGGTGGTGCTGGCCGAGGCGCACTATCGAATCCCGGAAACCAAGGGCATCGCGCGCCGCGAAGCGGAGGAGGCGGAAAAGCTGGTCGATGCCGCTCCGGTCGGCGTTCGCGCGGAGCTTCTGGCGCGTCTCGGGCTCGTCTACCTCGCGCTCGACGAGCCCAAAGCGAGCGAGCGTGTGCTCATCCGCGCCGTGCTCTACGGCGGCAAATCGACCAAGCCGCTCGAGCTCTTGGCTCGAGCTTTCTCGGTTTCGACCTTCGACGGCGCGGAAGCTTACTACCGCGCGCTCGGCGAGATCATCAAGCAGGCCACGGAGCTCAAGATCCCCATCGAGCCCGGCTGGGTCGCGACCATGGGCAAGCTCGAAGCGACGCTCCTTTTTTCCAAGCCGCGCGATGGCCTGGGCAAGCTGAAGGACGCCATCCTGCTCGATCCGGCCCGCATCGAAAGTTACGAAGCGCTGGCAGAGGTGTATGGAACGCTCGGGGCGCGCGAAGAAGCGGTGCGCGAGCTCCTCAACATCCTGCCCGAGGTCGCCGCCCGCGGCGTGCCCCTCGACCGACTCATCCGCGTCTTTTCGCTGATCGGCCGCGAATGCAAGCTGGCGCGAGCGACCGCACAGGCCGCCGCCGCCGACGCAGTGGTCGCCTACCTCCAGCGCGACACGTTACGGCCTCCGAGTCCTATCCCGTTCGCCGCGCCCGTACCGATGTCGCTCGTTCCATCGGCGCTGGCGTCGACGGTGGTGCCCCCCGAGCCGGCGCGACCATGGGCCGAGGTGTCGGGCTACTTGCTCGACCTCATGCCCAAGCTGCTGCGGGTCGACCCCATCGCCCTCGGCGTTTCGCCCCGCGACCGGCTGCCGGTGCGAACGTCGCATCCGCTTCGCGCGCTGTGCGACCGGTTCGCGCGGGCCTTCGGGGAGATGCGCTTCGACCTCTTCGTCGATGCGGCGGGCGTCGGTGTTCCGCGCGTCATCCCCTCCGACCCGCCGGCCATCGTCCTTCCACGCGGATACGGCGATCTCAGCGAAAATGAACAGGCGGTCGGCGTGTGCCGGCTGCTCGTCTACATCGCGCTCAGCCTTCCGTGGCTCGAGGAGCTGAGCAACGCCGATCTCGACGGTCTGCTCTTCGGCGCGCTCCGCGTGGGCGACGAGAGCTGGAACGTGGGTCAGCTTTCTGCCGCATCGGAGGCCAACGCCGAGGTGTGGCGGCCCCGCGTCGCCAAGGTCGCCGGTCGCCGGCACAAGCGCGGCTTCGAGGAAATCGCGGAGCGCTCGAATCGGTATTCCGATCCCCAGACGTTCCGGCAGACGATTCGTCTGGCATCGATGCGGGTGGCTTACCTTCTCACCGGCGATCTGGCGAGCTCGCTCAACCATCTGATCCGCATCGACCGCGAGCTCTCCCAGGCTTCGCGCGACAACGTCGTGCAAAAGCTGATGCTGCACCCGGTCGGTCGGGACCTCATCTTTTTCTCGCTGGCGCCAAAGACGGTTGGGCTGCGCCAGAGCGTCGGGACGGCGTGACGTCGACCTTGACCATCCGCGCGGCGACCGCGGCCGACGTCGACGAGATCCTCGCTCTCATTCGCGAGCTCGCGGAGTACGAACGCGCACCAGAGGAAGTGACCGCGACGCCGGCCGATCTCTTGCGCGATGGCTTCGGCGACCATCCGCGCTTTCGCGTCTTGCTGGCATGCGAGGGGGCCAAAGTGGCCGGCTTCGCCTTCTACTTCTTTGCCTATTCGACCTGGCGCGCTCAGCCGACACTCTATCTCGAAGATCTCTTCGTGCGGCCCGCCTACCGGCGTCTCGGCCTCGGGCTCCTGCTCATGCGCCGCTTGGCCGACGAGGCCGTCAAGACCGGTTGTGGTCGTTTTCAGTGGCAGGTCCTCGACTGGAACGAGCCCGCGATTCGCTTTTACGAGACGCTCGGCGCCAAGATCCTGCGCGAGTGGTGGACGGTGCGCGTCGAGGGGGAAGCCATCGCCAGGCTCGCCGCTTCGCCCGGTTGATGTGTGCGGCGGAGCACCGCGCAAGGCAGGCCGCGTCCGACCGTCAGTTGCGCGTTTTGGGGGCCCGGGCCAAACAGTCGGCGCAAAGGCCGTAGAGCTCGTGCTTGTGCGTACGTAGCTCGAACCCGTAGGTACGGGCCACCTCGTCCTGCAGCGACTCGATGCGCGGCTCTTCGAACTCCGTGATCCCGTGGCACTCGATGCAAATGAGATGATCGTGGTGGGTATCGCCGTCGGCGAGCTCGTAGCGGGTGACGCCGTCGCCGAAATGTCGCTCGTTGGCGACGCCGCTCTCGGCCAGAAGCTTGAGGGTCCGGTACACGGTCGCGTAGCCGACGCGAGGGTCGGCCGAGCGCACCTGACCGAGCAGCTCCTCGATGGTGATGTGCGAGTGCGAATGGAAGAACGTCTCCACGATGAGGCGCCGCTGCTCCGTCGAGCGCAGCCCCTTACGCGCCATGTAGGCCGCCAGAAGGTCGCGGAGATGTTCGATATTGCCGTTGGTGCTTGTCGAGCCCATTGGATCGCGCGAGATGCGCGGGGGTAGTCTACCCGTGGGCGGCCAATTCGGCCGCTCGAAAATCATCGGCACCCCTCACCGAGCGCGAAGCCCCCGCGCGGGCCAGATCGGTCGCCCTGGCGTGCAGCGCCGAGGCAGCCGCGCCGAAAAGGCCGGCGAGCGGCGCATAAGCGGCGGGCAAGACACCAAAAGCGACCGCCAAGGCGAACGCGACGCCGGGGGCGAGTGCCAGGACGAGCCCGGTGCGCGCCTCGTACTTCGTGCGTCGCGCGAGGGATATGGCCAGCGCGCCGTGGCGTACATCGTCCGATGCCAAGCTGACCCCCCACTCCCCGGGGCCTCCGCCGGGCGACGGCATGGCCACGGCGACGTCGGAAGCAGACAGAGCCGCTTCGTCGGTGCGCGGATGACCGATCACGGCGACGGTCACCCCGCCCTGCGACAGCCGCTCGATCTCGAGCGCACGGTCGGCGGGCAAGATTTCGGGCCGAACGTGCTCGATATCGAGCGCTCGGCCGATCGCCTCGCACGTCTCGCGACTATCGCCCGAAAGGAGTACCGGTTCGACCTGAGCATCGAGGAGGTGCTGGACAGCGGCGCGGCTCCCAGGCCGCAGCCCATCCTGCATGCCGATCACCCCCACCAGTCTGCCGCCGAGAGCCACCAGCAAGACTTCGCGCCCGCGCCCTTCGATTTCGGCAATCTTTTGCTCGGCGATGGCGACCGAGATCTTCTCGCGCAACATGAGCGCTCGGCTCCCCACCGTCAGAGCCTCACCGGTCGATGCCACGGCCGTCACGCCGAGGCCGGGCTGCGCCACGGGGCTGCGCACGGCATCGGGCTCCACGTGGCGCACGACGGCCGCCCGCTGGACGGCCATGGCCACCGGATGGTTGCTGGTGCTCTCGGCGCCCGCAGCGAACCGCAGGACCTGCGCTTCGTTCCACCGACCGAGCGGCTCGAGGTCGGCCAGCTCTGGTTCGCCGATCAGGAGCGTTCCGCGCGCGCAGAAGGCCGCAATCGAGACGTCGCCGGCGCGGTCCCAGTCGGACGCGGTGCGGTAGGCGATCCCCTGAGCGAGCCCCGAAAGGACGCCGCGGGCAACGTGTACGGCGGCCATCGAGGCCACGGTGGTGGTCGTGATCGACGCGTAGGCCGCGATGGCGGAAAGAACGATCTGCGCGGTGGGCTCGCCGTTGATGAGGGCAGCGAAGCCGGCCAGGGACATAGCCAGTAGCCCTCCGCGTTCGGCGATGGTGCGCGACAGGAGCGCCACGCGCGCATGCACGTCGGCTCGGCGGCGCGGGTCGAGGGTCAACCTTGCCCACGACCGATCGAGCCCTACGTAGGTCGCCCGGACGCGCAGCCTACCGGCGACGATGCGCGCCCCGGCCACCATCGCATCGCCTTCGCGGCGGCGCACCGGATCGGTGGCTCCGATCCAAGGGATGACCGTGCCTTCGCCGGCGATGACATTGCCGTCCACGCCGAGAACGCTCCCCGCTTCGACCGACACTTCCTCGCCGGGGCGGACCGGATCGCGCGCGGGCGCGCCCTCCAGCGCGCCGGCTGGCCGCTTGACGCCGGAGTCGAGGATCTCGTCGATCTGCGAGCGCTCGTCGTTGACCGCTCGCCGCGCCCGGCCGACCAGCGCGATGGCCGCGGCGATGCCGGTGATGACGACGCCGGCAAACGTGGCCGCCTCTTCGGCGGCGGGGTCCCGACCGACGAATGTCCAGACGGCGAGAAAGCAAGCCGCCGCACCGGGTGCGAGCAGAAGCAGCGGATGCACGTCGGTGGGTTCGCGCGGTGTGCGCACGGCATGGACGACGATGCTGATCAGTCCGAGACCAGAGAGGGCATAGCGCAGCACCATCACCGTCGAAGAGACTCCCGCCAGAACGAGCGCGATGGACAGAACGCCCGCCGCGATGGCACATCCCTGCAAGACCACGTTGACGCGCGCGCTCGCGTCGCTCTTCTGCTCGTCGCGAAATCCAAGGCGTGACGGCGGGGAAACACCGTCCGCCATCGGCGACGCGGCATGCGCGCTGGCAGAAGACGGCAGCGCGCCCTGGTCGGCGACCTCCGTCGCTCCGCTCGACGAAGGCTCGGCCGCTCGCCGTTCCACGGCCGGCAACGATGGAGCTCGCCCTCCCGCTGTGCGGGCCGTCGACCGACGGCCGGCCGGTGTCGGCGTAGGCGTCATCTGTCGCGCTGCTTCGCCCACCGGCGGAGCGCCGCCGAGGGGAGCGACACGCTCGCGACATGCGATGTCGCAGAAATAGAAGAAGCGATCGTCGAAAATGGCGACGTGTCCGGCGCGAAGCGGATCGATGGGGGTCGCGCACGCCGGACAGCTGGCGCTCATGTTCGCCCGAGCACCCACGCGAACACCGCCTTGCCGGTGTGCAGGCGCGCTTCGGCTTGATTCCAGACGAAGGAGCGGGGGCCCTCGATGACGTCGTCGTCGATCTCTTCCCCCCGATGCGCCGGTAGGCAATGAAGCACGACCACATCGGGTGCCGCGGTGGCCACCAGCTCTGCGGAGACCCGAAAGTCCTTGAAGGCCCGCGCGCGGCGCTCCTGCTCGTCCTCCTGTCCCATGCTGGCCCAGACGTCGGTGCTGATGACATCGGCACGCTGACATGCTTGACGTGGATCGCGCACGACGGTCACTTTGGCGCCCGCGCGACACGCGAGATCGATCTCGTCCTCGGGCGGCTCGAAGCCCACGGGGCAAGCGAGCACGAGATCGAGCCCGAGGAGGCGAGCGGCCTCGATCCACGAGCGCGCCATGTTGTTGCCATCACCAATCCACACGTAACGCAGCCCCGAAAGCCGGCCCCGCACCGCTCGCACCGTGTAGAGATCGGCCAGCAGCTGGAGGGGGTGAGCGTCGTCAGTGAGCGCGTTGATCACTGGCACCTTGGCGACCTTGGCCAGCTCGAGCAATCGCTCGTGGCCGAAGGTGCGAAAGGTGATGACATCGACCATGCGGTCGAGGACGCGCGCCGTGTCGGCGAGCGGCTCGCCCCGTGCGAGCTGCGAGCCCTGCGAGGTCATCACGATGGGACTGCCTCCGAGCTCGCAAACGGCCAGCTCGAGCGAGACGCGCGTGCGCGTGGAAGCCTTCTCGAAGAGCAGCGCCGCCGATCGGCCGGCGAGGAGCCGCGGGTGATCGGGCTTGCGTCGCGATTGCGCGAGCTCCTTGGCCAGGTCGAGGAGCGGCTCGATGCCTCCCGGGCCCAAATCGGACAGCGCCAGAAAGTCGCGTTTCATGGCGCGGCTCGCGCGGGCTCCGCGACCTTCGAGCGTCGCATCGCCGTGAGGGCATCGTCGAGCGCGCGCACGCCTTCATCGAGCTGTGCTTCGCTCACCGTGAGGGGCGGGCAAAAGCGAATGGCCGAATCGCCCGCCGTGATCAAGAGCACTCCTCGCTCGCGCACCAACGTCAGCAACGCGCGCGGCTCGGTCCCGGGCTTGAGCGGCACGGCGCGCAGAAGTCCGGCGCCCCGTTCCGGCCCGACCATGTCGGTGTGCCGCGCGCACAGAGCGGCCAGCGCTTGCGCGAGGTGGTCGCCTTTCTTCTTGGCCCCGTCGATGAGCTTCTCGTCGTCGAGCACGGCGAGCACCGTCAAAGCCGCGGCGGCGGCGAGCGCGTTGCCCCCGAAGGTCGAGCCGTGCGAGCCTGGCGGCAGCGCGCCGGCCAGCTCTTCGCGACAGAGCATGGCCCCGATGGGGAACCCGCCGCCGAGCCCTTTGGCGAGCGCAATCGCGTCCGGCACGACGCCGTGCTGTTCGCAGGCGAGGAACGTCCCCGTGCGCCCGATGCCGGTCTGCACTTCGTCGAGCAGAAGGAGGGCGCCGGTCGACTCGGTGATACGGCGCAAGCCAGCGAGAAAGCCGGGCGGCGCCGGAAGCACGCCGCCCTCACCCTGCACCGGCTCCACGATGATGCCGGCCAGATCGGCGCCCATCGCCCGCTCGACGGCAGCCAGGTCTCCATAGGGCAGATGCGTGACGCCGCCGGCGTAGGGGCCGAAACCTTCTCGATATTTGGCGCGACCCGTCATGGCCAGCGCGCCGAGGGTGCGACCATGGAATGCCTCTTCGAAAGCGATGACGCGATAACGATCCTTCTGCCCCTTCAAATAGAAGTGGTGTCGACAGAGCTTGAGCAGCGTTTCGTTGGCTTCCGCGCCGGAACTGCAGAAGAAGGCGCGGCTCATCCGCGTGCGGCGGCAGAGCTCCGCTGCCAAGAGGATGTTGGTCTCGTTGTAGAAGTGATTGGACATGTGAACGAGGCGTCCCACCTGCTCGGAGATGGCCGCCACGTAACGCGGATGCGCATGTCCGAGCGAGGACACCGCCACGCCCGCTGCCAGATCGAGGTAGCGCTTGCCGCTCTTGTCCCAGACCTCGCAGCCGTTGCCGCGTACGAAGACACACGCCGGCTGGCGGTAGTTGGGATAAAGGTGCTGCGCAGCCAGTCCGAGGAGGGCTTTCTCGTCCGAATTCGTCATGCGCCGGATCTAGCACGCCGTCGCCGACACCCCAATCCTCCGGCACCGGATTTGGCAGGGAGAATCGGCCCAGCCGTCCTCCTGGTCCATCTGCATCAACGCCTCTGGGCCAAGAGGGCGTCGGCAATCTCCGCAAAACCCGCACCGCGCATAGCCCAGGACAGGTACCGAGGCGGCACCGAGAGCCGAGGCAGGCTGGCGGAGAGATTGGCTACTCCGAAACTCGTGGTGAATGCAAAGAAACAAGGCGCGTCATTGGCGCTGTCGCCGATGTACGCATAGCGGTGGCGCGCCGAGGTGGGGTCCTCCTGAAAGCGGTGGCGCAAGAATGCGATCGTGCCCGTCGCCTTGTCGTAGGGGTCGAGCGTGAGGTGCAGGTGCACGCTGGAGACGAAAGTGCGAAAGCCGAGCGCTCGCGCGGCGGCTTCGATGCGCGCCACTTCGTCAGCGGGGATGTGCTGCGCCTCGCCGATGTCGACGGCGAGATCGCTCTCGCGCGCGTGCGAGTCGTCGGACGCGCGGACCGCCTCGAATTGTTTCTGCAGCGCGGCAAGGCCGCCGGAAAGGCGATCGCGCCGCGACTTTCGTGTGGCCGGGTCGGCTGTTTGCCAGCGCACGATCGCTTTCCCTTCACGGTAGAGCGCGATGGCGCCGTTCTCGGTCACCACCGCGTCCACGGGCCATTGGCGCGCCATCACCTCGCCGTATCCAGCGGGCCGTCCGGTGACGGCAACGAGGCGAAATCCCGCCCGTGAAAGGCGAAAGAGCGCCGCATAGGCCCCCTCCGTCAGCGCTCCCTCGTCGAGGAAAGTGTCGTCGAGGTCGAACAGAATGCCGACGAGACCCTTGGCCTCGGCGCGTTCGAGCGATGCCAGCGGCTTCACACTGGCTCCACCACCGCGAGCACGCTCTTCAAATAGAGCCCCTCCGGAAAGGCCGCCAAGACGGGATGATCGAATCCTTGAAAAAAGCGCTCCAGCACGGTGGCGCGCACGTTGACCTCGCGTGCACCGATGGCGAGCGCGCGCGTCAGCGCATCGAGTCCGACCGCCGCCGAGCATGACGACAAGAGGAGCAATCCGCCCGGTCTGGTCGCGCGGCACGCCGCCTGCGCCAGCTTCTGGTATGCGCCCAGGGCGCCGGCGCGCGCGCCCCGGGTGGGAGCAAACTTGGGCGGATCGCAGAGCACGAGGTCGAATCCACCTTCGCGGCCGGCCAGGTTCATGCGCTCCCGGGCGTCGCCGCGCACGTAGCGGATGCGCTCGATGAGCCCGTTGCTGCGAGCGCATTCGGCGCCGATCTCGAGCGCGAGCGCGCTCTCGTCGACCGCCAGAACCTCGGTCGCTCCCCCGCGCGCGGCTGCCATCGCAAAGGCCCCGATGTAACTGTAAGCGTCGAGCACGCGCCGGCCGTGCGCAAGCTGTTCGATCCGCCCGCGCATGGGCCGTTGATCCAGATAGAAGCCCGTCTTCTGCGCCAGCGTCAGCGGGAGCTCGAAGCGGAGGCCTCGTTCGACGAACGAGAGTGACGACAAGCCTGTATCTCCCCGCACCACGCCCTGCCCCGGGGTGAACTTTTCTGTGCGCGCCGTCTGTGCCGACGTACGATCGACGATGGCGCGCGGAGCCAGCACCTCTTCGATGGCATCGAAGATGACGAGCTCGCGTCGCTTCATGCCCACGGTGCCGATTTGGACGACGACCACCTCTCCGAAGGCGTCGACGACCAGGCCCGGCAAGTCGTCTCCCTCGGAATTGACGATGCGCGTCGCGCTCGTCTCTGCCGATGGCAATCCGAAGAGCCGCCGGCGTTGGACGGCGCGCTGCAGCCGGGAGCGGAAGAAGGCAACGTCGGTCGCGGTCTCGCGGTCGCGCAGCAGAATGCGCACGGGAATGGCGGAGCCCGGCGAATAGAACCCGCGCCCGATGTAGTTGCCGCGGGGGTCGGCCACGACGACCTCGTCACCGGCGACGGCGCCCCCTTCGATGCGTTGCACCGCCTGCGCGTAAACCCACGGATGTCCGGCCCAAACCGGTTGAATGTGTCCAGCCTTGAGAACGACGGTCGCCATGCCTGTAGCCGGGCCTACCCTGCACCATTGTGACCGCGCGTGCACAGGATCCGTCGCGCCGCCCCGTCCGATTGTCCCCCTGGTTGCGACCCAGCGCAGCGATAGCGGTGGGCCAGGAAAAGCCTGGTGGCACCGGGGTTGCTATAACTCGGAGCACGGTCGATGTTCTCCTCCGAGAGCAAACACCGCGAAATCGGAGCGGTTCGATGCGTACCTCGGTGCTCGGCTCAATCTCGATCGTTGGCTTGGCTTTTTCTTTTTCTACGAGCGCGTGGGGCGCGCCGGCCGACGTTGAGGGCGCTCCGCCGCCGACAACCCCGGCGGCCCACGGGACGCCGCCCCCGGTGACGTCCTCTGCTGCTCCCGGCGCGACGCCGCCTGCCGTGACGCCCGCCCCGACGCCCACTGCTCCGGCGGATACGTCGCCCGATGCGGCGCCATCCCCCAAGCAACTCACAGGCCCGCTGCAGGGGCCCTTGCCTCCCGAGGCGACCGCACTGCCTCCGCTGCCGCCTTCCGCGCCGGCGAGCCGCGATGCGCCTCCGCCTCCACCGCCATCGAAGGCGCCCCGCCGTTCGGAGTGGGGCGTGCAGTTCCGTCTCGAAGGCGCTGCGCTCGGGAGCACGGCGGCGCCCGATGCAGGCATGGGCGGCGTCGGGTTCAGTCTGCGCCCGCGGCCGAGCCCCTACTTCGCCGTCGACTTCGGGCTCGATTTCATCGGCGGCAGGGACTTCAATGGCGATAGGCGCAGCGAGTCGGCTTTCACCGTGAACCCGATGCTCTTCCTCAATCCGCGTAACAAGGTGCAGATCTACGTCTTCGCCGGCCTCGGGATCGGCAGCGCTCGCATCGAACGGTCCAGCGGGGTCGAACGAAGCTACCGCTACGTCGGAGCGGACGCGGGTGCTGGTCTCGAGTTCCGCTTCTGGCGACACTTCGCCGTGAGCGGCGACTTTTTGGCCTTCGTCCGCGATCGCACCGACGTGGGAGCCAGTGGCCCCGAGTTCCTAGATCCAGCCACCAGGCGCTATACCGATAGCTCCGCAGGCGCGCTGTTCCGGCTCGGAGGAACGTACTACTGGTAATTGTCGACGGCCGCCGTCGTCACTGCACCAGGTCTTTTAGCGCTTTCAGCGCGGAGGCGCGGATCTTCTTCGAGGCAGGTTTGCCGCGAATGGTGATCGACTCCTTCGTGAAGGGATTGATGCCGGGGCGATCTTTGGTCGCCGGCTTCTTCACTGCCCGCAGCTTGAGCAACCCGGGAATCACGAACTCACCCGGCCCCCGCGATCCGAGCTGTTTCTTGATGATGTCGGTGAGTCCGTCGAACACGCGATGGATGCTCTTTTTGTCGAGCTCCGTCGCCTCTGCAAGCTCGGAAATGACTTGAGACTTGGTCAATCTTTTGCCGGCCATCTGCGCTTCCTCCTTCGGCCCGTCGCTACGAAAACGTGCGGCGAACGGACCGATAACAAGCTGCTCTTCTGCTCGCAAGCGAAAACGTGGGCAAATGAAGCGCATTTGGGGTGCTTTTTCGTCAACGTCGCTCGCCGCCGCGCGGCGCCGCCTCGAGAGGGGACGTTGAACTTTTCTGAAAAGCGCGGGAATTCTCGGCTTTTGGGGCCTCGAGGTGCGCATGTCGCAGTTCCGTCTTATGGCCTCAATTGAAGATTCCACGGCCTGGTGTGCTGGGGTTCATTGCCAACAGCATCCTGCTCGCGCGACCGCGCGCGGCGCAGCACGCGTTGCCGATCGCACCGTCGATGGGCAAGAATCAGCCGTATGAGCATGTCGCGCGTGAGGCCGATGCCCGTGTGGGTCGGTGGTTCCAGATCTGCCCGGTCAAAACCCGAGGTCTGTAACTTTCTCGCGCGATCCGAATGTCCGCGCTCGTTAGCGAGCAGCTTTCCGCGACGCCGGACGAGTCGATGTCGCGGTCGCGGCGCGGCACAGCCGGCGCGTCGCGGCGGTCATCACGGCGGCATCACGCTCGGACTTGTGGTCGTAGCCGACGAGGTGCAAGAGCCCGTGGGCGAGCAGCATGCACACCTCGGCTTCGAGGGTACGACGGTGCCGCCCCGCCTGCCGCCGCGCGGTTTCCACGCTGATCACGACATCGCCCAGGATCTCCTGGGAATGGGGCAGTGGTTCCCCTTCGCGCATCGCGAACGCGAGCACGTCGGTCGCGCGATTTCGGTGGCGGAACACCCTGTTCAGCTCCCGAATTTCGCTATCGTCGGTCAGCGCGATCGATAGCTCGACCTTGGTCAGGTCGAGGCACCGCAGCATCCGCCCACCCCAACGGCGCACGAGCGTTCGAGAGACGTCGCGAAATGGCCCGTTGCGAACGGAAACGAGGGCGGGCAACGCTCGGCTGGACCTGGCCTTTCGATCAGAGGGGCTCGTCAGCCGAGCGGGATCTTCTTGCCGTCTTCGAGGAACTTCTTGAGACCGATGTCGGTGAGGGGGTGGTAAGCGAGCTGCTCGATGACTTTGAACGGGAGGGTGCAGATATCGGCGCCGAGCTGGGCTGCCTGCAGCACGTGGGTCGGGCTGCGAACGCTCGCCACCAGCACTTCCGTCTGGAAGGCGTAGTTCTGGTAAATGGTGATGATCTGCTCGATGAGATGCATCCCTTCGTGGGAAGTATCGTCGATGCGCCCGATGAAAGGCGAGATGAAGTTCGCGCCCGCCTTGGCGGCGAGAAGCGCCTGATTGGCCGAAAAACAGAGGGTCACGTTGGTGCGAATCCCCTCGCCGTGGAACGTTTTGACGGCGCGTAGCCCTTCCGGGATGAGCGGTACCTTGACCACCATGTTCTTGTGGATCTTGGCGATCTCGCGCCCTTCCCGCAGGATCGCTTCATAGTCGACCGCGAGGACCTCGCCGGAGATGGGCCCGTCGACGATCTCACAGATCTCGGCCAGCGCCTTTTTCATGGTCTTGCCGCTCTTGGCGAGGAGCGACGGGTTCGTCGTCACGCCGTCGAGAAGCCCCATGGCGGCAGCCTTTTTGATCTCGTCGAGGTCGCCCGAATCGATGAAAAACTTCATGGCGCTTCCTAACACTCATACCCGCAGCTTGCCAGCCCCTCGGAGCACCCGAAGGCTCGCCTTCCCCTTCCGGCGCAACTGGTCCGGGGAGGCCGAGACGAAGGCTGTCCGACAGCCCTCCTTGGCCGACTCGCAAGCGTAGTGCTGGTGGCCGCGTTCAACGCGACCGGCCACGAGACCGCCGGCTCCCGGGTCCGCGATGAACGGCGCGATCGATTGGCGCCACGGAGTCGGCGGCGACCGTCACCATGGCGTCCATCCCCGTCCGTCAGTCGACGGGGTCATACGCCGCTACGGTCAGGCGGTACGAGATTCTTTGCGCATGCGCCCTCGGTGCTGAACGCGGGCGGGCGGCGAGGTCAAACATCAACGTTTACCAAAGGGGACCGCCATTCGGTAAAAGCCTCCGATTGACCACGATTTGCGTTGACTTGATACGGAGCGATGCGGCAATCATGCAAAGGCATCGAGTCGCTGTACGCCAATCGACACTATCGTCATTGGAACTGACAAGCGAAATGGCAAGAGCCAATGCCGCCCTCCTCGCGCGATCGCTCCATGTCATTCGTTCGCCGTACTCCCATCGCTGCCGTTTTCGCCGCCCTTGCCGTCGCTGCCTGCGCGGGACCGGGGAACACCGGCCGCAGCACACCCGACCCCGCGCTCGTGCGAGCGGTGCCTTGGACCAACGGTGTGCTGCCGGCGCTGGATATCGGCAACGAGCTGGTCATCCCGCCGACGCCCGTCTATCCGCCCATTGCTTCGGGCCTGGCCGATCCAGGATCGCAGCACATCGATTGCAGCGGTCTCGGCGGCACCGATTTTTCCCGCGGGTGGTTCGACACCTTCGAGCCGGACGTACCCAGCGATCCCGATCAGGTGGGCGTGGCTCCGGGATGGTCGTCCTACGACGACCTCACCCAATACGCCTTTCACGCTCCCGGCGATGGGACGTGGTATCCGGGCCTCAGGGGAATCTTCAACGCGGCTTGGGGCATGCCTTCGGACAAGATCGCGGGACCATCCTGCGATGGCCAGCCGAACCGCTGGGCACTCCATTATCGCGGCGGGCTGTTTCGAAAATGGGGAGGTGGCGTCAGTCACGCTCTCACCGACCCGGCGGGCTGTCCCCCCGGTGCCGACTTTTGCCCGCCGGTCCCACCACCGGGTGCCGTTACGGACAGCGCCGGCCTGCCGCTCAAGGCAGCATCGGGCGACGACTACAAGCAGCCTCACGACTTTCTGGACGTGTCCGGCTACGAGGGCGTCGCCTTCTGGGCCCGTCGCGGCCCCGAAGGTCAAGATCACGCGCTCGTGATTCTCACCGACAAGTTCACGAGCAGCCGCCTGGCCCGCGAAAACCAAACGTTCTGCCGGCGTCTCCGCGAATGTCGAACGCGATGTCTCAACGAGGCGCCGTGCTCGCCCGACAATCCCAGTGCAGCGAACCCGGTCTACCGCTGCTTTGACCCGAAGACGAGTGCCCTGCCGGTCGTCGCGGTCGACTCGCTGCTCGATCTCGTCTACCCGCGCTGCGGCCCCAGCGCGTGCACCAGCCCCGCTACGTACCTCGACCTCGATTTCGACGGCAAGGCGTGCCGGCCGTACGTGTTCCCCGGCGCGGACGTGAGCGGCGAGTATTGCTGGAACGAAAGCGATCCCCCTCCTCCGAGCCGCGACGAGAGCTGCCAGGATGGATGGCAGACCAGCGTCCAGCTCACGATGGACTGGAAATTTCACGCGGTGCCCTTCTCCGAGCTCGGCCAGGTCGGGTTCGGAAAACGGGCGCCCTATCTCGATCTCCGATCCATCGACACGCTCGCGTTCGGTTCCACCATGGGCTTTGCCGACGTCTATATTGACAATGTCACGTTCTATCGTCGCAAGAAATAGAGCGCGCCGCCGGTTTGCGGCGTGCTGCGTGGCGCTCGTGACGGCGGCCCTGCCACTCTGCTCGTTTGCGGAAGGCGCGGACACCAAAAAAACCGAGTCCGCGGCGGGCAACGGCGCGAATGCGGAGAAGCCCGACCTCGAGAAGGCAGCCGAAGCGAATGCCAATACCCCGAAGCCACTCGACACGAGCACGGAGGGCAAAAAGCCAGTCGACAACGCGGCGCCCGGGTACCTGCCGGGGCATCGCCGCGCCATGGGCCTCGGTCTCTCGCCGTACGCGCCGCTGACGCCGGGCCTGCCCGGGGGGTTCACCGTGCCCTTCAGCGCACCGGCGCCGAGCGACGAATGGAACTTCAACTTTTGGGGCTACATGAGCGCGGCGCTTCGCGTGAGCCGAGGGTCGCGCGAAAATCCGACGGCCGATCAGTACGCGACGACGTTCCACAGTTACCCGAAGATCGTCGACGCTTATGGAATGTTCAGCGGCACCAACACGCCGCAAGGCAGCTGGGTCGATCTGACGTTCGAGTATGGCAATCGCATCGTCACCTCCCATGTGAAGATCTCCACCTGGCGACCCACGGTGGGGGCCGATTGGACGCCGCTCGGTAGTCAAAACTTTTTCCAGGAAGCGTACCTTTCCTACAAGGTTCCCCTCGGCAAGCTCAATCTCAAGGCGACCGCGGGTGCATTCAGCAACACCTACGGCGGTCTCGGCCAGTACGACGTCGGTCGCTACAACGCTGCCATCATCGGCAGCCCCTTCGGTCTGGGCGAGACGTTGACCGCTCAATACGACCTCGACGGCACCTACACCCTCTTTTTGGAGGACGGGATCATGGGTCGCCTCGGCAAGCCGCCCCCCGGCGCGCCTCCCATCGTCAGCATCGACGGCGCGTTCAATTCCTCGATTCCGTCGAGCTGGGTCCATCACGTGCACGCCGGCATCGCGCGACAAACCAGCGTGCCGCTCGTTCTCGGCCTTCACTACCTCACCAATTGGGCACAGGACGAGCGCGATCAGCAAGACGATCCGCGCACGCCCTTCCTCGACGAGGCGCGCCGGCCCGACGCGCGGCTCGACGTGTACGGCGCCGATTTTCGCATGCTCGACAACCACCTCGGCAACTTCGCCGTCGCCGCGTCCTATGCCGACGCTCACTACGCCACGCTGCTCACGGGGTTCAACTTTTTCGGCTCCTACGGCGGTGAGCAGATGACCAAGCGCTTTTTCGGACCGCGCGCGGGAGGCACCGCCAAGATGCTCGTCACCGGTATCGAATACAACTTGGCGTGGGCCAAGTTGCTGCGCCACCCCACCGAGTTCGGCGGTGATGGCCCCGAGCTCGTCACCAGCATCTTTGCCAACTATGCGTCGATCGACAGTCAGGATCCCGACTTCGACGGCCGCAAGTTGCTCAAGTTCGGAGCGGAGATGACCTATCGGTTTTTCTCCTGGCTGGCGCTCTCGGGACGCGTCGACCGCGTGGCGCCGAACTCGAAAGATGCAGACGAGACCTTCAGCGTCGTCAGTCCCAAGCTCATTTTCAAGAGCGACTGGCTGAGCCACGAGCAGGTGACGCTGGCCTATACCCACTGGTTCTACGGGGCGCACACGCACGCGGAGTTCCCCAACAACTTCACCCGCGGACAGCTCGACAACGAGATGTACGCACTGACCTTCGGGATGTGGTGGTAGCCGCCATGGGCTCCGCCCTCGGGAATCGATCGTGAAAAAGATGGCAGCGCGTAGAGAAAGCAGGTTCCGAATGAGAGGCGGCCTTTCATGGTCGGGCCTTGCCGCATCGCTCCTGTACGCGGCGCCCGTACTCGCGCAGGAAGGCAATCCGCCCTCCGAGCAAGATCCGAGGCAAACCATCTCCCTGGGGCTCGCCCCCGGCACACCGCAAGTGGGCGCGCTTCCCGGCGGGCTTACCCCCGCCTATGGGCAACGGGCAGCCGACGAGAAGGAATGGCGCTTCGACTTCCATGGCTTTTTCACGATGCCGCTGCGGGCAGGCTTCAACACCCGCGCCGGAGCCGCCACCACCGAGCAGCACACCGGCGTCCTTCACGCTCCGCCGGTGGTACCGGACTATCGCGACTCGTTCACGTACACCACGGTCGTGCCGCAGCCGTACGTGCAGCTCAATTTCTCTTATGGCAATTCGGTGGTGACCGGCAACGTCAACATCTTGTCGCGCACCGCCACCACGGCGGCGAGCTTCTACAGTCCTCCCGAGCAATCGGGAATCAGCGACGCGTTTCTCAACTTCCGCCTGCCGAACCTCGCCAAAAATGCCCACGTCGAAGTGAACGTCGGCGCGTTCACCAATCGCTACGGCATCATGGGCGAGTACGACGAGGGCAAGTACGGCACACCGGTCATTGCCCGCACGAACGGCATTGGAGAAAACATCATTGCCAAGTTCGGGTTCGGCAATACCGTTCTCCAGGTCGAACAGGGTATCCAGGGACAGCTCGACAAGATGCCCAACGACGTGCTGCCCGCGGGGTGGAACGGGTTCGCCGATCCCAACGCCGGCACTGGTTTCGTCCACCACCTTCACGCTGGCGCAGCCTACTTGAGTACCGCCACCCTCGGTCTGCACTACATGTCCGCGTGGACGCAGGACGACCGCGCCTCGCAGTCCATCCAGCCCGACGGCAAGCTCGGCATTCTGGCGGCGGACGTGCGCCTGACGACCGGCAACCTCGGGCACCTCTACCTGGCCGCGTCACACACCAAGGCGGACCATGTTCGCTCCGTGGGACGCATCGCCGAGGTGCTCAATACCGGCAGCGGCAATGGCTTGATTGCGAACTACCTCGGCCCGAACAGCGGGGGGACGGGCTCCCTCATGACGTTCGCCGCGCAGTACGATCTGAGCGTGATGAGCGTCCTTCGCTATCCGTCAGTGTTCGCCGGCGACAGCTCCGACGTGGTGCTCAGCGTGTTTGCCATGCAGACGCACGTCACGAGTCTCGATGCCGCCTTCGACGGCGTGACCAAGCGCAAGTTCGGCGCCGAAGGGGCCTGCTCCATTTTGCCGTGGCTCGCGGCGTCGCTGCGCTTGGACGGCGTGCTGCCCAACGATGCGGACGGCAAGCAATCGTTTTCAATCGTCTCGCCGCGCGTCATTTTCCGCAGCAAATGGCAAGCGCACGATCAGGTCGTCCTGCAGTACTCGCACTGGTTCAACGGTTCGGGTGTGGTCGTGCGAAATGGCTACCCGGCCGCTCCCGCTCCGAACCTCCATCCCGATCAAGACGTCGTGTCCATATCGGCAACCATGTGGTGGTGAGGCACGCCACTACCAAGCAGTCGTGGCCCCGCAGTAAACACTGATTTTTGACCACGATTTGCTTTGACTTGAAGTTCTCGAGCGTCCCATAGTTCTCGGGCGCCATCGATGTCTTTTGAGTAACCGTGCGCCACTAACGACTGCATCGACTCTCGCTGACAAAGTGGACGGAGTCCCCATGAGATATTCCAGCTTGCAGAACGGTCTCCTGATTTCGTTGTTGGTATTGGGCGCTGCGGCGGCGGCGGGATGCTCGTCGGGTTCGGACTCGCCGACGCCTTCGGCCGGAGGCTCGGGCGGCACGACCAGCAGCGGCGGCGCGGGCGGAGCAACGGGCGGCACGACCAGCAGCGGAGGAACAGGCGGATCGACCGGAGGCACGGACAGCGGAGGGACGGGGGGCACGACGGGCAGCGGAGGCGCAGGAGGCACGGGCGGTTCGAGCGGAAGCGCAGGCTCGGCAGGCACTGGAGGCGCCGGGGGAACCGACGGCGGCACCGAGCCCCCCAGCGTGTGCGATGGTAGCGGTACGCGTCCGCTCGCACTCGGCGACGCCAAAGTCGATAATTTCGAGGGCGCCGCGATCTCGCCCGGATGGTCCTCGTTCAACGACGTCATGCCGATGAATGCATTCAAGATCGCGCAAGTCGCAGGCGGTGCCGTCGGTACGGCGAATTCCGGTCGCTACACGGGGACGGGCGCCAAGACGACGGCCAAGGGCGGCTTCGGGGTAGGGACCATCTACAACAACGCCATCGACGTGACTGCCGGCACCTATTGCGTCGACATCACCGCCTTCGACGGGGTGACATTCTGGGCCAAGCCAGGAACCGCGGGGAGCAAGGTCAACGTCAACTTCGTGCTACCGAACACCAACGCGAAAGCAACCGACCCCACCCTCGGTGGCGGTGACTGCACGGCAGGCTGCTACAACCATCCTTACAAGACGGTTGCACTCGATTCCGCCGATTGGAAACAGTACTCCGTCACCTTCGCCGAGGCCGGCGGCGGCAGCGCCAAGGTGAAGAACGTCATCCAGGAACTCGGTTGGCTCAGCCCCGATGCAGACTGGGATTTCTCGCTCGACGAAATCCAGTTCTACAAAGGCACGCCTCCTACCGGACCGACTGGCGCTCGAGCCGACAAGTAGAATCCGCGGTCACGCGCACGAGGACGTGCACGAGTAGGAGGACGTGCACGAGGATGAGTACGAGCACGAGCGGGGCGTGCCCCGAGGGTTCATCGAGGTAGCGACGAAGCTGAAAAACGGTCATTGGAAGTTAGCTCGTCGGAGCACTGGGCGGCGCGGGTTCTGCCGATGAAGGTCGTCGGGGGCAGCCAGCCACCCTCCGCATAGTAGTCGTAGTTGCGCTCGATCCCGGTCCCCTCACCGAGATCGTTCCACGTCGCCACCACGGCGATGTTGGCGTCCTCGGACGAGGCCAGCATTTGCTCGAGCAGGGCGGGCCCCTTGAGGATGCGATCGGTGCTCGTCGCAACGGCGCCGGGGGAATCTCGCCCGAGCGAATCCCATTTGACCATGAAGTGATCGAGCGTGACCCCCTTCATCGTCGTGCGGCTCTTCCTTCCGCCGCGCAGCGTGTCCCAGGTGAAGCGCGCGTCGGCGGCGTCGTTCATGGCCGCGTCTTGAAAATAGGCGCTATCGGCGGCGACGAAGGGAAGCACGCCGAAGTCCTGTTGGAAGAGCTGCTTCATGCGACTGACGACAGCCGCCGACACGTTGAGCGGCGAAAGCGTCCCCGCATTGTAAAAATAGATGAAGGGGCGATCCTGGACCAGATACCAGGCATCTCTTGCCACCCGTGTATAAAAAGGTTTCCATTTCGCTTGGTAGAGCGTCAGCGCGGCGCCTTCCGCGTCACTCAGATTCGGCGCTGTCCGCCAGGGTGCCGGGCTCGACGCCTTGCCCCAGGCCCAGGGGTCGTCGAAGAGTGCGATCTTGACGTCCGAGCCCGCTTGGCCCAGCGCCTCCCCCAGCATGGCGAGCGGATCGGGCGTCCTGGCGAGGTCGGGTCCATAGACGTTGAGGAGCAAGAACTGCAGGCCGGCCCAGCGCGCGTCGAGAAGCTGGCGGTACCAGAATCCCGCGTTCTTCGGATTGTAATAGTCCGCCGAGCTGGTGCCGAATGCGAAGCGCGGGTGCGGCGAGGCCATCCCGAGAGAATGCGTGTTCGCCCAGTCCATTTCGCAATTGACCCGGCCTGGACAGTCACTAAAAAACATGAAAACGGCGCCGAGATCGCGGCTCGCCTTCTTCTGGCAGCGCGCGATGAGCTCGGCTTCGGTTGCCCACGGATTCGAGTAGACGAGCGCGCAGCTCCGCGCCGCCTCCCTGCAGAACGTGCGGACGACGTCGATGCGCCGGACGTAGGTCACGGTGCGCAGCTGGGCCGCCCACGTCTCGACGAGGGCGGCCGGAGGTTCGGTCCCGTTCACTTGACAATGCGCAGCGCGCACGAATGCCTCCGGCGCGTTCCCCAGGTTGACGTCGATGGCGCCGGCCGCTCGCACACAAGGTCCGGTGAAGTCGGGGGGCGGCGTGGAGCTCCCGTCCACTGCATGCGATCCATCCCCGGTTCCGGAATCGGTGGCTCCCTGAGGCGTCGCGCTGCCGAGCGGTCCGCATCCCGCGACGACGCACGCCGCGAGCAACGAAAACCGCGCGCACCGTCGATGCCAGATGGCGATTGCCCGCGCGCACCGCTGATACAAGCTGGCTATTGGGTGAACTTCAAATCGTCGACCGTGAAGTCCCATGGGATGGCACCTTTGGACGTGAAGTTCAGCCCCACGATACTTTTCGGATCGAAGACCGGTTTGGGCGAGCCCCATCCGGCGGGTTTCAACTGCGCCCATGCAAACGTATAGACCTTCGGCGTCTCGGTGAGATCGACGACGTCGGCGGCGAAGTGATCGTAGCACTTCTTGCATTGATTGAATTCGGGCATGGTCGCTTTGGTCGCGAGCCCGATGTGCATCGGGCTGCTGCCCCACGCCTTGAAGGAGATCCCCGTGTAGTCGGAGGCGTCGATCGGCGTGAGTGCTTCGGCCCCTTGGAAGTTGAAGCCGATGCCGCCTCCCCAGTCGGTGAAACCTTTGCCCGCGGTGTGAATGGCGCCCTGCGCGAGTGCCGCCGCGAAGTCGCCGGTGCTGGCCGGAGTCATGACGCCGGCCGCCGTGTGATCGTTGAAAACGAACCAGCCTCCCCCCGGGTGCAGATTCATGATGGTGGGCACGGTGCCGTCCGAGATGAGGACGCCGGTCGGCTTCGAGGGAGCCGGCACGTCACCGATGTTTTTCGTCGGCTGCCCATCGGTCGCCGATCCGTTGGCGCGCGCGCTTTGAACGACCGAGGCAGGCGGCATCAGACATCCTGGTAGAATGGTCGCCAGGATCGAAAAGAAGCCGCGCAAGGTCACACTTTGATTTTTCTTGTTTCGCATACGCAACTCTTCACGACACATCCCACCACTGACGACCAACGGCAAGGAAAGTCGTAGTCAAGAATCGAAGTTTACCGCGGCGCCCATAGGCTCCAGTAAGATTTCACGCTTGACCAAGATTCGCTTTGACTAAAGTCGCTGCGAGAGGCGATCATGACTTGGACGAAGTATTCAAGACATCCAGAGAAGTCATCAATGGATCACACCTTTCGGCTGGCGGGGAGATCGTGCGTCGGGAACGCCAAATGAAGACCAAACGAGCCGCACTCGGCTTCTCCTTGCTCGCCGGAGTCGCGAGCTGCATTCGCATGCCCACCCTCGACGCCCCCGCAGCGGGCGGTCTCAAAGAAGGCCCCTCCTACGGTCCGTTCAAACTGAAGCCGGATTTTGCCGGCAGCTGTGCGCGCACCGACGTCGTCGACGTCAACCTCGGGCACACGCCGGAGTCGTTCGTGCAGGCGGCCCACTGCCAAATCACCGGCGGGCCTGCCCCGGCCCCGGTGGTCAATCGCTGGGCCCAGCGAATGCGCGAGGAGTACTACGTCCGGCGCATCGACGTCGTTCGTTCGCTCTGCGCGGAACACAAGCGCGAGTGCAAGCTCGCCTACTCCGACCCGTGGACGGAGCAGGTCGAGCTGACCGGCGCCCCCGAGCGGAGCACCAAGCGCGACGTCGGCGCCGTGTTCATGTTCTTTTTCGATTGTCCCGGAGGCAACAACTGCAGCATGGACTGGGCGAACACCCACGCCCCGGGCATGGACGGTCCCACCCCGCTTCTCGGCGTGAAGGCCGGGGAGAGCGCTGTCTACCACCCTTCCCAAGCGGGATTCTGGCGCCGCGAGCTGCTCGACGCCAAGTACGCCGGTCTGCAGTTTCTGATGCTGAACACGTACGGCCCCGACATCGCCGACGGCAAGCTCAAGCCGCTGGTGCAAGCGCTGAAGAGCATCGACTCACCGGTCAAGATCGCCCTCTTCGACGACACCTGGACCTGGGGAACGCCGTATTTCGGGGACTTCTGGAAGCAGAAACCCAACCTCGCCGATCCGGAACTTTCTGCCAAGACCATCTACGAAGCCAAGTGGAAGCCCTTCTTTTCTCAGATCGACAAGAGCCACTGGTATCGGTTCGGCGGGCGCCCCTTCATTTACTTCTACAACTCCGGCACGCTCGAGCCGCGCAGCAAGTCGGCGGCGCTGGTCGCCAAGCTGAAGTCTCTCTTCAAAGCCGACTTCGGGGAGGAGCCTTTCGTCGACGTCGATATCGCCTATTTCGACGATCCTGCCATGCCGCAGGTTGCCGACGCGAAGTTCAAGTGGATGACGTTCGACATCCCTCAGCGTCGCCATCGCTCGACGCTGAACGGACATGTCATCGATCACGCGATGGTGAAATGGGACGCCGTCAACCGCGATCGGCCAGGCAAAACCGCCAACGAGCACGACCGCTGCGTCAAGGGCGGCCAACTCTTGCAGCGCGTATTGAAAGAATCACTCGACGCCGAGCTGTTGATCCTCGCCACCTGGAACGACCTCGGCGAAGGGACGGGCATCCATCGCAATTACGACTACTTCGCTGACGGGCAATGGCTCGCGCCACACCATTTCATGCAGCTCATCCGGGCTTCACAGAGCGGAGGAAAATGATGCTGGCCCGCTTTCTCGGGTTCGGCTTCCTCCTGTCCGTCGCCTGCGCGATGGCCGAGGAAATCGACTTGTCGCGAAGGGACGCTGGAAGAACGGGTGGGGCCGGCGGTGCAGGCCAGGTGGGCGGGAGTTCCTCGGGCAGCGGAGGGGCCGGTGCGAGTGGCGGCACCGGCGGAAGCACCACGGGCAGCGGTGGCAGCGCAACGGGGGGCAGCGGCGGCAGCGCAACGGGAGGCAGCGGTGGCAGCACGACGGGAGGCAGCGGCGGAACGGGTGGCACCGGCACGACGGGCAGCGGTGGCGGCGGAGCCTCGGGCAGCGGTGGCAGCGGCGGAGGCACTTCCAAGGACGCCGGGGCTGGCGGCGCGGGTCGGGGCGGATCCGGCGGGAGCGGCGGTGCATCGGGCGCGGGCGGTTCGGGGGGCGCGCCTCCGGACGCCGGACCGACCGGACTTTCGGTGCACTACGTCGTGCTGAAGACGCAAGCCTCGAGTCCTTATGTGCAATGCGAGCTCCACGTCAAGAACACGGGAACGTCGTCGGCCCAGGTTTCCGAGCTCAAGCTTCGCTATTACTTCACCGACGAGGTCAAGAAGACGCCCAAGGTCAGTTTGAACTGGTCTTACATCTGCATTCCGGGAAATTGCGGCAACAGCATGACCGTAAACTCCAACGTCTCACCGAACGTGCCCCCTGCCGCCGGCGCCGACACGTACATCGAATTCGGTTTTTCGAGCGGGCATCCCTCGATCGGGCCCGGTGAGTCGGCCGATTTCGCTTTTCAAATGGAGGGACCCAATCCCGCCACCGACGTCTACACGCAGACCAACGACTACTCCTTCGACAGCTCCAAAACGTCCCCATCGCTCTGGCCGAATGTCGTGTTGCTCCAGAATGGCAACACCGCCTGGGGCACGCCGCCTTAGCACGACGCGCCCCGCCCGCTCCCTGTCCGATCGATCCCGGCGCGCTCAGTGGATGATCGGCGGGACGGTCTTGCAGCCGATCAAGACGTTCATGCTGCTGCCGGCGGTCGTGGTCAAGGGACCGCAGGTGGTGGGACACAACGTGATCCGCGTGGGGGCCGTGGGATTGTCGTAGTACCAGCCGCCCGACGGCCCGCAGGCGGCCGGGTCGGCCACCGGAGGAATCGTCATGGGCGCGCCGTTCGAGCCGACGCGCGTCTCGACGTTCACCTTTCCATAGTCGAGCTTGCCGCCCTCGATCGTCGGAATGGAGTAGTCGCACGTGAGGGTGCTCTTGCGGATCTCGTCCAATGCCTTGATGAGATCGGCGGCCCCTCCCGATTCGACCAGGTAGGCCTGCGCAGTGCCTCCCGCCGCAGCAATCTGATTCAGATTGAAGAGGCTCGGGCCGACGCCGAGCACATAAGTCTTGACGGGGGGATTGGCCATGAGGGCCGCCGCGGCCACCGCCGATGCGGCCTGTATCGTGTTGTTGTTGCAGTTGGTCGGATCGCCGTCGGTGGCGAAGAGCAGGGCCAAGGCGCGCCCGGGATGCATGGCGGCATAGCCGGTCGCGTACTGAAGGGCGCCGGTGATGGCAGGGGTGGTCGGCGTGCCGCCGAGAGGCGTCGTCGCCGTGAGGGCCATGCTGATGGGCGCGGCTCCAGCGGGCAAGAGCGTGATCGGAACGGCGGGCGTGCTGTAGTCGGCGACGTTGCAGGAACCGTCGCTGGTCCCCGGGTTGACCAGCGGAAAGAAGGCGATGCCCACACCGATGCCGGCATTCTCCGGCCGATTGACGAAGGTGGTCAATGCCTCGCTGATGGCCCTCCATCGCGTCATGCCGTTGAGCGGCGGTATCCCGAGGCAGATCGGATTGTTTCCCACCTCGCAATTCATCGACCCTGATTTGTCGACCATGAAATAGAGATCGACCGGTTTCTGCTCGCCGACGCGAGGCTCAGCGACGCACGCGGCATCCGCATTCACCGAGGAGCCGCCCGCTCCGCTGCCGCCGCCTGCGCCGCCCCCGATGATGCCGCCGCCGCCGGTGGTCGTGCCGGAGGAACCACCTCCGGAACCGGTGCTGGTCGGGTCGATGCCGCCGGTCGTGCCGGTGGTGGTGCCCGTCGTGCCGGTGCCGGGTTTGTGAGCGGGACCTTCGTCGCCGCTGCAGGCACCGAGGAGAACCGAACCGCAAGCGTAACTCAGAAGTCCAATCGTGCAGGCGCGCCTCAGCCTCATGATTTTATCTCCTAGCGACCGACGGCCCTCGAATCGGAGGTGCGTCGAAACGTGGTATCGCTTGCGCCTCGATGGATCGATCATGCGTGATCACGTGCAAGCGCTGTTCAAGGTACCTTGCGGAAACATTTGAACAAGCGAAAAGCGCAGTCACTTCGTTGTCTTTACCAACAGTTTTGTTGGCAAGATTCGCATGGTTGTGCGCGCCGTCTGACGCGCTGCGGTGATATCGACCTCGGCCCGGCTATCGGTATATATCAAGATAAGAGCGTATGACGCATGGGGTCGATCCGAGCCAGAGACGACGCACCGGAGCGCTCGCGTTGAGCAGCGGCGGAGCGCGCTATCGCGATGAAAGAGTGCTCCAGGCGCGCTTGTTCACGTCGATCCTCGGCGCAGCATTGGCGCTCGGATGTTCCATTTACGACGACGTGCCGATGACGCCGGAAGGCGGCCCGACGACGGGAGGACGTGGAGGTTCGACTGCGGGCAACGGCGGGTTAGGAGGTCAAAGTGGGACACGCGCAGAGGCAGGAGCCACCGATGTAACCGGGAGCGGCGCCGGCGGTACGCAGAGCGAGGGGGGCACCGGTGGACAGGGGGGATCGGGCGGCAGCGGGATCAGCGACGGCGCTGCGGGTGCCGGCGGCGGCAGCTCGGGCGCAAGCGGTTCGGGCGGTTTCGGAGGATCGGGCGGTACGCAAGACGAAGGAGGGTTTTCCGACGGAAGGGGCGGAGGATCCTCGGGAGGCACGGACGCGGGATCCTCGGACGGGAGCAGTGGAGGATCGTCGGGAGGGACAGATGGGGGATCCTCCGGCGGCATGGATGGCGGATCGGCGGGAGGCAACGTCGATGCAGCCGACGCGCCGTGGGATGGCTTGCGCCAGGATGCCGCCGACAGTGATGCCGACGCTTGTACGCCGGAAACTGACGTCGCTTTCTGCATGCGCGTCGCGAAAAACTGCGGCACCGTGAACGGCACCAACAATTGCGGCGCCGCGGTCAGCGTCGGCTGCGGCTCCTGCGTGGCGCCGCAAACGTGCGGAGGCGCCGGTCAGCCCAATCTCTGTGGCTCGCCGACGGATGTGGCGACCGGCGGCACCGTCAGCTCGAGCAGCCCAGGGGTCTCACCCGAAGACATGACAAAGGCCTTCGACCAGAACAACTCGACCAAGTGGTTCGCCGGGGACGCCGTGAGCAAGGGGTGGATCGGCTATCAGTTTGCGAGCGGCATCACCCGCACGGTGACGTCTTACTCCCTCACGTCAGCCAACGACATGCCCACCCGCGATCCTGCCGATTGGCAATTACTGGGCTCGCACGACGGCGTGACCTGGCTGACGGTCGACACGAGGGCGGGCGAGACTTTCGCCAGCCGATTCCAGACGAAGAGCTATTCCTGCGCGATGCCGATGGCCTACGAGCGATACCGATTGAACGTTACGGCCAATTCCGGCGCGCCTGCCCTTCAATTGGCGGAACTTCGACTGCTCGGCTATTGATGCAAAGAGGTTGCTGCAAAGGGCCTTCGTTAGGGCGCGCGCATGAA
>DATHES010000210.1:0-13471 GCA_035318465.1 Polyangiaceae bacterium
CGTGCCCGACGCTCCGGGCGTCGCCGAGGCCGCGCCGCTCTCGACCACGGTGCAAGCCGACGCCGCGACGGGCGCGCTCGTCATCACCGTCGCCGGCTTGCCGCGCGGCAACAACGTCGTTCGTGTCGTCGTCGAAGACGAACGCGGTCATTCCGCCAGCCAGCTGGTGTCGCTCTGGGTCGAGCCGCGCGCACCGAGCTGGGGCGACGCCCTTCTCTACGAGATCTTCATCGATCGTTTCCGAGCGTCGGACGGTCGTGCGCTCTCTCCGCCGAGCTCCCCGGGACTGCGCGCCGGCGGCACGCTGGACGGCGTGCGCGCGGAGCTGGAAAAAGGCACGTTCGAGGCGCTGGGGGTAACGGCACTCTGGCTTTCGCCGCCCGCCGCCACGCCCGAAGAGGCGCGCATCGGCCGCAGCGGACGGCTCGAAGAGGCGTACCACGGCTACTGGCAACTCGACACGCGCGCGGTCGACCCGCGCCTCGGAGGCGAGGCCGCCCTCGACCGATTGATCGAAGCCGCGCACCGACGCGGCATCCGCATCCTCATCGACATCGTCCCCAATCACCTCTACGAAAAGCATCCGCGCTACCTCCTCCATCGCTATGACGGTTGGTTCCACCACGGGCCTGACAAGTGCGTGTGCGGCGAGGGCGCCTGCTCGTGGGCGACGGACATCGAACACTGTTGGTTTACGGACTATCTGCCGGACTATCGTTTTCAAAACGCAGAGGTCATGCGCGACGCGGCCGATGACGCCGCCTATTGGATGACGCGCTTCCATGTCGACGGTGTGCGCATCGACGCCATTCCCATGATGCCGCGCGCGGCGTCGCGTCGGATCGTCGACCGGCTGCGCCGTGCCGTCGCGCCATCGGCGGCGAGCTTTACCCTCGGTGAGGTTTTCACCGGTACCGACGGCCTGGCGACGATTCGCTCGTACCTCGGTCCGGACGGCCTTTCCAGCGCGTTCGATTTTCCGCTGATGTGGATGGTGCGCGAGGCAGTGGCCAATGGCCGCATCGGGTTCGCCGAGGTCGACGCCGTGCTGACGCAAGGTGAAGCCGCCGTCGCGGGATCGGGCAACTTGCTGGCGCGCATGCTCGACAACCACGACACGAGTCGCTTCCTTTCGCAAGCCGCCGGCGACGGCGATCGCCACGCGTGGGACGATCCTCCCGGCGATCCCGACTCCGACCTTCCGTACCAACGGCTCGCGCTAGGCCTGGCATTGCTCTTCACCGTCCCCGGGATTCCGGTGCTCTACTATGGTGACGAGGTGGCACTGGCCGGCGCCTCCGATCCCGACAGCCGCCGGGTGATGCCCGATCTTGCGCTCCTCTCGACGCGTCAACGGCGCGTTCTCGACGTCGCGCGCCGGCTCGGAACCTTGCGCACCAACCTCGAGGCGCTGCGAATGGGAGCGAAGCGGACGCTTATCGCCGACCGCGACCAATACGTTTTCACCCGCGAGACGGCGGGCGGCGCGGTCGCCGTCGTCCTCCTATCGAATAGCGGAGCCCCTGCCACGATTGTCCTCGCACCGGACACGCTGTCGTCAGGTCGCTACATCGACGCCTTCGACGACGCGGCGTTCCAAGTCGAAACCGGCGTTCCCACTCCGATTCGCATGGCTCCCTTGTCGTTTCGCATTCTGACCCCAGCATCGGGCGCCCATCGCTTCTGAAACGGCGGGCCCACCAACCGCACCCGAGCAGACGCTCAGTTCGGCGCCCAGATGGCATGTCCACGCGCGGGGACCGGAAAGCTGCCGCCGCCCTGGGCGTCGGTGGTCACGGTGGCGGAGGACGCCCCCGTCTCGTCCTTCATCTGCTTGTTGGCAAAGGGGCTCGAGGTGAGCGTCTTGCTCGTACCGCCACCGTCGTTCAAAAAGACGAGCATACCCTGGTGGGTCGCGTCGCCGGCGCGTCCCGACACGTAAAAATCGGCATCCGATTCGTTGGAGTCGTAGGTCGCGCCGAAGCCGTGCGCATTGCGGGCGGCGATGACCTTGTCGATGGCCGGGCCGAGCATCCCTTCGTAATAGTCCTTGTAGAAGACGGCCGGGTAGCCGGCGCTGCGCGTGAGGATGTACGCATAAGCCAGCATCTTGAAGTTTCCCACGCGGGTGCTCGCATTGCGGTCGGTATCGTGATTGTCGACGAAGGTGACGGCGAAATCGCCGTGCTGCTCGAGAAAGCGGGAACCGTCGTCGCTCGAGCCGAAGCGGAGGTTCTTCATGTCGAAGCCGCCGTTGCCGGCGCTCATGCGCTGGAGCAGGAAGTGCAGCGCAAAGTCGAAGAGCCAGCTCTGTCTGCCGTAGAGATCGACGACGGTGGCAAGGTGGGCCGGGTTGCCGTCGTAGAACTCGGTGACCGCGAATCGGCTGCTCCCTTTCACTTCTTTGAACCAGCGCGAAAGGAAAGGGGGATACATGTGCTTGCCGGTATCGATGCGGTAGCCGTCGAGCTTGAGGGTGTCGGTGAGCCACGTGCCCCAGTCGATGAGCTCTTGTTGATTGGCGTCGATGGTGAAGCGGATCTCACAGCCGTTGAGCGCATCGTGCATGCCGAGCGTGCCATAGGTCCCAGCGTTGGGATCGCTGGTGTAGCTCGGGTCGAAGTCCCACGCTGGCGTCATCCACGTCTGGAAGGTGCAGTTATTCGTGCTGACGCAGGTCTGGCAGCCGGAGAACCTGGTGTGGTCCCACAGGTAGCCGTGACTCGGGTCGACTCTGAGCCGCGCCGA
Source organism: Polyangiaceae bacterium (assembly GCA_035318465.1). Lineage (GTDB taxonomy): Bacteria > Myxococcota_A > Polyangia > Polyangiales > Polyangiaceae > DASWDH01. Next base: position 2,749 of record DATHES010000210.1, read on the forward strand.
AAAGTCGAAGGTGGTGGGCGCAGTCATGCCGCTCCAGGTTTCATTGGTGCCGCCCATCATGTGGTTCATGACCATGTCGGCATAAACGCGGATGCCGGCGCCGTGCATGGCAGCCACCATCGACTCGAGCTCGGCGCGCGTTCCCCAGCGCGTGGCGACCGCGCCCTTTTGGTTGTATTGGCCGAGATCGTAGCGATCGAAGACGCCGTAGCCCATGTCGGCAGCGCTCGAGCCTTTGCTGGGCGGAGGAATCCAGATTGCGGTAATTCCCGATTTTCGCAGGTCGCAGGCCTTGCCTTGCAGCATCCTCCACCACGACGTCGCGCCCGCCGGCGGATCCCAGTAGAACGCCTGCAGGATGACGCCGCTGGTCTCGTCGGGGAACGAAGCCGGACAGGGCGAGGTGGGAGGCCCCCCATCGACGTCCGTTTCGACATCTGCACCGGCATCGGGCACGCTGGCATCGGGCAGAGCGCCGACGTCGCTGGAAGAACCGTCGGCTCGCGGTGGTCCCCCTTCGACGTTGGTCGCATCGCCTAACGAAATATCGCGAGGCGTCAGGTCGGTTCCGGCGTCGATGATCCGGCCGTCGTCGCGCGAGCCATCGATGGGGCCATCCTCCGCTGCCGCCACGTCCCCCGTCATCGCATCGGTGCCCACGCTGGTGTCACCGGCGCCCGCGTCAGTCGACAACGTGTCGCGCTTGGCCCCGTCGCTCGGCGCCTCCGTCGCATCGGCTGTCGCCCCCCCGCACCCGGCGGTGAATGACGAAAAGATTGCCGCTACGCTGAAAAGCGGAAACGTTCGCCATCGAGATCGCCTCCCCGCCGGCCGAACTGCGCCGCCGGAGGGACGGCTCATTTGGCCTTGGAGCGCCCCTTGGCGTTGTTCACCCCGGCCACCTTGAGCGGCGCCGAGGGTGCCAAGAGCGAATCGAGCCGCCCCACGCGTTGCCCGAGCATGGCAGCCATCACGGGTTCGACGTTGGTCTTGTTGCGCTGCGACAGCAACGTGATGTCGAGCGCCACGTGGCTCGTCGCCACTTCGGCGATGCCACGGGTCTCGCTGATGACGGCGTCGTCGCGATCCGACATTTCGGCCGCACCGATGAGCGTGAGGATGTCATCGGCCACGACGATGAGACGATGTTGCCAGAACGTTTCCAGCTCCGGCTCGTGAAGCCCGTAGCTGAAAACGTGCCCCGGCAGCTCGGGCAACTCGGCGTGGGAGAAGACGACGAGATAAAGCTTGCGCTGCTTGACGGCGCGCCGGAGCTCCGACGACAAATGGGCGATTTCGCGCGGCCACCCGCTGAGGATGAGCTTGTTGGTCGCGCGCTGGACGACGCGCTCTGCTTCTTCCATCACCCGGCGGTACCCATGGACGGTGTACGCATCGGGGACCTGGGGCGAGACGTCGATCTCGCGAATGGCGCGCTCGAACTTGTTGGCAGATGATTCGAAACGTTTCCGCAAGAGGTCCATCACCTCTTCGGCCGGGGTGGGGACGAAGCGCTCCGGACTTCCGGCGATGGCCCGCGCGGCACCGGCCTTGACCAGTCGCCGCAGCGCACCGTAAACGGCCGAGCGCGGTATCTGTGCGTGCGCCGCTACTTCGTATCCCGTGGCGGGGTGCTCTTCGATGAGTGCCCCATAAGCGCGTGCTTCGTTCAAACTGAAACCCAGCTCGAGAAGCGCCTCGGCCGCGACAGACTCGGACATCGGCAGACTGTTACATACCTTGGCAGCGAAGCGAAGGGGAGAATCGTCGGGCGCGCTATGCGAAGGGGCGCATTGATAATGGCGACGTCGCCGAGCGCCAAGTCGTTGTCGAGTCGAGCGACGCCGCACGGTCCCCCCCTTGTCACTTGGTCGCGTCCAGAGGCCGCACGCCGAAAACGCCGACGTAGGCGCGGCCGCGCGCCGGCACCGGGACCACGCCTGCGTCGCTCGGCGCGCCGGAGTCCTGCACGTCGGCGTTGGCGTCGGTGGCGCCGCCGTCGGCGGATCCATCGCTCGCGCCGTCGCTGACCCCTGCGTCGCCGGCGACGTCGGCCCCGGGAGGGCCGTCATGGTCGGTTGCGCTGTCGGTGGCGCCATCGGTCACGGTGAAAACGTCGCCGTCAGCGGCATCGGCGGCGTCTGCGAAGACGCCCCCGTCGCCGAAACATTCGACGCGCAGGGATCGGTTGCTGTCATAGGGCAGCCAGCTTTCCCACTCTGGCGTTGTGCCCTCCAACTTGACGAACTTGAACTCCGTCAGCTGTTGATCGCGAAACGTTGCCGTTCCCGACCAGATGCCGGGCGCCGTCTCGGTGAGAACCACACCGGCGGCCGGCGCCCACGCACCGATGTTCGTGGCGTCGCCCACGAGGCGAACGACACGCCCCGTTACCTGCGCGTCGGCGCCGCCTTCCGGCAGCGTCCATTGAACGCCATTGACGGTGAAGGTGACGAGACATGACGAAACCGTTTGATCGGGCCCCGCGTCGATGGGGGGTGGCAGGGAGCCATCATTGCGCGGAGGGACGCTGCCGTCGGACGGGGGCGATGTCGCGTCGGGCGGCGGCACCGTGCCATCGGGCGGCGGCGATGTCGTGTCGGGCGCGGCGACGTCGGGATCGGGCACCGTCGACGCTTCGTCGGCATAGCTCCCTCCGCTGGCATCGAGCTGATCCGCCGTCTGGACGTCGGGGCGGGCTGTCGTTTTCACGTCGCGGCCCGCGTCGGCTGCCGGGCGTTCGGTCACCTCGTCGGACGCCGAACACGCCTCGAGCGCTACGCATCCGAGCACGGCGATGATTTGCAATCGGTTCAAGATGAGCCTCCGGGGCGAAGAAAGCCGCGACGGTGGGAACCCCACCGCGACGTGCGAAACAGTAACTCAAGTGTGAGTTACGCTCCAGCACAATCGTACGGCGCCAGGCGTGCTCTTTTTAGTTGCTCTCGGTCACTGAGCGTTACTAGTATCTCATGTCTGAGTTACTCCAACGCGACGACGCGGGAGATGCCTCTCGCTTCGCTTTCTGGCCGCGGGTAGGGTCGCCGCTTGGCAACCCACCCAAGGCACGGCCCAATGGGCTGGGTCATGCCTCGAGCGCGCCATCCTTCTTGTTCGTGACCGAGCCCCGCGATGCACGTTGCCGCTGAGTCCATCGCCTTGCTGTCGGTCCTCGGCGTCCTTTTGGTGGCCCAGGACGCGGGTGCGTCGCCGTCGAACGGGCCCGGGCTCGACCGGCCCCGTGTCAGCCTCTGGCACGCCTACCGCGGCGACGAAGAGCGGGCGCTCGATGAAGTCCTGCACGAGTACACCCGCGTGTCCGGCACCGAGGTCGAGGTGCTGGCCCTTCCCTTCGAGGCATATGGCGCCAAGCTGGCGGCGGCGGTGCCGCGTGGACACGGTCCCGACGTCTTCATCGAGGCCCATGAACGGCTGGGCCCCTACGTGCGCGACGCGATCGTGGCGCCCGCCGGCGATGCGTTCCCCGTCCACGATCTCGAACGCTACGACGCCACCTCGGTCGATGCCATTTCCCAAGGCGGGGTCCGCTACGGCATCCCGCTGGCATCGAAGTGCCTCGCGCTCTACGTGAACGATCGCCTCGTGCCGGGCGAGATCGCCGATCTCGAAGAGCTGCTCGCGTTGCCCGCTTTGCCGCCCGGCACCTATCCGCTCGCCTACGAAGCAACGTCTGCCTTCTTCCACGCGCCGTTCCTGCATGCGTTCGGGGGGGCGATGGTCGACGAGCGTGGGAAGTTTGCTTTTGCCGGATCCGCTTCGGCCCGCGCGCTCGCGTTCGTGAAGCATCTGGCCCTCGAGCACCTGATCCCCGAGGAGCCGAGCGGAACCCTGGTGATCGATCTGTTCGCCTCGGGACGCGCGGCCGCCGTCGTGAGCGGACCGTGGCTGGCGGGGGAGCTCGGAAGCAAAGTGCACTATCGCGTGCAGCCGCTGCCCCGCCTGGCGGCGGCGGGGCAACCGCTGCGCCCCTTTCTCACGGTGGAGACGGCCATGCTGAGCCCGAAGGGCGCCGCACGGCCCGAAGCGCGGGCCTTCGCGCGCTGGCTCGGATCGACGGCGTCGGCGGTGGTGCGCGCCGAGATCGGGCATCAGGTCGTATCCACGCTTGCCGCCTGGCAGGTGCCGGCCGTCAAGGGCGACGCTCTCTTGGTCGCCTTTCATCGTGCTGCGGCGATCGCCGTGCCCACGCCTTCCAGCCTTGCCATGCGGGCGGCATGGGAGCCCGCCAACCGCGCCATCCGCAAAGTGCTGCGCGGCGACACCGAGCCGGAGGCCGCGCTGCGCGAAGCGGAGGAACGATTCAACGACGCCACCCGCGCGCTTCCCCCCCGAGCTTCGCCGCTCGGCGCGGTCCTCGTCATGGGCGTGCTCTTTGCCGCCGCCACCGTCTACCTCCTCCGGCGCACGCGCGCTCCGCGCTTCCGTCGTGAGCTCGGCGCTTCTCTTCCGGCGTACGCGTATGCGACGCCGGCGACGCTGGCCATCGCCTTGCTCGTGATTGTTCCGCTCGCGGCGGGCGCCGCCACCTCGCTCTTCGTCGGTACGCGCGAAGAGCCGCGCTACGTGGGGCTCGCCAACTACGTGGCCATCCTGACCGCGCGCGGTGGAGGGCTCCTCGCGCAGGGCTCCTTCTACCGCACGCTGCTCGTCACCATGCTGTGGATGACGGTGAACATCGTCTTTCACGTCGTCATCGGGGTCACCCTGGGGCTCCTTTTGTCGCGCCCCGCGCTGCGGATGAAGGGGCTCTATCGGGTGCTCCTCATCGTGCCGTGGGCGGTGCCGTCGTACGTGACGGCCCTGGCGTGGAAAGGGATGTTCCACAAACAGTTCGGATCGATCAACGCCGTTCTCGGCGTCTTCGGCTTCGAGCCTCTCGCGTGGTTCGCCCGCTTCTCCACCGCCTTCGCGGCCAACGTCGCCACCAACGTCTGGCTCGGGTTTCCCTTCATGATGGTGGTCGCGATCGCCGCGCTCACCGGCGTGCCGAAAGAAGTCATGGAAGCGGCGGACCTCGACGGCGCGTCGCGCTGGAAACGGCTGCGCTTCGTCATCCTCCCGATGATCGCGCCCACGTTGATCCCGGCCATCGCGCTCGGCGCGGCATGGACGTTCAACATGTTCAATGTCGTGTTCCTCGTCTCGGGGGGCGAACCCGATGGCAGCACCGACATTCTCGTGAGCGAAGCGTACCGCTGGGCATTCACGCGCGACGCCCAGTACGGCTATGCCGCGGCGTATGCGGTGCTCATCTTCGTGGTGCTGTCGCTCATGTCGCGCTTTCTCACGCGTCTGCGCGCGCCCGAAGGACAGACGTCGTGACCCGCGCCCGCTTCGCTCGACTGGCCGAAGCAGCCCTGGTGCACACGGTGGTGCTGACGGCGGTGCTAGCGGCGCTCTATCCGGTCTTGTGGGTCGTCTCCACCGCGCTCTCGCCTCGGGAGCTCACCATGAAACCGCGCGCCCTTCCCTGGCCCTCCGCGGCTTCGCTCGACAACTTTCGCACCGTCGTCGGCGCGGCCGATGCCAGCCGAGCGCGGCTCTTTCTCTCGCAAGTCGGCAACTCGCTGGTCGTCTCGCTGGCCACCGCGGTCATCGCCGTCGCCATCGCCACCCCGGCCGCCTACGCCCTGGCGCGATTCGATTTCGTCGGTCAAAAGGCGTCGCTGCGCACGCTCCTGGCGACGCAGCTCTTTCCGACCGTCGCCAGCGCCGTGCCGCTCTACCTCTTGCTCGACGCGCTGAAGCTCCTCGACTCGCGCTCGGGGCTCGTCTTGGTTTATGCGGCGAGCGCCATTCCCTTCGCGCTTTTTCAATTGCGAGCGTCCTTTCAGGCCGTACCCCCGGAGCTGGAAGAGGCGGCCATGGTCGACGGCGCCACCCGCTTCGGGGCCTTCCGCTTGGTGGCGGTGCCCGCCATCCGGCCTGCGCTGGCGGTCACGGCCCTCTTTGCCGTCATGAGCTCGTGGAACGAGTTCGTCCTCGCCGCCACGCTCTTGTCGCGGGAAAGCTCCTTTACATTGCCGGTGGTGCTCCAGCGTTACGTAGGGGAGTACGACGCCGCATGGGGGCCATTTGCGGCGGGATCGATCCTGGTGAGTCTGCCGGTGATGGGCATTTTCTATTTGTTGCAGCGACACCTCGTCGCGGGTTTGACGAGCGGTGCCGTGAAAGGGTGAAGGATGCCCAGCGCGAATCGTTTTTCGGCGGTGGAAAGGAAACCGAGCATGTTCCGTACCCGTGTGGTCACCGCCTTCGCGTTCGCGCTCGTCACCGGCGCTTCCGCGCCAGGGCTCGCCGACGAGCCGCCGAACGGAGGTCCGCGGCGCCCGGAGCAACCGACGTCGACCACGACGCCCGCGACGCCCGCGACGCGGAGCGACGAGCATTCCGCACCGAACAACGCCGCCATCGCGCCGACCGCGACGCCCAGCGGCCGCTTCGAATTCGGCTCCTACGGCCGTGTCAACGTGGCCAGCGACTTGCGCGGCCGCACCGGCCGCGACGCCGACATCGTGGCCCACGGGTCGCGCGTCGACGACGACAGCTACGCTGAGCTCGAGCTTCGCCGCGAAGACGCGTTCAGCGATGGCATCCGCACCCGCATCGTCACGACCCTCGCTCTTTTTCCGCCCTTCTTCCATTTCTCGGGCGTCGCCAGCGATAGACTCGCCGTGCGCCAGCTTTACGCGCAAGCGTCGCAAGGCGATTGGACGCTGTGGGGCGGCGCTCGCATGTACCGCGGCGACGACATCTATCTTCTCAACTGGTGGCCGCTCGACAACCAGAACACCGTCGGGGGCGGCGTGGCGAAAGCGTTTGGCGAGACCTCGGTTGCGCTACATGCCGGGATGCAGCGTCTCGATCTGCCCAGCCAGTTCCAGCAAATCCCGAGCCCCACCCCCTACAGCATCGGCGCCGCCAACGTCACGGTTCTCGATCGACCGCGCACGGTGGAGACGGCGAAGGTAACGCATCTCATGCGCGGGCTCAGCGGCGCGACCGCGAGCGACGGATTGAAGCTTGCGCTCTACGGCGAAGCACACCAGATGGCAGCGGGCGTCCGGCGCGACGTCGCCTTGCAGAGCCAGATCCCCCTGCCCCAGGACGACGGCTGGCTCATCGGATCCCAGGTCGTCTATTTCACCGGCGTGCGCGACACCTATGCGGCTTTCTTCTTCCGCCATGCGCGTGGGCTCGCCATCCACGATCCGCTGGCCTCCCCCACCACGCTGGCCAATGACAAGACGTCGAGAGGTGCGCACGAGACCCTCTTCGCCTTAGCCGGCAACTTCGAAGAGCGGTCGTTCGGCATCCAATGGGGGAGCTACCTGCGTTTCCTTCGCGGCGCGACCGAGTCGGGGACATCGCTCGACCGCTATGACGAGGGCATCGTCGTGGTGCGGCCGCAGTGGTACGTGACCGATCACGTCGGCATCGCCGTGGAAGGCAGTTACCAGGCGCGGCGCTACGGGCTGCTCGACGTCGCGACGGACGGACCGCTCTCGGCCTCGGTCGTGCGCGGCGCGATTCTCCCGTACTTCTCCCCGGCCGGACGCGGAGCCTTCGCGCGGCCGCGCCTTGGTCTCGTTTACGCGGCATCCTCGCGCAGCGACACGGCGCGGACGCTCTACCCCCGCGACGATCCGTTCGCCTGGCGCTCGTCGGAGCACTACCTCGGGCTTGCCGTCGAGTGGTGGTTCAACATGTCCTCGTACCCGTGAAAGGTCGGCCCGAGTGGCCGATCGTGATCTGGTATGACGCAGACCTGAGGCTGTAGGATGGCGCCGCGCGCCCCCGCCTACCGAACCGACCGAAGATGGACACAACTTTGTTCCTTCCCGACAGCTTCGATCCGAAGCTCGTGTGGGGTATCTTCACTCGGCTGCTCGGGTTGATGTTCCTGGTGTCCTTTGCGTCACTTTCGACTCAAGTCGTGCCGGCGGCTGGCAGAGAAGGGGTGACGCCCGTCGCCAAGTGGTTTCCCCGCATGCGCAGCGACTTCGCCGCGCCCCAGCGGTACTTCTATTTTCCGACGCTGCTCTGGCTCAGCGCCAAGGATGCGATGCTGCGCGGCTTGTGCTTCGCCGGCATGGCGGCCGCGCTCGGCGTCGTTTACGGCGGACCCTTCTCTTTTGCGTGCCTCCTCGTCTGCTACCTCGCTTACCTGTCGCTCGATCTCCCGATGGGACTCATCTTCCCATGGGACTGCGTGCTCTTCGAAGCGAGCTTCTTCAGCCTCTTTCTCGGGCCGACGCTGCCGCTCCCTTCGCTCGAAGCCGTCCATCCGCCCGAGCCGGCCATTGCCTGGATGTACCGGCTCCTCCTTTTCCGGGTGATGTTCGGCTTCGGCAAGTTCAAATTCCTCGGCGCCACCAAGGCCGACCGCGGCTACCTGAAGGGCTTTCTCATCAACCAGCCGCTCCCTTCGTACATCGGTTGGTACATGGAGAAGCTTCCGATGTGGATGCTGAAGGGCGCCCTCTTCCTCATGTTCGTCGCCGAGATACCGGCTCCTTTGCTCCTCTTTTTTCCCGGACGAGCCAGCATCATCGGCGACATCGTCATTTTCCTTTTGATGATCGCCATCCAGGCCTGCGGAAGCTTCGGCTACTTCAGCATGGTGATGATGGTGGTGTGCGTCACCGTGCTCGACTCCATCACGGCGCGGCAGCTCGCGCTCTCCACGATGTTCGCCACGCCGTCGGCCGCCCTCGCCAGCACGGTCGTCCTTCTGCATACGATCGGCGTCATCATCAACTTTCCTTTCAACTCCTGGGTGTCGCAGCGCTGGTTCCTGTGGCCCCACTTCCTCCGCGCGCGCCCGCGCTGGCTCACCGCGCCGCTCGTCTTTTATCGCGCGCTCTACCCGTTTCGCTGCTTCCACAGCTACGGCGTGTTCTTTCCCGGCTCGAGTCCCGGCATCAAATGCGTGCCGGTGATGGAGCTTTCCTGGGACGGGCAAACTTGGATGGAGTGCCCCTTCAAGTACGCGACCAGCCTCCCCTCTTCGCCGCCGAAATTCGTTTCACCGCATCACCACCGCGTCGATCAAGCGCTCATCTACGATGTGTTCGGCGGCAATGGGTCGACGCCGGTTTGGACCATCACCGGTTCGTTCAGCCCCTACTATTACCAACCCTACTCCGGCGCGCGGGCCGGTATTCACCGCATCCTCGAGGGGTATCCGTACCTCGGCTATATCTTCGACGAGAGCGCGCTTCCGAAGGACCGCGGCCCCCCGCTCCTCGGGCGCATCAGCATCCACATGCTCGAGCCGACGACGGTCGCCGAGCTTCGCCGCACGGGCAACTACTGGAAGCGCAGCTACATCGGTCCGCACCTCGCGCCTTTCGGCAAGATCGACGGCTTTTGGGAGCGTGCCATCCCGGTGCCCGAGCTCTGGCATTGGGACGACGTGACCTGGAAGCGGCGCTCCAAGCTGAAGCGCCTGATGGACCGCGCGCTCGCCGGTGAAGAGCCGCGCGCTGCCGTCATCGCCGATGCACCCGAGCTCACCCTGGCGCAGGTGGACGCGTTTTGGAACGATTTCCTCCCCCTCGTGCAGCGAGGCGATCCGGAAGGATGCAGCTGGACCAAGCTCCCTCAGATGATTGCCGAGGTCCGCGCCAAGTACGACGCCGAGCAGCTCTACGCCTTCGAGCGACTCGCGGGGAGGCTCACCACGATGATCGTCGCCAAGCTCGAGCCTTTCTTCTTCGAGGAGCGCGGCAAGCCGCCGCTCAAGCTCAAAACGTACTATCACCTCTCCCTTCTGGCGGCGCAGATCCTCTTCGAGGGAGAAGCGGCTTTCGCGGCGATCTATCAGCGTCCGGAGCTTGCGGCCGAATACGCGAGCAAGCTCGCTATCGCCAAGGGATGCTATCTGATGGCGGTGTTTCAATACGAAGCACTGATCTTCCAAGCGCAGAAGCGCCGATTGACGACGCGCTTTCTCTTCCCCGAGCGGCCGGGCGGCATGACCAAGTACGACCGCGACGCCATCGTCATGCTCGAGCAGCTATCCGGCGCCATGGAGCTCATGGTTTTTCTCGAGGAGCAGTTTCTCGGCCCCGAATTCGAACGAGGATTCCCCGAGCATTACCCCTCCTTCGTGCACCAGCCGGACGGTGAAGTCGCTGTCGTGCACTATCGGGCGCCCCCACCACCGTCAGATCATGGGTGAGCGGCGCGGGCTGGGGTGGTCAGGCGCCGCTCGATCACGCGCCGGAGGGGGGGAAACAGGACGAGTCCGAGCGCCTCCTGAGGGGAAAAAAACCCGGCTTGGACGACCTCGCGGTTGTCGACCTCGATGTGGGGGCGCTCGGTGACGTCGAGCTCGAAGATCTCGATGTGCTCGCGCTTCCCCTCCCATTCGTGGTGTTCATCGACGACCGGCTTGAGATCGGACGACGTGGCTTGAATGCCGGTTTCCTCGCGCAGCTCCCGGAGCGCGGCGTCGCGACCCGTTTCGTGGGAATGCACGTAGCCACCGGGCAAGGAGCGGTAGGGGACATAGCTATTTTGCACGAGCAGGATCTTACCGTCGTGCCATATGGCGACCAGCGCGCCGTGCGCCTGCGGATGTCGGACGGCCCAGTAGACCCGCATCAGCCGGTAGGCGCTTCGGTATGCGAGGCGAAAGAAAAGATCGATCAAGTCGTCACCCCTTCCCCCGTGAGTGGGGTCGCTTCACGAGCAC
>DATHES010000211.1:0-7531 GCA_035318465.1 Polyangiaceae bacterium
GACGGCGCGGCGGTATGACTGTCGACAATCGCTTCACACTTCGCCCTCCGCGCTTGACACCGAAAAGAAATGGCGGGCTAATGAGAGAGATGGAGAAGACCGAGCGAAAGGCGAGAAAGCTGCTCGTCGCGTCGTTGGGCGTCGCCACATTGTCTTACGTATCGGCGGGTCAAGGATGCGCCCCCGTCGCGAACCTGGTAGCTGGGCCCGGTGGACTGTCCGACGCCGACACCAATGGGCATCCCAACGCGCGTCCCGACGTTCCCATAGCAAACTTGGTACCTCCGCCCTTCGACGTGCGACGCGACTTTCCCGTTGCCAACCTGGTGGCGCCGCCTATCGATGTGCGATCGGAAGTGATTGACACGCCTTCCGACGTCTCCACGGAGGACGCGGCAGATGCTCCGACGGATGCGGCGGACGACAATCCGCCGGACGTCCCTCCGAATCGCCCATGACGACACCTCGTTCGAGCCCTTCGACGAATGCGCCCGCGGGTGAGCTTTTCGAGCTCGAGCTTTTGGGGCAAGGGACGGAACGGCGCTATCGGCGAGCGCGGCCGGAAGTGGAAGCGATGCCGTGGGGCACGCTCGACGCCGATAAAATCCCGGCCGACGCACGGATAGCCGCGCGCCGTGCGTGGACCGCGGCCGCGTTCCAGGAGCATCGCACGGGGCTCGCGGTCAGCGCGGCTTTGCGCGCGCTGTTCGAGTGCCGTGCGCCGGTCGATCTCATAGCCATGGCGTCGCGCTTTCCACTGGACGAGCTCGTACATGTCGAGCTCTGTGCAAGAATGGCCATGGAGCTCGGCGGGGGGACGGAGATCCGTCACGACCCCGACTTCCTGATCGTCGACCCCGATGATCGGCTGCCGCCGCTTCTGCGCGCGGGGGACATGATCGTCCGTTTCTTCTGCGTTGGCGAAGCGCTTTCGATCCCTCTCTTGCGCGGCACCTGGCACGCCGCGCGCCACCCGCTACCACGGGCCATCCTCGGTCGCATCGTGCGAGACGAAGCCATGCACGGCACCTTTGGATTCATATTTCTCGACTGGGCACTACCAAAGCTCGACGAGAAGGACCGCGAGCACCTCGGGCGGGCCGCGGACAGCACCATTCGCGCGATCCAAAGACAATGGAACGACGTGCGCGCGAATCGTAACGATGCGTACGACGAGAGCGTCGGGGACGCTCTCGGGTGGATGCAATCCGACCTGTATTTGGTCCGGGCGGCTGAGGCCATGGAGTCGCGCGTGCGAAAACCGCTCCGCGCGCGGGGAATACCGCTCAGCGCGTGATGGCGGGGCCGGGCAACGTGAATTCGGCCAGCAACGCAGAGCGGCGGGGGGGCTCGGCTCGCCGCTCGGGCACCACCGAAACGAAAGCGCGGTAGCAGCGAGCACGTACGGCGTCACGCACGACACCGCGTGCGCCTTCGCTCCGGAACGTTTCCGCCACATACGCGCGAAGGCGTGGGACGTCGAGCGGAGAGGTGACCGCCGCTAGCGACCAGATCTGACCCCATTCGTATTGTGCGCGGTATCCGCGACGATCGCGCGCGTGAGGGACGACGGACCAGCGGCCTTCTGGGCTCTCGACTTCAATCAGCAGATCCGGCATCTCGGTTCCGGCCATCCACTCGAACGTCGGGTAGCAGGCAAACGGATACGAGCGCATTTGCCCACGGATGCCCTGAACCATTGCTCCCGCGAGCAGGAATATCCCCACCGCCGCGCTCACGACGAGCGAACGGCTCGAGGCGGGCGGGGGCTCGGTCGACGAAAGACGACCGGAATCGATGGTGCGCGACTCGCCGCGCAAGCGGGCCAAGAGATGCATGGCTCGGTCGATTATTGACCGCGGATTCACCAGGACGACATAGAGCGCCCACAGACTCAGGAACGGGATGCGGTAGAGCGTACCTGCCAGCAGGTGAAAAACGAGTCCGGCGACGGCGGCCCATGGTCGCGTGGCGCGCGCCATCGCCAAGAGTGGAAACGACAGCTCGAATGCCAGCACGAACAACCCGCCCGCCGGCAGGAGCCACGGAACCTCATCGACGCGCCAGGGCGACTCGACTCCATGCTCGGCCCACTTCCACCACAATTGATTGCGCAGGTTGTCGGAAATGGCCCAGGCGAAGCCCGACGTGTGGAGCTTGTGAACTCCAGGAAAGAAGTAGATGCACCCGAGGAGAAGTCGCGCGAAGACGATGGGCACACCGTACCTGGCCGAGCGCGCGTCGATGGGCACCCGGCGCCCATCGAACGCCCATGCCTCGTCGCAAGGACTAGCGGCCAGAAGGGCGCCCATCCAGAGAAGGTGCATGTCGTGCCAGACCGCTCCCCCCAGCTGGCGGATGGCGAAGAGGTAGAAGGCAGACAGCGTCATCACCGCGAGGGCCGGTCGAGCGCGCAGCCCCACCATCGCCGCTAGGGCGCTGAACACGCACAGCGTCTGTGCTGCCAGCGCGATGGGCGGTGAGATCGGTACGTGCGCGGCAAACCAACCAAGCCCCTCAGGGGCGAGCCTCACGGCGGCGGGTGCCGCGGCGAGTTCGCGCGCGAAGCGCACTTCGTGAGTGGCGAGTACGATCGCCGGCACGACGATGCGAAGCGCGGCCAGTTGCTCGGCGGGCTCCTCCGGCGCGAAGACAGGCCGGGCAAGCTCCGCTGTGCGCCCGATCCATCGATCGAGGAACATGGAAGGACGTTCTTGCCACGACGATGGCGCAAGTGCTCTTCGCTGACGCTCGAAAATCCGATTTCTTGCCCCAAGGAGCGACCGTGTCAACCCGTGCACCGGAGAGCATCGCCGAATGGCCCGGACCGCGACCCGCTGGCATCGGCGGCCAACCCCGGTTCGATGGATCAGGTCGGGCGAATAGGAAGGCAGATAAAGAAGTCAGCTAGGCCGATGCCGAGCCCAAACGGAGGTGCGCTTCATGCTGCGCCACGACCCTCTGCCACAACCGGTCGCGATCCGTGGTCGGGACGTCGTCGAGCGTGAGGCCGAAAACATCGGCCAGCGCGGCATACCATTTTTCCGGTGACTCCAGCACCGTCAGCGAACCAGAGCCGGCGTCGAGCCGCGATAGCGTCAGCGCCCGCAGGATATCCACCCCGTGCGCATCGCGCCGCTGCACGGTGCAAACCCGCACGAAACCGGACTCGGGAGAGTTGGACAGATAATCGTGCTTCTCGCTGAAGTCGGACATCGACGCCGCCTGCGCCTCGAAATCCATGGCGCGGAAGCTTCCCCGCACGTCATGCTCGAGCCGCCACCCTCCGGGCGCGATCTCGGACCGCCGCAAGCTGTACTCGAACGGCCCCTGCCGATACGTGTCCTCGCGAAGCGGTATCGGATCGTAGAGGGCATCGCCCAGGCCAACGTCCACGAGCCAGCCGGTGTCTGGCTGGTCCGGCAAGCCCTCCACGGTCAGTGCCAAGTGGTTCCGATAGATGCCGGCCCGCGGCTCCGTGTGATTCTGCACGCCGGCACGATGCAGGACGATGCGGTAGCCGAGCGCGGCAAGCAAAATGGAAAAAGCGCCGTTGAGGTGAAAACAGTAGCCGCCTCGGCGACGGTGAACGATGCGATCGCTCGCCTCGAACGGATCGAGCGTGGTGGGCCGCTCGAGCTGGATCTCGATCACCTCGTACGGTACGCGCTCCACGAATGCGCGGTGGAGACGATGCAACCCGCCCACGCTGGGCGGCTCGACTGCGTCGACGCCCAAGCGTCGGAGAAAAGCGTTCACGTCGACGGTGCGCATGTGGCTCACACTAGCCTTCGCCGGCGCGCAAGCAAGAAGCCGAGATGTCGAGGTCTCATGGCTGATGGCTCCGCAGCATTTGCAGTAGCTCGGGACTGGCCGTGTACGGGGCGTGGCGGGAGACGTCGTTCCCGGTGTCCCAGAGCACCGGGACCATTCTTCTGGAGAGCGCTGCATTTTCCACGGCCGACAGCCAGCGCGCGCGTGACGCGGACTCCTTGTTCTTGGTCGTCACGCTGAATTCGCCGATGAAGGCCGGGATGTCGTTGCGGTTGCAAAAGTCTTTCATCTCGTCGAACAGCTGCTCGAGCTGCTTCACGTCGTCGGGGCTCCCCCACGTCGTCATCATCTTCCCCCACACGGCGTCCTCGGTCAGCCCGCAGAACTGCCACGGGGTGTAGTAGTGCACGGAGATGAAGAGTCTGCCGGGCACGATGTCGGTCGGCATCTTGTACGCGCCGCTGCAGGTCTGCACGATGTCGGTTTTATAACCGGCGACGATGAGCAAGCGCTTCGAATTGTTGCCGCCCGTTCTCCGGACGGTGTCGATGAACATCTGGTTTACCCGGGTGAGCGTCGCATAAGCCTTCTCGGTGGAACCTTCATTGCTGAAGTTGGTTTCTTCATTGAGCGCCTCGTAAATCAGCTGTTCGTTCTTTCCTGCGAAGAAGGTCGAGATCTGCTCCCAGTACGAACGGAACTTCTTCTCCGCCTGGGGGCTGAAGGTGGTGTACGTGTTCGGGAACTTCTCCTTCGATCCTGAATCGATCCAACCGCCATCCCAATGGATGTTGACCACGCAGAACATCCCGGCTCCGGTGATCCAGTCGACTACCTCGCGGACGCGGCTCATCTTCTCGGGCCGAATACGGCCATTGACGGCATAGGTGTCCCAGGCCACCGGCAGGCGGACGGTCTTGAACCCGAGACGTGCCAGGCTCGCGACGAATTCCTTGGTGATGGGGGGATTTCCCCACCCAGTCTCCCACGAAGTGGTGTTCTCCAGTGTGTTGCCGATGTTGATGCCGGGGCTCATTCGCGCGGTCGCGGACCATGCGTCGAGCTCCGTCATCTTCTCCATGGCGGGCAGCATCGACTCGTTCGAGGCGACGGCGTCCGACGGGTTGGAAGGCGGCGGCGTCAAGCAGGCCAAGGGCTGAAGCACGCAGAGCAGGGCCGCCCAGAGCCGTGATCGGGCGCCGCTGCGCCTGGCGCTCTCTTCTCGTCGAGGTTTCATTCTCGCTTCTCGTAGTCGCACCAACCGACGAGGGCGGCTCGCACGATTGGATGGATCGGCGACGTAGGCGGCTACCCGAGCGCGCGGGCGGTCGATCGCGAGACTGCTAGGCGGGCTTCTTGATTTCGTACCGTGCCACGAACCCACCGTTGTCGAAGCGGGTGAGTTCGGCGGGGCCGAGGTCGATCCGTTTCTTCAGGCCCGAAAACAGGGCGCGGCCGCTGCCGAGGACCACCGGGGCAACCATGATGTTCAGCTCGTCGACGAGATCGAGCGCCAGCAGGCTCTGGGTCAGCCGCGTGCTGTTCTGGATCAAGATGTCCTTGCCGGGCTTGGCCTTGAGCGCGCCGATCTCGTCCTGCTGCGTCCCCTTCGCCAGACGCGCGTTCTTCCAGGTCACCTCGCGCAACGTACGGGAGAAGACGATCTTGGGCACCTCGTCCAGCCAGCGCGAAAGGTCCCGGTCCTCGGGCGAGGCCTTCGGATCGTTCTGGACCGCCGGCCAGTACGCCTGGAACCCTTCGTAGTTCACGCGTCCGACCAGGATCGTGTCGACGCGCTGGCGCAATTTGCGAAAGATCGCTCGAGACTCCGGCGTCTCGGCCAGCGGCACGAGCCAGTCGAGGTTCTCGTTCGGGCCGGACGTGAACCCGTCGAACGACATTCCGATCCACAAAACGACCTTGCGCATGGCTACGTCCTCCTCCGGCCATCGAGGGTTGGCCTGGTCATGACATGCGTCGGTCGGCGGTGCCGTCAACTCCGTCGAACGTCTGGACGGAGAGGGTTAGAATCCCGAGCCGCTGTTCGAATGGTTGCGGTCGACGGGACCTGTGACCCATCGACAGCGGAGGAGACGTCAGCGTAAAAGAAAAGGCGAACGCATGGTCATCGCCACCCGCAAACCGGCGTATTGGGCGCGTGCGCTGGGTCTCGCGATGCTCGCGATGACGACGAGTCGCTGCGACGCTGCGCGCAATTTGGCTCCAGGTCCGAATTCGCACCCAGAAAGTCCGAGCTGTCTTCTGGTGAAGGATGGATATGGTCCAACAGGCACCGTCCCTGTGCGCACCGAGGTCGTGGTGTCGGGCCTGGAAGTGCCTTGGGGAATCGCCTTCCTTTCGCCGAAAGAGATGCTCGTCACCGAGCGTCCCGGGCGCGTCCGCCTCGTTCGCGACGGCGCGCTCGTCCCGGCTCCGGTCGCAACCGTTGCCGTCCGGAGGACGAGCGAGGCGGGACTGCTCGGCATCGCGCTGCACCCGGGCTTTGCGCAAAATCGATTCTTCTATCTCTATCTCACCGTCGACGGCCCGTCCGGCCCCGAAAATCGCGTCGAACGTTGGACGCTCGCGGCGGACGGCGCCAAAGCGGAACGCGACCGAGTCCTCATCCAAGGGATCCCGAGCGCCGAATACCACGATGGTGGGAGGCTGCGCTTCGGTCCCGACGGCATGCTCTACGTCGGAACGGGGGACGCACGCGAGCCCGATCGCGCGCAAGACCGGGCGAGCCTCGCCGGCAAGATCCTTCGGCTTCTGCCGGACGGTGGCGTACCGGCCGACAATCCCGTGTTTGGAAATCCGGCGTTCATTTTCGGCATTCGCAATACTCAGGGATTCGATTGGACCGAGGGAGGCATGCTGGTCGTCACCGATCACGGCCCGAGCGGCGAACTGTTGCGCCGCGGCCACGATGAGGTGAACGTCGTCGCGCCAGGCGCCAATCTGGGATGGCCCACGATCTATGCCTGCGGCGCGCAATCCGGGATGTCGTCGCCGTCGCTGACTTGGGAGAGCGCGGTACCCCCGGGCGGCGCCGCTATCTACCGTGGTCAGGCGATCGCGGAATGGAGAAACAGTCTTCTCATCGGCACCCTCGAGTCCAAACATTTGCACCGCGTCGTCTTAGACGAGTCGAAACCGCCGAAAGTGGCCGCGCACGAGGTCTATTTCGCCGGAACCCATGGGCGCCTTCGTGACGTGATCGCGGGCCCCGAGGGAGAACCTTACGTCACCACCAGCAATTGCGACGGTCGAGGGGATTGTCCGGCGAACAAGGACATGATTCTGCGCGTGACGCGGTAAAGCGCGAGCGGCCCAGGCGATGGGGCATCGCGGCTCATCGGAGGAGTTCCGTCTTTTGATTCCCGGAAACGTCAAACGTCGGATGCATCACCAGCAAAGCCGGGGATGCGCAATGACGCAAAGAGTGGGAGCACGGCTTGGGCTAGCGCTTTCTTGAGCCAGAGGGTCCGGGCGGCGTCACCTTGAGCAACTGGGTCGGTGTCCATCTGGCGATCGGGCCTGGATGGCTCGGTCCTTGCGCCGCCTCGCTCCTTGCTAGGCAGGGCTTAGCATCGAAAATTTCCACCCGTCCTTAACCGACGCGAACGCGAAGGAGCACTGTCGATGCAACGTCAACGCCTCGGTTTCTGCCTAGTTTTCGCCCTCGCAGCTTCGTGCGGTCCCCTCACCGAGACGCCACACAAGGACAAAGCCGACGGCTCTGCAGGATCCAATG
>DATHES010000212.1:0-4346 GCA_035318465.1 Polyangiaceae bacterium
CAAGGTGGAATCGGAGACCGCCCGTTTCTTTGATGGCGATGGCCTCCTGCAGTTTGGAAGCCGCCAACGGCCAATCCTTGACGTCTTCAGCCATTCTCGCCTCGGCAAAGAGAGCGCGCGCCAGAACGATTTCGGTAGGAATAGCGTCGGCGGCGAGCGGCGATGTCCCCAGCAGCAACGCTAAAAGCCACGCCAGCGACCCTTTCTTCATAGAGCGATCGAGTTAGACGAACTCGCCCTCACTTGCCAGCGCCATTTTGGCCGCGCACGCGAACGCGCGCCGTCCGCGCTCCGACTTGCGACCCAGCGGCACCGTGTGGCGCTAAAATGCAGGCGTGCGAATGATGTCGATGGCCGGTGGAGGGCCTTTCGGTTGTGGTGAAGCGCTGCTCCCTGGCGCGCTGTCGGTTGAGGCCTGCTCATCGGCAGGAGCATCGTCGCTGAGCTCGTTTCCTGCGCGAACGCCCGGTGCAGGGGCCAGCCCGGTGCGGGTGCTTTGGGGGATCGCATCCGGTGGGAAGAGCGTATCGGATCGCGTGCCGCGAACCGAAGTCATCCCGCTGCCGTTCGGGTCGCCCGCACCGACGCGCTGGCTGGCGCGATAGAGCCCAGCCAGCGTAATCGAAAGAAGGCCGAGGACCAGCGCGGTGAGCCCGACCAGCGACCGTTGCCGACGAACCGCGCCCCGGCGTTTCGCGGAGGGAACCTCCGGATCCGTGGGGGCGACTTGAGGCCCCGTTCCGCTGCCCTGCGCCCAACGGATCAGGCCGTGTCTGCTCCGTTGCGCGGCTCCTTCGCGCGACCCGTCGCTGCCGAGACCGTTGGATGACGGCGCGTGGCGAGGAGGAGATGGATCGTCGTTGTCCGTCATGGTCATAGACTCGACGAGGTCACAACCGTATCACAAAGGTTGGACAGCGGGTCGCAAAGTCAGTAGAGGGGCACCTCGCCGAGCGACGATTTCAAAGCGAAGATCCAATGCGCGGGCTCTATGCAATCGTCGACGTGACCACCCTCACGCGTCTCGATTTGTCGGTAGTGGATGTGGCCACCGCCTTGGTCGAGGCCCACCCCGCTGCGCTGCAGCTGCGTGCCAAGGATCTCGCCCCGCGCGAGACGTTGCAGCTATTGCGTGTGCTTCACCCCATATGCCGCACGGCGGGTGTGCCTCTCTTTGCCAATGATCGCGCCGATCTCGCGGCGCTGGCTGGATGCGAGGGGGTTCACGTGGGTCAGGAGGACATGCCCGTGGCGACCATTCGACGCTTGGTGCCCGCGTTGCGTATCGGCGTCTCGACCCACACCCTCGAGCAAGCGAGGCTCGCGCTCGCCGACCGACCGGACTACATCGCCTTCGGCCCCGTTTTCGAAACGCGTTCGAAGTCCCGGCCCGAAGCGGTGGTCGGCGTAGAGACGTTGCGCATGGTGGCAGCGGGATGCCCGGTGCCCGTCGTTGCCATCGGTGGAATCGACCTCGAGCGCGCCTACGCCGTCGGTCGCGCCACCCATCTCGGCGCCGTCATCGCCGCCCTGCTCCCCGACGGTCCCGGCAACTGCGATCTCGCCGCCATTACCGAACGCGCGCGCGCATTGCACGCTGCGCTCGGCAGCAACTGACGTCGCGGGCGTCTGACGCAGCCATGCGGCGAGGGGACGATCGGTTGCGCGCGGTGGCCCCTCCCGGACTCGAACCGGGAAGTCTCTTGCGAGACGGAGGATTTTAAATCCCCTGCGTTTGCCATTTCGCCAAGGGGCCCTGCCACTTCATATCCCGAACGTTCGGCGCATCAGCGACGCGGCCTCCTCGCAGCGACGTAAGCTGTCCCGCGCTCCGCCGATCTCGCGGTCGGCACGATCGAGCTCGCTGGCCAGCTCCGCCATCTTGTCTGTCCCGGCCTCGGGCTGTTTCTCGATGCGGTCGAGTTCACTCTTGACTCGCAATGCGGCGTCGGTGCCGCGCGCGAGGTGCTGGTAAGCCTCGGCGCAGTTGTCGCGAGCGCCGCACACGATGGGCGACGAGCACGGCGTGGTGGCGAGCTCCTCGGCGGGCCGCCGCTTGTTTTCGTTGGGCGCGGCGCGCACCACCTCGAGCGCGCGCAAGACGCGTCCTGCCTCGACCCGATCGCGATCGTCTTTGCCGCAGCCGGTAAGCGCCATGGCCACACCCAGGACAGCGGCGAGAAAGGGAGGGACGTTATTCAAGTGCGGACCCCGCGTCGACCGGTGCTTCCGCGGCCGGAGGAAACAGGACCGGGGGAAATCGACGCTGCATCTCGCGCAGCCAGCGCGGCTCTTCTTCGTGAAAGACGTCCCCCGCGAGGACGGAGGTGACGAGCTTGCGCATCATGTCCCGCTTCTTGGTCTCGAAGAGAAGCTCGACCAAGCTCCCTTGGTAGAAAGCCTGCACGACCCCGACGTAGGTGTCACATGCCTTTTTGACCATTTGCTCGTAAAGAGCCCAGCGCGATGGGGAGAAGTCGCCGCAGGCGAAAGCGCTCTCGATGGAAGCAGCTGCGAGCGCGCCCCCCCGCACGGCCAGGTGAAAGCCGGTGGAAAAGAGGGGATCGATGAAGCCGGCGGCGTCGCCCACGCAAAGCCAACCATTTCCGCTCGCCTCCGCCACGCGGTAGCTGAAGTCAGCCGCGGCTCGTGCGGGGAAAACCTGCTTGGCGCCGCGCATGATGTCCCTCATGACGGGATAGGCTGCAATGACCTCGGCGAGAAGCGGATCGAGCCCGATGGCTGCAGCGCGCGCGACCGATCCCGGCTCGAGAACCACCCCCACGCTGGTCCGGTCCCCGCGGAAAGGGATGACCCAGAACCACCCTTCCTTGACGATGACGATGCGGATATCCCCTTCGTCGGTGCCCGCCAGGCGCTGACAACCGTCGTAGTGAGAAAAGACGGCCAACGTTCGCTCGAGCCGCGGGATCTTGATCTTCATGCCCGGCCGCCGCGCGGCGAGAGCGTCGCGACCGCTGGCATCGACCACCATCCGCGCCGACATGCGCTCTTCGACGCCGTCGGGGCGGCGCACCACGACCGCGTTACCCGGTCGGCCGTCGTCGGAGAAGCCGCGCACGAGCCAGCCCTGGCGCACGTCGGCACCGAGCTCGGCGGCATGCTCCAGAAGAACGTGGTCGATCTCGGCCCGCGGGCCGTGAAAGGCGTAGGGGCGTCCCTCGCGAACGGCGTTGGCGAACTTGAAGCTGACCTCTTCGCCGCCCGCGCCCTCCAGAAAACGTGCGCCGTGCTTGCGGATGAAGCGTGCTTCGAACTTCGGCGTCACCCCGAGGTCATCGAGCACCTCCAGCGACATGGGGAGCAGTGACTCGCCCAGATGAAAGCGCGGGAAGAGCTCTTTCTCCAGGACCACGACGCAGAGGCCCGCACGCGCCAGCGTACCGGCAACGACAGAGCCAGCCGGCCCTCCGCCGACTACGATGACGTCGTGGCGTCCGCCCTGCACAAGCTCGACTCAGTCGGCCGGCTTCGGCGGCGGTCCGAGCTGGATCCTCTCACCGAGGTAAGAGCCAATCAAAGTGAAGAGAACGCCGATCGTCGCCATGATTACATACATGAATGTCGGCATCGTGCGCACCGTTTGGCTACGCACGAGATAGAAGATGGTGGGAATCGCGGCGAAGAAGGAGGCCACCACCGGCTCGATGAAAGTGCGCCCGGGGGAGATGAGGCCAACCAAAAGGCCCCCCAAGAACCAAACCGGTATCGTGATCAGCATGCCGTTGCCGCCCTCGAAATCGAAGAGCGGCACCACGATGGGCAATCCGATGACGAGCGCGGCGGTGAGAACCCCTTGCACGATGAGCGAGATGAGCATCCAAGTCAGGTTGAAGCCCTCTTGCTGGTAGCGGCGCTCGATTTCCTCTTCGCGCGACCGGTGGCCCCGGCCGAGCGCTTCCATCTTGGCGCCGCAGGAGCCGCAGCGGTGGTTGGGCGGGGGCGGGGTGTTCCGGAAGCCACACGACGGGCAGACGATGGTCTTTTGATTTGCCATAGACACGCTCTCTCGAGGGTTCGCTCCGCGTCATCCTATCATCCTCCTTCACCCGGAAGGCAATTGAATCGATGCTTTACGTCCGCTCGGCCGCGAGCTGGTCCGAGGAGATGGGCGCGCACGAGGCGAGGATGTAAGGAATTGGCCGCTGACGGGTGAGACGCGAGAAAGGAACGATGGCGCCTCCCGGTTGTCAGTAACGGTATCATCGCGTCGGCATTCATTGCTTCCCATGGGTAAAAACGGCGAATCCTCCGAGCTCCTGGCGAGTGCCGAACCGCTCGTCGATCCCGAGCTCGTCGCGCTCCCCGGGCCGCCGCGCCAAGAA
>DATHES010000213.1:0-27142 GCA_035318465.1 Polyangiaceae bacterium
GTACCCCTGTCGCTTCAAAAGCGTGCGCAGGACGAGCCGCTGGTTCTCTTCGTCGTCGACAATGAGCACCCGCCGCATGGTGCGCAAAGTTTACCACGCCGAACACTTTGACCCGCAAATATTGACGAGCCGTCGTCGACCCCCTTTTTCCTCTTCACGTCGAGTCAGTACGGGCCTTGCTTGGTTTCTCGACGTCGAGACGTGAAACGTTCGGCAGCATCGGCGCGCAACGAAGAGCGGCGATGGCGATTTTCGTGGCGGCGGTGCTCGCGTCAAATCACGTCGAACGGATATCCCCCGTCGAGGTAAGCGCGCGACGCGACCGATTTGCGCAGCTCGTCGTCGTTCTTGTCGAAGGAATGCACCTGGTCTTGCAGCCGACGCTCGGCGGCCGCGACGAAGATGGTCGTCAGATCGATCTCCCGGCGCGCGCCTTCCTCGCCGCGCTTCTCGATGGCGCGGGTGGTGCGCGAGAGGACGGAGGCGATGGCGTAGAGGTCAATCGCCATCTCGGCGACGCGCTTTTGCGTGTACTGCATCTCGGCGATCTCGCGGCCGTGCTTGCGCAGGACCTTGTCGACCTGTTTGCTGAGCTCGGCGGTGTACTCCTCGAAGACGACGGCTTCCCGGTTCAAGACGGGGTGGGCGCGGGTCATGCGTTCGCGCCGCAGCGCGCTGCGCGCCTTGCGCACGGCGAAATCGGAGAGAAGGCCGAACCCCTTGATGGGCTCGCGCATGGCGCGCACCACATCGGCGAGCTCCTTGCCCGGCCCCTGCATGCCGGACAGCGCCACGAAGCAGCGCAGGATCTCGTTGGTCCCTTCGAAGATGAGATTGATACGGCTGTCGCGAAGGGTGCGCTCGTAGGGATACTCCTGCATGTAGCCGATGCCGGCGGCAATCTGGAGCGTCTCGTTGACGACGCGCCACAGCGTCTCCGACGCGTAGATCTTGCAGATCGCGCTCTCCAGCGAATAGTCGGAGACCTTGCCGTCGACGAGCCCCGCGGTGAGGTACGTCATCGACTCCATGGCGAAGGTGTCGGCCATCATCACCGCGATCTTGTCCTTGATGAGACCGAACTCGCCGATGGGGCGACCGAAGGCTTTGCGCTCTTGCACGCGATCGACGGCCATCTTGATGAGGCGTTTGCTGCCGCCCACCGATCCGGCGGCAAGACCGAGGCGCCCAGAGTTCAACACTTCCATGGCCACCTTGAAACCGCGTCCCACCTCGCCGAGGATGTTCTTCTTGGGGACGCGCACGTCTTCGAAGAACACCTCGGTGGTCGACGATCCCCGGATGCCGAGCTTGTGCTCGGGAGGGCCGTTCTTCACTCCCATCCCGCGCTCCACGATGAACGCCGTGATCTTGGGTTTTTGCCCCGCGTCGGGCGCCGAGGTGCGCGCGAACACCGTGAAGACGTCGGCAAAACCTCCGTTGGTGATCCAGATCTTGGAGCCGTTGAGCAGGTAACCGCTGCCGTCGGGCAGCGCCTCGGCGCGCGTTTGAATGGCGGCCGCGTCCGAACCCGCCGAAGGCTCGGTCAAGGCGAAGGCCGCGATCTTCTCGCCCGAGGCCAGCTTGGGCAGGTACTCCGCGCGTTGCTCTTCGGTGCCGAAGATGAGAATCCCCTTCAGACCGATCGATTGGTGGGCGCCGAGCGTCACCGCCAAAGAAGCGTCGTAGGACGCCACTTCTTGCACGACGCGCGCGTACGAGCTGGCAGAAAGGCCGATCCCGCCGTGCTCCTGCGGAATGATCATCCCGAAGAGCCCGAGCTCCTTCATCCCATCGAGCACCGCCTTGGGGATGGTCTGCTCGCGATCGATCTTGACCGGATCGACGCTGGTCTCGATGAATTTGCGCACGCTTTCGAGAATCATGGTGGTGTTGTCGCGCTCGTCGCGGCTCATCTCGGGAAAGGGATAGATGAGCTCTTCGGCGACCACGCCGTGGAACAGCGACTTCATGAAGCTCTGCTCGTCCATGATCGACTCCGCTAGGTTGGGCTTGGTGCTGACCGTGAGGATGCGGTTTCAGCTTTTTTTCTGGGGAAAGCTCGGCGCGGTGCTCGGCCCGGCGGTCTCCTGGGAAGGGGGCGTGCTGGGAGGCGGGACGAGCGAGAGCGGCGGACCGACGATGATCGACGGCGGCGGCTCGTGGTCGCGCGACGACGCCGATCCGCTCTCCGCGGGAATGGAGGGAGGGCGCCCCTCGAGCATGCTCGGCGGCGCCGACGGCAGGGTGCCGCGAACGGCGATCGAAGCCACGCTCCCCGATGCGGGAAGCGAGTGTTGCGAGCTGACGCGCCGCTGGTCCTGCCACGGATAGCGGATGCGATGGTGGAACATGTTGACGAGGGTATCGCTCATGCGCGTGACCAGGGTGCGAAGATCGGCAACCGTGAGGCCGCTCTCGTCGAGCTGCCCGGCGCGGAGCTTGGTGAACAGGATACGCTGGATCATTTCCTCGAACTTCTCGCGTTCCGGCGGGTCGATGGTGCGCGAGGCGGCTTCGATGGAGTCCACCAACATGAGGATGGCGGTTTCTTTGGTCTGCGGCTTCATCCCCGGATAGCGGAAGTGCTCTTCGGAGAGCGCCTTCGGATTTCCGGCGTTGAGACACTTGTGCCAGAAGTATTCGACGATCTGCGTGCCGTGATGGGTGTAGGCAAACTCCACGACCGGCTCGGGGATCCCTCCCTCGCGCAGGATCTTCGCGCCCCATACGACGTGGGCCATGATGGCGTCGGCCGAGACCTCGGGCTCTAGCTCGTCGTGCGGCGTCTCCTCGCCGGGGCTCAGGTTCTCCACGAAGTACTTGGGCTGCACGGTCTTGCCGAGGTCGTGGTAGTAGGCGCCGGCGCGCACGAGCAGCGCGTCGGCACCGACCGCGCTGGCCGCCGCCTCGGCCAGGTTCGCCATCGCGCGCGCGTGTTCCCACGAGCCGGGCGCATCGCGTGCCATCTTCTGCAAGAGCGGCTGCTCCAGGTCGGTGAGGTCGAGCAACTTGTCGCGCGATACCGCGCCGAGCAGACGTTCCGCACCGTCGCGGAGCAGAAGCGCCAGCGCGCCAGCCATCACGCCTCCGCCGAAGTTGGCGACGAGCATGGAGCGCCCCGGCTGCGACAGATCGTTGGCGACGTCGAAGCTCCCCTCGAAGACGACGCTGATGGCCGTGAAGAGCCCGCACGCGAAAAGGCCGGCCACGGCGCCGGCGGGCACCATCTGCCGCGGGTGCTTGCGATCGAGAAAGAGCAGACTCGCCGCCATGCCGCGCACCAGGACGACGGTGAGCAGCATGAGATCGAAGCGCATGAAGCTCGACGCCACGAAGGCGAGAACGAGGCTGACGAGGAACGCCGTGCGGCGATCGAATGCCAGCGAGACCCACAGCGGCAGCGCGGCCACCGGCACCCAGAACTCGGGCAAGCTGGTGAAGAGGAGCATCACCTTGACCACCAGCGACATCACCAGCATCGCCACGAACAAGCCGATTTGCGTGCGCAAGAGGCGCACGCGGTTTTGCCCGAAGCGCCGCAGGTACGCCGTGAGCAGCATGCCGAGCGTGAAGTCGATGACGGCGTAGGCGAAGATGCGCGAGCCGCGCGGCGGGCGGCGGATCGACTCGTAAGCGACGGCCGCGCGGTGATCCTGGTTTTGCTCGGCGAGCAGCGTGCCGGCGGGAATGATGATGCGGGTGTGCTCGTAGGAAATGTTGGAGCCGCCGGAATAGTGATTTCGCACGATCCGCGGTCCGTACGGAACCCGGAGCGTGAGGGCCGTCACCTCGCCGAGCTCGGGCGTCCAGCCCTCGATGAAGAGCTCGAACGACTGCACGGCGGAGAGAGCCGCCGCGAAGACCAGGCTGAGGACGACCCCGGCCATGGTTCCCGCTCGAATGCGCGTTCGAAGCATGGTTCGCGCCTACGCCCTCACCGGCGGCTTAGCCCTCCCACCCTCCAGAGCGAGTTCTCCATTTTGCATCGTGCGAAGGCGGCTTCCCGCGCAATCGGTCACGGCGTTCCTCGACGCTAAGGCGCAACGGGGCGAAGGGTCAAGTCTGACCGAGGATCCGACCGATGGCGTCAGCTTCCGTTGACGTAAGACGAAACGAGGGGGTACGTGCGGGGGGCGCGAGGGGGGCCGATCGATTTCTGACCCGCGCAGGATTGCTTGGGCATTCTAAGGATTTGCTCGGCGGCCTAGAGCTTGCTAGGGGTCAGATGTGAGTCCTCTCATCCGACTCCTCGATCAGGCGAAACATGATCGGAGAGTTCTGCTCATGGGGGTCCTCAACGCGACGCCCGATTCATTCAGCGACGGAGGGCAATACCTCCAGCCCGACGCCGCCAAGAGGCGTGTCGACGAGCTACTCGAGCAAGGCGCCGACATCATCGACATTGGTGGCGAGTCGACCCGACCGGGCTCGGCGCCCGTCCCTTCCACTGAACAGATCGAGCGCATTCGGCACCCTCTTGTCCATGCAGCTCGCGAGCGTCACGCCGTCGTTTCCGTCGATACGACGAACCCGGCCGTGGCGCGCTATGCGCTCGCCGAGGGGGCATCGGTCATCAACGACGTCTCCTGCCTCGCCGATGACGATCTGGCCCGCGCCGTCGCCGCGGCCGGCGGCGCGCTCGTCATCATGCACGCTCGAGGATCGATGAACCGAATGCGCGGCTACTCCGATGCGCCCGGCGACGCCTATGGCGATGTCGTGGCCGATGTGGCAAGCGAATGGCGAGCGGCGCGTGATCGCGCCACGGAAAACGGCCTCACGGCCCGCGCGATCGCGTTCGATCCGGGGCTTGGATACATGAAGAACGCCGCACACTCGCTGGAGCTGCTCCGCCGTCTCGGGGAATTTGCCTCCCTGGAGGCGCCGGTCGTGGTCGGTCCCAGCCGCAAATCGTTCATCGTCAAGGCGACGCGCTCCGAGGCGGCCCCCGCCGAGCGCATCGGAGGCACCATCGCCGCCTGTCTCGCCGCCGCCGACGGCGGAGCGGACATCCTGCGCGTGCACGACGTCGCCGAGGTCAAGCAAGCTCTGGCGCTGCGCCGCGCCCTTCGAGATGCTCATGCCTGAAGGTCTGGTGCACCTGTTCGCGCACCGGTCTGCGGGACAGGTTCTCACCGATCTATTCGATCTCCTCATCGTCGCCTACGTCATCTACCGCGCTCTGCTCGTCTTGCGCGGGACGCGCGCCATGCAGATGGGCACGGGGCTTCTGGTCGTCTTCCTCGTCTACCTGGCGGCGAAGTGGCTCGCCCTCATCACGCTGCTCAACCTGCTTTCGACCCTGCTTTCTTCGATCATCCTCATCGTGGTGGTCGTCTTCCAGAACGACATCCGCCGCGGACTGATGCGCGTCGGCAGCCGTGCTTTTCTGGGGGGATTCGCGCGCGCACAGGAGTCGCGCGTCATCGACGAAGTGGTGGCGTCGGCCACCGAGCTCGCGCGCCACCGCATGGGAGCGCTCATCGCCTTCGAGCAGGACGCCAACCTCGACGAATTCGTGGTGGCGCAAGGAATTCCGGTCGACTCCGCCGTCACGCGCGAGCTTTTGGTTTCGCTCTTCGTGCCGGAATCGGTGAACAAGCTCCACGACGGGGCCGTCATCATCCGCAATCTTCGCATCGCCAAGGCCGGCGTGTTCTTCCCGATGCCGGAGTCGCGCATCGTCGATACCAGCCTCGGCTCCCGTCATCGCGCCGCCATCGGCATCACCGAGGAGACCGATGCCGTCGTCGTCGTCGTCAGCGAAGAGCGCGGCACCATCAGCTTCTGCTTCAGCGGGAACATCGTCTCCAACCTCGACGGCGCCTCGCTTCGCCAAGCGCTCCTCGGTCTTTTTGGGCGCAAGGCACGCAAAAAAGGTAGCAAGAAGGTCTCCACCCCCGCCGGCCGGCCGAGCTACGCCTCGATACCGGTGCCGCGGCCGTCGATGGCGACGCCGATGCCCTCCCCTTCGCCGATCGCGCCGCCACCG
Organism: Polyangiaceae bacterium; assembly: GCA_035318465.1. Taxonomy (GTDB): domain Bacteria; phylum Myxococcota_A; class Polyangia; order Polyangiales; family Polyangiaceae; genus DASWDH01. The sequence goes on from DATHES010000213.1 coordinate 5,996, forward strand.
ACCCAGCTCATCTCCTCCAATCCGCCGCCGCCGGGGCCTGTCCCTGCGTCTGTCCGCCCTCCGGCGCCCTCGCGACCGACCCTCATCCCACCCGAGCCACGCGATAGCAGCGAGAGTCCCGAATCCGAGAATACCGAAGCCAGCGCCGAGCTACCCGAGTCTCCCCTGCCCAAGGGCAGAGGGACCACCTCGCCCGAAGAGGTCAACGAGTAACCGATGAAACTGCCCTTCGATGCACGCGCGCTGCTGACCCGCGTCTGGGAAGCGACAGTCGAAAACCTCGGCCTCAAGATCTTGTCCTTCGCCTTTGCCCTCGGGCTGTACGCCTTCGTTCATGGATCGGAAGAAGCGCAGCGAACGCTGCCCGTCGACGTGGTGGCAACGCCGCCGCCCGCTTCCGCACGGCGCGTGCTCTTGACGCCGCTGCCCCCGGTGGTCCGCGTCACCGTGCGTGGGCCGCGCACCTTGCTCGACGAAATGAAGGCCGATGACCTCGGCGCTTTTCAGCCCGATCTACGCAGCGGCAAAGTCGATCACGTGGAGTTCGACCCATCGGCGATTCACCTGACGCCCGGCGTCAGATTGGAGCAGATCGATCCGCCATCGATCGCGCTGCGCTGGGAGGACGAAGTCATCCGCGAGATCCCCGTGCAAGCATCGATCACCGGACAGCCCGCGCCCGGTTTCATCATCAAAGGCGCACCCAAGGTCGAGCCCGCCACGGTGCGGGCCATCGGGCCGCGCAGTCTCGTCGACGTCGTCCAGTTCGCGCGCGCGGCCCCCTTCGACGTCACCGGACTCGATCAGGAAAAGGCGCACGACCACGTGCTGGCCATCGACCGCCCGCCCCCCCGCGTCGAATTCGAAACGCAGATCGTGACGGTCAAAGTCGAAGTGGCGCGCGAGGAGATGCAGCGCATCTTCGTCAAGGTGCCGGTTCAAGTCGTGGGCGTGCCGCGAGGCGTGCTTTCGCCGGCCGAGGTCGACGTCAAGGTCGAGGGGCCGCCGGAGCTCGTTCGATTGCTGCGACCGGAGCAAGTCGTTCCCACCGTCGACCTACGCTCGTCCGGTTTTACGTTGACGTCTCCGGGGTCGGGCCGGCTCCCGGTCGTCGTCGGACTCGAGGGGTGCCGCGCCACGGTGCAGCCCCAAATGGTCGTGGTGCGCTGGTAAGAGCGCGCCGGGGGAGACAACGGAACACAGCAAGATCATGATCTTACGCATAGGCATGGGCTTTTGTTGAAAATGATTGTCAAAGTCATCATCAACAATTAGAGTCCGCTCCCACTTGGTTCGGCGCAGCAATTCGCTGCGCGCCGGAAACGAGAGGAGCGAACGGTCATGAAGTCGAAACGAGGAAACAGGCATCCAGCGCGCGCCGGCATCCGAGGCGCCCTGGTGCTGCTGCCGCTGCTCGTCGTGGCGTGCGGTGACGATGAGAACGGCAGCACGACCGGGGGCACGGCAGGCACGACCGGTAGCGGAGGATCGGCTGGGACCACGAGCTCGGGCGGCAGCGCGGGAACGGGCGGCAGTGCGGGAACGGGCGGCAGTGCGGGAGCGAGCGGCGCGGGAACGAGCGGCAGCGGCGGTGCTGGTGGCGCGGGAAGCGGCGGCACCGGTGGCGCCGCGGGGTCGGCCGGGAAGTCCGGATCGGGCGGCGGCGGCGGATCCGCGGGGAGCGGCGCCGGCGGAACCGCGGGCGGCCGCGACGCGGCGGCCGACACCGGCGGTTCCGCGGGAAGCGCGGGTGGCGACGGGGGTCCCAGCGGCGACGCCGGAAGCGGCCCTCCCCCGCAGATCGTCGTCCTTTCTCCGACCGGGCATGACCGCTTTTTCGGCGTCGCCCACGACGCGGCGGGGAACATCTTCGCCACGGGCGTCATGGCCAGCACGACCGAGTCGTCCGCCGACTATGCGACCGTGCTCGTCAAGTTTCTCCCTTCGGGTGCCAAAGACCCGAGCTTCGGCACCGATGGCGTCGTTACCTACAACGCGGCCGTCGGCGCGGGCGGAGAGCTCGCCCGCGGCATCGTGGTGCAGTCGAGCGGCAAGATCGTCGTCTCGGCCACCGTCGAGCATGCCGGCGGCGATCCCCGCGATCGCGACGTCGCGGTGATGCGTTTCACGGCGCAAGGTGTCCTCGACACGACGTTCGGCACGGCGGGCGTGCGCATCCTCGATCTCAGCTCGGGCGAAGTCACCGTCGACGGCGGCACCGGTGACGGCGGAACCACCATCGTCGCCGAGAGCACGTGGGGTCTCAGCGGATTCCCCAATGACGACCTCGTCGTTCTCGGTTCGCGCAAAGCGGATGGCCGCAACGACACCGACTTCGCGATCGTCAAGCTGAAGGCGGATGGCGCTACCGACACGACCTTTGCCACCAACGGTATCTTCACGCTCGACATCAGCAACGCCAGTGCGAGCCCGCGAACGGCGACCGTTCTCCCGGACGGTAGCGTCGTCGGGTCGGGGTACATGAACAACGCCGGCGTCCAGATGCCGGTCATCTGGAAATTGACGCCGGCCGGCGTTCTCGACACGACGTTCGGCGTGAACGGCGTGTTCAGCCAAGCCGTGCTCGCCGCGGCCACCGAAGCCTATGGCGCGGCCCTGCAAGGGACGAGCTTCGTGACCGCCGGTTACGGACGGGCCAACACGTCAGAGTCGCTCGATTTCGTCTCCATCCGCCTCAGCGCGGCCGGCGTTCTCGATACTACGTACGGCACCAACGGCGTCACGCGCATCGACGTGGCGGGCTTTGCCGACAACTCGCGCGGCCTCACCGTTTTGCCCGACAACCGCGTCCTCATGCTGGGCGGCGGCCGGCCGACCAGCGCCGACGTGGATGCCATGGTGGCCATCCTGACACCCGACGGAAAGCCGGACGTCTCCTTCGGGACGAACGGGTTTCGTCTCTACAATCTCGGCGGCAACAACGACTTCTTCTGGGGCGCCAGTGTGGCTCCCGACAAGAAGAGCGTGGCCATCGCCGGCATCAAGAGCGGCACACCGGCCGGCGACGCGGCAGCGCCGGGCAACGACGATGCGGCACTCTTGATCCTGCCTCTGGCTCCTTGATGGTGGCGCGATTCTCTCTCGGCGCGCGATGGGCGCTCGCCGGCGCCCTCGCGCTTTCGTCCGGCGCTTGCCGCAAGCCGGCGCCGGACGAAGTGGTCTACACGGGGCGCACGATGGCGCCGAAAACACCGCCCGTGCCCCCGGTCGGCACGGGCGGCACCGGAGGAGCGGGCGGTTCGACCACGAGCGGCAGCGGAGGAACGGGAGGCGCGGGTGCCGGAGGACGCGCGGGAGATGCCGGCGCCGGCGGGAGCGGGGGGGCAAGCGGCGCGGATCCCACGACACCCTTCAGCAAGGCCGCGCTGCTCGCTGCGGTAGCCGACTGCGCGCTGGATCGCTACCGCGAGTTTCGGGACGTCGCTGCCTTGCTCGACGACAAGGCACGCGCCTCGGCATCGAGCGGCATGGCTCCCGAGCTCGCCGCCGTGCGTGAAGCGTGGCTCGTCGCCATGAAGAAATGGCAGGAGGTCGAGCTCTTTCGCTTCGGACCGATGGCGCGCTCGACCGACCCCGGCGGCAAGGATCTGCGCGACCAAATCGATGGATGGCCCCTCGTCAGCCGCTGCGCCATCGAAGAGCGCCTCGTCAGCCAGGCCTACGGCGACCCCGACTTCGGTATGTCGCTCATCAACGTGCGGGGGCTCGCGGCCTTCGAGTACGCGGCGTTCTACGAAGGGTCGGACAATGCCTGCTCGGCATTTTCGACCATCAACGCCCACGGGACGTGGGCGGCGCTCGGAGCGGACGAGATCGTGCGGCGCAAGGCCGGTTATGCAGCCGCGGTGAGCCGCGACGTGCTGACCCACGCCAACGAGGTGGTCGCGCGCTGGGCTCCAACGGAGGGAAACTTCCGCGCCGAGCTGGTCGGCGCCGGCCAGCAGAGCGCGACCTACGCGAGCGAGCAGAAAGCGCTCAACGCCGTCAGCGATGCGCTCTTTTTCATCGAACAAGAAGCGAAAGACTGGAAGCTCGGGCGCCCGCTCGGCCTCGGTGACTGCGCCAATCCCACCTGTCCCGAGGCGGTCGAATCGCCCTACGCGCGGCAGTCGACGGCGCACTTGCGACAGAACCTCGCCGGCTTTCGCATGCTTTTCCAAGGATGCAGCGCGGGAAACGGGGGCTTCGGGTTCGACGACTGGCTCCGCGCCGTGGACGCTTCCGATTTGGCCGACCGCATGTTGGCCGTCCTGTCGCGCGCCGAAGAGGCCGTCGACGGTTTGGACCCGCCGCTCGAACAGGCCCTCGCCACCGATCCGCCCAAACTCATGGCCGTCTACACGGCCTTCAAGGGGCTCACCGACTTGCTCAAGACCGAGTTTGTCACCGTACTCAACCTCGAACTGCCGAAGTCGACCCAAGGAGACAACGACTGACCTCGCACCCACGCTTTCATGCTCTCCTCGCGGAGCGCTGGGACAGCGCGCGGGCCGCCTTGTCGCGACCGGTCGACGTCTCGTGGCTCGGCGTGCTGCGCATGCTGTTCGGCGCGGCGATGTGCGTCAGCATGCTGCGCTTCATCGTCTACGGCTGGATCGACGAGTTCTTCGTCACCCCGCCGCTGCATTTGAAATACTGGGGGTGGGCCTGGGTCGAGCCGCTGCCCCGCGCGCAGATGTACGCGCTTTTTGCGGTGCTGGCCGGCCTGGCTCTGTCGATGACGGTGGGGTTCGCCTATCGCGTCGCAGCGCTGCTCTTCGCCGTCGGCTTCACCTACCTGCAGCTCATCGATGTCTGCACGTACTTGAATCACTACTACCTGGCGAGTCTCCTGGCGTTCCTCTTGGCGCTCTCCCCGGCCGGCCGCGCCCTCTCCATCGACGCGTGGCGCGCGCGCCGAAGCGCGTCCACGGTGCCCGTCTTCTGGCTTTACCTTCTGCGATTTCAAGTCGGCGTCGTTTACTGTTTCGCCGGCTTCGCCAAGACGCAGATCGACTGGCTGGCGCACGCGCAGCCGCTGCGCATCTGGCTCGGCTCGCAAGCGGACATGCCCCTCCTCGGCGCGCTCTTCACATGGCCCGGCGCGCCGACGTTGATGAGCTGGGCGGGCTTTTGCTTCGACAGCACGGTGGTGTGGTTACTCCTCGGGCGTCGCACGCGCCCCTTCGCTTACCTGGCCGTGCTCGCCTTTCACAGCCTGACGGGGATGCTGTTTCCGATCGGCATGTTTCCCGTCCTCATGTCCCTCGCTGCCCTCGTGTTCTTTCCTCCCGATTGGCCGCGCCGGATCGAGGCAAGGATGCGACGCGTGCTTCGTCTCGCGCCGGCCGCCGTGTCGTCTCCCGCTGCGCCCCCGACGCGGGTGGGATCGCTGGTCATCGCCGCTGCGGCGCTCTACTGCGGCGTGCAGTTCGCCATGCCGCTGCGTTTCGCCGTCTACGGAGGCAACGTCCTCTGGCACGAACAGGGTATGCGCTTTTCCTGGCGCGTGATGGTGCGTGAAAAAAACGGAAGCCTCACCTACCTGGTCCGCGAGAAGCGCAGCGGACGCGTGCGCCACGTGAGCCCGCGAAGCTACCTCACGCGCATCCAGGAGCGGGAGGTCGCCACCCAGCCCGATCTCATCTTGCAGCTCGCTCATCACATCCGCGACGACTTCGAACGGCGCGGGTTCGGTCCGGTCGAGGTCCGTGTCGACGCCTTCGTCTCGCTCAACGGTCGCAAGCTGGCGCGACTCATCGACCCCGACGTCGATCTGGCGTCGGTACCCGACGGCATCGGGCGGGCCGGCTGGATCCTGCCGAGTCCGATGGAAGCTCCGCCCCACACGAAGCCGATCTAAAACGACGCTTTGACGCCGACCTGGACCCAGCGCGGAGCGTTGGGTCGCGCCCCGAAGGGACGATGCGACATGATGGAATGATCGTCGAGCAGGTTTCTCACGTTGGCGTAGAGCGTGAGCGGCTTCATCACGCGGCAGCTCGCCGAAAGATCGAGCACGAAGAGCTCGTCCGTCGCCAAGGTGCTGGCGAGCGGTGCGGAGCCCGCCTTCTCGCGCATGGGCGCGACGTAGGTCGCGCCGAGGGCACCACCGCCGTAGCGGCTGTCGATCCCCAGCGAGACGTTGAATTGATGCCGCGGTAGGTACGGCATCTCGTCACCGGCGACGACCTCGCCGAAGATGGGGTCCTCGGAGCGAAAACTGGTCTGAAACTCGCCCCTGGTGAAGGTGTACGCCGCGGTGAAGGGAAGGGTCAGATCGCCGAGCGCGGGAGCCAGCTGCGCGAACGCTTCGACGCCATAGATGCGCGCCTTGCCGCCGTCGTACTGGCGATCGATGTTCTCTTCCGCGCAGCCGCTCGAGAGGGTGCAAACGTCGGTGATGTTGCTGTAGTCGTTGTAAAAGCCGATCGCCTCGGCGCGCCACGCCCGCTCGGAAAAGCGCGCCCCCCCTTCGTAGTTGACGCTGAGCTCCGGTTTCACGCGCTGCGAGGCTCCCGGGGCGGGGGGGCTGAAACCGCGATGGACGCCCGCGAAGGCGCCGAGAAAATCGGTGACGGCGTAGTAGAGGCCCACGCCGGGAAGAAACACTCGGGTGAGGGCATGCTGCTCGGTCCCCGCCGCACGATCGACGAAGGCCGAGCGCATCGCTTCGGCGCGAAGACCAGGCGTCATCGTCCATCGCTGCCAGGTCATGGCATCGGTGACGTGCAGCGCGAGCGCCTCGGCCCAGGCCTCGTTGAAGGCCGTCACCACCGTGGGGCCTCCCTCCGGCACGAGCTCGCCGCCGAGGAGACGGAACGGATCTTCGCTGTGACGCCGCTCGACGCGGTCGTGGTGCAGGCGCATGCCGTATTCGAGCCGATGCGCGACGGGACCGGTGGCGACGTCCCAGCGCACCCGCGTTTCGATGCCCTGCGCGACGAAGTCGCGCTGGTTCGGTCCAACGAGCAGCGTCTCCGCGGCGGAACCGGAATCGGCGCGGCCGCTGACGACAGCAGCAAAGACGGCATTGCGCGGATCGTCGGGGCTCTCCAGCACGCTGAAAAGGTCCGTCCCGCGAAAGCCATTGACCTTGCGCCACACGCGATAAAAGTCGCTGCGGTAGGCGGTGGTGGTGATGGAAAGGTGGGGGGCGGGCTCGATCTTGTGGGAAAGCGCGATCCCGGTGCGAAAGTTCTTCATCCGATCGAGCTTGCTCGCGCCGTAGCGTTGCAGCGGGTGGGCGCGGAAATCGGCGTCGGTGATGCCGAGGTAGGTCTCGTTGGATACCTCGTCCGAATACGTCAGCTTGAGGGAAAGCTCGCTCGGCGCGCTCGCGCGGGGATCGATGACGTAGCGCCCCTTGAACATCCATTCGTTGCGATAAAAGCCGGTATCCGCGCCGCTCGGCAGCTCCTTGAAGCCGCTGCTGCCGAGGTGCACCCCTTCCACGAGAAAGCCGGTCTGCTCGTCGCTGGCGCCGACGAAGCCGTGCAGCTTGTTGTAGCCGTATTCACCGGCCGCGGCGTCGAACATGCCCGACGTCGACGCCGGGATGGCGCGCGTCACGAGGTTCACCGCGCCGCCCACTGTCTGCGGACCATACGAGATCGAGGCCGGACCCTTGACGACGAAGACGCGCTCGATGCGCGCCATGAGCGGAAAGTAATAGGCTGCCGGCGCCGCATACGTCGCCGGTGCGACGAGGACACCGTCCTCCATGAGGGTGATCTTCTTGCTGCGATCGGGATTGACGCCGCGGATGCCGATGTTGGGCCGGAGCCCCAACCCGTCTTCGCCGCGCGCGTACACGCCCGGAACCGTGCGCAGCGCGGCGTGGGGATCGTCGTACTGGAACTTTTCCAGATCCTTGCGCCGTACGACATGGGCCGATCCCGCCGTATTGGCGATGCGCGTGCCAACCACCGTCACTTCAGCGGGCCCGTCGCGCTCGGCGTCGGCGGGTCGGGGCTGAGGCGGCTCGGACTCCTGGGCGGCGGTCGCGGTAGGAAACAGGAGCAAAGGCACGACGACCGACCGCGCGCGACCAAGAAAACGACGCGAAGCTCGAGGAGCTCGCCACCCGGACACCCTTCGAACGACGGCTCCCCCACCAAGCGCTTCAGTGAAGTTGAAAGTCATAATCAATATCAAATGACAGGTAAGCGGCGGCCGCGTCAAGGGATTTGAGGGCAGGACCCCGGCGAAGTAGGACCGCTGGCCCGTGACCTCGCCGTCCCGGAAACGGCGCGCGGAAGAGGCCGGCCGCGCTAAGGCGCGGGCAGCAGGACCACGTGCACGCGCGCGCGGGCGTTTTGGTAAAAAGCGCCGAGCGCCGCTTCGAGACGCTGGCTGACCAGCCACTGCCGAAGAGGCTGCGCGATCTCGTCGAACCGCTGGCCGCGGAAAGGATTGTTCATGGCCCGGTGGACCTCGCGAAGCTCGGCTTCACTCGGCTCGAGCATCGGCGCGACCATGCGGTCGAGGTAGAGACTGGCGCGCGCCTCGCGCAAGACGAGCTTATCGACTTCGCTCGCATCGAGCCCTTCCGCGCGGGCCGCGCTGGCGAGGTCCGCCGCCCCGCCCACACGCTGTTCGAGGATGGCGCGCGCGGCCAGCACACGACGTGCGATCTCGTCGCGCTCCGGCGCGGGGTCCATCGGAAGCTGGGACAGGAGCACCTCCGCGATGTGGCGCTCGAGCGCGTTGCGAACGTGCCGATCGAGGTACGCGCTTTTTCGCTCGGTTCGGTCGGAATCAGCGAGCGCCTCGACTCTCGCTTCGAAGGCGAGCTCTCGTTCGAACACGAACTGGGGATGGCTCGTGCCGCCGGTTTCCGGGGCATCGAAACGCACCACCGTGCGGTCGAGCGCGATGGGCGCGGCGAATGCGACGACCGGCGCGGCCCACAAGGCGACGGTGAGCGCGCCAGCCGTCCGTTTCACATCCGCTGTCCGCTCTCGGCCATTGCCGACGGCGCGCTCTGCGCCTCGCGCGTGTCGGGCTCGTTTCCTGAGTCGGGGCTCGCCCCTTCCGGATTGCCCGAGGATTCGTGCGCCATCTCGGCGTGGTGTGCAAAAGAGCGCGCCGCGCGTCGTGCCTTGAGAAATTCGGCGAAGGTGGTGACCATCTCGAGGTCGCGCGCACCGAGATTCTCGGACAGATCACGCAGAGCCTTGCGCAGCGCTTCGGCGCTGCGTCCCGCGCGGCGCTCCCCCGTCTCCGAGCTCGGCGGTGCATGGTCCCGCGCGTCGGCGGACAGTGGGGCCGCTTCTTCGGGCGGGGCCTCTTGGACGATGGTCGGGCGCGGCACCGGGCGCAGGGCGTGCGCGTTGAGCCACGCTTCCATGAAGATGCGCAGCCGCTCGCTGCGAAAAGCAAACCATCGCTCGCGCTCGGTCCCGAACGACATGAGCACGTCCTTGAACCGGCGGAAAGCACCCTTGCCGTCGATGGAAACGGCGAGCTTGGCGCGCAGCTCCACGTCGTCGACCATCGGGATGTAGCGCTCCATCCAGCGGTATTGCTCGCGCGAGCTCACCGGGTCGATGCGCAGGTACGTGGCGTCGGCGGCGATGCGCGCATGCATTTGCGGGTCGGCGACCCCATCGACGATGCGAAGGACTTCACCTGTCTGCAGATGTAAATAACTATGAACCTCCGGCGCGTTGTTCTCGAAGGCGTCCTCGAGCGCCTCCCAATCCACGGGTACGCTGCGCAGCGGGGCGCCGCCGGTTCCGTTGTCTTCTGTCATGGCTCCTCATTTCCACGGCGCCGCGCGGGATGGGCTGACCCCGGAAGAAGCGCCTTGCTAAGAGAGAGAGGTGGGCTGCACCTCCCATCGGGTCAGTTTACCCGATGTCCCGCCAAACTCTAGGGCCCAGACAACCGAGCGAACGATGCTGGCTCGGAGCTAAGCCGAGGTTCGCGCCCTTCGCACCGCGTCGCTCCAGGCGCCGCGCATCTTGTCGCGGACCGGGGCCTCCATCGTTGGCCGAAAAACGCTGGTCGCTTTGGACATTCCGGACGTCTGGGCGGGCGTCGCAAAAAGCCCCACGCCGAGCCCGGCCAGCATGGCCGCCCCGCGGGCAGTCGATTCGAGCTCGGCCGGACGCTCGACCACCAGATTGGACAGATTGGCCTGCAGCTCCATCAGAAGGTCGTTGGCAGCGGCGCCTCCGTCGACCCGCATGCGCCGAACCGGCCCCCCCAGGTCGTCGGCCATGGCCCCCACCAAGTCCGTCACCTGGTGCGCAATGGCCTCGAGCGTCGCCCGTGCGAGGTGTGCCGCGGTCGTTCCGCGGGTGATGCCCATCATGAGCCCTCTGGCACCGGCGTCCCAATAGGGCGCCCCGAGCCCGGCCAGGGCGGGGACGAAGGTGACGCCGTCGCTGGACGGAACCTGCCGCGCGAGCGCCTCGACGTCACCGGCCGTCTTGATGAGACCGAGGCCGTCGCGCAGCCATTGCACCGCCGCGCCGGCGATGAAGGAGCTTCCTTCGAGCGCATAGACGACCTCGTTACCGACTTTCCAGCCGACGGTCGTGAGCAGCCCGAAGCGGCTGGCGACGGGCCGTGCGCCGGTGTGGATCAGCACGAAGGCGCCCGTGCCGTAGGTGCATTTGACGTCGCCCTGGGTGAAACAAGCTTGGCCGAAGAGGGCGGCTTGTTGATCGCCGGCTATCCCGCAGATGGGAACCCCTTCCGGAATGTCTCCGACGGCGCGCGTTTTGGCGATGGATCCGGCGGAGGGGGCGATGGTGGGAAGAAGTGCGCGGGGGACGCCGAGGAGGCGGCACATCGGCTCGTCCCAGGCGAGCGTGTGCAGGTTCATGAGCAGCGTGCGCGACGCGTTGGTGACGTCGGTGACATGCGTGGCGCCGCCCGTCAGACGCCACACGAGGTAGCTGTCCACGGTGCCGAAGGCGAGCTCCCCTTTTTCGGCACGCGCCCGCGCCCCCACGACATGGTCGAGCAACCAGCCAATTTTCGTGCCTGAAAAGTAGGGATCGAGCACCAGGCCGGTCGTCTCGCGAACGCGGGGCGTGTGCCCCTGGGCATCGAGCTCGGCGCAGCGATCGGCCGTCCGCCGGTCCTGCCACACGATGGCGCGGTGAATGGGTTTGCCGCTGGCCCGCTCCCAGAGGAGCGTCGTCTCGCGCTGGTTGGTGATGCCAATGGCGGCGATCGCTTCCCAGCCGAGACTGGCGGCGCCGAAGGCACCGCGGATGGCCGCGCACACACTGTCCCAGATCTCGTCCGGCTCATGCTCGACCCAACCCGGCTCTGGAAAATGCTGGGGAAACTCGCGCGTCGCGCGGCCGAGCGTCCGGCCTTCGACGTCCATGATGAGCGCGGTGGTCCCCGTGGTGCCTTGGTCGATAGCGAGAAGATGTCGCGTCATGCTCGTGCCTCCTCTCCCTGCGCGCTGCAGCTGTTGTAGTCCCAAAGAGGCAGGTTTAACATGGGTGTTCTCCCCGTATGGCGCGCCTTCATATCGTGACCGCGGAAGGTGGACAGCAGGCCGTCGAGCTGCGAGCCCTCAATTCGCTTGGCCGCCATCCCAACAACTCCCTCCAGCTGCTCGACAAGATCGTCTCCAAAGAGCACTGCATCATCGAGCAGCGCGGCGACCACTTCGTCCTGCGCGATCTCGGCAGCCTCAACGGGACGTACATCAACGGCGAGCGTGTGCGAGGTGAGGGGCTGCTGAAGCACGGGGACGAAATCACGCTCGGCACGACGCGCGCGCGCTTCGACGATGGCAGCGGACGCGCCATGGGGGCCGCGCCGCCCGCGGTCGCTCCGCCGTCGGGTTGGCAGCAGGGGGCGGCCCAGGGATTTCACGCGCCTTCGGCCACGGGTCCCGCGGCGGGCGTCGCTCATTCGAGCTTCGACGATCCGACGGGCGTGGGCCGAGCACAGCAAGGTGGGTACTCCCCGCCGCGCGCCGGCGCGTCGCCGCTCGCCCAGTCCACCAATTCGCAGGTCGACCCGGGGCCTCCGCGCGGCGCGCAGCCACCCGCGCGCCCCCGCGGCATCAGCATCGCTCCCATCGGCTCGCAGAACTTCCACGGAACACGCATCGACGTTCAGGAAGAAGACCGCGCCATCGGGACGCAGATCGCAGCCACCCAAAAGGGCTTTCTCCCCTACGAGCAGATCGCCCAGGACGTGGCCCAGGTGCGTGCCGACTACGAGCGCTTGCGCGCGTCGCACGAGCTCTCGCGTGAGATCGCGCTCGAACGCGACACGAGCAAGCTGCTCGACAAGATCCTGGACAGCATTTTCAAGTTCATCCGCGCCGATCGCGGGATCATCTTCTTGAAGGGCGTGGACGGCGAGCTCGCGGTAGGCGCCAGCCGGCGCCGTGACGGCACGGATGCGCCCATCCAGGTGTCAGCGACGATTCTGAGCCACGTCATGAAGGAGCGCGCTGGGGTGCTCACCCATGACGCGGCCATGGATTTCGCGGCGTCCAAGGGCAAGAGCATGATCCTCAATCGGATCAGCTCCGCCATCGTCGTCCCGCTCTTGCACAGCGACGAAATTCTCGGCGTCCTCTGGCTCGATTCGGAGACGCTGGCGCAGTTTCAGCGCAAGGATCTCGAGCTCGTCACGGCCATCGTCAACCAGGCGGCGATGTTCATCGAAATCAACATCCTCGCCAAGAAGATCGAGCACGAGATCGTGACGCGCGAGCGCTTCTCGCGGCTCTTGTCGCCCAACGTCGCCGAGCGCGTCATCTCCGGCCAGCTCGAGATCAAAAAAGGCGGCGATCTGGTGCGCGAATGCACCGTCTTCAACTCCGACATCCGCGGTTTCACGCACATGAGCGAGAAGACCGAGCCGCAGATCATCGTCGACATGCTGAACGAATACTTCGAGCTCATGGTGGAGGTGATCTTCAAATACGAAGGGACCCTCGACAAGTTCATGGGCGACGGGATCATGGCCCTCTGGGGAGCGCCGGTGGCGCACCCCGACGACGCCGCGCGCAGCGTGCAGTGTGCGCTCGAGCAGATGCACGTCCTCGGCGAGTTCAACCGCAATCGCATTGCCGCGAACTTGCCGCCGCTTTCGATCGGGATCGGCATCCACACCGGGCCGCTGGTGGCCGGTTACATCGGCAGCTCCAAAGCGCTTTCTTATACGGTGATCGGAGACACCGCCAACACCTCGGCGCGCCTCTGCGGCATTGCCCAGACAGGGCAGATCATCGTCAGCGAGCCGACCTACGTGCGTCTCGGCGGCCGTTTCGAGTACCAGGAGCTTGCCCCCGCGCACGTCAAAAACAAAGAGCACGCCCTTCGCATTTTCAACGTCGTGCGCGAAAACCCGCGCGCCACCGTGCCCCGCGCCATCGGCGCGGTGTAACGATCTGCTGAAAAAGCGGAGGTCCCGCGACGGGGACCTAGGCCTGTCTCTGAATCCGGCCCGCTCCCGCTCCCGGTCCCGCCACCCGATCTCATCCATCCTGGAGGACCTTGGCTAACTTGACGAGCATGGCCACAACTCGATCCAGGGTCTCCTTGCCGCTGCGATGGGTATCGTCACCGAGGAGCTTGAGTCGGCGGCAGACATCGAGAATGGCGGCCGATTCGGTGGCAGAGACCGACTCAAGGCGCTCGTGATCGAAAGGCATGGGAATCGGGAGCGGGAGCGGGAGCGGGTCGGATCCGAAGCCCCAACATCGCGCTCCAATCGCCACCAGCGTGAGGGGGGAGAAAGCCCGCCGATCGGGTCTGCCGCCGCCAGCAATCAGCGGCGCGGGTTCAGCTCGTAGATGATGAGCGGACCGTTGCGCATGCGCTCCTGCAGGGCGAGGGGAAAGACGACCGTCGACGGCGCGACGAGCCACGATGCGTTCTCGGCACGCAGGCGCACCACGGCGTTCCACGGATCGCGTAGCAGCGTGGTGTTGCTTTTCCAGCGCGGGTCCTGCGAATCGACGGCGACGTCGAGCGGACGACCAAAAGCCGCCATGATCGCGAAATATCCGTAGTCGTTCGTGGCAGCGAAGACGCGCTCGCCATGTGCAACGAGGGCACGAAGCTGGAGCCCGACCCGCTCTTCATTTTCTCGGCGGATGCCCCGATCGGCGAACGTGTTCTCGTAGTCGAAGAGGAGAAGGACCGCCACCGGCAGGGCCAGCCACGCTTGCGGACGTTCGAAAGAGGCGAGGTCGACCACCGCCAGCGTGGCCAAGAGCCAAACCAAAAGGAGCGCCCGTTCGGGGTGATGCGTCGGTGTACCGCCCACGATCTGGCCGGCGAGAAGAAACACGAGGAGCAGCGCGGCGCTGGCGCCCCATGCTGCGAACCGCGCCAGGGTGCGCCGCGCGGCTTCGCGATCGCGCAAGCGAAGGAGCACCGCCGTGAGCAGTGCCAGGGCCAGCATCACCGCCGGGCTCCCTCCGAAGAGCGCCACCACGAAGGTCCACGGTCCGCCCCCTTGCATCGGCCCGAGCGCCGCTCGGTAGCTCGACACCCTGCGAACGAAGGAGAACGCGTCCCCGTGCGCGAGCTGGTTGTGCAGCATCCACAGGGCCGGCCCGAGCAGCGGGAGGGCGGCCAGGGCGGCTCGCGTCCACGGCCGATCGCCGCGCTGGCGCCGCCAAACGACGAACGCGAGGATGGCCGCGACCGGCCACGCTTCATAGCGCGACAGCGTGGCCGCGAGCATGGCCGCCCCTGCCCAGAGCAGCGCTCGGCGGGGCGCCGTGTCGCGCGGCGGAGCGGTGACCGTCACGATCGCAAAGACGGCGAGCGCCGCCGAGGGGAACTCGGGGACGGTCACGCTGCCGAGGAGCGCCGCTGCCGGCGTGAGCGTCGCCAGGGCCGCCGCGAGGAAGGCGCGTCGCGGAGAGAGCCCCCAGCTGCGACCCGCCGCGAAAAGAAGCCACGTTGCGCCGACCGCCAGCACGGCGGTGACGAGCCGCGCCACCTCGAGCGACGAATCGAGCACCTTCATCGCCGCGCCCATCACCCAAAACGGGAACGGCAGCCAGCTCGTTCCGCTCGGATCCAGGCGCGGCGCCGCGGCAAATCGCTGCGCGATCGTCACCCGCGCGTAGTCGTCATCGGAGAGTGCGACCACGCCGTACATGGCCACGCCGGCACTGACGGCGAGCCGCAGGAGCGCGAGCCACATCATGTCGCGCCAGGGCACCTTTTCAGCAGCCTGAGCGGGTGCTCGCGTCATTTGACCCATCGCGTCGTAGGACATTGCTTGCAGAAGTGGCCTCGAGGCGACACCCTTGGGCCTCCCTGGTTGGGGCGCCCGACAGATGACTCTACCCCGAGACTCGCACGACTGCGCGCCCCGCGAAGGGAGCGGAGGGACAGGCTGATGGCGGCCTTCGTTTTGCCGTTCGAAAAGCACGTGGTCGCTTTGGTCGATCGCGTGAGGCAGCTGCGCAAGCTGGCCGCGACCGACGCCAAGTTCGCACCCGAACTGCAGCAGCTCGAGGAGAAAGCGGGGCGGCTCGCGCGCGAGCTCTTCGCCGACCTCACGCCGATGCAAAAGGTGATGATCTCGCGGCACCCCAACCGCCCCTACACGCTCGACTACGTGCAGCGGCTCTTCACCGATTGGATCGAGCTGCACGGCGACCGTCGCTTCGCGGAAGACCCCTCGGTGGTGGCCGGACTGGCGCGCTTTCGCGGCCGGAGCGTCGTCGCGGTGGGGCACCAAAAAGGGCGGGGCACCAAGGAGAACGTGATGCGCAACTTCGGCATGCCCAAGCCGGAGGGGTACCGCAAGGCGATTCGCATGTACGAGCTCGCCGATCGCTTCGGGCTGCCCGTGTTCACCTTCATCGACACGCCGGGGGCCTACCCGGGCGTCGGCGCCGAAGAGCGAGGCCAGTCGGAGGCCATCGGTGCCGCGCTGGCGGCCATGGCCCGCGTCACGGTTCCCATCGTCTCGGTGATCATCGGCGAAGGGATGTCGGGAGGCGCGCTGGCGCTCGGCGTCGCCAACCGTGTGCTCGTGCTCGAATTCGGGTGCTACTCGGTCATTTCGCCGGAAGGGTGCGCCGGGATTCTCTGGAAGGACAAATCACGTGCGTCCGACGCCGCCGATCAGCTCAAGATGACGGCGCCCGATCTCTTGCGTCTCGGTGTCGTCGACGCCATCGTCGACGAGCCCGCGGGCGGCGCGCATCGCGACCACGACGAAGCCGCGCGCCACCTCGAGATCGCCCTGCACGAAACACTGACCTCGCTCGATGGGCTCAGTCCCGCCGAGCTCGTCGAAGACCGCTACCAGCGTTTTCGCAAGCTGGGGTCCGTCGTCTGAGGTAAACGACGCGGACCAACCTTGGCCTCTCCGCTGCTTCGCAACATCGGCATGGTGGTGACGAGCGCGCTCGCGGCGACCACCATTCTCTACGTTCAATCGCGTTTCAACGCCGCCGACGAGCACAGCGCACTCGCCGTCGTGCAAACCTACCGCGCGCACTCGGGGCGCTCACTGCCCGAAGTCATCGGCGAGGAGCGGCCGGGCGCGCCGGCGCCAGAGTGGTCCACGGCCACTGAATCGTCATGCATGCAGCACGAACGGGTGCGCGCCGAAGTCACGACCGACGCCGGCATCGTGACCTACGACTTCATGGTCGACATCAACGGGCCGTCGATTCATCCGGGCAACGAGAACGGCAAGCGAGCGCTGGAAGCACTGGGTCCCTAGCCCGCGAAACGTCCAGGCACCTGAACGCCAGGGGATGATTCGGTACCGGTGCTTGACCCGCGATTGGCTGGAGTCTAGTTATACGCTCCTTCTAAAGGAGCACGAGAATGGCCACCAAGATCGGCATCAATGGTTTCGGGCGTATCGGTCGCTGCATCATGCGCGCGATCGTGGAGCGCAAGATCAACGACATCGAAGTCGTCGCCATCAACGACCTCACCGACCCCAAGACGCTGGCCCACCTGTTCAAGTACGACAGCGTGCACCGCACCTTCCGCGCCGCCGAGGTGGCGGCCAAGGAAGGAGCGATTTCGGTGGGCGGCAAGGACATCCAGGTCCTCGCCATCAAAGACCCCAAAGAGCTTCCCTGGAAGTCGCTCGGCGTCGACATCGCCCTGGAATGCACGGGGCTCTTCACCGACAAAGAGAAGGCGCACGCTCACATCGACGCCGGCGCCAAGAAAGTCATCATCAGCGCCCCCGCCAAAGGTCAGGACGCGACGCTCGTTCTCGGCGTCAACGACAACGTCTACGACCCGAAGAAGCACCACATCGTCTCCAACGGCTCGTGCACCACCAATTGTCTCGCACCCGTCGCCAAGGTGCTGCTCGACAATTTCGGCATCAAGCGCGGCCTCATGACGACGATCCATTCCTACACCAACGACCAGCCCATCCTCGACATCCCCCATCGCAAAGGCGATTTGCGCCGCTCGCGCGCCGCGGCCGTCAGCATGATCCCGAGCACGACCGGCGCCGCCAAGGCGCTCGCCGAAGTCATTCCCGAGCTCAAGGGTAAATTCGACGGCGGCGCGGTGCGCGTCCCCACCATGGACGTCTCGCTCGTCGACCTCACCGTCGAAACGGAGAAACCCGTCACCAAGGACACCATCCACGCCGCCATGAAGAAGGCGTCGGAGTCGGGTCCCATGAAGGGCATCCTCTATTACACCGACGAGCAGCTCGTCTCGAGCGACTACATCGGACACCCCGGCTCGTCGATCTTCGACGCCACCATGACCGCCGTCCTCGGCGACACCTTCACCAAGGTCTTCAGCTGGTACGACAACGAGTGGGGCTTCGCCAACCGCATGGCCGACCTCACCGTCCTCATGGCCAAAAAAGGCTTCTAGAACGGCATAGCGCCGCTTCTTGGGTTGACAGGGAGCCGGGGAGATCTCCCCCTCCCCGCCTCCCTGTAAAAAAATCTGAAGGTTTTATCCCGCTGTGTTTCGCGAGGAGTGTTTTCAATGGGCTTGCTCGACGGCATCAAGACGATTCGCGATTTGAAGCTCGATAGCCGGCGGGCGTTCATTCGCGTCGACTTCAACGTGCCGCTCGACGGCACGAAGGTGACCGACGACACGCGCATCCGCGAAGCGATGCCCACCATCAAGTTCGCACTCGAGGCGGGGGCGCGCGTCGTCCTCGCCTCCCACCTCGGGCGGCCCAAGCCGGGCAAGACCGAGGGGCTCAGCCTGGAGCCCGCCGGTCAGCGTCTCTCCGAGCTCGCCGGCACCGAGGTGCACCTGCCCGAGGACTGCATCGGCGACGCTGCCAAAAAAGTCGTCAAAGACCTGCGCCCCGGCCAGATCTGCCTCCTCGAGAACCTCCGTTTCCATCCGGAGGAGGAAAAAGACGACGAGGGCTTCGCGCGGCAGCTCGCCGAGCTCTGTGACGTCTACATCGACGACGCGTTCGGCGCCTGCCACCGCGCGCACGCCTCGGTGCACGCCTTGCCGCGCCTCATGCGCGAGCGCGGCTGCGGCTTTTTGATCGAGAAGGAAATCAGCGCCCTCGGCCGTCTCGTCACCGATCCCGGCAAACCGTACGTCGCCGTCCTCGGCGGCGCGAAAGTCTCCGACAAGATCGACGTGGTGGAAGCGCTCCTCGCGCGCGTCGACGCGCTCTGCATCGGCGGCGCGATGGCCAACACGTTCCTCGCCGCGCGCGGCGTCGACGTGAAGGCGTCGCGTATCGAAAAGGACAAGCTCCCCCTCGCGCGCACGCTCCTCGACAAGGCGCGCGCGCAAAAGGTCGCCGTCTTGCTGCCGGAAGACGTCGTCGTGGCATCCTCGCTCGACGCCACCTCCGGGCAGACGGTCGACGTCGCGTCGATCCCGGCCGGCATGATGGCGCTCGATATCGGGCCCAAGAGCGTGAAGCTCTTCTCCGACAAGTTCCCGTCGGCCGAGACCATCTTCTGGAACGGCCCCATGGGGCTCTTCGAGAAAGCGCCCTTTGCGAGCGGCACCATGAACGTCGCGCGCGCCATGGCTGCCGCCCCCGGCTTCACCGTCGTCGGCGGCGGCGACAGCGCGGCCGCCGTGGCCCAGGCGGGCCCCGAAATTGCCGGCAAGTTCAAGCACATCTCCACGGGCGGGGGCGCCTCGCTCGAGCTGCTGGAGGGCAAAAAGCTCCCTGGAATCGAAGTGCTGCGTACGAGCGACGGCGCCGCTTAGGTGTCCTGAAAAGACCTTCATTAAGCGCCGGGGCGATCTCAATCGCCGCGCCCGTCCAGTTGTACCTATTGACGCCTTTTTGAGACCAGACCAGACTTGGTTTAATGAAGCTCGTCAACATCCAGGCCGCCAAGACTCACCTCTCGCGCCTCGTCGAGGAAGCAGCTGCCGGAGAGGAGATCGTGATCGCCAAGGCCGGCCGGCCGTACGTGAAGCTCATTCCGTGCACGCCGTTGGCCACGCCGCGGACGCTCGGCGGATGGGAAGGCGTGCTGCAGATGGACGCCGGCTTCGACGGTGTCGACGCGGACGTCATCCAGCTCTTCGATGGCGCGGGCGTTCCCACGCCGCGCCGCGCTCCACGCAAACCGAAGCGATGAGCCTTCTCCTCGACACCCAGGTCTTACTCTGGTGTCTCGGGTCGCCCGACCGACTGAAGCGCGAGACGCGCAAAAAGATCGAAGCACCCGACACGGTCGTTTTCGTGAGCGCGGCTTCGGCCTGGGAAATCGAGATGAAACGTGCGCTCGGCAAGCTGAAGGTCCCGGCCGGTCTCGAAGAGCAGCTGCAGGAAAAGCGCTTCACCGAGCTCCCCGTGCGCGTGCGTCACGTCCGCGCCCTCCGATCGCTGCCGCATCTGCACCGCGATCCGTTCGATCGCATGCTGGTCGCGCAGGCCGTCGCCGACAACCTCGTGCTCGTCACCGCCGACGCCAAGGTCCGCGCGTACCCCGCGCGGACGCTTCCGGCGTAGCGCCTGACGCGATCCACGCACATCGCCCTCGCCGACCTACGGCTCGACTCGCTCGACGTCATTCACGCAGGCGAGCACACCTGCCCAATCGGCAAGAAAGTGAGAGCCCTCTCGTGCGCCCATCTCCTGAAGGAACTGGCGCCTCTCCACGCCGTGGTTGCGCCGCGCCGAAAAAAGCGCGAAGAAGGTGCGCCCACTTCGACGGAGGAACCATGAACCGCGCACGACGCCCGCTCATTGCCGGCAACTGGAAGATGAACCATGGCGGCGCATCGGCGTGTACCCTCGCCGCCGACATCGCCAAGAAGACGGCCTCGTACGACAAGGTCGACGTCCTCGTCGCACCCCCGTTCACCGCGCTCGCCGCGGTCGCCCACGAGCTGGAAAAGACGCGCATCGCCGTCAGCGCGCAGAACCTTCACCCCAAGGACAGCGGTGCCTTCACCGGTGAAGTGAGCGCCCCCATGCTCCTCGAAGCGGGCGCCAAGTGGGTCATCATCGGGCATAGCGAACGCCGGCAATTCTTCGGTGAAACCGATGCCTCGGTCGCCGAAAAGGTCGCCGCCGCGCTGGCCAAAGGGTTGCGCCCCATTGCCTGCGTCGGCGAAACGCTCGCCGAACGCGAAGCGGGGGACACCCTCACCGTCGTCTCGCGGCAGATCGACGCTTTCGCGAAGACCCTGGCCGCCCAGACGGGCGTCAGCGTCATTGCCTACGAACCGGTGTGGGCCATCGGCACCGGCAAAGTGGCCGGCCCCGAACAAGCCCAGGAAGTCCACGCCGCCATCCGCGCCCAGATCGCCAAGCTCAGCCGAGACTTCGCCGAAAAAACGCTGATTCTATACGGCGGCAGCGTCAAAGGGTCGAACGCCGCGGGCCTGCTCGCGTGCACGGACGTCGACGGCGCGCTGGTCGGAGGAGCATCGCTCGACGCCGCGGATTTCGCGGCCATTGCGGGGGCCGCGCAGGCGCTTGCCATCAAGGGGTGAGCGACCGCTCGATCTGCCTCGTCATGACCCCGCCAGAATGTCACAAAGTACGCGCCAAAACAGGCGTTTCGGGCAGCGGAAAGCCCCACCCTTCCCTCCGGTCGCGCCTTGGAGCGGCGCTCCCGTCAAAAGTAGGCTAAGAAGCCGACCGAGAGCCGCGCCATGACCACCCTGCTCAGCATCGTGCACGTCTTCGTCTGCATGTTTCTCATCCTCGTCGTGCTCCTCCAGCAAGGGCGCGGCGGCG
>DATHES010000214.1:0-11989 GCA_035318465.1 Polyangiaceae bacterium
ATCTCCTTCGCTCGCCAGCGGCAAGACGTCGTCGACGAGATGATGGAACACCTTCCCGGGCTCCTCGGTGAAGATCAGATGGGCGGACCGGTCGAACCAGATGAACTTCTTCTTTGGTGCACGCAGTGCATCGAACCAGGCGTGGGCGAGCGTCGTTGCGGAGGTCAGGTCATGCCGACCGTGGAATAGCACCACCGGGCAGTTCAATTCGCGCACCTCCCGAAAGCTCGTGCTCGAGATCTGAGGCAATAGCCTGTCGAAGCTGAAGGAAATGCCGGCTCCGAACGCTTGCAGCTCATGCTCCGTGTAGTCGGGGCTGAGCTTGACGATGTCGGCATAGTGATCGTCGGCCTTGCCGAAAACATAGCCTCCGTAGAAAGTCTGCCACTTGCGCTGCACCTTCAACTTGGCGAAAAGAATGGCGCCATTCGCCTCCGGATAGGGAGCGATCCCGCGCAGCTCGGCCAAAGCCTGCGCGTTGCCGGCGCGGGAGGCGGTGTCGAGGAGCGCCAGGTAAGCCAAGCGCTCGCTTTCCGGTGTGTCGACGGTTTGCCCCACGCCGACATAGGCGTAAAACCAGCCAGGATGCCTCTTGGCGAGCTCGACGCCGAGAACCGTCCCCCATGAGTGGCCCAAGAGAATGATCTTGTCTTTGCCATAACGCTGTCGCAGAACTTGCACCATCTCCTCGGCGTCGGCGATCATCCTGGCGGGCGTCAGCGTGGGCGCGATCGTGGCGGGGTCATTGGCGACGTAGGTTTTGCCGGCGCCGCGCTGGTCCCATTGAACCACGGTGAAGTACTCTTCCCACGGTGCTTGGAAGCTATAACTGGCCGGCATCATGGGATAGCCGGGGCCTCCGTGCAAAAACAACAGCAAAGGATTCCGTCGGTCCCGCCCGCGCACGGAGATCCATTGTGGGATCCCGCCGATCTCGACCGTCTCGAGGGCACGGACGCCTTGCGGGCCCGCGATCTCGCGAGCGTTGGCCACGATTTCGGTGGCCGCGCGCAACGAGCCCGTCACTGGTTTTGCTTGGGGGGTGGGAGACGGACATCCAAGGAGGGCGAGGATGCCGCAGAGCGAAATCCAGCCGTTTCTCTGCATGGGGCACTTGCCTAGCACGGCCCGCGCGTCCCCGACTTTTTTTGCTCACGTGGCATAAGGGCGATTTGCAGCCCGTTCGAGCGCGGCAGCCAGAAGTTTGGCGACCTCGACGGCGTTGCGCCTACAGGAAATCGAGGGCGGGATGGAAGCGGGCCGAGCATCAGCGGAAGGTGCACTTCATACCCGTTGCTGTTATTTCTTGTGGGATGAGACCATTCCATCCCTCGCGCAGCCGTTCGAAACAGATCCTCGGCGCGGTCGCCGTGGTCGTTGCGCTTGGCGGCTGCAACGACGACGGGGGGCATTCCGGGGCGCTCGGGGGTTCAGCCGGCGTGGGCTCGGCCGGCGCGACCGGTGCGGCCGCGGGTGCTGGAACCGGTGGCACCAGCGGGACCGGTGGTACCAGCGGGACCGGTGGCACCAGCGGGACCGGCGGGACCGGTGCAAACGGCGACGCCGGGACGTTGGTGCCGGGGACGGTGGTCGATGACAACGGGCGGCTCAACTGCACGGCTTACCGCAAGCTCGCCGCGGACTACCCTGCGCTCATCGACTACCTGAATGGTCCGGCTTACGCGGCATTTCATCCAGCAGACGTAGCGACGCCGACGGTTTTCGATCGGGCCAACAGTGGACGCTATTGCTTCGCGGACTGCGAGGCGAAAGCGGTGGATTGGACCGGCTACAGCGGGCAGGTGTTGCACCTCGAGGACGGGCCGGGTGTCAGCCGCACGCGGTTCATCTGGTCGAAGCACACCGGGCACGGGGGAACACAGTTCGCCCACCTCTACTATCTCGCTCCGGTGAATAGTCCGATGGGCGCCGATTCCGACGCCTGGTACACGAGCGTCGTCGATCCGAGCGTCGACGCTCCCGCCTGGAAAGCCGCGAACGGCAGCGCGTCGCTCTCGAAACCGGTCGCCATCGGTCGCGGGCGCGTCACCTGGTCGAACAACGGCATTCTCGCGTTCCACGGCGGTCTGGTCGGCGCCGTCGGCAGCGGCAACAGCAGCGATCAGTTTCCGTTCGCGAAGCTCGGACCGAACGAGGTGCCAACCGACGTTGCCGTGACCAACAACAGCGAATTCGCTTTCGTGACGATCTGGGACACCGCGGCGTGTGCGGGACGCGTCGCAGTGTTCGTACCGACTCAGCGAGACGGGTTCTTGCCCGGTCTGCCGAACGCAGGTTTTTTCGGCGCGCTCAAGCTCCTCGGCTACGTCGAGCTTCCCTTCGGGGCGCCGACCCGCATCTCGGCGTCGGTGGACTTCGCCCAGTGGATGAGCTCACCGAGCAAGGACGCGCAGGCCGAGCTCGCGACCCAGAACGGGCGGAACGCTTGGGCTGCCGGAACCGACGACGTGCACTCGGCGGCCAAAGCTGGGTTGGCCCTGGTCGCTTCGCGCGATGAAAACCAGGTGGCCGTGATCGATCTCGAGCCGCTGATTGCCTACTACCGCTCCATGTACTTCGGCACGCAGCCAAACTACGACCAGACGACCAAGCCCGGTCCCGCCGCGAACGAGTGGCCGTTCTCCTTCGCAATGGCCGAGGCGGCGAAGCCGAAAGTAGAGGAGGTGGTGCATGTCTCGCGGCCGAGCGTCGTGGTTACCGGCTTTCCGATCGGCGATCGTTCGTACACGGACGCCAAATTCGCCGTGAAGGCGTACGTCGCCAGCGTGGACGGGGAGCTTCGTGCCTACGATGCCGGCGGGCTCGCGAGCGAGGGTCCGGCGACGCCACTCAAGCCGATCGAAATGCGCTCCCTTTGCAAGAACCCGACGCGCGTCGACTACGGACGCGGCGGCAAATCGCGCGACGGCCTGGCGTTCGCGTGCCGGGGCGACCGCAAAATCGTCTTCGTCGATGGTGGCGGGACCAGTGAACGAGCGCTCGAGGACAGCCGGCTCGACGATCCCGTGGCCGTGAGCCTCGGCGACTCGCGCGGCGCGAGCGTCGTGTCGGTCGCAAATTTCTCGAGCCGCCGAGTGCTGAACTACCTGACCGCGCCGGTCGACGCCTGGGGCGCGGCGATTTTCGGCGGCCTCGGCGCCGACGGCGCGGCAACGTTCGAGTTCACCGGCAGCGTCGAGCTCAGCGGCAAGCCCTTCGACGTGAGCTCCGCCGAAGTCCCGTGACGGGGCTCACGGGGCAAGAAGAGAAGCACGATATTGACGATGGCCATGGTTATGATGCCCGCTGCACCCATCAGTCCGACGGTGAGCGTGCTGCCTCCCGCGATGGGAGCGAAGGTGAGCAGCATCGTGGCGCTGAACGAGCCGTGACACACGGCGGCGGCGAGCGTCGAGCCCGATCGAATGCGTAGAAAAACATAAAGAGGCGACGCCAATATCGCGAACGTGACGAGGACGAGCACTCCGAGAAACGGATGGTCGGGATAACCATACCCCTCGAACACCAGCGGAAGATGCCACACGCCCCACAAAAAACCGATTGCCCACGACTCGCGCCAGAAGCCGAGGAACTCGAGCTCGTGATGGAGCAGGCCTCGCCAACCAGCCTCTTCTCCCAGGCCGACGATGGCCGAAAGCGTCGGACCGATGACGAGTCCCTGCACAACCAACGTGTACACGGCTGGCCAGTGTCCGATCGGGTGCGCGATCTCTCGAACTTGGTCAGGCGTGAGATCAAAACGCGCCGAGAGCCCGGCGAGATCCGGCGCGTACGACGTTTGCGGCATCGTCAGTCCGATGACGAGCGCCACACCTGACAGGAACGCTGGAAGTAGCCACGCCGCGACGAACCAGCGATTGAAGCGGAAGGATAGACCGAGAACTTCGCGAACGGGCTCATGGTAGATCCATCGCGTCATTCCCGCCGCGACGGCGCCAGGAACGAGCATGAGCACGTTCGCAAAGACGAAAGAATCGAGGCGACGCCACGAGCCGCCGGTCACGAGGTACGCGGCGGCCAAGGCGTGGGTGATGAAAAAGGTCGTCAGATAGTAGCTGGCCACACGGGCGGCAGTGCTTTTCATGGCTCGTTTTCCGCGCAGAAAGAGATGATTGCCAAACCTTACGTCGTAAGGCAGATCGACACCCTAGCACCTTACGACGTAAGATCTCAACATGCCTTCGTCGAAAGGCGCCTCTCGTCGGCGTTCTCTCAATCCCCATCGCATCGCCCACGCTGCGCTGAAGCTCATTGACCGCCGTGGCCTCGAGTCGTTCAGCATGCACAAGCTGGGAACGGCGCTCGGCTGTGAAGCCATGTCGCTCTACCACCATTTCCACGGGCGCGGCGAGGTGCTCGACGCCGTGGCGGGCCTGCTCATGTCCGAGGTTCTCCTTCCGCCGGAGGGATCGTGGAAGGAGCGCCTACGGGAGTTCGTTCGTTCTTATCGCGCGGTCGCTACTCGCCATCCTCGCGCCTTCCGATTGCTTGCGTCTCGCCCCATCAACGCGGCGATGGGGTTGGAAATGCTCGAGAGCTGTTGTGCGATCTTCCACAGCGCAGGGTTCGATCCGGTGACCATCGGCCGCTTGGTTTTGCTGGTCGGCTGCTGGTGCAATGGCGCCTTGCTCGCGGAGATCGCAGGGACCGACGCGGGTCCCGATCCCACGCCGCCGCGAGCTCCCTCGATGCCCGAGATCGCAATGCGCTACCCGCGCTTGGCCGCGAGCGCGCCCCATCTCTCGCTCTGCGATTTTGGCCCCGCGTTCGAGTTCGGCATCGAATCTTTGATCAAGCTCATCGAATCGATGGTGCCGAGGACATGACTGTGTGCTCGAACACCTGCAGTACGGGCTTCTCCACGTCCGCCGCGCTCGAGCGCTATGCGCGCCTCGGGAGGTACGATGATGGGCTCGACGCCATCCGCGCGAAAGCGACTAGGGCGCGGAGGATCTTCGCGACACTCTTTTTCCCGTTCGCCGTCCGCCGCTCGTTAGCGTGTCCCAGGCCGCCATCGCGCACATGATGACGGCTTCGAGCTCGGTGCGGCTGGCGCCGTCGCGGGCCTGAACGGACAGACCTTGGACAACGGTGGCGTAGAAGCGGGCGATGGCGTCGACGTGACCACACGAGCTCCGAACGCCCCGCCATGCCGACCTTCGCGCTCGATTGCATGCCACCACCGAGGAGGCGAGGCCCGATGCGCTCGCGCTACAAAGGAAACCGGCCAGCGCACCGCGCGCGAATGTCGGCGACCTCGTCGGCCCCGCCAGCTTCATCGAGTACAGCGCCCTCGTCCTTGCTGCGCAGCGCGCGCGACGTTTCACCCGGTCGTCTTGCTGCGCAACTGGTCGAGACTGAAACCGAAGAGAAAGGCCGTGGTGCCCGAAGAGACGGTCAACGCTGCCGGAATGTTGACATACTGCGCGCCGAATGCGGCCAAGACGGCGACGAGCGAGGTTACGAGAAAGCTGATGACCTGCATGCCAATCAGACCCCATCCTCGGTCCCTCGGCTTCGTCACGAAGACCTTTTGGGAGAAAGTCACGTCGCCTTCTCCGACCAGCGGCGTGACCTGCACCTCAACATCGACATCCCTTCGGAATGGGCGCTCCGACCACCATCGGACCCTCGTCGCGCTGTCCGATCGGAGCGCGTTTTTCGTGTAGAAGTGCTTGCAACGATCGTAATCCGCGGGTGTCGTTCCGTCCTTAAAATTCCAGCGAAACTTCGTCAGCCGCAATGTCGCTGACACCGCTGCTAGGCGCGGATCTGTGAACTCGAAGCGGTAGTCGCACAGCTCGCAAAGCCGCGGATTGGGGTTGCAGACGATCGTTCCCTGCTTGGCACCCACCGCCGTTGCAATCTGCTGGAGCGAGACGTCGGCGTCGATCAGTTTGCAGAGCCACCCCACACGCGCCGACGCGGGATTCGCCTTCAAGAGCTCGAAGAGCTGCGCCGCCGATTGTGCGATGTCGGGCCGGCCGGCATTGCGTTCGAGCGCGCTCTCGCCGACGTTGATGTAGGTCCAAATAACGTTGTAATCACGTTCCGTCTCGAGCAACGTTGCTTCCGCCGTCGTGGGGATGTCCGCTGCTGCGGTGCGCAGTTGATCGATGCGCACCGTCGCCTGCGCGTCGCGCCCAGACGGTGCGGGGCGCTTGAGCAGCGCAGCGATGTCGTTGGCGAGCTTCGTTCTGAGCGCCGCAATCGCGGTGGGCGCGGTGCTGCCCGCCCGTAGCTGAATGGCTTCATCGCGCCGCCCCTTGGCGGCGTCGAGTTGACCATCGACCATGGCCTCTTCGGCTTGGTATAGCTTCTCCTCGATCTGATATTCGGCCGTAATGGGCAATAGATTGGCCTGCTGTACCTGCGTGCGCAGCGAGTTGATGGCCTGCGCGCACTCCAGTCGGCACTTCAAGACACCGATGGCGCGATCGACGTGCGGCAACTGCTCGGTTTTGGACGGCTGATACCATTTGATCTCACCGACCGCCAAACGGAGACTGCCCGCCTCGGCCAGCAGCGATGCCTGCGCGAACCCGCTGATATTGACGCAGCTCCGAATGGCCGCTTCGGCCTGAGTGAGCGTCATGCGATGTTTGGCCTTGGCAAACGTCGACGGGAACACGTTGCTGATCACGAGAGAGAGCACCGCGCCGATAAGCACGATGAAGAGCAGGTGTAACAACCGGCGGTCATCTGCGCCGGCATCCTTGATCGCTACCAGCGTGTCCTTGAACAACGTGGGGTCGTCCTTCGCGGCGACTCGAATGGCTTGATAAGGAGTACCGACACCCGCGGCGCCGCGGAGTGTGGCGAAAACTGGCTGCTCCTGGCCCGGCAGCAGATGAACGGAGTCCGGCTTGATGGCGATCGTGCCAGGGGTAGACGATTCGCTTTCCTTCTCTGAAATGGCGTCGACGTGTGGACCCAAGACCGAGATCATGAACGTTCGCTCGATGGCGGTTGTCGGATTCTGAATTCCCAGGACGAATTGGTCCTCGTTCTTGCCCGTAAACTCGATGCGCCCGTTCTTGAGTGCGTCGCTCACGATCACGGGCGAGAACCCAGCATCCGTTCGAACCACCACTAGCTTCGCGGACACGACGGAGCCTGACGGCAACAGCGCCTCGATGGCTCCCTCGTAAAGTCCGACGCCCGCCAGATCATGGATGACGATGGGGATCTCGACCGTGCGTGCGGTCGTCGCGTCGAGATCGAACCAATCCTTGGAGTTTGCCTCAAAAGCGACCGTGGCATAGCGGTCCCCGAGCTTGCACGGTCGGCTTCGCAGCGTGATGGACGACATGGCGCTTTGCACCACCACTCGAATCCGACCGGCTCCCTGGTGCTCGCGGTACGGCACGATGATCGTCGTGGGGTCCGAGACGATCGAAATGGGCGGGGCCTCGTCCTTGGCGCACACACGACCCGAAACGAGCAGGCACGCAAAGAGCGCCGCGAGCAGGGCGCTGATCTTATCGATCACCTGGGTCCTCCCTCGATGAGCCGTCGGATAGTCAAGCGAACGCAGATCACCGTCGATCCCGAATCAAAAATCATCGTCCCGTGGTTTTGTGAGGAGCAAGGCTGCGTAGTGAAACATTTGGCCCGCCCGACCAAAAACGCCGAGCAGTCAACCGAAACGTGACGTAGTCGCTACGACGAGGTTCGACCGAGGGTCGACGCCGGACCTTAACCGCAGACGCGACTTACGTTAACTCGAGAGACGGCAAGTGACGAACATCAGGCCACTGGCTCATTGGCCCTCATGCTAACAGCTGGTCAAGAAAGTCGTTCGCAGTCAACCCGCCCCAGTGCTCGATTTCGGCCGTCTGAAGGCCACCCAAGTTCGCGTTGAGGAGCAAAGTAAGACCGTCCCAGCTCAGGTGGTTTGGTTCATTCCGGAACTGCTCGAGTGCGTTGTGAAGCGCCGTCGAAAAGATCGTGTGGTTCTGTTGTCCGCCGTGATGCCATGCTCGCTCGTAGCGTTGACAGGCGAAGACATGAACGTAGTTGGTATTCCATGGCTCATCGCGTTCGATATTGAGAAAGCTTTTTGCGAAACATACGTCCCAGATCAGGAGCGTGCTCGCGTTTCCTCGCCAACTCTCTATCGCCGTTGCAATCGAGTGGTCCGGACGCGCCACATCGCCCTCCAGCAGCTCGTCCGGCGCGGCGTGGCCGAGAATGTAAAGAATGAGAGGCTCTGCGGACGGCTCTGGAAAATCATCGATTGCCGCCACCGGCACGGGCTCGCCCAGAAGCGGCTCGGCACTCAGCCGTTGCTTACCGAAGCTGAGGTTCAATAGATGGTATCTCATGCCATCTCCTATTTCGGCGGAACGCCGCTCGGATCATTTTGTTGACCATAATTGTTGAGTATGGTGCTAATTCGCTCGCGCATTACATTGTACAAACCCACGTCCGAGAGCATGTCGGTCCGAACGCGGAAGAGGTCGTACCCTATGGGCCGGCCCTGAGGCACCTCTAACTCGGCCGGAGCAAACTTGGCTTTGATTTGCTCAGAAAAATCGGGTTCGTGTTGCCAAAGAACGAAAGAAGGTGGTTTGCTTGCCTTATCTCGATACAGGCGGAAGAGGACGACCGTGGTTCCAGCAATCGGCGTGGCGTTGTTCCGTTTTGACGACGCCGTAACGAAATCCGGAGCGCTTGCGAGGAATTCAACGTCGACTTCGTGAGTAATTCCGTACATGGTGACGACACGCCTGTTGCGCATTTTTCCCTCACGGTGTTGGGGCAATGGTTTTGGCACAGCGGAAACCTAGGTCATGTCCGACGTCAAAAGTGAGCCACAGTCCGCGCGCAGTCGTGCGCGTGTAGAACGACGTGTCGAACCCGCCGCCGCGTACCGGCCTGGCGGTTTCGGCTTTGAGCCGGCTCGTATACGTTGCATCGTCGTCGTCGACGCCTGTGTTGTCGTCAACCCACTCCAGGACATTGCCGCCCATATCGAATACGCCGTCCGGCGTGACGTCTTGTGAGGCTGACATGATGGGAAACGGAATGATGCGTTCGTTTTCGCAATCCGACAGATTCTGAACGGGTAGAGTGCCGTTGCTGGGAATGTGAACCTTTCCACATGCAGCAAGGTCGTTTCCCCATGGGTAGAGGCGCTTCTTGAAACCCCTTGCCGCGAGCTCCCACTCCGCCTCCGTAGGCAAGCGTTTGCCTTCGCTGCGACAGTAGAGACGCGCTGCAAGCCACGTGACGAGTGTCACCGGAAGCTTTTCGAATCCGGGGCGAGCGTGGAACGCGTGTCGCTCCTCGAGCTCGAGACCAGCGCCCTTGTTCCACATATCGTACAACAAAAAGTCCTCCCCCGGCCGGAGGGAGTAGCGAACGAATCGGGGGTAGTGATAGTCATCGTCGTCGTACACGCGGATCGACGGGCCGATCTTGGTGAGAAAGGTCGCGAAGTCCTCGTTGGTCACCTCATGCACGTCGAGCTCGAACGGGGCGATGACGGCTGGCCTCGGCGGGACTTCGTTTTGCACCTGCCGCGGACAGCCGCGGGGGTATGTTGCACACATGCTGGCGAGCTCGCGCTTATCGAGGCCCATCGTATAGAGGCCGCCGCGGAACTGCGCCATGCTCGGTGTGGCGGTAGCAGCAGTCGTCGGGCGCTGGCGGAATTGCACGACCGCGAGGAGAATGGCGCCCCCCACTAGTGCATCGAGCAGGGGGCGCCAGAAAGGACGCAGCGCCTCGGGGCGAATGGAAAGACCGAGTGCACTGCCGCGCAGGGACTCGAGGTGCGGGTCGTCCTCGGCGGGCGGCCGGATGGTGGGAACGCGCGGCCCGGATAGAGGGCGCGACGGAGGAGGAAACAGCGAGGCAAGCGCGTCGGCCATTGCTTCGACGTTGGGCCATCTCTTCGTTCGCTCGCGCTCGAGCGCGCGTCGGAGCACCGTATTCAGAACCGCGGGCGTCTTTTGCCAGACGCTTTCGTCGAAAGCAGGCTCGCCATTGACCGTCTGCAACCGGACCTCGAGATTGGTGGCCCCGCGGAACGGCGTTCGTCCGGCGATGAGCTCGTAGATGATGACCCCGAGCGCGAACAGGTCCGCACGCGCGTCGATGTCCGCATGGCGCCATTGCTCCGGCGCCATATAGCCGGGCGTACCCACGCCAAAACCGAGCGAGTCATTCGCCAACGGCTCGCCAGTCGGCTGATCGGGATTGGCGAGGGCGACACGACGCGCGATGCCGAGATCGAGAATGCGCAGCTTGCCCTCGGGCGTTACCATGACGTTTTCGGGCTTGAGATCGCGGTGCACGAGGCCACGCTCATGCAGCGCATGTAAACCTTCGAGCAACTGCTGCACGATGGCGAAGACCTCGTCCGGCGTCGGCCGGTGCGTCTTCATCCACGCGCGGAGCGTCCGCCCGCGCACGTACTCCATGGCGATGAAGGCCTGATCGTTGTACGTGCCGGCGTCGTACACGCGGGCGATGCTCTCGTGCTCGGCGCGGGCGGCGGCCCGTGCTTCGCGCAGCAGCCGCCGCTCGTCGAGAAAGCTCTCGTCGCTCGTCCTTCGAAGAACCTTGAGCGCTACCAATCGATCGAGGACGACATCACGCACCAGAAAGACGTCTCCCATGCCCCCGTGGCCGAGTGGCTCCAGAATGCGGTACCGAGATGCCCAGATCTCCGCCGGCTCGGGAAGAACGCGCGGCGCGGGCGGCTCAGCCAGACGCCGAAGCCCTTGCATCTCGGTCTGGCCGAGCGAAGAGTCGTGGTCGTCCTGATCTTCCGTTTGGTTCATGAACCTCGGGTCTCCGAGCCAGGCGTATTTCTTTTGACCAAGGCGGCTTTGAGGTTGGTCCGAATCGATCGGAAGCGTTGGCGAAGACGCGCAGCCTCGCGATCGAGGACGCCTGCATCGGTCTCGTCGTCTTCCAAGAACGCTGCTGCTATCTCTTTCCAGGAAAGACCACGCTCGATGCGTAAGACAAGCAGGTCGCGGTCCTCCGGGGACAGTGACAGACGTAAGCTTTCTACGATGTCTTGTTGCGTCGTCGAAAGACTTCGTGAAGTCGCCTGGATCGCAACCGCTTCGGCGGCGCTAAGGGTCGTATGCCAGTCACTTCGTGCGTAACGGGCCCGACATCGGCTCGCTTCTCGCCTGGCGATGATGTAGGTCCAAGATCGCAGCGACGACTCCCATCGAAAGTTTGCGAGTCCGCGCCATAGCCGCTCGCAAGTAGCGCTGTGCGCTTCGTCGGCGAGGGCGACGTCCCCGAGAAGCCGATGAAGAAACGGCCGAAGCTCGGAAGAAAGCCGCGCAACGAGAAGATTGGCGGCGTCGCGAGGGCGGCCTGCGTCGACGAGCACGCGCACATCGGCATCAAAAGATCTGCCAGCCTGTTGGACATCACCCCCCATATTCAATCCGTCATCTGCGCCCAGCCGCGCCATGCATTGTCATGCATTTCCGGCCTTGCCGAAATGAGATTGGTCAGCCGAGCTCTCATGTTTACATGGTTGACCGCGGCGGATCGAAAATGTGATCCCGACGCTTGCTTTTTCCCGTCCTCGCAGCAGAGCTGCGATGGAGGAGGCGGCGTCGCAAGAACCGCGCCCTGCGGCGAATGCGCCGCAGGTGTGACATCCGGCCTTGACCGTATGCCGCGAGCCCGCCTAGCACCTCCCCAATCGACTTCCGTCGCTATCGAAGTAACTAAGACGCTCTCGATTGATGCGGATAACGTCAGAAGGTCGCGCGCCACGTTCGTCGCCCTGGCGCATCACGCGTGACGGTCGCGGTCCGAGCCCGACTACGACCGCGAGGCGGCCGTTCTTGCTCAAAAGAAATAGATCGCGGTCAGCGTCGGCTGGTTGCCTTCCAGCGTCGCGATCGTGTTCGTCGCCGCGGCGTAGTTCTTGGTCCAAACATGCAGAAGCTCGAGGCTCAGTGCGTAAGGCCCATCCTTGTAGACG
>DATHES010000215.1:0-34970 GCA_035318465.1 Polyangiaceae bacterium
GAATTTCTCGGGGGCGTTGTCGCCGATCTTGCTCGGATCGAGCAGGGCCGGATTGAAGGTCGCGTCGACGCAGGCGCTGCCCTTCAACGAACACTTGCGCTGGTCCTTGCAGAGATCGGATTGGGCGCAATCGGCGTCCGACCCGACCAGGCAGATGCCGTCCTTGGCAGTGCAAACGCCCGTCGCCTTGCAGGCTGCGACGCGCGCGCAATCGGCGTTGGTCGCCACGACGCACTTTCCGTCCTTGGGGGTGCACGCTCCGACACCATTGCAATCCGTCGACGACGTGCAGTCCGAGGGGGTTTTCGCCGCGCACACGCACGGCTCGGGCGTGCAAAGGCCGGTGCAGAGACCGCTCTTCTTGCAGGGCCAGTCGCGTTTGCACTGCGCCGTCAGGTCGCGCTCTTTATCCTGCACGGTTCGACACCCGGACAGCGCCAGAATCCCCAACGCAACGGTCACGACATGGCGAATGCGCACGGACATAGGACCCCCTCCTTGCAGGGAGCGGGGAGTATATCCGGTCGCTTGCGACGCAGAAGGGACTGTTTCCTGGTCGTAGCGAGGGGCCACGCCGGCCACGCCCTCGGTAGAATGCCCTGGCTTTATTTCTTCGTGGAGAGAGCCTCTTTCAGGCCGAAAACATGCTCCGCTCCACCTGGCACCGTGATGGTCGAGTTCTGAAAGTCCTCACCCGTCGGTAGGTACGTCCCCCCCAGGTGCTCCGCGAGGAAAACTTCGGCGACAGCGTAGAAGCTCAGCCGGTTTTCGGGGCGCGCAAAACCGTGCCCTTCGTCGGGATAGAGCACGTAGGTGACGGGCAGCTGTTTGGCCTGCATGGCCTTCACGATCTGATCGCTCTCGGCTTGTTTGACCCGCGGATCGTTGGCGCCTTGACCGATCAAGAGCGGCTTCTTGATGGCGTCGACGCGCGACAGGGCGGAGCGCTCGAAGAGAAATTTCTTTCCCTCTTCGGTGCGGTGGTCCCCGATGCGGTGGGTGAACTCGGCGATCATCGGCGTCCAATACGGGGGGATGGAGTTGAGGAGGGTGACCAAGTTGGACGGGCCGACGATATCGACGCCGCACGCGAAGACGTCGGGGGTGAAGGTGAGGCCGATGAGCGTCGAGTAGCCGCCGTAGCTGCCCCCCATGATGGCCACCTTGGCGGGGTCGGCGATTTTCTCGCTGACCGCCCACTTCACGGCGTCGATGAGGTCGTCGTGCATCTTGCCGGCCCACTCGTGGTTACCCGCGTTGATGAACTTTTTGCCGAAGCCGGTCGACGCTCGGTAGTTGACGCTGAGCACGGCGTAGCCGCGGTTGGCGAGCCATTGATGCTGAGGAGTGAAGCCCCATTGATCGCGCGCCCACGGCCCGCCATGAACGAAGAGCACCATGGGGAGCGGCTCTTTCGGTTTGCCGCTGTTCCCCGCGTCGGCTTCACGCGGCAGGGAGAGGTAGCTCACGAGCTCGAGCCCGTCGCGCGCTTTGATGACCACCGGGTGCATCTTGACGAGCTTGGCCCCCTCCAGCGCCTGACGATCGACGAAGAGGAACGTCGCCTTCTTCTGGGCGCGATCCCAGAGGTAATAACCGGTGGGCGCGTCGTCGTGGAGGAACGCCGCGACCCAGCGCTTGTCGTCGAGCGAGCGGCTCGTGATCCGCATGTCGCCGTCGGTGACTTTGGCGAGCGCGTCGAAGTCGCCCTGCAGCGACTTGTCGAGCACCTTCCATATGCGACGTTCGCGGTTGGTGGAGACCGCCTGCACCTTGCCCGTCTTGGGGTGGACGAGCGTTTCATCGACGTCGGCCTTGGGATCTTCGAAGATCAGAGTCGGCTTGCCCTTCGGCATGTCCACCGAGACGAGCGCGCTGGTGTCGCGGCCGCGACTATCGAGAAAATAGAGCGTGCGGTTGTTGCGCTCGAATTCGAGTGGCTGCGTCGTCTGGTTGTCCTCAGGGGCGATCTTGGCGTAGCTCGACCACTTGCCCGGCTTGTCGAAAGTAAAAAGCTCGAGGCCGCCCTCGGGCGTCATCTTCGAGCCCATGCGGAGCTTGGCGTCGCGATCGACGACGAACCCCACGTACCCCTCGGTGTTTTCCGTGAGCGGCGTGATGGCCTTGGTCTTGATGTCGATGAGCACCGGATCCATGAAGCGCTTGTCGCGCTTGTTCATCTCGCCGAGGACCACGGTGGGCTTGTCATCGTAGACGGCCGTCACCGAAGCGCGCACGCCGTCGAAGGGCGTCAGATCATCCTCTTTGCCGGCTTTGAGGTCGACCGCGAAGACGTGGAAGTTCTCGTCGCCCCCCTTGTCGTTGGCGTAGAGAATGTGCTCGTTGGTGTACGCCCAGGAGAAGGATCGAATGGGGCGCACCTTCTCGTAGGTCACGGCCTTGGCGGCCTTCACGTCCCCGGCGGGACCGACCCACACATTGAGCACGCCGCTCTCCGGCGCGAGAAACGCGATCTGCGCTCCGTTGGGGCTGATGCTCGGCGCGACGTGGTCGGAGTTACCGAAGAGAAGCTTGCGCGGCAGAAGACTCGTGTCGGCACGAGGGGCCGGAGTGGGCGATACGGGCGCGGCTTGCGCCGGGGGGGCGGCCTGGGGCGGTGGCGGCGACGGAGGCGTCGGAGCGGTAGGCTGGGATGACCCGCACGCGGCGAGGTTGACGAGCGAAACCGCGAAAATGCCGGCGATCTTTCGTTTCATGATGCGCTTGTCGGCCCGCTGGCGGGCGACGTCAACGAAAGAAGGCGTATGGCCAGGGCGCCGCGCAAGTGTAAGACTGACGGAGCATGATCATCGGTATCGGCAAAGCCCTCGTTCTCGTCGCTGCGGCTTGCAGCGCCGGTGGCTGCCAATCGGGGGACCCGCGCGCGCAGGCGAAAGCCGTGGCATCCGCTGCCATCGCGGCGCCCGCGCCAGCCGCGCCTGCCACCAGGTTCGGTGCTCCTCTCGGGAAGAGTCCCGTGGTCGCGCTCGCCGACATCGTCCGCGAAACGAGCAAGTACGCCAAAACGACAGTGAAGACCGAAGGGCAGGTCACGGCCGTCTGTCAGGCCGCGGGGTGCTGGATGGAGATCGCCGACGGCAACGGCGAGGCGCACATCCGGATGAGCGGACACAGTTTCTTGGTACCGAAGTCGGCGTCCGGCCGACGCGCCCGCGTCGAAGGCACGGTGCTGCCCAAGCCGGACAACGGCGAGTGCGAGCAGGAAGCCTTGGAAGCGACAGGCAAGACGGTGAAGGTCGAGCTCGACGCGACGGGCGTCGAGCTGCTCTGATCGAACCAGCTCCCACGTCCCGCGGTACCCGGCCCAGCACTCCTGCAATCGCGTTCCGCGCTGCGTCGCGCAACGCCGTGTGGGACCGCGGCTACTGCGGCGTGAAATAGTTGGCAAGCACAGCGGCCAGCACGAGCGCGACCGTCAGGACCAAGCCGATCACGATCCAGAGACGTACCTTCGGCTTTTTCTCCGCCTGCTGCTCGGACTGGGAAGACGGCGTCGGAGGCGTCGGAAAGGAGGACGGCGTTGCGGGAAACGGCGTGTTGCTCTCGAGCGACGGTGTGTACCAGCGGATCGCTGATTTCGCTGGTTTCCCCTCGGGCATGGCTGCCCGCATCACGGCCGACGGCGCGGTGTCGCCGAGGTGAAGGCTCTGCGCGTTCGGCGCATGCGGAGGGTCGGAAGCGCCAGGGGTCGCCACGGTGGCCGCAAAAGCCGTGTGGCTCGCGATGCCAGCCCCCATGGCGCGTGGCGGCAAGGGGGATGCTGACGTTTGTGTGATGGAGGACGACCCCGCCGGGGCAACCGCCGGGCTCCCTTGAAACAGCGTCGCTTTTCGGGGCGGGCCCGTGCGTGCGCGCGCGTCCGCGTCCATCGGCTCATCGAGCGGCGGCGCGCTCGGCGAGCGCGCCGGCCCCACCGTGTTCGCGAATGCCACACCGGCCTGCGGTCTCCACCCACTGCCGCGCGTGTCCGAGACGAGATCAGCCGCATCGCGCGGCGCGAACCCGTGCGCCTGAGGCTCCGGCAAAATGGGCAGCCGACCGGCCGTCACCTTGGGGAGTTCGGCGCCACGCGCTGACGGCGCGGTCATCACGGGAGGCTGCGGAAAACCGCGCTCCCCGACGCCTCGGCTCTGGTTCGCGTCGCGGGTAGCTGCATTCTTGAGCATTCCCCAGAACTCGCCGATGTCGCGAGGACGCTGCGAAGGGTCGACCGTCACCGCGCGTGCGAGCACCGCCTCCACGGCATCCCCTACCGTGACCCCCATCGACCGCGGCGTGGGTCGACGAACCGGATCGAGCGCGCGATCGGCGTATTCGCCGATGTGCTCACCTTCGATCGGAGCCCGATCGGCGAGAAGCTCGACCACCAGGACGGCAAATGAATAGACGTCGGTGTAGGGGCCGATGGCGCCGAGCGCGTCGTGAAATTGCTCGGGTGCGGCGTAGGCGGGCGTGAACATCCGAATTTGACCGATGGTCGCCACGCGCGGCCCGAGCGAGAGCGCGTGATCGGAGATGACCTTGGCCACGCCGAAATCGAGCACCTTGAGCTTGGAGCTGCCCTGAGTGTGGGCGACGAAGATGTTCGATGGATTGAGATCGCGATGCACCACACCTTGCGCATGGGCAAAAGCCATGGCGTCGGCTACCGGGTCGAGCAGGCGGATGACCTCCGGCAAGGTTCGTCCCGTTTCGCCGCGCATGCGCCGCGCGCGTAGCTCTTCGGACAGGGTGAATCCTTCGAGCCACTCCAGCACCATGTAAGGCACGAGGGCGCCCGTAGCGGGCGCCATGGTCGTCCCGGCGGCGATGGTGCGCGCGATGTGGAGCGAGCCGCGGGAGAGGCGGTAGTGGATCTTGCTCTCATCGCGAAAGCGGCGGACGATCCCGTCCACGACCGAGGAAGCCAGCGGAGACTGCAGCTTCAGGCACTTGATGGCCACCGGTTCGTCGAGCCCGATGTGCAGGCCGCGGTAGACGACGCTGAAGCCCCCCTCCCCAATGGCTCGGTCGACACGGAATTGCCCGTCAAGCACCTGCCCTTCGATGCCGTACAGATCCGTCGCTGTCACCCTACGATTATACACAGAAAGGCGCCGGAGGGGGCCGGCCACCTGCCCGAGCAGAGCGCTGTCAGTCCTTCGCCATCGCCGATCACGAGCGCTCGTTTCGGCGGCGACCGCGGCGGCGGATGCGGGGCTTGCCCCGTCGACCGAGCAAGGGCACCTTGGGGCGATGGCAAGCGACGATGGGACGAACGATCTCGCCGAACGAGCGGCCCGGCTGGCCAGCGCCGGCGCGGTCGGAGCGAGCGTCGCCCACGAGCTTCGCAATGCGCTCGCCGTCGCGGAGTCTTCTCTTTTTCTGGCACGGCGCGACCTCGATGATCAGAGCAAGCTCGTACGACACCTCGACAAGGTCGGCATGGAGATCCGTCGCGCGCAGCGTGTCATCGGCGCGGTGCTCGGTCTAGCGCGCGGCGAAGCGGTGACCCTCGAACCCACCAACGTGGCCGCGCTCCTGGACGGCGCGCGCCGGGCCATCGTCCTTCCCACCAACGTGACTTTCTCGGTCTCCGTCGAGCCGCCCGATCTCGTCATCCGTTGCGACGCCATCCTCATGGAGCGGGTGCTCGCCAACCTCTACTTGAACGCCATCGAGGCTTTGGCCTCGCGCGGTCGAGGAGCGCTCGGCACGGAGGTTCGCCGCGCGGGTGGTCGCGTGGAAGTGGTCGTCCACGACGACGGCCCGGGCATCGGGCCCGACGTGGCGCGCACCGTTTTCGATCCACTCATCACCACCAAGCCGAGCGGCATGGGTCTCGGCCTCGCCCTCTGCCGCGCGATCGTCAAAGCTCATGGCGGAGAAATCGCCGCGACGCAGAAACCAACGGGCGGCGCCCGCTTCTCGTTCTGGCTGCCGGTGTAATCGGCGTCTACGCACAGAATTCGTTCTTCGGCAGGTCGTAGTGCTCGGGGGGGTTCACGGCGTAGGAGAGCGCCAGTACCTCGATCAAGACCACGCGGTAGATGGCGTGGACGTCGTCGACGTCGACCTCTCCCGCGTGCGCTTCGAGCGCGTTGTCGAGGTGCTCGTGAACGAAGGAAAGGACGTCGGGCTGCTCCATCGCCACCAC
Source organism: Polyangiaceae bacterium (assembly GCA_035318465.1). Classification (GTDB taxonomy): domain Bacteria; phylum Myxococcota_A; class Polyangia; order Polyangiales; family Polyangiaceae; genus DASWDH01. The sequence continues at coordinate 6,158 of DATHES010000215.1, forward strand.
GTCATCGGACTCTACGGCTTCGGCCGGATCGACACGGCGCAGCTCTTCGTCGAGGACGAGCGACTGCTCGGCGGCGGCTAACTCGTCCGCTTGCACTTCGTCCAGGCGTTCCTCGAAGTTTCTCTCGAAAGCGAGCCAGATGGCGAGCGTGAGAAAGTATCCGAGGGCAAGAGCCGTCTCGTCGATCGGTTGTCCGAGGGCGCTCGCCACGCGCTCGGCGATGGCAGGCTGCGTCGACTCGAAACGTGTGAATGCACTGTCCAGCCGGTCGCGCGCGATTTCGTCCTCATCGGCGAGATCGGACTCGATCTCCCCGAGAACGCCCGGTGGAAGCCGCGCATACTGCGGCACGGGTCGGATGGCGGCGCGTCTTACCCACACGATCTCGAACTTAGCACGCGGCATGCCGCCTGCCGAAGCCTCGTGGCCGTCCATTTCAACACCCTAGAATCCGAGAAATTAGTGCTACGGGACGCGAGGTACGTTTACTCTCGGCCGGTCATGACCATCCGTATGCCTTTTCTATGCGCCATGCTCATCGGAGGCAGCCCACTCGCCTGCGCCGGTCAGAAGGTAGAACCTCAAGTCGCATCGTCCGCCGCGCAGACGCACTACGCCGTCGAATACCCCGCCCACCTTCAGTCGACGGCCAACGACTACGTGAACACCGAGGGGGACGTTCGTCGCCTGACGACAGAATTTCCCAAGTTCCCCGGGCAGCTCAAAGATCCACCCTGGCCTCTCGTCGTTACCATCGTCAATCGCGCCGATGAAGCCGGCCGCAGCGCCTCGTACGTCGAAGCGCGCCGCGATTTCGAAGCGACGCGGTCGTTCTTCGCGCAGGAGCGCGAAGAGCTCACGCGCAAGATGGCCGGTTCGGCGCAGTACGTGATCAAGAAGAAAGAGTGCGACTGCGACCTCGACGTCTCCGGCGCCATCTCGGCATCGTTCAAAGACGGCGTCGAAAAGCAGTTGGACAAGCGTCTCCGGGCCCACAGCGACGCCCACACGCTGATCGAGCGTTATCGAGACTCACTCGGCAAAGCCAACGCCAGCGCGCTCGAAAAGCAAGCCGACGACATCAGTGAAGCCAGCTACGCGACGTTCATCCGCGCCACCGAGCTGAAGGCCCGTGCTACGGCGCTCCTTCAGGAAGCGACGCAAGTGCAAAAGACGCTCGATAAAAGCATCGCCGAGGAGCGCGCCTTCCAGGCAGAAGCAGGTCGCCCCGCTGGCGACAAAAAGGCGTCGGCCGAACGCGTCGCCAAGATGGAAGATGCCAAAGTGCGCGTCGACCGCGCCGTCCCACCTCTGCAGAGCTTGGACAAGGAGATCGAACAGCGAAACGCCGCGCTGAAGAAGGAGTACGGCGAGGCGCTCGACGCCCTACGAAAGGCGGTCGAGACCAAAGCCACGTCCAAGTGAGGGGTCTCCACTTGGCGCGACAAAAAAAAAGTGCCCGCGCGAAGGGGCCGGGGGGGGGACGACCTCTCTTCGCGCGGACAACGCAATGCATTGCACCCTCCGTACCAGGCTTCTGCAATGCGAGTTCGCGCACTTGCGAGCGATGATGAGGCTGTCGTCTTTCGTCTCCGCACGAAGGGGCGATCAACCGTGCAAGACGACGGGCCACTTACGTCGGTTGGTCCTCATCGTTTTGTCGGCGCTCACCAGCGCCTCCATGGCGCTCGGGCAGGGGGTTCCGAGGACGAGCAGTGGGACTTACTCCCCATATGAATTAGCCTCGATCAATGAGTCGGTGGTCCTTCTGGGAACGGGGATCGCCTCCGACCCGGAGGGCAAGAAAGTCGAAGGGATCGACGTCATCACGCTCGATGTCGTGGAGCCGCGCGATCCCGCTCCTCGCGTGCTCAACATGGTGCACGCCACCACGCGGCGCGCCGTCATCGAGCGCGAGATTCTCCTCGCCGAGGGCGAACCGTACTCGGCATTTCTCTGCGACGAAACCGCGCGCAACCTTCGCCTCCTCCCGCAACTGTCGCTCGTCGTTTGCACCGCGACCGACGGAAGTGCGGACGATCGCGTACGCGTTCTCGTCATCACCAAAGACGTCTGGAGCCTTCGTCTCGGCTGGGATCTCTCCTTCACCGGCGGAGGGCTCGACTCGCTGCAGCTCGTGCCGACCGAAACGAACCTCGGCGGCACGCATCAGATTGCGCTGGCCCGTTACCTGTACCAGCCCGAATCGCAGTCGCTCGCCTTCGGATACCGCATCCCCCGACTCGCCGGGCGACGACTCACCCTGACGACGGAAGCCGGCCTGATTTGGAACCGCCACGGGGAAACCGAAGGCTCATCGGGATCGGTAAGCATCGCCAAGACCCTCTATTCGGCGCGTACGGAGTGGGCATGGGCGATGGGCGCCAACTGGCGCGACGAGATCATGCGCCGCTATCAAAACGGGCGCCTTGCCGTCGACAGCGCCGGCGTCCCTTGGCAATATGGCGCGCGTCGCGTCGCCGAAGCCGCCTACGTCACCCGATCGTTCGGTCTTACGTACAAGCACGACTTCACGGTGGGCGCGGAAATGAACATTCGCTCGTTTCGCCCTCCCGAGCTTGTTTCTTGGGGCGGGGGGGGACGCGATTGGGAGGGGGAGGCGTACCCCACCCTCGGCATCGATCCAGCGGCGGTGGCCGCCTTCGCGCGCGCCAACCTCCCCCGCAGCGACACCCGCGTCGGCCCTTTCGTTCAATATCGTGCCTACACTTCGAACTTCCTGCGTGTCCTCGATTTCGAAACGCTCGGCCTTCAGGAAGACTTTCGTCTCGGTCACGACGCGTACCTCAGGGTCTATCCCATCGCCGAACAACTCGGATCTTCGCGCACGTTCCTCGGCACCTACGCGGCGCTGCAGTACACGCTCGAACTCGGCGACGGACTCGTGCGAGCGGGAGTCGAATCGAGCATGGAGGCCGAAGCCCATGCCCTTTCCGACGCCTGGCTCGAAGTCAATGTGCGCCTGGTGACGCCGAGGCTCGGCTTCGGGCGGCTCGTCTTCGATGCCGGGGCGCTCAACCGCTATCGCAATTACCTGAACCGCCAATCCTATCTCGGCGGAGAGAGCCGGCTGCGCGGATACCCGAGCAACTTTTTCGTAGGCAAAGACATCATCGTCTACAATCTGGAGTTCCGTTCGCGCCCCGTCGAAATCTTCTCCTGCCAGCTCGGCTTAGCGGCATTCTACGATGTCGGACATGTCGCCAACGGCTGGGATCGCCTCCATCCTCGACAATCGGCCGGCCTCGGTTTTCGCGTACTCTTCCCGCAGCTGGATCGCATCGTCTTCCGAGGCGACATCGGATTTCCGCTGGCACGACCGCTCGACCCCAACGTCCCACCGTTCACGGCATCGATCGCCTTCGAACAGGCGTTTCCCATGCCGTCGATAGGCGGCAGGGCGTCGACGGCCACCGCCACGGGGTGGCTGGGGCAGTAGAGTGGTCGCTCATCTTACTTGAGTTAGCGATCTTACCGCGGCGCGAGCGGACTTGGGGTGACGGTGGCTGCAGAGTGCCATCGAGGACACTGTCGGCTTCCGTTCCGAATTTAGTGCCAATCACAAGCGTCAGAAATGCGGTGCTACAGCCTGGCCCGCTGGAGGGAGCCCGATTTGGGGGCCAGCCAAGCAGCCGTGCCAACAGGACCGCCTCCCAAACCGAAAACGTTTGCCAACGACGGCCGGCGCTGCTTTGGCGGCAGCAGAAGCGCGATTGTACGGAATGGTCTGCTGCACCTGGCACAAGAGCTTTACGCTCAGGGCCCGCGCATGCAAAGGCAGATCGCGTGCTTGATGATTGTAGGTACACGGAGACCATTTCCTTTGTGTGTCTTGTTGTGCACCCACGCAGACTCCCGTCATGAAGGATCCTGTCCTTGACTCGAGCCTCCTGCTTTGTCGACGACGATCGTCGTTCCCCCGTCGCCAAAGCCGCCCTTCGGAACCTAGTTTACCCACAAGCATTTTCGCATTTTTGAGGACATCTCGCGCACGGCCCGCAAAGCTCTCGTAACGGGCGACGTTTTGTTTGGTGGCGTGTTCCAATAACTTGCATCAACTGCTCGTGCGTTCACGAACGCTGCGGTCGCTCAGGCGGCGGGCAACTGGACTGCAGGATGGCGAAAGCGATTCGGAGAGCGAGATCGTCTGTGATGTATGCTCCGGTGCGCCTCCTTCTGAACACGATAGTCGGGTACGGCCTTTCTCGACGCTGTTCGCATCGCGCCGATGAGCGAGCTTGCGCAGGCGGCTACGGGCCCGACGGCCCGACGTATGCAGACTATTCAGGGCAAAGTAAGTATTCGTACACCTAAGAACGACCTTGCCTCTTGCAGCCGCCATAAAGCATGCGTATACAAAGCATGCGTGTACAGCATGCGTGTACGGCGTGATCCGGCACAGGTCCAACCCTGACCTGGACGGCGATTGCCGTACACTGGGGCAGGTGCGCTCCGCGCTTGCGTCAGGACATTGCCTGTGACCACCTGGAATCATGCTGGCCACATCAATCGCACCACTCGGCTCAATCGTCATCGCGCGCGCCGCACCGATCGACTCGTTCTTCGTCCTCCGCAATAGATTTCAGAACAGCGGTATTGGCTCGATCGCGTTCCAGGGCAATTGCGCCGCGCATGGCTGCAAGACTGGCAAGATCGGTGAGAGTGGGCGCCCAATCGGGTTAAAGGAGGCAACAGAACCCACCGTATCAAGCTAAGTGGCAATGGAAAGCGCATCCGACAGGATGCGCATTTGTCATGAATTTGAAATGTTTCGGTGGGGGCACCATGGGGAGTTAGCATGAGCGTCAATGCCTGCCGAAAGCCAGCTGGACTGTCTTTCTTCGATGTTGGTGTCAGCCGTCTGAGTCGATTGTGCGAAGCGGGCGGATTCAAGGATCGAGCGCCTGAGATCCTGAACTTGTTTCACCGGCTCATGTCGCCCTGGGGTCAGGGGCCCATGGGGCATTCGCCAGACTGGCTATCGCTCGTAGCCGATGACCACACACCATTCGAGTTCTCGCTCGGCTTGGGGGCGTCATCGGAGTTGCGTATCTTGGTAGAGCCTCTGGGAAACGCCCCTTCCCTTCGTTCCAATCGGGACCTCTCCCTTGAGCTTCTCGGTTCCCTGGCCACCGACTTCTCGCTCGATCTCGATCGCCTGAGGCGGGTGGAAGATCTCTTCCTTCCGCCAAATCCAAAGGGACAGTTTGCCTTGTGGATCGCGGTAGGATTCTCGGAACGCCGGCCCCCTCAGTTCAAAATCTATCTCGATCCCGAAGCGCACGGGAAACGCTTGACGCGCGCTATCATTGAGGAGGCCCTCACCCGCCTTGGATTTACCGGGGCATGGCCGTACGTGGGTCAGGCCCTCATTCGTCGCGGCCCTGATCTGGATGACCTCAACTACTTCTCGCTCGATCTGGCACGCTCGCCCGAGGCGCGCGTCAAAGTCTATGCAAGGCATCAGCGAGCCACGACCGCCGATTTAGAGGCTGCGTCAAGCGCATCCACCTCGTACCGAGCTGGTGACGTCACTCAGTTCTTATCCAAGCTTGTGCCTGATGGACCGCGACCATTCGCAGGTCGCTCCCCGCAGACCTGCTACGCATTCGTCCAGGGTCACGCACGTCCTGTTTCCGCCACTCTGCATTTTCCCGTCAATGGCTATGCTTCGGATGATCGCGCCATCGAAGAAGGCGTTCTCGGCTGTCTCGAATCGTTCGAACTTTCTCCCGACATCTACCGCAATTCGGTCGCTGCGTTCGCCATTCGTCCGTTAGCGAGCGGAATCGGAATGCAGAGCTACGTCTCATTCAAGCGTCAAAAGGGTCAGCCTCGGTTCAACGTGTATTTCCCCGTCGAGGCGTTTGCGCCGGGCGTCGTCGCCAAACCGCACGCTGCGAGCCCCCGCAGTGGGGTGACCGAGATCGCATGCCACTTCGAGCGCAGGGAAAGCGTCACTCACCATCCATTCTTGTGCCGTCTGCGACGGGAACAAGCCAACTTCCACCATCTCTGGAAAGTCATTGCGAATTTTCAGGTGGCCATGTCGAATGACTTCAACTTCGTCGGAAGATTCGTCGATGTTGTGGCGCGCGTCGAGGACAAGCGCGTACGAGGGATCCTCGCCAAACAGTTCAACGACGCGATTTGCAAATCCACCGGACCGCACGTCGATTTGGTATCGAATATGCTTCGTGAGCTCGAGGTCTGGCGTCCGGCGGCGATCGACGAATCGGTCATCGCTCCCGGCCGTCGATTCGAGCCTCGGATTGCTGAAATCATGAGCGTCGCTGACGTCCACGAGAGCGTTGGTGCTGCGATGGCAGGTGCCGTCTTGGGACAGCAAATGATGAGTTTCTTCCTCGAGCAGTTCGGTAGGTTCAGCAACCGCAAGAAGGACGAGCTCGTGCCGCCAGCGCTTCGGCCCAAGACCGATTCGAATCCGCCAGATCTGTCGGCCAGGATTGCTGAGCTCATCCCAGCGGACTCCCTGGAAGGTCTCTGGAGGGGGGAAGACGAGCTGGCCCGCGCGGCGTGGACCTTCCTGGACGAGCTCTACGCTCACTGCTACGGCGAGCCGGAGTCGCCGTAAGTGCAGGGGGCGACCGAACACATTGCTGACACCTGCTTCGGCCCCGACTTCTCGCGGCTGGGGGCTGGTGAGAACCGAAACGGCAGGCATCGGAAGACGCCTACTTGCCATACGAAATGGATTGCGGCCCCTCGCGCGGCGCCCGTCACGTCGCTCGCAGCCTCGGGATCGATCGCTACGCGTCCCAAGGGCAAGCGTCGCCGCGCAGGGCGCGGGTCTTGCGGAAGAGTGGCCGACCTCTCGCCAGCGGTGTTTCGTGCCCGCACCCCGAGGCGCTCAAAGTGCGCAACACGCACGGGGAACGGGGCGCCGCTCCTACCACGTGTGTCCATGAATGTGGCTTTACCAACACCGTTCCTCCGCGAAATTGGATCGAAAGGCTCGCAGAAGAACTTGCTTTGCTGCTAGCCTACGAAGGATAATTGAGGAGTCGCGCTTGACTCGAAAACTGAGCATCGCGCTGCGAAGGCAGTAAGAAGGGATGACCACTATGCTATCTCGACGTCGCATGCTGGGAGGCTTGGGCGCCGCACTCGTGTTCGGCTTCGATCCGGCGACACGCAGCTGGATTGCCGAGGCGCAGGCCCGTCATGGCAATCCGTTCGATCGCCTGCCGGCTCTCGATGGGATGGTCAGCACGGACCCCGCTTCGATAGCACCGTACGGGACCGATGCGGGGAGCATTGTTCACAACTCTCCCTTCGCCGTCTTGTTTCCGGGGTCCGTAAGGGACATCCAGAAAATGGTCCGCTTCTGCCGGCGCCACCGGATCTACGTGGCGTGCCGCGGGCAAGGACACACGACTTTCGGTCAGTCGCAGGCCGCCGGTGGGCTAGTGATCGACATGGGCTCGCTAAACCAGATTCATTCCATCACGCCGACTCGAGCTGCTATTGACGCGGGGGCGACCTGGAAGGATCTGACACTGGCAACAGTGGCGCAGGGGTTCACTCCCCCCGTCCTCACTGGGTACGTCAATCTATCGATCGGTGGGACTCTCTCCGTAGGCGGTATGTCGGGGGCCTTCAACGCCGGCGCGCAGGTGGATCACGTGCAGGAGTTGGAGGTCGTGACCGGGAGAGGCGACCTCGAGCGCTGCTCGCGGCACCACAACCGGGACCTGTTTGACGCCTGCCTGGCTGGGCTCGGTCAATGCGGCATTATTACGCGAGCCGTCCTCGACTTGGTGCCCGCCAAGAGCCGAGCGAGGACGTTCCTCTTGCACTACACGGACAACGCACAGTTCTTTTCGGACTTCCGAATAGTACTGAATAGAGGTGAGTTCGACCGAGCTTTCACGCTGTTGTTTCCCAAAGAGGGCGGTGGCTGGATTTACGAGCTCAACGCTGTCAAGTTCTACGACCCGGGCGATGAGCCCGACCCCGACTTCCTGCTGCGCAATCTCAGCTTGCCGGTCGCCGCGGCAACGGTGAACGATTCGACGTACCTCGAGCACATTCTGGCCGTCGATGTGGTGGTTGATTTTTTCAAGTCGGTTGGGCTGTGGAATGGCGTGCTGCATCCTTGGTTCGACATGGTCCTGCCAGACTCGGCCATCGAGGCATACGCCGGCGAAGTCCTCCCCACGTTGACGCCGGAGGACGTGGGGCCAACCGGATTCATGCTCATCTTCGGGCTGCGACGTTCCGCCTTCGGGCAAGAACTCTTCCGGGTCCCGGCAGCCGGGAAGTGGGTGTGGTTGTTCGACGTCTTGACTGCCGCGCCCGCGCCCGGTCCCAATCCGGAGTTCGAGGAGCGAATGCTGACCAGAAACCGCGCTCTGTTCGAGAAAGGTCGCACCGTCGGCGGCACGCGCTACCCGATCGGAGCGGTGGAGTTCAACCACATCGACTGGGTGCGCCACTACGCCGATGCCTGGCCCGAGTTCAAACACTGGAAACGTCGCTTCGACCCCGACACGATCCTCGCTCCGGGACCTGGAATCTTCTAGCGAGGTGGCGTTTCCACAAAACGTTTCTGGAGGTGCAATCATGAAGGAAGTGTTCGAGTACATCGCTCACAAGTCATCGGAGTTCACTCGTCATCCGCTATTCATGTACCTGCGCGATTCGAGCGTCGATCCCCTCGAGCGACTTAGATTCGTACCCAGCTCGGTACACTTCGTCATGACATTTGCCGACCTCTATCATTTTGGTCTGGTCGAGCCGAAGCCGCGCGATCGTTTCGAAGAACTGGCCAATCTTCATCTGTCGGAGGAAGCCACTCACTGGAAATGGTTCCTTGCTGATCTCTCGAATCTCGACCTCGATCCCACAATGCGCTTCACGGACGCGGTGCGCTTCATCTGGAGCGACCATTCGGCCAAGACGCGCGCGTTGGCATACGAAATCTGTAAGCTCAGCGCCGGCCTTCGATCAGTCCAAAAACTCGTGATGGTGCAGGCGATCGAGGCGACGGGACGAGTGGCGCTCGAGGCCGCCGTTCCGGCTGGCCGTGAGGCAGCCGCTCGCCTCGGACGCAATCTCGTTTACTTCGGAGCCTTCCACCTCGACACAGAGCGTGCTCACACGCTCGAGGAAGGCTCAGTGCATCAATCGCTGGAAGAAATCGTGATCGACGACACTACCAGGGTAGAGCTCCATGCCATCGTCGACCAGGTCTTCAAACACTTTGAAGGATTCGTTGACGAGGGCCTTCGCTACGCAAGAGAGCAGCGAACCATCGGAGAAACCTCGCGAGAAGCGCGGGGCACGGCTCAAGTCTGATGGTTTGGTACATGGCGCGTTGCTACGCCAGCTCAGACTCCATTTCCTTGAGTGCAGCCTCCGCCTGTCGCAGCTCCGAGTCCGACAGATCGAGGTGCTCGTAGGCTTTAGGGGTCTCCTTGACCAGAAAAGATTGAAGTTCCTTCTGGAAGAGCGCGATTGTCGATGTCACGAAGCGCACCTTCAGATGGTCCGACACTACCGCAACACGGGCTGGCCTGCCCCCCAAGGCTTGCTCCAACGACCGCCGTTGGGACGGACTCGGCCCTCCGCCATCTGTCCGAACGATGAACTTCACCTTGGGGAGGTCATCGCGAAGAGAGATGATAACCTTGAGCAGGTTGTGCCATTCGCGCTCGCTTGCCGTCTCCGAATTCTGACGGAGCAGCACCAAGGCTCCCACCCTCCGCACGACCAAGTTCGCCTTCCGGGTTGTCGACATGCAGATGACGGTCCAAACAGTCTAAGGGCGACGGACGGCATGCGTCAACCATTGAGACCTGTCGACGGCTTAGAGGAAAGTAAGCTTCCGTGCCACGGACTGATTGACCGTTCGGCCGTTCCTCATCACAATGGGGACGAGACGACGATGTCTGCCGGCGAGCGGCTGGCGCCGGCCGCGAGGTCACGAGACAACCTGTCGCTGGCTGAGACGCTCTACTCGCTCATGAGGCGCGGACACATCGCCCCGGTCGGATGCGTCGAGAAAGAGGGCAGGTCATCGGCTGCTACGACCGCTTGGATGAGAGCGGTGCGCGAACGGACGCCGGCGGCAACCGCGCGACCACGAACGTCGAATTCCATGATTGCGAGACCATGCGTTGATTTTCGGACGAATCGAGTGGTAGTCGACGCTGACTGACTCTAACGAAACACAAGGTAGGGCATTGACGATGTTACATGAACACAAGGTGCAGCAATTTTACGATAGCGCTCGCCATTGCTACGAGGCCATCATGGGCGAGTATTGGCATCACGCTGATCCCGAGGCGGTCGCGGCGGGGCTTCCACGGTACCGAGCTTGCCAGGTCCTGGAGGAACGCGTCGTAGCGCTATGCGGTATCGAACGAGGTCAGAGGGTGCTCGACTGGGGGTCCGGCATCGGTGGTCCCACCCTCCACATGGCTCGCGTCACGGGCGCTTCTTTCATCGGCGTATGCAACAATGATCGTTTGACGCAGCAAGCCCGGAAGAGAGCAGCAGAACTCGGGCTTTCGGACCAGGTTTCGTTCAAGACGCTCGGAGATACCGAGTACAAGAACCTCCCCTTCGACGACGCGTCGTTCGACGGTGCCACTTTCATGGAGTCGGTGTGCCACGTGCCGGACAAGGCCGCTCTCTTTCGAGAGATCTTTCGAATCTTGAAGCCGGGCTCTCGACTGGGGGGCATGGATTGGATCCAGAGACCGTTCGGCGAGAACCAGAGCTATGAGCAAATCATGAAATTCATCGAGCCCGTCAACGAGCTTGTGGCGATGCCCGCGCTCGGTACGATTCAGGACTACACCTCTTTCATGGAGCAAGCCGGTTTCCGCGTTGCCGTTGCGAAAGACCTGGTGCCGGGCGCCAAGTGTTGGGGCGTCGTCCAGGACCAGGAGAATCCACAGTGGTTAGGGTACGATGGGCCGGACGCCGACATGTTTCGAGACGGCGAGAAAGCCCTTGTCGCGGCGCGCGAGGCCGGCGTTTTTTCGATTGGGATGTGGGTGGGCGTGAAACCCAAATAAATAGCGATCGCCTTGACGTAGGGCGCAAGTCACTATCATCAATTGTCATACGTCATCATGAAGAGCGGCAGCGTCCCGCTCTCTGTTGAATTGCATTCACTTGCGCAGCTTGGGTCGAAGCGTCAACACACGCTTGACAGGGCGATCGCGATTTTGCATTCGTGCTCACCATGTCGATGAGCGAACACGACAGAAACCGCCGATGAGCGGCGACGCGTCGCGCTCTGGATGAATCCACCCCGTCCTTGCTGGACCATTTCGATTGTTCATGCGGGCGTTCTAACGAGTTTCGCCATCGCGTACGGCGCGAAGCGCCCGGACCGCGCCCTCGATCGTAATGTCGCGCGCTTCGACGATCAACAGTGCCACGTGATCGACCTCGTCGGCGTTGGCGCCGGCGGCGATGGCGACCGTGCGCGCGTGCAAGGCCATGTGACCGCGCTGGATGCCATGGGTCGCGAGCGCGCGCAGGGCGGCCAAGTTCGAGGCGAGGCCGACCGATGCAGCCACCATGGCTAACTCGCCGGCCGATGTGGTGCCGAGAAGTCGGAGCGCGAGCTGAGCGGCGGGGTGAACCCGAAGCGTGCCCCCGACGCTTCCCAGGGCCAGCGGCAGCTCGAGCGATCCCTCCAGCACTTGGGTCCCTTCCGGTCCCGGCACGCCGCGCCAGGTCGCCAGCGGTTGGTAGCGGCCGCTACGTGCAGCGAACGCGTGCGCGCCGGCTTCCACGGCCCGCCAGTCGTTACCGGTGGCGACACACACCGCATCGATGCCATTCATGATTCCCTTGTTGTGTGTCGCCGCGCGGTAGGGGTCGGCCTCGGCGAACCTCGATGCGTTTTCGATGCCTTCGATCACGAAGCTCCCTGCCAGCGTTTCGGTGGAAAGAACACGTTCCGGGACGCGCACACGTACTCGCACGCAGCGGCGGTCGCACAGGTTGGAAAGAATGCGCAGTCCCCGTTTTCCGCCACCGAGCACGGCGATGCGGTCCCCCACCGTTTCGGCGATCTTGTTGACGAGGTTGGCCCCCATCGCATCGCGGCAATCGACGTAGAGATGGGTGACGAGCATGCCGGCTTCCAGGCAGCGCACATCGAGGTCGATCGCGCCTCCCCCTCGTTCGACCAGCTTGGGCACCACCCGGTTGGCCATTTCCAGCAGCGCATCTTTTTCGCGCAGGATGCTGGAGGCGCCGGCCTCACCGTCCTTCACACCGTAGAGCTGCACTTGGCAGGTCATGACGGGACGGTCGACGTCGGCCGTGAACCCGCCCCCGGCCCGCACCATCTTGGCGGCGTTGGAAGCGGCGGCGATGACGCTCGGCTCTTCCACCACCATGGGCACGACGTAGTTCGTCCCGTTGACCCGGACATTGAGAGCGACACCGAACGGTAGCGCGTACGTTCCGAGCACGTTTTCCACGAACTTGTCCGCGGTCTCCGTGGTGAGGCCGCCCGACTTGAGCGTGGCGCGTATCTCCTGGATGGACAACCCTGTCGCATCGGCCACGATGGCGCGCCGTTCTTCCACTTTCTTCCGATACAGACCGCGCATGCGCGAACTGCGAATGGTCATGGGTATCGAGTTTACTCCGAGTTTGGGTCGAGGAGCGACGCCGAGTGCTCACGGGCTCATTCGACACGCCCGTGGCAGCCCATAGCTCGCGGCAACTCTTGAAGGATGCGCTGCATCCGCTGCACCGCCTCGATCGCATTGCCCCGGAGGGCGGATGCTCCAGAGCGGCGTCATCGCGGATCTGATGGGCATCGCCTCTGGCGCCGTGCTGTCCAATCAACAGCATCGCACGACGATCTTGAATAGCGCGATTCAGGAAGACATGCTCCAGCCGCCTTTCATCATTACCAAGGTCTTCGTCACGCGCTAGCCATTCCCATCGCGCATCCACTTTCCCGCGCCGCTGTGCTCACTTGGACAGCGCGCGGTCGGCCCGCGGCGACCGTCGCGGTGCGGGGCCGACGTAATTGACACTGCCCTCTGGCAGCGTCTGCAAGCATGCGGGAGCTTGCTCGGCACCTTCGAAAGCGTTGGCCCAGAAAGCCGATGCCCCAATCGCGGTCATCAGCGGTCCGATTTGTGCGGGCGTGAATCCCATGTCGAGAAAGACGGCGGCGGAGGCAAGCGTCATGTTCGGTCGCACGCTCTTGATTCGCCAAACAGTTTCACCGACCGCAGCGTACAGTCGCCAATAGGGCAGCTCACTCCGACCTCGCGCGGCGACGCGGTCGGTCAGTATGTCGACCCGCTCGTCCCGCTGGCGAAAGGGCACCCCGAATCCTACGGGCCGGTTCTGATTCGCGAGCAGCCGGCGGCAATGATCTTCCAGGATCGCATTGCCCGACTCCGGACCCTTGCCGTTCTCGGTCAAAAATCCGGCGCGCAGCTGGACCAGGAGCTCGGCCGCGCGACCGGTCGCTTGGTGTCCGAGTCGCGCTCCATCCGCGCTGACGATGGCCGCTGCCACGCCCGCGTGACTTCCCCCGTAGGCAGACGTGACGCGTGCCAACTTGAGCGGCCAGATTCGAGGATCAGCGACGTGCGTGGCCGTCGCCAGGTCGTCGAGCATCAGGCGCTCGTCCTCGGCGAGACGCCGCCCTGCAATGGCCAACGCGAGAAGGCTGGTGACGCCCTCCCGACCGGCCAGATCGCGCGCGACGGAGTAGCCGCGAAAGTTGTTGTCGCCCCACTCCGCATGGCCGACGCCCGTCCGCAAGTCCTCGTTGCTCACGGATCTTCCTCGTAGACATAGGCGGGGAGGTTCATGGGGTACTGGGTCAATACGCTAGGCACATGGGAAATGGCCTCGGCCACGGTCGGCGCCAGGCTTGCCATGACGAGCGCCGTCTCCAGCTGCGCGGGTCGGCGAAGACCGGCAAAATGTAGCGTCATGAAAATCGCCGTCCAGCGGTCGGGACCGAGGGTCAAACCTGGCACCTCCACCCCCACCCGAGCCAGCGCGGTCCGCAGTCGACCAACGCACGCGCTGTCCTCCGCACCGCGAGCAAGGCAAGGCGTTGGCAGTTCTCCGATCGACGCATCGAGCCACTTCAAGAGCTCCTCGTGTCGGGCGACGATGTGCCGTGCTCTTTCGGCGAGTGCGATGCTGGCGACCGCAAGGATCGAGCTCGTGCGCGCGTCGCAAATGCGCGCCAGGATCGCGGCGTGCGTCGGCGCTTCGGCGCTGGCCAGGGGAGCCAAGAATTGAAGAGCAATGTCGAACGCGCGCCCCGTCGCTTCGTCGGGAGGAACGCCCGTCAGAGCCACCTGGACGAGCTCCGGAAAACGGTAGTGCAGGGCCAGATCACCTTCCACGCTGAACCCGTGCAGGTGCGGGTCGGGTCCGGGGGTGATGACGTGGGCTTCGATTTGAGTGGGAAAAACATGGTCCTCGATGGGACCGTTGGGACGGCGTCGGGGCATCGAAGACTCTCACCTCTCGATGAAGCCCGCCAGCGATTGCAGGCGTTCGCCGAGCGGTGGGGGGATCTCGGGGTCGACACGAACCTCGATGACCCAGGGCTCGCAGCGAGAAAGCGCGTGGCGGACGGCGTCCTGAATCTGCCCCGGCTCGTCGACGACGGTCGCCGAGACGCCCATGGCCCGCGCGATCGCTGCCACTTGCAGCTCTCGCGAGTACTGGGACGAACGAAGGGGGCGGCCGGTGGGGTGGAGCATCTTGCTGCCGAAGAAAGTAATGCTTTGCATGTTGTTGTTTTCGACGATCCAGATCACCGGGACTCCATATTCGGCGGCGGTGATGAGCTCCATGCCGTTCATCGTGAAGCAAGCGTCCCCCACGATCGCAAACACCGGGCGGCCCGGCTCCGCCAGCGCGGCCCCGATGGGAGCGACCGTGCCGTGCCCCATCGATCCGAAGCCGAGGTTCAAGACGAAGCGTTGGCCCTCGCGGATGCAGAGATGGTGAACGCTCCACAGCATGTGCCCGCCGATGTCGGAAAAGACGACAGCCTGTTCGGGCAGCACCTCTTCGAGATCGCAGCGCCATCGGGCGGGCGTCAGAGGGATGGCGCGCGAGCTGCGAAGCTCGGGGTTCAGGTACCGCTCGTGGCCCCGGCGCAGGGGCGCGGCTTTGCTCCAGGTGGATCGGGGCGCCTGCCCATCGCGAATCGCCCGATGCAGATGGTAGACGAGCTCGACGAGAATCGTCTGGGCGTCACCGACGAGGGGGATATCGACCGGGTAGTTTCGCCCAATCCTGTCGACGTCGATGTCGAGCTGCAGCAGCGTCTTGAACGCGCCGAGCCCTGGATTCCAGTTCAAGGTCGAGGTTTCGCTGAGCGAAGCACCGACCGTGACCAGGGCGTCGATCTCTTTGCCGAGCAAGAGATCACGCGCGGCGTCGTGGCCCGCGAAGCCGAAGACGCCGAGCGAGAGCTCGTGGTCCTCGGGAAATAACCCCTTGGCGCGTGGCGTGGTCGCCACGCGCGCGGGAAGGATCTCGGCGAGCACGCGCAAGTGCTGCTCGGCACCGGCGATGCCGACCCCCGATCCGGCCAAGAGCGTCGGACGTTCGGCGGCAAGCAGTACCTCGACCGCACGCTGAACGGTGGTTCGGTCGAACGTGTTCGTCTCGGGGCGGTACGTCTTGGGATCGAACCAATCCTCGGTGAGCGGCTTCTCCCAGAGGTCGACCGGGAAATTGAGGTGCACGGGACCCGGGCGGCCCGTGAGCGCTTGTCGCAGCGCGCGTCGCAGCTGTCCGGGCATCGTGCCGGGCGACGTAACCATGGCGGAGTATTTCGTGACCGGCTGGAACATGGCGACGATGTCGATGTCCTCGCGCGACGTCTCTTGGGCAGCTCCCTTTCCGAGGGCGTGGCTCGCTGCCTGGCCGGTCACCACCAACATCGGAACGCCATCCGCGAAAGCGCAGGCGACCCCGGTCATCAAGTTGGTGGCTCCGGGCCCCGAGGTACCGGCGCAGACCGCCAGCTTTCGCCCCACGCGGGCGTAGCCGTCGGCCATGAACGCCGCGCCCTCCTCGTGTTTGCTGACGATGATGCGAAGATCGGCGTCGGCTTCGACCGCCTCGAAGAATGGGTAGAGCAGACCACCGGGGATTCCGAACACCACCTGCACGCCTTCTGCCTTCAGGTAGTTGAGAAACACATCGACGAGCCGCGGAGTCGGCCGCTTGGCCTTCGGAAAGGCGGTAACGACGGCCAAACGTCACCCCCCTTCGAATTTGCGTATCGTCACTGCCTGGTGGAGGTCCCCCATTTCGCTGGTGCTCGACTCGGCCTCGGTGACTTTGTCGGCTTCCGAGTCGCCCCCGGTGGCCGCGCGCTCCTTGTTGAGCGGGAAATGCGCCCAGAAAGTCGTCCCCTTCCCGTTGTGCGTCATCACGTCGAGCTTGCCGCCGACGGATGCCAGAAGCTGCACCACGACCGAGAGACCTGCGCCGTAGCTGTATCCTCCGGGACCCCGCTGCATGGGCCGGAAGATCTTCCCGACCTCGTCCTCGCGCAGCGTCCCGCCAGTGTCGGAGATCTTGATGGTGAGGAAATCGGGCGTGCCCGCGACTTCGACGACGATGCTGCCGTGCTCCGTGAACTCGGCCGCATTGAGGAGAAGATTGTCGATGATGCGGTTGAAAAGAACGATGTCGATGGTGATCTTCTCGGGGGCGTCCCGCACCGAGAAAACGCTGACGCGCACGTCCTTGCCGCGCACGAGTGCCTGAAGGCGGTTGCGCAGCTCATCGGCGAGCGGTGCCACCGCGACCGTGCGCGAGCATAGCGAAACGAGATTGGCGGGAGAGCTGGCCAGCCGACCGATGGTCCGCAACTTTCGATCCAGGACGACCACGGCTTGATCGAGGCGGTCGACGGTGGGGACCGCCTCCGATGGCGTGACGCTGCGTAGCTGCTCGAGGCCGGAGCGAATGGTGGAAAGCGGATTCTCGACGCCAATCGACGCGCGCTTGAGCGGCACGACAGGGCCCGGCTGAAGCTGCTCGACTTCGGCGACGAGCTGATTCAAGCGGCTCAATTTGTCGACGACCTCGTCCTCCATGAGATGACCCCAAGTCTTCTGACGCTGGGTCAGCTCGAAGAGCTCGCGACGGGCATGGGCATCGTCGCGCGCCATTTGCAGATAGGCCGCATTGATCCCTTCCTGCGTGTTGCGGTTGGTGGCATTGGCGGCTCGCTGGTCGTACAAGAAGCCGGCCATACCTGCCACGATCACCCACGCCAAGGACGGCGTTTGCCCCGCAGCATGAAGCGCGCCCACGACCGCGCCGCCCAAGGCAAGCCCGACGGCGGCCGGAATCCACTGTCGCGCGACGTAGAAGTGAACGTGGTAAGCGCAACAGTCGTCGCCGTGTGCGACGCAGGACTCCTCGGTGAGGTGCGCAGCCGGGAGTCCCCAAAGCTTGGGCACCCCGGCGACCTGTGCTTGTCGACTCAAGCACATGAGGCGGCTTTCGCGCCGAGTGGTGCGGTAGCGCAGGCGGATCTCGCCGGGCTGAATCAGCTCGAAATCGAACCGGCTAATCCTCGTCACGAGGTGGGGGATGTTCTTGCAGCCGATCTCGTAGGCCATGGTGGGCGAGATGGCGCCCATGAAAAGCCGAAGCGGGCCGCGAGGCTCGTCGACCTCGTAACCGCAGGCTAGCAAGAACGTGCGATCGTCGGGCATCAGCTGACGCGCGCCGAGAAGGACGGACTCCATCTGCTCGAGCGCGCCCCACCTGGTCGTGCCGTCGAGATCGGCGAGCGTAAGACCACTGTCCTTGGCAATGCGCTCGAGTTCCGCCCGGCCGTAGTAGTCTTCTACATAACGAACGACGGGCCGAAGAACGCGTAGATTGAGGTCAGCCGACTGAGGGTTTTCCATGTGAGTGCGTAAGCGACCCCCTCAGACGACATAATCTACAATAGACGGGCGCGCGTGCATACGCCTTCCGGCGATTTGCCACAACTCCATCTGCAGTGACACGCTATGTTTCCGATTCCGCCACTGCGCCGAAAAACCAATGCCCCCCGTGACCTCATGAGGATGGAGGTCGGCTGTCCCGGCCATACGCACCGGGGGCGGCGCGGACGCTCCGGTCATTCAGGAATGACCCATCACCGAATCGGCACCAGGTCGCTCCAGCCGAGGACCGCGCTCGGCACGACGTACAGGCGGGCCCCGGGGCGGCCGAGCACCTTTGGCTTGCGCGAATCGGCCACTGGAGGCCGTCCGACGATGCCGAGCAGCGACCCGATGAGCTTACCCGCGCCGATTTCCGAGGCCACGCTGGCAGCGGCGGGCGGATTGTCCCATGCCAGCGCCTCGCCGACGGACTGCGTGGCATGGCACGGCCCGCCGAGCCCTCCTCGAAAGCATGCGCCGAAGATCCGTTCGCCGGAAAATCCGAGATCGCCGAGGTCGTTGGACCCGAGCGAGCGCTCGGCAGGCAGAAGGATACCGCGCGAACGGTAGGTGCAAGCGTTGTGGAACTCTTGCCCGGTCGGGTCGAGCGGTGCCAGCGGGCGCACGCGAGGGCGCACCGCCTGGTCACCGGGGCCTCCTGGTGCGTCGCGCAGCGCGAATCGAGGGGCGTGGCGCAGGCTGGTGGGAACGATGCGCTCGCCCGCGCCATCGGCGCGGTCGCGGACGGACCCGCATCGACCGAGCGGCCCGCAGCTGCACGCGTAGGTGAGGGAGGCGGTGTTGTGCAGCCAGTGGTGCTTGCCGGCGGTCGCGTAGAGGCGCGGATGGGTGCCGGATGATGCATCGCCGGCCACGGCGCCGAGCGCGCTGCGTTCATGGATCCCCTCCGGCCCCGGGGTGTGCATGGAGAGCGGAGCTCCGAACCAACGGTGATCGCGCTCCAACCAGACCACGTCCACGGTGACCGACTCGGCATCACCGTGGTGTTCGTCACTCAAGCACGGAAACTCGGTCCCCAGCGCGTACCCTCCGTCGCGCGCGAACAATATCGCGAAATGCAGGCGGATGACGCGGGGCGCGACGGGGTCAGCGCTGAAGACGACATGGGGTTCGTCGACGCCGACGGCGTTTTCGCGGCTATCGAAAATGATCTCGGGTACGAAGCAGCGCGCCAGCGCCGTCTCCACGCCATCATCGAGCCCATTGCCATCTTCGTCGAGCGGACAATCGTCGCCTTTGGCGAGACGAAGCCAGTCGAGAACCGGTGCTCGATCGAGCGCGCAGTAGCTCGCGGGTAGGTCGGCGGCCAGGGCGGGCGTCGCCGCGACCAACGCACCCACCAGATACAACGACGGCACGCGGCAGAGCCGCTCGTATGGACCGCGCCGACAGCTCGCTGCCATGAAGCTAATGAAGTCTGGCTTTCCAAGCGCTGCGAGTCAAAAGGCTTCGCTGGCTCGCCGTTCGGTAGCGCTGGCGCGGATGTGACGCGCTGTGGGTGAGCCGACCCGACGACGCTCGCCGTCGGCGGCGTCACTCGCGCATGAAACGCCCGTCAATCCCGGCGTGACGTTCGGAGGTCGCCCGTCATTCTCCCATGAAAACGCCGACACCCAGGGAGTCCTGGCCCTGGTAGTAGAGCGTGTCGCAACGGAAGCTCGGCACGGCCTCCGGGAAGGCTCCGATATCCTTGAAGAGGTTGAAGGGAGCGTTGACGGCATTGCGCCACGCGGCTCGCTCGAGGTTCGTAGTCTCATCGAAGAAAAATAGCGTGAGACCGTCGGATGAGGTGCCTGTCGGCCGCCGCCGCTTTCCATTTGCCGCGCCTGCCAGTTCGGCATTGGAGACATTGACCGGTCGACCCCATGACCTTTGTGGGCCGTCCCACACCGATTCGTAGAGAACGGGCGGCTGGCCAGTCCGCGTCATCACGAAAAAGAATGAATGCTTGTCGCCACTCAAAACAGGGGCTGAGCCCAACGCTCCGCCTTCGTACACTCCGCGCACCTGCGTGAATTCGAGTCCCGTCGAACTGCCCCATGCCGCGTCGCGGCCGACGCGTTCGAACCCGACGAAAGCCCCGCGATCGGCGCGAATGGCGATGAGCGACGTTCCGGTCGGCGAAAGAGCTGCGCGATCGGAGGCGAGCGCATCGACGTTCACCTTGTTAGGGGCGCCAAAGGGATCGCGCACGGCAAGGCGATCGGCCACGTAGACGTCGCCGCTGCCCGACGTCCAAGCCACCGTGAGCTCGTCGGGACTGACAGAACTGAGGACGCCCAGGTGCTCATTGGAGATCGAATCGACGCGGCGGAGGGGCGCCCACACCGTGGATGGCTTGCAGCGCGGAGGGTCGGTGGTGCCGCCGTCGGGTGGCACACCCGCGTCCACGTCGGTCGAGCCGCCGCTGCCGCCCGAGCCTCCGGTTCCGCCATCGCTGCCCCCTGAGCCTCCGGCTCCGCCGGAGCTGCTGCCGCCGGTTCCGCCACCGCCACCAGAATCGTCCGAACCAGCCGCTCCCCCGGTCGTCATCGATCCGCCCGAGCCCGTCCCGCCCGCGCTCGTCGTGGCTCCAGAACCTGAACCGGCCGCACCACCGCTGACCCCGCCCGAATCGACATCAGCTCCGCTCGAACCGCCCGATCCGCCGTTGGTCGTGTTGACGGGCGGGGGGTCGGCGTCGCTGCCGCAGGCAAGAAGGATGGCCGCGCACGACCAGAGTGCGACGGCGCGCGACCAGTGTTTCGACAATGTTTTACTCCGCGTCGACGCAATCATACTGCACTTTCCATTGCATCAACGTGGGGGATGCTTTCTTGTCAGTTGTAGGGTTCAACGTGATGGTCATCCGAAGAATGTTCTTGGAAATCACCGGAGGCGAAGCGGTGCGAAGCACGCCGCCGGTCGTCGTATCGAGCAGCGCCACGTCCCAAGCCGGCAGCACCGTGCCCGTCGTATCCGAGGCCACCGTCACCAGTTGCGCCGAAGCGAGAGCAGCGGTCGTCTCCGCCGTCTGCGCCCAGAAGTCGATGGACGCGGTACTGGGAATCGAATCTTGCCAATCGAATTCGCGCCAGGCTGGCCGCTTTCCCT
The DNA here is from genome assembly GCA_035318465.1 of Polyangiaceae bacterium. GTDB lineage: Bacteria > Myxococcota_A > Polyangia > Polyangiales > Polyangiaceae > DASWDH01. The sequence goes on from DATHES010000215.1 coordinate 27,244, forward strand.
TCGCGCACGTGGCGGTGAAGTCCTGGGTGAAGGTGGTTGGATTGTAAACGGTGGTCGGCGCCGGGGGCACCCAGCTATCCGGAGAAACGCACGCCGTCAAATCGAACAGCATGAACTCGAGCGCCTTTTCCTGCGCGGAGAGATTGCCATTGCGACAGGTGAGCGGAAACATCGCGCCCGACGCAGAGCACGTGCCGGGCTTCCTCCCACCGGTGCAGACCGCGCTGGAGCCGGGGCAGTCGCCATCGGTATAACAGCCTTTGCAGAAACCCCCGACGCAGAGCGCACTCCCACACTGGGAGTTGGCCGTGCAAGCCTTCTGGCAGACACCGGGTACGCCGGTGCAGACTTGTGATCCGCCGCAGTCGGTCGGCAGCACGCAGGTCGAAGAAATGCAGCCCGTGGAAGATCTGCAGTCATCGGAACCGCAATGGGAGTCCGACGAGCATTTGCACTTGCCGCTCACGCAGGTTCCCTTGACACAGTCGCTGCTGGTGACGCACGTGTCGGCAACGCAGTTGCCGGTAACCCGCCCCACACATGACGAACCCGAGAGCTCGTTGGTGCAGGTCGTGTTCGACCCGCACGCCTGCGGCGTGCAAGTCCCTACGATAGGCGGCAGGCAAGTGGCTCCGAAACCGCAATCGTCATCCACATTGCACGAGGTGCTCGACACGAGAGCGTCGGCCGACACGTGGAAGTCGCTGAAGACGACGCGGCCACACTGGTTGGCGGCTGCCGCCGTGAGTGGCGTATTGAAGGTCATGCTGAGCAGCATGTCGTCCGAGCTGGACCCGCTCGATCGACCGTACATCCACCGCTGGCTCGGCGGTTTGATGGCCGATTTCGCATCCCAGCGGGGTTCGTTGATCGACATCTTTCCGAGCACGGACGACGCACCTACGTTCAGCAGCCATTGCGCAAAAGCGACGCCTTTGGGAAAGGACTGATCGACGGTGCCCGTCATGGGGTCGTTGTAGCCGGTGTGGTCGAGATACCAATTCGCCGTCTTGTAGAATCCTGCCAAGGGATTGGGAACGTTGGAGACGGGCATCGTCAGCCACGCGTAGCTGAAATGCGTCGCAAAGACGCGGCCCCCGATATCCGCGTAGCTGACCAGATCGGCGGCATCGGTATTGTGCCCGGTGTTCTCGTAGCCTTCGCACGGCAGAAGAACGACGTCGTAGGGCTTGAGCGCGTTCAAACTGGCAGTGAGCGTCGTCCCGTTCGGAGCGCCGCCGGGCGCGCGATCGATCCCGCCGCCCGTCGGAAATCGGTAGAAGTCGATGCGCCTTCCTTTGCTGGGCAAATCGATCTCACTTGCGTCGATGCCCGCTTTGAGGAGCAAGCATTCGAAAGGGTCGGCGCCTCCCGTGGCAATCGCCATCTTGGGAATGTCGGCGTAGCTGGCGTCACCATCGGTGCGGTTCCTGGGCAGCCGGCTGTTCGCGGGGGCGACGACGTTGTTCGTGCACGGCGTGATCGCCGGCAAGGTCACCTTGCGGCGCCACTTGCCCATCTGGATGACGAGAGGGATGCCAGTGCCGGACGGCACGTTGGCCGTCAGCGTAAACTTTCCGTCGGGTCCGGTCTGCGCCATGGAGATGGCGGCAATGGTCCCAGTCCCCGCGCACGTGTCGCAGCTCGCCCCCGAGGCGAAGGTCGGCAGCGGGATCGTCGGATCGGTGGGGATGTAAACGAACGCGTTGTAGAGCGGGTTCTTGCCGGCAGGGTCATAGACCACGCCGGAGATCGTCGTCGTCGCGCCTCCGTCACACTTCGCTATCTGACAGAAGAGACCCTTGCACGGCCCGGTACCGCCGGTCCCGGCTTCGCCGGGCGTGATCGATACGCCGGCGTCGGTGATGGTCAGCCCGCCGGCCTCGACATCCTTGCCGGTGTTGACGACCGACTTACAGTCATTGGGGTCGCAGATGTTCGCGCAATTGACGGGCGTGCCCAGAATCTGTCGGCCGCTCGCGCCGAGCATGTGCCCGGGCAAGCTCTTGGCAACGATGTGATCGCCGATGCATTCGCCCCAGCTTTCGCCGTCGCAGGTCGATCGTCCCATCGAGCAGGTGACGTAGTCGCCATTCCTGGTGACGACCTTGCCGCACTCGGCGATGGCACCGGTCTCATCGCACGCGCAGCCGAAGTAGCCGGGACTGAGACACGGGTCTGGGGGGGGAGGTGTGGAAGCATCCTCGTGTCCGCCGGTACCACCGGGGTCCACCGGCATACCAGGGTGTTCCTTGTCCTGCTTGCAGGCGACGAACGCGGACGCGGCCGCCGCGACGGCCACCGATCGCAGCAAGAAACGCGGAAAGAGACTTCGCATTTAGCGCGCCCAATCCCGTCCACGACATGGGTCGGCAAGCGGGGCCGACAAATCTGTCGGGACGAGTTCGCAGCAAGGCGTGAGCGTCATGGGGCCTTTGTCGGCATACGGCATAAGATCTCGAAAGTTGAATGAGCAACGACCATGCCGTCCCCGGCCGTCCCTGTTCAAACGGTAAGCGCGCGAATACCCGGCATGAAGTGAGCGCCACCCATCGACTGTCACGCAACTTTTTCATCCCACAGAAAACCCCTACACAGAAAACCCCTACACAGAAAACCCCTACGAGGAGCGGGCGGCTACCACCTCGAGCGACATCGACAACATCGTGCTCGCAATAGCCGCAAGGCCTCTGGTAGGCTCGGAACGCCGGTCAGGGCGCATCTCCTACCGCGGCCCCTTTTCGTCAGCATCGCGTTCAAAAGAATACCTTTCGGACATGCTGCCGAAAAAGGCGTGCTCGTAGCCTCGATTGATGGAGGGATCGTCAATGACCGACATGAGCCACGACTTCGAAGTTCTTGCGGAGAGGGCCGACGACTACGGCGCGCTTTGGGCCGCGCGCACGTTTCGTCGGTTCTTGTCGGGGAGCCAATCGCTGCCCGATCGCTGGCCCGGGACGCTCGGCGAAGCGCGCCGTGTCGTCGCGACATTCGCCACCCGGGCCGGCTTCGTCGATCGCGAAAGGCTCGCGTCGATCGTCTTGTGCGCCGCTGAAACGACCTGGGCGGCTCGAGAATAGTCTCTACATATCTTCCGCGGGCATCGTGTCCTGGATGAGATGACACGTCTCTACCGCGGCCGCGGAAGCGTTGGCGGGATCGGTTCCGCGGACGACGCCCGCCACGCGGGAGTCCGTTTTGTCTCGGCCCAGGAAACGCATGACGAAGCGGTTGGGCGTTTCGGGTGTGCGCACCGAAAAGCTCGGTGAAACGAGGGGACCCGAGGTCGGATCGAAGACGGCCTCGTCTTTGTCGAAATCTGCTCCCACGATCAAATCCCCCCAATCCATGGCGGGGGTCACGGCATACCGCTCGGTCGAGAACCAGCGCGTCCACTGGCGCTGCACCGTGCTGCGCGTTCCCTGGATCACGCCGCTCACTTGCCAGCTGACGCCGAGCTTGCCGTCGTTGTCCCAGTCTTCCGCGCCGTCGGGTCGATCGGGCGTGGGCAAAGGGAGTCGCGCGGCGACGGTCTCGATCTCCTCCAGGGTGTTGCGCGGCGGAAGGAACTTGTCCTGCGCCCCGAGCAGCACCCAGAACGGCTCGACGTCGACGACGCAACGGCCGGCGGCGTTTTTCTTCATCGTCCCTTGGCGGCCGACCTGGCTATTGTGTTTCATGTGCACTTCGAGCGTGGCCGGCAAGATGGTGACCGTCACGCTTCCATGGACCTCGGTGCCGCAGTCGAATTCCTTCTTGATCGTGAAGTTGGCGCTTCCCGCGGGCTGCTCGATCTCGAGGTAGAACCAGGCCGTGGCATATTGCGCCAGGTTCAAGGCCTGGGTCACGGTCACCATCTTGGAGATCCAAATCCCCGTCAGGTTACAATCGGCGCTCGGCACTCCGGGGTCCGCGTCGCCGCCGTCCGCCAATCCGCCGTCCGGACCGCTGCCGCCGGCGCCACCGGGCCCGTCGTCGACGTTGGGCTTCACCACGTCGTGAGCGGAGCAAGCGAATTGCCCCCCGCCCGCCGCGATCGAAACGAGAACCAGCGCAAGGCCCCGCCTCTTCATGCCAAGGCGATTCCTACCGCGTCCACGCCGCCAAAGCCACCCTCTTTACTGAAACGCGTTTCACGTTGTAAAACGGCAGCCTAAGACTGTCTGTCGGATTCTCGCTGCCCAGGTCAGGCGAGGCTGCCCCCCGCGGGCCTCCTGCCGCATGAGAGGTGTCCTGTGAAGGGGTGTGGTCTCGTGAAGCGAAGTCCGTTCGGCCTGGCCTGCACGGCGATGTTCGGCGCAAGCTTGGTCGTTTTTTCCGCGCCGGCGCACGCGTCGCCGCTCTTCGAGCTCGTCGGATCGAGCCTCGGTTCCGGGGGCTTCAATGGCCGGGCGTACGGCGCGAGCTCCGCATCCACCTACTTCAACCCGGCAATGCTCCCGCGCGCGCGGGAGGGGGTCGAACTCGGCTGGTTCGTGCTCAATGACGCCATCAGCGTCACCCTCGACGGCCGTTCGCGCGGGGTCGACATCCCGGAGGCCGTCGTGCGCGACATCGGGGGCCGTCCCATCCCCCCCGTGCCCACGATTTGGCTGGAGCACGGATGCACGCCGATGTCGGGATCCACCTTGGGGTGCGACACCGCGCTGCAGCCCCAGCCGCGCCAGAGCGCGGGCTCGAGCGGCAACACGCGCGCCTACCAGGTCATCGGGATGGTGAATCACGTCTGGGACCGGTATTTGAGCTGGGGCCTCTATACGCTCGTGCCGCTCGGCCCTTACGTCCGCGCCAATTCCTTCTTCACCGACGAGCGCGAACAGTACTTCTCCAACAGCCTTCACCCCGAGCTCTACGCCGACCGCCTCACCTCGATGGCCCTCGCGTTCGGCGTGGGGAGCCAGCCGCTCGACTGGCTCTCGCTCGGCGTGTCCTTCACGCTGAACCTCGCCAACAGCGCGACGGCATCTACCTACGTCGGCAACGCCAACGACATCGCGGGCACGCTCCAGCTTTCCACCAAGCTCGACGTCCTGGCCGGCGTCGCTCCGCACTTCGCGGCGGTCATCGAACCCATCGAGCCGCTCCACGTCAGCGTCACCGTGCACACGCCACAGATGATGAGCATCGCGACGACGTCGGGCACCTATCTGCCGAGCGGCGACCGGCAATCCGCCACACGCGAAGCGATCCACGCTTGGCTCCCCTGGATCGTAGGGCTCGGCGCTGCGTACGACGTCTATCTTGGAGAGCGCAACGCGTGGGCCATCACCGGCACCGGCACGTACCAGATGTGGTCGAAGTACCGCAACCGGCAGGGAGAGCGCCCACTCCCGGAGTACGAATGGTCGGACATCCCGACCATCGCCGTCGGCGTGCGCCACACCTATGACGGCGTGCTCACGAGCTTCCTCGATGGCGTCTTTCAGCCATCACCCGTTCCCGCGCAAACGGGGCGCACCAACTACGTCGACAACGACCGCATCGGCGTCGGGGCCGGCGTCAGCTACGACTGGCAGCTGACGCACCTGGGAGGGGCGGTGCTCCGCTTCGCCGGCCAGCTGCAGATGCATTTTTTGCCGGAGCGTTATCAGAAGAAACTCGACCCGACGTTACCCGGCCCGGCCGGAAGACAGCTCGTCACCGACGAGCGCCCCGACGGCGTCATCGACACGCGCGGCATGCCTGTCCCCGAGGCCGCCGGCCTGCAGACCAACAACCCGGGCTGGCCGGGCTTCGCTTCCAAGGGCATTCTCACCGGCGGCGGCCTCAGCGTCTCCCTCTTGTGGTGACGCCTCGTCCTAGTCCCGCAGGTAGTGACAGGTGTATCCGCCCGGGTGTTTCTCCAGATACTTCTGATGGTAGTCCTCGGCGAGGGTGAAGGCGCCCGCGTCGACGATCTCCGTCACCACCGGGGCGCGCCATTTGCCGCTCGCGTCGACGCGCTTCTTGACGCGCTCCGCCGTCTCGCGCTGGGCGAGCGACGTGACGAAGACGGCGGAACGGTACTGCGTGCCGATGTCATTGCCCTGCTGGTTCTTGGTGGTCGGGTTGTGCATCCGGAAGAACCATTTTTCGAGCAGCTCTTCGTAGGAAACCTTGGTGGGATCGAAGGTGATGCGGATGGCCTCGGCGTGGCCGGAGCGGCCCGTGTGCACGTCCTCGTACGTCGGCTTGGAGGTCGTGCCGCCGGTGTAGCCGACATCGGTCTCGAGCACCCCTGGGATCTTGCGGATGATCTCCTCCATCCCCCAGAAGCATCCGCCCGCGAGGACCGCCGTTTCGAGTGTCGCTTGGCACCCCGGCTGCTGCCCGGGCGCGGGCGCAACGCACGCGTTCGGATCGGCGGAAGCTCCCGCCGCGGCGGCCGCTTTCTTGGGCGACTCTCCGAAGAGCACCGCGTATTCGCCGTATCCTTCCGCTTCCAGGCGGCTCGCGGGGATGAAGCGAAGCGACGCCGAGTTGATGCAGTAGCGCAGCCCGGCCGGCGCGGGTCCGTCGTCGAAGACATGGCCGAGGTGCGAGTCGCCGGCGGCGGAGCGCACTTCGGTGCGTCGCATGCCGAGCCGGTAGTCCACTTTGTCCTTCACCCGGTTCGGCTCGACGGGCCTGGTAAAGCTCGGCCATCCGGTGCCGGATTCGAACTTGTCCGTCGAGCTGAAGAGCGGCTCGCCCGTGGCGACATCGACGTAGAGGCCGGCCTCGTGGTTGTCCCAGAACTTGTTGCGGAACGACGGCTCGGTCGCCTCGTGTTGCGTGACCTCGTACTCGAGCGGCGAAAGGCGGCCCTTGAGCTCGGCATCGGACGGCTTGGTAAAAACTCGCTTGGTACCCATCTGACCCTCGATGAACGTGCGCCTTGCGGCGTCATTGGAAGACGAGGCCTGCTCGCGCCGCGCGCAGGCCGACGATCCTAGCAGCGCCCCGAGAAGGGCGATCAAGAGAACCAGGTAATGCGACCCGAGAATTCGCCGCTCGGCCATGAGGTGCCTCGCTCCATTCTAGATCCTTCTACGTACTTCGCCCGGTCGTGGTTTCGGCTTCACGACCCCGTGGTACCCTCGCGCCGCCCGCACCCGCGCACCGAGGTGAAGCCAAATGCCCAAAATGAACGTCGAAATCAGGACCAGGGACGGTCTTTGCCCCTCCAGCGTCTTTCGTCCAGCAGGGTCCGGACCTTGGCCCGCCATCCTCCTGTACATGGACGGCCCGGGCATCCGTCCCGCGCTGTTCGCGATGGGCGAACGCCTCGCGGGCCATGGATACTTCGTCCTCTTGCCTGACCTCTTCTATCGCGTGGGACCTTACGAGCCGATCGATCCCAAGGTGCACCTGGCCGATCCGGTGAAGCGACAAGAATGGTTCGCGAAATACATGGCCAGCGCGAGCCGCGCCAACGTGCGCGAGGATACCGCTGCATTTCTCCAGTACCTCGCCGCCCAGGCGGACGTCGTGCAGCCAAAAATCGGCACCACGGGCTACTGCATGGGGGGCGGACATTCGCTCGTGGCGGCGGGCACCTACCCCGAACGCGTCGCCGCGGCAGCGTCGTACCACGGTGGCCGGTTGGCGACTGACGAGCCCGACAGCCCGCACCTTCTCGCGCCCGGCATGAAGGCCAAGGTGTACGTCGCGGGCGCCATCGAGGACGCGTCGTTTCCCGACGACATGAAGCAGCGTCTCGAGGAGGCGCTCACCGCGGCGGGAGTCGATCACGTCATCGAGACGTA
>DATHES010000216.1:0-6603 GCA_035318465.1 Polyangiaceae bacterium
CGCGCCACCGGAGCGACCCGCAACTTCGGGTTCGTCACCATGGCCGACCGGAAGGACGCATCCGCCGCCATCACTGCTCTGCACCAGAGCGAGCTGGATGGCAGTCGTATCGTCGTGAACGTCGCCACCGAGACGCGCTGAGGGGCTCGGGGTCGAGAGTGACCGCGGCCGCACGCTTTAGCGGCCGCGAGTCACGCCACACCGCGCTCTAGCCCGGCTTTCTCTTCGCGCCGGGCAGCGAACATAAGGACTCCGAGGACGGCGACCTAGCCCGCCGCCGCAGGGCACCTCCGCCACCCCCACACCACGGTGGATCGCCGTCTTGTGTCATCGTGTCCCGCAGAGAGTTCGCCAGCCAGTCACCAGAGTGGACCCTCGAGGTGGGAGGAGTGCGTCGCTCAACTCCGGGAAGGCGGGGCGAATGTCGAAGCATTCGCGATTTGGCGTTCCCCCGGTTCAACGAGAGCCCCCACCTGTACGCCCTTTCGTCAGGTGGGCGCCGGCGTCGTCCGCGAAGACCGGGCGCGCGCGACCGCTCGGCTCGAACGCTGCGGCAATAGGCGCGTAAAAACCGCGATCTCGTTGCTCTGTGGGAAGCGTGGCAAGCCACGTGACAAGGCGCGAAAGCGGACGCGGGCTTCGGTCACATGTGGCTGCCGTCGCATGAGGACGCAATGCACGCTCGGAGTCCGCAATCGCGTGCCTCCTGGCTCACCTAGACCGATCTGCGCAGCCGCCTCCGAAATCCGCACACCGATGGGCGATCGGGCGTACCGTTAACGCTCCGGCCTTTCGTCCCAACGATCTCACCGGCGGGAGGTTTGATCGGAATGGGGGTCTCAACGAGAGCCGAACCACTCGCCCGGATGCCTACCGGCATCGGAGGTCTCGACGAGATCATCGATGGCAGCCTGTCGCGCGCGGGCGTTGCGTATGACGAGCTTCGTCGTGAGAACGATTCGCTGCGCCAGCGGAATGCAGAGCTGGTGCAGCGAGCTGTGGATGCCGCGCAGGCGCTCGAAGCGTTCGTGTGCGGCGAAGTCGACACGGTCGCGCTCCCATCTGCGGCGACGCCGGTGCTCGCTCTCGGCGCTCAAGAAGACCTGCGCGGCAGCCGACGGCTCCTTCGTGCCGTCTTCGACGGTGCGCTCGACCCCATGGTGCTCACCAACCACGATGGACAATACGTCGATGCCAATCCAGCGGCGTGCGAGCTTTACGGGCTGCCGCGCGAGCAGCTCATTGGACGCAGGATCGCCGACGTCACGGGCACCGACGCGCAGAGCGACGCGGCCGCTCGGACATTTCGCGAGCTCGGCTACATGCGCGGCCAGGTCGTGGTCAAGCGGACGGAGGGGAATCGGCGTATCGAATACAGCTCGGTCTCCGACGTAGCGCCGGGTCTCGATTTATCGGTGATGCGTGACATCACCGAGAGGACCGCGGCCGAGGAGGCTCTCCGGCGCAACGAAGCGCTCTTCCGCGCAGTCATCGAGAAGAGCGCCGAGGTCGTCTCGCTCACGGCGTCCGATGGCGCGACGCGCTACTTGACGCCGTCGGTCTGGAACCTGCTCGGCTGGACGCCCGAGGAAATGGATACCCGACCCCTGCATGATCATGTCGTTCTCGAAGATCGCGCGCGGGTTACGACGGAGCTGGATCGTCTGGTGGCTACCGGTGTTCGGGACATGGCCATGGAGTTCCGGGTCCAGCACCGCGATGGATCCATCCATTGGATCGAGTCCTCGGCCACGAACCTCCTCGGTGACCCGAACGTCCAGGCAATCGTCGGCAACTACCGTGACATCACCGCGCGCAAACACGCCGAGGAAGCGCTGCGTCCAGGTCGGGACCAATTGGAAGTGGCGCAGGCCATCGCGCATGTGGGGAGCTGGACCTCGGGACTCGGTTCGAACGACGAGATCGTGTGGTCCCGCGAGTGCTACCGCATCTTCGGCGTGGAGAGCGAGACGGCCGTCACGGTGGCATCGTTCTTCGGATACGTGCATCCCGATGACCGAGAACGTGTGCAGCGTATGAGCCGCGATGCGTGGGAGGGCGCCGCGCCCTATGACGTTGTACACCGCATCATAAGGCCCGATGGAAGCGTGCGCTGGGTCGAGGAGCGCGCAGTCGTCGAGCGCGACGCTACTGCCCAGGCGACGCGCATGGTCGGCACGGTCCGGGACGTCACCGATCGCCATCTCGTGATTGAAGCGCTGCGCTCGAGCGAAGCGGAGTTTCGGCTATTGGCGGAGGCGATGCCGCAAATCGTCTGGATCGCACGGGCGGACGGAGCCTGCATTTATTTCAATCAGCGTTGGATGGATTACACGGGGCTCACGCTCGAAGAGAGCCTCGGTGACGGGTGGACCACCCCGTTTCATCCCGATGACCAGCTGACCGCGCGGCAGGCTTGGAAGCACGCGACGGCGACGATCGGTACCTACTCGCTCGAGTCTCGTCTGCGTCGTAGTGACGGGACCTACGGATGGTGGTTGATCCGCGGAGTACCTGTTCAAGATGCGAGCGGAACCATCCTCAAATGGTTCGGCACGTGCACGGACATCGACGCATTGAAGCACGGCGACGCAATTCTACGGGAGAAGGAAGCCCTCGTTGCCATGGCGGGGCGGGCGGCGCGCCTGGGCGGGTGGAGCGTCTCGCTCACCGATGCGTGCGTCACGTGGTCCGACGAAGTCTGCCGCATTCACGAGGTCCCTTCGGGGACCATGCCCAGTCTGGAGCAGGCGATCACCTTCTACGCGCCCGAGTTCCGAGAGGCGATTCGTGACAAGTTCGAAGCCTGCGCGCGCGACGCCACGTCGTTTGATCTCGAGCTGCAAGTCATCACCTCGACGGGCCGGCGCGTGTGGGTGCGGGCCCTCGGTGACGCCGAGCGAACCTCCACCGGCGCGATCACGATGGTGCGCGGCGCATTTCAAGACATCGATGACCGGCGCAAGCTGCAAGATCAATTTCGCCAAGCCCAGAAGATGGAGGCCGTCGGCCGCCTCGCCGGCGGTGTGGCGCACGACTTCAACAACCTATTGTCGGTGATCCTCAGCTATTCAGAGCTCGCCATCAACGACCTCAAGCCGCGCGACCCGTTGCGCGACGACCTTAGTGAGATCCACGCGGCGGGGAGACGGGCAACCGAGCTGACCCGTCAACTGCTGGCCTTCAGCCGGCAGCAGGTACTCCAGCCACGGGTCATCGACCTCAACGACATCGTCACGGGGATGAAGTCGATGCTGGGTCGTCTGCTCGGCGAGGACGTCGAGTTGACGGCCAAGACCTCGCCCGACATCGGTCGGGTGCTGGCTGACCCAGGGCAGATTGAACAAGTCGTGATGAACCTCGCGGTCAACGCTCGCGATGCCATGCCCGACGGCGGGAAGCTCACGATCGAGACGTCCAACGTCGAGCTGGACGCGGCGTACGTGGGGGACCACTTCGGCATCGTGCCCGGTGACTACGTGATGCTCGCAGTCAGCGACACGGGGATTGGGATGGATGCCGCGACGCGCGCGCGGGTCTTCGAGCCGTTCTTCACGACCAAGGAGATGGGCAAGGGCACGGGGCTCGGTCTCTCCACCGTGTTCGGCATCGTGGAGCAAAGCGGCGGCCACGTTGGCGTCTACAGTGAGCCCGGGCAAGGCTGCACGTTCAAGGTCTACCTCCGCCGGACAGACCGGGCCCCCGACGCAGCCATCTCTGCGGGCCAGACCACGGTGCTGCGGGGCTCGGAGACGATCCTGCTCGTCGAGGACGAGGATCAGGTTCGAGGTGTGGCATCCGCGATCTTACGTCGGAATGGATACCACGTGATGGAGGCCTCGAACGGAGGCGAAGCGTCTCTCATCGCGAAGGATTTTACGGCCAAGATTCACCTCTTGTTGACAGACGTCGTGATGCCTCGAATGAGTGGGCGAAGGCTCGCCGAGGAGCTCGCGCCACAGCGACCAGAGATGAAGGTGCTCTTCGCTTCGGGCTACACCGACGACGCCATCGTCCACCATGGCGTCCTGGACGCGGGGGTCGAGTTCCTCCAGAAACCGTTCACTCCCGGGGGGCTCCTGCGCAGAGTCCGCGAAGTGCTCGATGCGAACGGCCGCGAGGAAAGACGTGATCACTAGCGACTCTCACGTGCCGCCCTCTTGGAGCTTCCCGCTCGGACGCATCATCAGATCACAAATCACGGGCACGCAGACTTGGCAACGTCACAGGTCGGAAGACAGGTATCGAGGGCGTCGACGGCCGACTTGCACGCGTTGGGCACGCACGAACGACGACTGGGGGGATGCCGTAAATCGCAGCCGCCCATGGGCGCTGCGGCTTCGTAGCATTGACGAAGCGCCGTCATGACGGATTCGCACGCGCCCCCGGTGTCGAAGCACGCTTGGGCGTTGAGATCTCGGCACGTCGTGCAATCAGCGCCCAACGGATCAGACGCGCACATCGATGGTCTGCATGTCCCGCCCGTTCCACTGATAGAAATAGATAAGAAGGCGCCCTTACACCATTCGCCCGCACGGCAATGAGCGCTAGACCCGACTCTGCATGGCCAGCAGGAGCTACCGTTGAATTCCCAATCGGGAGCGCATGCTGGACGCTCCGCCGGGCAGTTCGAGTCCGTGCGGCATTGATCGCATCGAGTGCCAAGAGGATTGCAGAATCCCCCCCCGCAATCGCCGTCGCTAAGGCACATGACGCAACGACCCTGAGGGCCGCACAGCGGAAACGGCGCTACGCAAGCCGCGTCACCGCAGAGCACGCGCTGCGAGGCGTCGCGGAGCCCGGACGAAAACGCAAGATCCGCAGCTCGCGGCGGCTGTGCGCGATGCGCGCCCTCCGCTGATCCGTCTTCCACGACTGATCCATCTTCCGCGACCCCCGACCCGCCATCCGCTCTGGTGGTCGTTGCCTGGTCACCACAGTGGACGAGCACCATCGTGAGCAAAAATCGGACGAGCCCCCACGCGGCACATTTTGCGTTCGAGAGGGGTGGCGGAGCGTCCGGAAGATGCGGCAAGCTTGCGAGCCTCGAACCTGGAGGGTGAGCCATCGGAATCTCTCCGGGTGCTCGATCACGCAAAGTCCGTGCCCACCGAAGCAGGGAAACAGCGCCCGCCAAGGCGTGATTTCAGTACAAATCACACGCGTTCGCCGGGGCTGGACTCGGATCTTGGCACACTGGCACAGGTTGCGTCATTGCGCCTCTGCGAGAGCGAGATGTACCGGACGAGGACGCGGGATTACTTCGTGCAGCGCTGGTCGCAGACGGCGGGGAGCTTGTTAACGGGATCGCGGAGGGCGCTGCAGGTAAGAGCCCTGTACTCGTCGTTGCACACCTTCGCGTCGTCGGCGTGGTACGTCTCGCCGTCCGGGCAGTTGATCTTCGCCGGAGTGCACCCGGCGTTACAAAGCCGAGGCATTCGTCGGGTTGCGGTACGGCGCACGCGCGCGGTGCGTGGTTGTATGTTATGCTGATGTTATGGCAATCCGTCGAATCACGCTCAGCGTTCCCGAGCGCGTAGCCGGTCGAATCAAGAAGGCCGCCGGCAAGAAACCGGTCTCCGCGTGGGTGACCGATCTCATCGAAGAGCACCTCGACGACAGCGAGCTCGAACGGCAGTGGCAAGCATTCTACCGTGACGTCGCTCCGCGGCGCGCAGACATTCGCCGCGCCGATTCGCTCTTCGGACGTCTCATGAGTCGTCAGCGCCGACGCGGAGCGGCGTGAGCAAGGGGCGGGGAGTGGTGCTCGACGCCGGGGCGTTCATCGCGCTGGAACGGCGCAATCCCACAATGACCCGACTGACTCAACTCTTTTCAGACGCGAAGACACCCCTCGTGACGTCGGCGGGCGTCGTTGCCCAAGTCTGGCGAGGCGGCAGCGGTCACCAAGTGCCTGTTGCGTTTCTTCTTCGAAAGTCTCTCGTGGTCGACCTCACCGATGGGCAGGCACGGTTGCTCGGTCGAATGCTCGGAGCCGCGCGCCGTTCGGATCCCATCGACGCACACATCGTTCTGCTCGCGCGAGAACGCGGCTGGCCAGTCCTCACGTCCGATCCGGATGACCTCCTTGCAATCGATCCGACGCTCGCCGTGGAGCGGATCTAGCCGAAACATCCACGGATGCTTACCGCTGGCTCGCGCCGTTCGAGGAGCGAGAACGATCTTGTCGGGCTACCTTGCGAAGCGGTTCGCACACAGCTGGCCGACGACGACGCGGCACCTGCGCGTACTCGAGGACTGCGGCCTCGTCGAGGTCAACCGTCGTGGGCGCAGCGGGCTGTACCGGCTCAAGCGCGACCGGCTCCAGCTCGTCCTCGCTCACTGGCTCGCCAACCTCGAACGTCCTAGCCCGGCGAAGACGTGGTCGTCGTCGGGGCCGAAATCCATCAAGGCCCTCACCCGATCGAAAGGCAAGCGAACACGATGAGCACCGACATTCCCAAGATCTTCCGCATCACCGTCGAGGTCGCCGATCTCGACAAGGCGGCCGCGTTCTACAGCAAGCTGCTCGGTACCGAGGGCAAGCGCCACCCCGGCGCGCGGCACTACTTCGATTGCGGCGGCGTGATCCTCGCCGTGCTC
>DATHES010000217.1:0-8119 GCA_035318465.1 Polyangiaceae bacterium
CGGGTGCGCGCGCATCACGCTTCAGCCGAAGGCGCTGCACGAGGGCAAGCCCGTGGAGGCGCAGACGTTCGACGAGCTGCAGCTCGACGTGGTGACGAAGAACGACTTCAAACCGAACAGGGAGACCGGCGGGCCGCGGCCTCCGGCCGTGCGCGCGAGAGACCCGAAGTAGCGACGATGGTAGGCAAGGAATGGCTGAAGGTCGGCGTCATCGGTGTAGACGCTGGCATGTGCTGGGTCGGCGATCCGTGTCGCGTGATCCACGACGAGGAAGGGCCGGAAGCAGCACTTGGCAAAGACTGGTACGACTTCTGTCGGCTCACGACGAAGCACGGCATCGAGGGCCCGACGAGCGCCGCACAGTTCGACGCGAAAACGGGACTCGGGGTGTGCGTGCGATCCGGCTACGGAGACGGCGCCTACGACGTCTTCGTTCGCAAGTCGCGAGACGGGAAGGTGGCGGAACTCCGCGTCGTGTTCATCGAGGAGGGCTAAGTGGGAGCTGGCGCTCAACGGGTGACGCGCTGGTCGCGTGACCCTGGAGGCAGGTATGGCTAATCGAGCAGTGCAAGATCGAAGGGCAGTCGAGCAATCCGCGGCGCCGCCTGTGGCGCCGCGGGAGCGCACAGCATGGCGAAGCAACGGATGGGAATCGCGGCACGAAGAAGAGCTGCGGCTCTACTTCAGCGGGCAGCACGTGACGGCAGCGGGCCTGCACTCGAGCCTGGGTGCGCAGCTCTCGCGCATGAAGGACGGCCTCGGGCCCGTGGAGTTCTCGGCGCAAGACATTCCGCCGGAGCTCCGCGGCGCCGACAAGCGGGCCGAGTGGGTGTCGGACGCTCTCGAGCAGCTGCGCCGGGACGGTTACTACGACGTCTTGAAGGCCCAGTACGAGCGCGAGCCTGCCGGACGGCGAATCGGGCTCGAGGCGCTCGACGAACGCGTCTCCGACGACTGGAAGCGGTCCGGTAGGCCCGACATGAAAGCGAAGCTCGCGACCGGCGAAGCCGTCACGCCGGCCGTGGTCGTCATCGCGATCGCGCACGAGCTCGCGGGGGGCCGGTCGATCGGCGGCATCACGCCGGACTGCTGGGACTGCCGCGAAGCGCTCCGCCGCATCTGCCGGCGCGCCGCCGGGGAACCGTCGGAGCCCGGCGGGGAGGCGCCGAAGAAGGGAGCGAAGAACGCGGCGCGCGCCAACGTGGCGCAGTGCGGAGCCCGCGCGACACGGCTTCTCTTCCGGGCGCAGCGCGCGTACGCCAAGGCCCGCCGGGGCGCCGACGCCGATGAGGTGCGGCGCTTCATGGCTGAGCTCGACGCCCAGGGGGCCGCTTGAAGCCGCGACCCCTCGAGCAGCTGCTCTCGGTGGCAGAACTCGCCCGCGAGGCGGGCGTCTCGCACCGCCGAATGAAGTACCGGCTGAAGCGTCTAGACGCCCAGCGCGGTGGCCTAATCGTCCGCCTTTCGGAGAGCCCGACAGGAAAAATCTTCGTACGAAAGTCGGCCCTCAAAAAGCATGCCCCGGAGCTCCTCGAGATTGAACTCGCGACGAGCCAAGAGGTTGACGACATCCGGCGTGATATTCACGTGTTGCAGCGACAGGTCAACGGTGTTGCGGCGAACGTGCGCGAACTCAATGCGTTCCGCCGAAAGTCCCACGACTGGTTTCATCGACCGACCAAAAGCGACCAAAACCGACCAATGTGACGCAGCTCTCTTATTGTAGGCCCCGCGCGGACGGGCGCTCGGCAGAACACCCGAGCGGAGACGACGCGGCAAGGCCCGAGACGTGCCGGCCATCCAAGCGGTGGTGCCGCGCAAGGGAAACCGAGAAGCATGCTGGTACATAACCCGTTCGCCCTGTTGGCACAGGTACTGAAGTTCGAGCCCGCGCCGAGTCGGCAGTCCACCATCCTGCCGCCGGCCTCCGGCGCAGTCGTCATCCCGGTGCCGTTCGTCAGGCTCGGCCTCCGAACCCGAACGGCGGCCAAGCGCTCGACGTCGCGGGAGATCGCCGCCATTCACGCCGAGGAGACGCGGCGCGGCGTCAGAAGGTCGGTGCTCTGATGGTCACGTACATCTCCCTCTTCGTCTGCCTCGCCGGCCTGGTGATCTGGGCAATGGCGTCGGGCAAGGCGTCGGAAGCCGGGCACGACATGTTCTGGTGTGGGCTGCTCGTGTTCCTGTTCAGCGTCAGTGGCCAAGCGGTGAAGCTGTTTTGAGCGGCGAGGCTCCCAAGAACCACCCGAACGACGTCTGTGCCGAATGCGACCACCCTGGCCGTCGCCACGCGTTGCCGCCATACGCGCGCACGTACCGCCAGTGCCTCGAGCCCCGATGCGGCTGCCGAGAGTTCGCGCCCCCAACGGTGGAGACGCCCACGTGATTCGCCGACTCATCGCCGCGCTGCCATGGTGGCTCACGGTGCTGCTGTGGGTGATGGTCTACGGGGCCTGAGCGCGCTACCCTCCGGGGTGCCCATCACGGCGAGCTGCAGCAACTGCCACATCCCCCGTGACCCGTCGCTGACCCGACACGAGAACGGCGGCACCTACCGCCCCCTCGTCGCCGAGCACGACGCCGGCAAAGACTACACGGCCGAGACCGGCGCCCCATGCGAGTGCGGCTCGCGCAAGGTCGTGATTCGGCTCCGCTTCTGAGGTTCGCATGCTCTCGAGAATTCGAAAGGCGCTCCGCCGCCTGCGGCGACGCGGTCTCCGCGGAATCATCTTCGGGTCGCCGTCGCTGGACCTCGTCGAAGGGGTGGAAGACGGTATCGACGAGGCTTTCAGGTCCCGATGAAACCAGGTCACTCCCTCGACTGGAAAGCCGAGGTGCTCGTCGACGCGATGTTCACGCGAGACGACGAAGCCGTCGCCAAGAAGCACGGGATCTCGCCGCGCAGCATCATTCGCTACCGCGAGCAGATGACGAAGAGCCGCGACCTGGCCGAGCTTGTCGCGCAAAAGCGCGCAGCCATCGACGACAAGATCCGCGACGAGCTGGTCGACCTCATTCGGCTGTCGATCGAAGCCGCCAAGGTGTTGGTCGTGAAAGCAAAGGAGTCCGGCGATCCCGTGCATCTTCACGCCGTCATTGGCGCCGTGAAGATCGCGAAGGAACTCAAGCTGGACGACGACGTGCTGCATGGGTCTGGTCCAAAGAATCGCTCGAATCCGAAGGCTGCAAGCCCTTCAGGAACTTCTGGGCACGGGACCGGAGCAGGAGCCGGACGCCCCGGAACCACCGTCAACTGACGAACCCGCCGACGACGAGCGCAAGCCGTCGAGGCCGCCTGAGGAACAGGTCCTCTCGTTCATCGAGCGGATGTCGCCGGAGCTCGAGCCACCGACGCACCTCGCGCCGCTGCTCGACGAGATGGACGCGTGCATCGCGCCACACACGGGTCAGCGGTTCTTCTGGTTCTCGGTGCCGCCGCGGCACTGGAAGACGACGACGCTCCGGCACGGCATCGCGAAGCACCTGCAGCGATGGCCTGACGAATCCGCCGCGTACGTCTCGCACACGCAGCCGTTCGCGAACAAGCAATCGCGCTACCTGCGCAAGCTCGCCGCGCGGTGCGGGTTCAGATTCTCGCTCGACGCCAACCGACAGGACGAGTGGGAGCTCCGCGACTACGACGGCGGCGTAACCGCTCGAGGCGTGCAGGGCTTCGGCGCCGGGCTCGGTTTCCGGCTCATCGTCCTCGACGACCTCATCAAGACCCGCAAGGAAGCGGAGAGCCCGACCTACCGACAGCAGGTCTGGGACGCCATCGAAGACGACATCCTGCCGCGGCTCACGCCCGACGGATGCGTGTGGCTCGTTCACACGCGCTGGCACGAAGACGATCCGATCGGTCGCGCGAAGAAGCAGGGCTGGCGCGGCGTCAACCTCAAGGCGCTCGGCGGCGAAGCAGAAGACCAGCCGTTGCTCCGCAAGCACTGGGACTTCGGCGTCCTCGACGCGATCCGCAAGAAGAACGCGCGCAAGTTCGCATCGCTCTACCAGGGCATGCCGCGGCCGAAGGGTGGCGCGGTGTTCCAGGCGCCGACGCTCTACAACTGGAAGACCGAGCGGCCCACGTCGGGATTCCGCAGGGCCTACGGGATCGACCTCGCGTATTCGGAGAAGACGGTCGCGCGCGCCGACTGGAGCGTCTCGCTCGAGATGAATCGAGTCGAGAACGCGAAGGACCCGAAGAAGCCGCTTTTCTACGTCGTCGAAATGGAGCGCAAGCAGGTCGACGCGCCGAGCTTCACGCTGACGCTGCACGCCCAGCAGACCAAGCGGCCGGGCCCGATGCGGTGGTACGCGTCCGGGACCGAGAAGGGCGCCGGCCAGTTCGTTAAGAAGAAGGTCCCGCAGCTCAAGATCAAGAACGCCACGTCGGACAAGTACGTGCGCGCGACGCCGTTCTCGGAAGCGTGGAACGAGGGACGCGTGCTCGTGCCGGACGGCGAAGACAAGCCCGAGTGGGTCGATGTGCTCGTCGAAGAGATCACGACGTTCACCGGCGTCAAGGACGCGAGCGACGACATCGTCGACGCCGGCGCCGCGGGGTTCGACGAACTCAATCGCGACCCGATCGACCTGTCGGTGGAGGGTTACAGATCGGAACGGTGAGGGCGAGTGGCAAAACCCAAGTCCGCACCCAAGGCTCCGAGCACGCCACGCGACCTGACGGCCGGCGTTCAGCCGAGCGTTCGCACGTTCACGACGTGGAGCGTCGGCCTCATTCGCGCGGCCGAGATGGCGGCCGATTCAGGCTACCTCCGGCAGGTCGCGAACCTCTGCGAGTGGCTGCTCGGTGACGATCGCATCCAAGGCACGCTGTCGGCGCGCGTCGAGTCGCTGCTAGGACTCGAGCCGACGTTCGAGCAATCGGGCGACAAGCGCAAGAGCAAGAGAGTCGTTCGCGCGCTTGAGGCGGGCGAGGACTGGTGGGAGGCGTACCCGGAGGACGAGCTCGCCACGCTGCTGACGTGGGGCATCCTCCTCGGCGTCGCGCCGGCCGCCCATAACTGGACGATCTTCGAAGACCACGGCGGGCGCGTGCTCGCGATGCCGAAGTTCTGGCACCCGCAGCACCTCCGCTACGACTGGCCGACGCGCCGGTGGATGATCAAGGTCGCGAGCACGACGGGGCTCGTCGACTTTGGGATCGAAGAGGAGCTTGTGCCCGGCAACGGGCGATGGGTTCTTCACACGCCGTACGGAGACTCGAGGCCTTGGTCGCGCGGCCTATGGCGCGGTCTCGCGCGGCTCGCGCTGATGAAAGCGTACGCGATCCAAGACTGGTCGCGGTTCGGTGAGAAGGCCCACATTCTCATCGGGACAAGCAGCGAAGACGTCGAATCATCGAAGGGGCAGCGCGCGCAACTCGCGAAGGACATCTACGAACTCGGCCGAGAGGGCATCGCGTTTCTGCCGCCGGGCTTCGACCTCAAGAAGGTCGAACTCGTGGCCAACACGCGCGACATCTACCTCGCGCAGATCGAGATGGCGAACACCGCCATCGCGATTCTGGTGCGCGGCGGCAACCTCTCCACCGAGGTCAAGGGCGGGAGCTTGGCCGCGACGGAGTCGCAGGCCGAGACGGGCGACGCATCGAAGCGCCGCTTTGACGCCCAGTCGCTGACGACCACCATCCACGACCAGTCGCTCAACTGGTGGGCGTCGTTCAACTTCGGCGACGAGGGCTTGGCCCCGTGGCCCGTCTACCCGGTCGAGCCGAAGAAGGACCTCAAGGCGCGCGCCGAGACGCTCAACACCGCCAGCACGGCCGTCGACCGCATGCTCGCCAACGGCATGCCGCTCGACCTTGCCGCGCTGGGCGAAGAGTTTGAGATCCCGTTCCTCAAGACGGAGGGCGGGGAGATCAAGGCGGGGCAGCCGCTCTTCCAGTACCACCTCGACTACGGGGTCCTGACCGTCAACGAGGCCAGGGCCCGCATGGGGCTCAAGCCCATCAAGGGCGGCAACGTGCGAGCGGTGCCGTCGGCAGCGCTCGTTCCACCGACGCCGCCAGCGACACCCAGGCCACCGCCCGGACCTCCGGGTCAAAACGATACGGGCGACAAGCCGGACGCTCCACCTGGCCCCGACGACAATCCATCGCCGGCCGAGGAACCGATTCAGCCGGGCGAAGCTCCAAAACTCCGACGCCGCATCGTGGCGCTCGCCACCAAGGGCACTGAGAACGGCCAGGACTACGCCGACGATGTCGCCGACAAGGTCGCGCGGCATGGCGCCAAGGAACTCGCCGAAACCGTCGCCGCCATGGTGTCGGCCGTTCGCAACGCCGGCAGCTACGCCGAGGCCAAGAAGGCGATCGTCAAGAAGTACAAGAAGCTCGCATCACCGCGCGACCTCGCGTCGCTGACCGAGGCCGCCATCACGATGGCGCAGCTCGGGGGGCATCTTGCGGTTCGGGAGGACATCCCCGAGCTCGACGACTGAAAGGGAACCGGCATGCCGCAAGAAGACAAGTTCGCCGGCCACCCCGCTGGCATTTCCACGCCGGGCCAGGACTGGGAGACGCTCACGCCGCACGACACGAACCCTCTGCCGTTCTACCCGAAGGCCATCGTGGTGGGCGCCACCGGCGGCGCCATCGTCTGCAAGTCGAAGAACGGCAACACGTCGACGTTCTTCTCGGTGCCAGGGCAGCGGCTCGACATCCGCCCGCACGTCATCCTGTCGACGGGGACCGTTGCGACGCCGCTCATCGGCCTGAAGGAATGAAGATAGCCGGCCGACTGTTCGTCTAAGTGGCGTGAAGAAGTGCACGAAGTGCAGAAACACCAAGTCAGAGTCGTCGTTCTACGAACGAGCTCCTGGAATCCTCAGGAGTGACTGCAAGACCTGCTGCCGGTCACGTACGGCAAGAAACAACGCGCCCAAGCGGGCCAAGTCCAAGGCGGCAACGGCCCACCGTCGCAAGGAGACGCGGCAAGCCCGCCTGGAGGCAAAGCGGAAACGGTGCACGCAGTGCGGTGTCGAGCACAGCGTCGACGGATTCCACATGCGAAAGGCCAGCATAGACGGGCTCTCGCCGATCTGTAAGTTGTGCGCAATTGCTAACCAGGCGGACCGCTACAAGGCGATGCCTGAGCAGTGTCGCGCCGTCTCGCGTGCGTGGTATCAGAAAAACAAGACGCGGTACGCTGGTACACGCAAGCGGTGGATGGACGAGAATCGCGAGCAGTACCTGACGAAGAAGCGGCAACGCGCCAAAGCCAATGCTGCGCAAGTCCGACGCAGCCAAAAGAAGTGCGTCGCTGCGAAACCGCTGCAATACGCACGACGGGCACGTGAGCACTACGAGCGTAATCGAGAACGCGTCAAGCAACGCGTGCGGGATTGGGTGGCAGCTAATCCGGAGTTGGTGAAGCACTACAGGGCAACTCGGAGCGCGCGCGTGCGCGGCGCCGGTGGACGAGCCGCATTCAAGCTGAGCGAGTGGAAGGACATCATTGAATACTTCTGCGGGCTCTGCGCGTATTGCCTTGAGCCAATGGTCAAACCGACCAAAGACCATGTCGATCCCGTTGCGAATGGTGGTGCCCATCGTGCCGACAACATCGTCCCCGCCTGCCTTTCGTGCAACACGCGAAAGCAGGACAAGACGCTTCTTCAGCTGGTGATGGCAGGCCATGGCGTGGTCCGTCACAGCCGAGCCAGAGCGATTTGATGACGCGATAGCTTTCTTTCGTGACCGGTTCCCCATCACGGAAGAACTGGCCGACGCGCTCGGCGAATACGCGGGCGACCGAGCCTGGACCATCGCCGGCGTGTCGCAACTCGACATCGTCCTGCAGACGTACGACGAGCTGCTCAAGGCGATCGAGAACGGCACGCCGCTCGAAGAGTTCCAGGACGCCGTCGAGGAATCGCTCACGGAAGCGTGGGGCAAGACGGACTCACCGCGAATCGAGCTCATCTTCCGGAATGCGACCCAGCAGTCACTGAACGCCGGACGCTGGCGTCAGATGACGGACCCGGACGTCAAGGACCTCAGACCCTATGTCAAGTTCGACGGTATCGCGGACGCCAGGCAATCGACGGACGCGCTGGCCGGGGTCCGGGCGGGGATAGGGGCGTACCGGGTGGCGCT
>DATHES010000218.1:0-18479 GCA_035318465.1 Polyangiaceae bacterium
TGCCGTTCTTCTTTCGGCCATGGACGCCTTCGCGCAGAAAAACGGCCTGGTGAAGGACAAGTTCAAGGCCGACGAAGGGGAACCCGACGGTCACCGCGGGTCGACGCCGCCGTCGCGCCCCTCCGGTTGGTCGGAGGGCAAGTCGCTGACCCCGCGAGAGTCTCCTTCTTCGCGAGATGTCTCGGCGTCGGCAAAAGAGTCGGGGGCCAAGGGGTCCAAAGAGGGCAAAGACGTGCCCGCCGACGCACCTCCACGGGAGGACATTGAGCTTTCGCCTCCCAATGAGGCGCTCTTGCGCGAGCTCGAGACACCTTCGCGTCCCGACGAAGGGGACTGGCTGGAAGATCCGGTCAACGTTCCGGCCGGTGAAGCGGTCGACGATCTCGACGTCGTGCTGACGCACCCCGATCAATCCGATCACCCGGATCCGACCGATATCACGCAGATTTTCCACCGGGAAGACGATCTCTTCGGGCCGAACGGTTCGGAACAGTCGCCGGAGCCGGCGGCGGCAAGCGGTCCGTCGCGCAAAGCGGCGCTCCCCGGCCTGCCCACGAAGCGCGGAAAGACGGTCCCCCCGCCGCTCCCCATGGTCGATCCGCCGCGCCCCGGTCGTAAGGGGTAATCGCTACTCGCGCCCGAGCGCCTTCAACAGCTGGGCGCGGGCGGACGCGAGGCTGTAATCCGCCGCCACGCGCTGGGCTGCAGCGCTCGCGGTCGCGATCTGCGCGTCGGCGAGCTCGATGACGCTTCCGGCACCCGTCTGGTAGCGCCCCTCGGCGAGGCGAAGGCGCTCGCGCGAGTTGACGAGCGCTTCCTCGACGGCGAGAAGGGTCCCCTTGGTCGAGCGCACCGCGAGACGCGCCTGCTCGACCTCGAGCCGGAGCTGCTGGTCGATGACATCGCGCTGTGCCCTGATGGCCAAGAGGTTCGATTCGGCCTCGCGCACCTGGGCCGGCACGAGCATGCCCTGGAAAATGTTCCAGTTGAGCGAAACGGAGGCGCTCCAATTCCAGCGCATGGCGTCGAGCTGTGGGCCTGCCTCGGTGAGGCCCGCCGACGCGCCGAGGGTCGGTCCGTACGCGCCTTGGATCGCGCGAAGCTGAAGCTCCTGCGCTAGGACCTGCTTGTTCAACGCGACGAGCTCCGGCCGAGCGCCGATCGCGATCTGCACCAGCGCGTCGAGCGCCTGATCCTCTTCCCCGAGCGGAGCGAGCGTCTCGTCGGCCACGTCGTAGTCGGTCGGCTGGGGCGCGCCCATGGCGAGGTTCAGCTGCGCCTTGGCCGTGGCGTAGGCGTTTTCGGTGGTGATGACCTGTACCTTGGCGTTGGCGACATCGGTGCGCGCTTGCGCGAGATCGATGGCGGGTCGGGCGCCGAGCTCGACGAACCCTTTGATCTGCTCGAGATGGCGCTCTTGGTTGGCGAGGGTCTCGCGCGAGACGAGCGACAGCGATTTTTGCGCGCGTGCTTGGAAATACGCCGTTCGCACGTTGAGTACGGTCGAGAGGCGTGAGGCGCGCGCCGTTTCGTGCTGGGCCTCGGCCGTCGCCTCCGCGGCGTGCCACCGCCCGCGCGCCTGACCGAAGTCGTAGATCGTCTGGCTGGCGGTAATACCGAAGTTCCAAAAGTCGTAGCTGTTGAAGCTCGGTGGCGGGCCACTGGTCGCTAGCGATGAAGGGAGCGCCCCCCGGCGAGCAACGAAATTGGCCGAGGAGCGCGAGTAGGTGGCGTTGGCGTTCACCTGGGGAAGCAAGGGCGCGCGCGCGATGTCGGCCCGCGCCTCGGCTGCGCTGATCTGCGCCTGCGCTTGACGGAGGAGAGGTTGGTTGGTGAGCGCGGTCTCGGTCGCTTGCGCAAGGCTGAGCACGTGGCTGGCGGGCGGCGCCGGGGGAACCGCCGGGGAGGGGGGAATAGGAGGCAAGGGGGCAGTGGGCGCGGAAGCGACGGGAGCAGCAGTAGCTGCCGTCGTGGGGGCCCGGGCCGGCGCGGAGGGCGCGCGTGGCGCCGGGGGGGGGACCGGCGCGGCTTGCGCAGCACCCGCCATGACGCACGTCACGAAAAAGAGGGCGGTGGGATCCATCACTCGTACCGGAGCGCCTCGATGGGATCGAGAAGGGAGGCTTTGCGCGCCGGGTAAAGTCCGAAGCACACGCCGACCATCGCGCTGAACACGACCGAAATCCCCACGATGTCCGGCCGAACGAGAATCGGCCAAGCGAACTTTGCGGCGAGCCACGCGCCGCCTCCGATGCCGATCGCGACGCCGAGGAGCCCGCCCAGGAGGGAGAGCGTGAGCGCTTCGACGAGAAACTGCGCGAGGATGTGGTGCGGTTTGGCGCCCACCGCCATGCGCACGCCGATTTCGCGCGTTCGCTCGGTGACGCTGACCAGCATGATGTTCATGATGCCGATTCCTCCCACGACGAGGGAAACGAAGGCGATGCTCGCCAAGAGCGTCGTCATCGTCTTGGTACCTTCTTGCTGCGCACCCGCAATTTCGGTGAGGTTGCGAATGGAAAAATCGTCGTCGGCGCCGGTGGGAATGCGGTGCCGGTCGCGGAGCAGGTTGGTCACCGCCGTTTGCGCCCGCGAGGTGTCGGCCGAGCTGACGGCACTGACGAAGATGGTCCCGCTGAGGTACTTCTGCAGGCCACCTTGGATCTTGGACTGGAACGTGGTCACCGGAACGAAGGCGCCGTCGTCATAGTCTTGCCCAGTGGGGGACTGCCCTTTGACTTCTAGTACGCCCACCACCTGAAACGGCGTGTTCTTGATGCGCACCACTTGGCCCACCGGGTCGCCGGAGCCGAAGAGTCGCGAGGCCACCGTCTGTCCGAGCACGATGACCTTGGTGCCGCCCCCATCGACATCGGACTGGGTGAGGCCGGTGCCGCTGGCCATGCTCCAGGTGCGGATGTCGAAGTAGGAAGGTGTCGTGCCCTGCACCGTGGTGGTCCAGTTCTGATCCTCGCTGACGAGCTGGGCCGACGAGCGCAGCACCGGGGCCGCGCTTTTCACCGACGAGACCTCCGTTTGAATGGCTTTCAGGTCGTCCCACGTCAGGGTGGGCTGCGAACCGAATCCGCCGCGCGCGCCGCCCGAAGACGAGGACCCGGGCATCACGATGAGCAGGCTCGTCCCCATCGCGGCGAAGGATTTCTCGACCTGTGCTTTGGCTCCTTCGCCGATGGCGACCATGGCGATCACGGCCGAGACACCGATGATGATGCCGAGCATGGTCAAAAACGATCGCATTTTATTGCGCAAGAGCGCGCGCAGGGCGAGGCGAAACGTGAGGAGCGGGTTCATGCGGTCTTCACCTCCGCCATCACGGGCGGCGGCAGCTCGGCGCGCACCGGCTCCTGCCGGTGATCGTCTTGGATGAGGCCATCCTTGAGGACGATGACCCTCCGCGCGTAGGCCGCGATATCGTTCTCGTGGGTGACGAGGACCACCGTGATGCCGGAGTCTCCCAGCTCCTGGAAGAGGGCCATGATCTCGACGCTGGTGCGCGAGTCGAGGTTCCCCGTCGGCTCGTCGGCCAGGATGAGCTTGGGGCTCGTCACCAGCGCCCGGGCGACGGCCACGCGCTGCTGCTGGCCGCCCGAGAGCTGGCTCGGATGATGGTCGAGGCGATCGGCGAGGCCGACCCTTTCCAGCGACGACTTCGCGCGCCGCGTGCGCTCGCGCGTTCCGACCCCCGCGTAGATCAGGGGGAGCTCCACGTTCTCGATGGCGCTCGTGCGCGAGAGCAGGTTGAAATTCTGAAACACGAAGCCGATGGTGCGATTGCGAACCTCGGCCAGCTCGCCGCGGTTCAAACGCGAGACGTCGCGGCCGCCGAGCATGTAGTGCCCCGAGCTCGGCTTATCGAGACAGCCGAGGATGTTCATGAGCGTCGATTTGCCGGAGCCCGATGCCCCCATGATGGCCACCGATTCACCCGGTTCGACGCGCAGCGACACGCCGTGCAGCACTTGCACCGGAAGGTCGCCGAGATGGTAGGTCTTGGTGACGGCGTCGAGCTCGAGCAGGGCTTGGCTGTTGCTCATCTGCGCCTCAAAACACGCGCCGGAGGCCCCCCCCGGGTGGCGGCGCGCCCGGCGGAGCGGTGGTGGGCGGCTTGTCGTCCGGGCCGCCGGACATCTCGGTGATGAGCGCGTCGCCAGCGTGCAGGTCCCCTTCGACGAGCTCGGTGAGCGTACCGTCCGAGATCCCCGTCCGGACGCGCACCGATCGCGGTTCACCCAGCAGGGGAAGAACCCAGAGCGTCCGCTGATCGGGTTCTTCGCGCGGCCCCGAGCGCATTCCGCCGCCCCGCCCTTCTCCGCTCGCGCGCCCCTCTCCGCCGCGCCCCTGCCGAGTCCTCTCCGTTGCCGGTGGTCGTTCGGCGGAAGCCGCTGCGCTCGGATCGCTGGCCGCGTTGGCGTTCGACGCGGCCGGTTCGGCTTTGCGCGTCAGCTCGGCCGGTGGGCGGAATCGGAGCGCGGCGTTGGGGATGCGAAGCACGTCGTTTTTTTCGGCGTAAATGAAGGTGACGTTGGCCGTCATTCCCGGTTTGAGCTTGAGGTCCGGGTTATCGACGTCGATGACGGCGTCGTAAGTGACGACGTTCTGCACGTTCTGAGGAGCGTTGCGAATTTGTCGGACGCGGCCGCGGAATCGCTCTTGCGGGTAGGCGTCGACGAGGAACGTCGCCGGCATCTCGGGGCGCAGCTTGCCGACGTCGGCCTCGGCGACGCTGGTGTCGACCTGCATTTTGCCGAGGTCTTCGGCAATCGTGAAGAGCGTGGGCGCCTGGAGCGACGCGGCGACGGTTTGCCCGACATCGACGCTGCGCGAGATGACGACGCCGTCGATGGGCGACTTGATGGTGGAGTAAGCGAGGTTGACTTCGGCCTGGTGCATCGATGCATTGGCCTGGGCGACCGACCCCAGCGAGGCCGAGACTTGCGCCTGCGCCGCTGCCGCCGTCGACTCGGCCGTGTCGCGATCGGCGGTGGCGATGAGCTGCTTTTCGGCGAGCGCCTTGGCGCGCTCGAACTGCCGTTCGGCGTCCACGGCCTGGGCCTTGGACTTCTCGAGGTTGCCTTTGGCGGCCGCGTAGTTGGCGCGGGCCTGCTCGAGGGCGGCGTTGAAAAGCTCGGGGTCGATCTTGGCGATGACTTGCCCCTTCTTGACGGTGGAGTTGAAGTCGGCAAAAAGCTGCGCGATGCGCCCCGACACCTGACTCCCGACCTGCACGGTGACGAGCGCGGACAGTGTCCCCGTCGCGGTGACGCGCGCCACGATGCGACCCTGCTCGAGCTTGACCGTTTCGTACCTGGGGGCCGGCGGTTTCGCGTTGCGCGTCCACGCGAAGGCCCCCGCGCCCATGGCGACGAGTGCGACCGCAACGATGATCCAGGTTCTTGCGGCTTTCATCTCGCGCCTACTCTGTCAGGTTCTCGCCGTGGCTCTGGAGGTCGGGGGCGGATACCACGTCGTTCTGTTACTCGATGCGCGTGAGGCACGCCGCCCGTAGGCCACGATCCTACACAGTTTTGCAACACTCGTCTGCGATCTCGGGGACGACGAGCCCGCCCAAAAGGCGCACGCGTGAGCTAACCGGACGCGTCGATGATGATCCAGCGCTGCGCGAGCCCCGCCGAGAAGGCGCAGGTACACGCCAGGCAGCGGGCGACTTCCAGAACCGGTCGCGCGTCTTCCGTCGAGATGCCGAAGACGATGGGCGAAAGCGTGTGCACCGCGTCGAACGTCAGCCAGGCGAGCCCCGACGCCGTCATGAATCCCCACGGCCACGCCAGGAGCCCGCCCCGCATGGCGACCGTGGTCAACAGGAGCGGAGCGATGAGAGCGAAGCAGAAAATATCGCCCAGGCATGACGCGAAGGACATGAGCCCGGTTTGATCGCCGCCGACCACCAAGCGTAAGCTGATGACGGCGGCCGGGCCCGCGGCGAGGAGCGCCACCGCCAGGGCCAAACCTTGCACGCCGCGACGCGTCGCATCCGACCCGGGCATTTCGATGCCGGCCACGCGCGCGGCACGCGCCAAAAGGAACGTGCCGCCCACGGCGCCGGCGTTGGCCGCGAGCGTGAGCACGCCGTTGGCAAGCGCGGTCCAAGGCCGGTCCGAGAAAATGCCGGTGGTCAGGGTGAGGTCACCGACGAAGATGAGCCCGTAGCAGCTCATTTCGAGGAGCCACGCGCGCCGAAGGTAGTCGCCGCTTTCGAAGATCAGCGCGGCCGCGAGGCAACCCCAGAAGCCGAGCCCCTCCACGATGCCGAGCTCGACGCGGTAGAGGCTGGCGCGCTCGGGGCCCATGACCGCCAGCGCGATGGAAAGCAGGGTAGCGGAGACGAGAGGAATGGCGATGAGCGCGCGGAATCGCGGATGCCGGCTGGGCGACGCGGAAGAAGGCGGGCGGCTCGAGGGCGGTTGGTTCGCCGGCTCCTTCTCGGCCGGGACCCTCTTGGGACCCCCTTTCGGCACGAAGATGGGTTTCTCCAGGGCACGCTCGGCGTTCCCTTTGCTCTGCGCACGCTCGGCGACCCCTTTGCTCGGCGCGGCTTGCACGGCCGGACGGCGCACTTCCACGGAAGTCGCTTCCTCGATGGTGGGTAGCTCGCCACTCGGGAGAAAGAAGGGCGCTTCGGCGGTGGCCGCTTCGGTGGCCGAGCGCCGCGTCAGCTCGACGACTCTCGCAGCTTGGTTCGTGCCGTCGCGAGGGGCATGCTTGCCGCGTTTACCGTTCAAGTTCCCCACGAGAATGAGGGAAATGCGGGTGCGGGCTTGGCAAAGAGATACCCCTGCAAGAGGTCGCAGCCGAGTTCGACGAGCGCGTCGCGTTCCTCGACACTCTCCACGCCCTCCCCCACGACCATCATTCCCATGTCCTTGCAGAGTGCAGCCATCGACCGGATGAGCTTCTGCTTGGTCGATTGCTTGTGTACATTTCGTACGAGCGTCATGTCGAGCTTGACGATCTCGGGCTCGAGAAGCGCGAAGCTCGTGAGACCGGCGTATCCTGCGCCGAGATCGTCGATGGCGATCTGAAAGCCCATCGAGCGAAGCTGCGCCACGCGCGACGGAATGTCCTTGATCTCGTTGAGCGACGCGCGCTCCGTGATCTCGAGCACGACGCGCCCGGCAATTCGGGAAAGCGGCGAATCGGGCGAGGTGAGCGTCGGGTCGAGCAAATCGCGCGTATGCAGGTTGACGAAGAGAAGGCCCGATTCGGGATTGTCGTGCACCGGCATGGCAGCGGCGGCGCGAATGGTGCGACCGAGCTCGGGGAGCCGGTCGAGCCTCTCGGCGGCGTCGAGGATCGCGCCGGGATGGGGAAGGGTCGGCTCTTTGCTGCGCAGGAGCGCCTCGTGCCCGAAGAGGGCATGGTCGCGAGCCCGCACGATGGGCTGGTAAGCCATCCACAGCGTGTCGATGGCGCGCTCGAAGCTGGCTTCGAGTCCGGCGCGATCGCCGGCCAAGGACTGGTTGGTGCCGAGCAGCGCCAGCGCTTCGCGCTTCATGACTGCCATGCGGTGCAGCTGAACCGCCTTGTCGACGCACTGTTCGAACTGCTTGGAGTCGACCGGTTTGGTCAGGTATTGAAATGCTCCGTACTCGAGCGCCTCGACCGCGGTCTCGATCGCCGGCGCGCCCGTCACTAGTAAAACCGGGACATCGAGATCGCGCTCGCGCGCGCGGCGCAAGAGCTGGATGCCGTTCATCCCCGGCATGGAAATGTCGCTCACGATGGCATCGAATTCCATCTGGTTGAGCAGCTCCGCTGCCTGCTGCCCATCATTAGCGGTGATGACTTCGTAGCCCGCGCGTGAAAGCACGCGGTCGAAACCGCGAAGGAGCATAGGTTCGTCGTCTGCAATCAGGATGCGACCATGGGGCAGCCCCTTACGTAGTGGCATCGACGCAGAACTTCGGTCTCCCGACGGCTCGACGGGCTCTTCGGGCATGGCTGGTTTCCCCATTGTCTCAGACAGTACGACACTTTTCGCGGGAAACCTGAGTCCGCTTTCGCGCTTTGCCGACGTTGCGATCCGCGGGGGAGACGGGAAGGCGGGACGGTGGAGAGCGCCACGCAAATGGTGGAAATCATTCATATTCAACTGTGGAAAAGCTGGGATCTTGGTGGGGACCTGCTGGGGCAGGGATTGTCTGCGGCAAAAATGCCCGGCCCACCAGGACGTCGGCGAATATGCGCGCCTATCCGCTCTTCACCGACCTGCGTCGCCAGCACGACGCTGTCAGCTCTTCGCCATACCCGATCGCGATCGGCCCATGCAGCGACGCGGCCACGTCCCTCATCGTGACGCTGCGCTGCCGCGACGCAAGCTCAGGAATCCGTCGCCGCGTTCGGCGGGAGCAGGCCTTCGCCGTGGACCGACGAGCGGTAGCGCTTGGCGACGACGGCAAAGAGGATCGATGCGAGCAGTGTCAGCCCCGAGAAGAACCAGAAGAAGGCCGCGCCTTGGAAGGGGTTGGCCTTGGCAACGATGCCGGTGAAAATATTCCCGATCGAGAAGGTCAAAAACCACAAGCTCATGATGGTGCTCTTCATCGACTTCGGTGCCTCGGAGTAGGCAAATTCGAGCGCGGTCACGCTGACCAGCGTCTCTCCGGCGGCGAGAAACAGGTACTGCCAGAACTGCCAGAGGATGCTCGGCTGTCCTCCCGCGTCGAGTGCGTGTTGAACCACGGCGGCGCTGGCGAACGATAAGACGGCGATGAACATCCCCGCCGTCATCCGCGCCAGACGACTGACGCCGCGCCCGCGTTTCTCGAGGGCTCCGAACCCATTCGCAGCTACCGGGACCATGATCAAGATGAGC
Organism: Polyangiaceae bacterium; assembly: GCA_035318465.1. Classification (GTDB taxonomy): domain Bacteria; phylum Myxococcota_A; class Polyangia; order Polyangiales; family Polyangiaceae; genus DASWDH01. The sequence goes on from DATHES010000218.1 coordinate 8,855, forward strand.
AAGGTGTCGACGGTGCCAAACTGCTCGGCTTCGATGTGGACGCCGAGCACGTCGAGGTCCATCTTCTGTGCCTGGATGACCCAGCTCGAGCTGTATTGATCGAAGCACATCCAGTAGGCGCTGCAGGGGAGGAAGACGGCGACGATGGCGAGCACCGAATGAGCGGCGGCGATCGCCGGCGCGGAGAACTTGTCGCGCGCGCCGTCGAGCAGCCCCTTCCCCGCGCGCCGCGCGCCGATGCGTCGTAAGCCGTGGAAGAGGACCTTTCCGAACGACTCCGGCTGGGGGCCGGACGGGGGCGACCGAATGTAATGTCGCCTTCCCAAGAGGAAGATGACGAGCGCGATGGCCATGGCGATTCCGGGGACGGCGAACGCCACCTGCCAGCCGTACCAAGTTCGGATTTTGGGAATGAAAAACTGGGCGTTGATCGAGCCGATGTTGATCGCCCAATAGAAGGCGAAATAGGCTTTCTCCATGAGTGACTCGCGGCCGGGGCCGAACTGATCGCCGACGAAGGTGGAGACGTTCGGCTTGATCGCCCCCGCTCCGATCGCGATGAGGGCGAGACCAGCGTAAAGGCCGGCCTCGCTTTCGAACGCGGCGATGCAGGCATGCCCGGCGACATAGCCGAACGACATCCAGAGAATGACGCCGTAGCGGCCGAAGTAGCGATCGGCGAGCCACCCGCCGATGAGCGGCATGAAGTAGACGCCGCCGATAAAGAGGTGGTGCACCCACTCGGCTTCGGAATCGCTCAGATGGAGGACGCCGGTCATGTACGTCACCAGGATGGCGCGCATTCCGTAGAGGCTGAATCGCTCGCAGGCTTCGTTGCCGAGGATGTATTTGACCTGCGGCGGAAAGCGATTCGCGGTGCGCGAGCCCGGCGGCGACATGCGCCGCACTCTGCCACAAGTCCTACCGCGCGCGCAGCGCGCCGGCTGCAAAATGCGGGCACTTGGCGGCAGAGCGACGCGCCGCGTTGGCGGCCGCCGCTTCGCGCGCCGGCGGCGCCCTACGCGGCACGCGAAAGCCCAGAGGAAATGTTTGGCGCGAACATCGCAACCGCCCGAGCCATCACGATGCTATCTTGCCTCGCCCCCGTGCCTTCCGCGTCGTTCGCTTCCCCGTTGGACCTGACGCGCGTCCTCGCCGAGCGGTTTCAGCTGCCAGCATTCCACCCCTGGCAGCGCGAGGCGATCGACAGCATCCTCGCCGAGACCGGGCAGGTCCTTCTCATCGCACCGACGGGCGGCGGCAAATCGCTCTGCTACCAGCTGCCGGCCGTCGTTCTTCCCGGTACCACCGTCGTCATCTCGCCGCTCATCGCGCTCATGCAGGATCAAGTACGAGGCCTGACCGCGCGGGGGATCGAAGCGACATTCCTGGCCTCGACCCTCGACGCGGATGAGCGACGAAGGAGGCTCGCCGGTCTGCGCCGCGGCGAGTTCAAGATCGTCTACGTCGCTCCCGAGCGTCTCGCCTTCGAAGGGTTCTCCGATCTTCTCGGCACCATCGAGCTGTCGCTCCTGGCGGTCGACGAAGCGCACTGCATCGCGCAGTGGGGTCACGATTTCCGGCCCGACTACCTGCGCATCGGCGCGCTCATCGACAGGCTTCGCCCGCGTCGGATCCTGGCCTGCACGGCCACCGCCACCCCCGACACCCAGCGCGAGATCCGAGCGCGACTGCGGCTCGAGGGTCCCGCCACGAAGGTGATCCTCCGCGGGTTCGCGCGCCCCAACCTGGCCCTCTCCGTCTGCGAGGTCGGCGGTCCGCGCGACGCCTTGCAGGGCGCTCACCTCGCCTTGACGCGCGCCCTGGCGGGTGAAGGCGACGCCGCGCTGCGCAAGACCAAAGGAAAGAGCCAGCGGGCTGCTGCCGGCGCGGCCATCGTCTATGCCGCGACCCGCCGCGGTTCGGAAAATCTGGCACGAGGTCTGGCCGATCTCGGATGGAAGGCGCGCGCCTACCATGCCGGACTCGGTGCCGAGGTGCGCACCGACGTGCAGAAAGCGTTTGCCGAGCGGACGCTGTCGGTCGTCGTCGCCACCAACGCCTTCGGCATGGGCATCGATCGGCCCGATGTCCGCGCGGTCATCCATGCCCAGCCGCCGGGATCGATCGAAGGGTATTACCAAGAAGTGGGCCGGGCCGGGCGCGACGGGGCCGCCGCGGTCGGCTTGCTCATGTTGGCGCCCGGCGACGTCACGCTTCGGCGCCGTCTCTGTGAGCTGGGTTCGGACGGCGGACCGGCGCCGGCCGAGCAAGTCGACCGGGCGTGGTCGCTCTTTCGCGCGCTTTTGCGCTACGTCGATGCCGCGACCTGCCGTCACGACTTCATCCTCCGCTATTTCGGTGACGAGGCCGAATCGCTGGGCGGCTGCGGGCGGTGCGACGTGTGCCGCGATCTCGACCGCGCGCGCGAGGAAGATCCCGCCGCCCTCGCCGAGGAGAGCACCGTCTTGCGGCAAGCATTGGCCGGAGTGGCGCGCGCACGTGGCCGCGGCGGTATCCAAGCGATCGCCGAGATGTTGCGGGGCAAGGCCACCGATCGCGTCGTTCGCTTCGGTTTCGACGGCCTCTCCACCTACGGCCTCATGCCCGCGCGCAGCCAAGAAGAGGTGATGCGTTTGCTGCGCGCGGCGCTCGCCGCGGGATGGATCGATCTCAGCGGCGGCGAATTTCCCATACCCGTTTTGACGGTCACCGGCGCCAAGGTGATGCGCGCCGAGGAACCGGTGCGTATCCGCCTGCCGCACCCCCCGCGCGGCAACGCCGACGCTGGGATCGGCGTCGTGAGGAGGCGCAGTGGCAAAGGACGCCGGCCGATCGTCGGCGACGCCGAGCAGCGGGCGTCGGCCATCTCCGGGCTGGATGCCACCCTCTTCGAAGCCTTGCGCGTGCACCGCGCGACCATCGCCAGCGAGTCGGGAGTCGCGCCGTTCATCGTTGCGCACGACCGGACCCTGGCCGCCATCGCCGCGCGGCGGCCGGCCAATCCAGAAGAGCTGGAGCAGGTGCCAGGGATGGGTCCGGCCAAGATCGCGCGCTACGGTGAAGGATTCCTGGCCATCGTTCGGCGCGCGACACCTTCTTGATGCGAAGCATCGCGGAATTGCCGGCGAGACACGGCTGACCCTGTTTTCGACCATCGCTGAACGCGGCCGTCCGGACGCATTTGTCGGGTGGAGACAATACGAAGCCGTCGCGAAATCTGCGCGAAACACGCAAGGCGCTAGTCGACATCTGGACCTCGAGACCCTCGCCACTTCTTCGCGGAGTCGGTGAGGAGAGGTCCTCGGCCGAGGACTGCGCGTTGACACGCGCGGTCGTCGGACGACCCTGTTCACCGCCTCACCGGAGACTTGAATGAAATCACCCCTCGGCAGTCGCGTATCGCTCGTGCTCGTGTCCTTTGCCGCCACCCTTTGGGCTCGGGCGTCCCAGGGACAGGAACCGCCGAACCCGGGGGCGGGTCAGGTCGCGCCGAGCGCACCGGCCCCCGCTCCCGCCCCAGGGGGACAACCCGTGGCCGCGCCGCCGGCCACGACGCCGGGCGTGGTCGCCGTCCAGGTGGCGCCGCCTGCGCCCGCTGGCACGACGCCCGCACGCAAGTGGTACGACGCCGTCAAGGTCGAAGGTTTCGTCGACGCCTATGCGAGCGTGAATGCCAATTCACCGAAGCCCCAGAGCGGACAGAACCTGGGACGCGCCTTCGACGCCACCAACGGGTTCGCCTTGCACTGGGCGGGTCTCAACGTCAGCTACGCGCCCGAGCCCGTGGGAGCAACGGTGGGTCTGCGCTTCGGCCCCGGCGCACTGCTCTTCAACGCGGGACCCGACGCCACGGCGGGGCTCGCCTTCGTCAAGCAGGCATTCGTGGCGTGGAAGCCGGTGGACGGCGTGCCCTTGCAGATCGACTTCGGAAAGTTCGATACCTGGATCGGCGCCGAGGTCGCCGATAGCCAATACAACATGACCTACACGCGCAGCGCGCTTTTCTATACGCAGCCCCTCTTTCACACCGGCGTGCGCGTCGACATCGCCGCGTCGGAGCAGTTCGACCTGAAACTCTATGCCGTCAATGGCTATAGCAACAGCATCGACAACAATGCGATGAAGACGTTCGGCGCCACGGCGGGATTCACGCCAGTCAAAGAGGTCGGCCTCTATCTCAACTACATCGGCGGACCCGAACAGGCCGATCTCGCGCCGGGGACCATGGGCGGCGCGCCGACCGTCGTCTCGGGCGCGAATGGGCGCTGGCGGCACCTGGCCGACGTGGTGGCGGACTTCAAGTTCGGTCGCGGGCGCGCCCTCGTCAACGCCGACTACGGCACCGAGAAGCTGGCCGCGGGCACCCTCGCCATGGCCGACCCCGAAAAGAGCGTGAGCTGGTTCGGAGGAAACCTGACGCTCGGCTACGCAGTGTCGGACTTTTTCGCGTTGGCCGTGCGCGGCGGCTACTTGTCGGATCCCGATGGGTACATGGCGCCGTACTGGGGCGCGCCGATCGGTCAGGGTGCCTCGGTCGTCGACGGCACGCTGACATTGTCCGTCACACCGACGCCGAATCTCATGATCAAGCTCGAACCGCGCATCGATTCCGTATCGAGCGACCAGAGCGGCTGGGAGGGCGGTTTCCCGAAGGCTCCCGACGCCTCCCCCGGCTTTTCCAAGACGCTCTTCACGACCACGCTGGGGATCGTGGCGACGACGAACTAGCGCGCCGCACAGTCCGCGGCGCCCGTGCTACCCTCGCGCCGTGCCCACGCAACAGCGGCTGCCGACGCAGCGCGATCGATCGGCGGGCGGCGGGTCGACGCTCGAGGGCACGCTCGAGCGGATCGCCTTCATCAACGAAGAAAACGCCTGGAGCGTCGTCAAGATCGCCGTACCCGATCGGCGCGAGCCGGTGACGGCCGTCGGCAACCTGCTCGGAGTCAAGCCGGGGGAGAGCCTGCACCTTTCGGGACGGTGGATTCACGACAAGCGTTTCGGCGAGCAGTTTCAGGTGGAGTCTTTTCAGACCGTCGTTCCAGCGACGCTGGCCGGCATCGAGCGTTATCTCGGCTCGGGGCTGGTGCACGGGATCGGCAAAGTGATGGCCGAGCGGCTGGTGGCGCGCTTCGGCTTGAAGACGCTGGAGGTCATCGACGAGCACCCCCAGCGTTTGACGGAGGTGGAAGGGATTGGCAAGGTTCGCAGCGACCAGATCAAGCGAGCGTGGATCGAACAGCGGGCCATCAAGGACGTCATGGTTTTTTTGCACTCGCATGGCGTTGCCATGTCGCACGCGACCAAGATCTACAAACGCTACGGCGAGAAATCGATTGCCGCCGTTCGCGAGAATCCGTACCGGCTGGCGCTCGACATCTTCGGCATCGGCTTCCAAACGGCCGACGAGATCGCGCGCAGTCTGGGGGTCCTCGCCACGGCGCCGGCCCGCTGTCAGGCGGGGGTGCTGCACGTGCTGCGTGCGCTCGCCGACGAGGGACACGTGGCCGCGCCCCGCGTCGATCTGATCGAACGCACGCGGGCGCTACTCGAGGTCGACGGCGAGCTCGTGGAGAACGCGCTCACCCCCCTCGTCGAGCAGCAGCAGATCGTCATCGACGCGAGACCAGGGGGCGAAGCAATCTACCTCGATACGCTCTTCGTCGCCGAACGTGGCATCGCCGAGCTCGTCGATCGGCTCACCCGCGTGCGGGCGCGACCGCTCGAAATCGACGTGGAGCGGGCGATCGCTTGGTTCGAGGAGCGACAGGCCATCACCTTGGCGCGCGAGCAACGGGAAGCCATCGCCCTCGCGGTGCAGCGCAAGGTGCTCGTCATCACCGGAGGGCCCGGCACCGGAAAGACCACGCTCATCAACGCCATCATCCAGATCCTCGAGAAAAAGGGGCGCGCCGTCCTTTTGGCGGCGCCCACCGGTCGTGCGGCCAAACGGATGGCGGAGACCACCGGGCACGAAGCGCGCACCCTGCACCGCCTGCTGGAGTTTGCCCCCAAGTCGAACGCCTTCGCGCGCGGGCCAACGCATCCGCTGGAGACCGACATGATCATCGTGGACGAGGCGTCGATGCTCGACACCGCGATGACCTACAGCCTCTTGCGGGCGTTGCCGGCGCCTTGCCAGGTCGTCTTCGTTGGCGACGTCGATCAGCTGCCCTCGGTCGGACCGGGAAGCGTGCTCTTGGATTTCATCCGCTCCGGGGCGGTGGCGGTGGTGCGGCTGTCGCGCATTTTTCGCCAGGCGGAGGAGAGTCGTATCGTCGTCAATGCGCACCGCGTGAACCAGGGGGAGCTTCCGCTCGTTTCCGCGGATGACCCGAGCGCCGACTTTTTTTTCATCGAGCGACAGGAGCCGGAGGAAATCCTCGCCACCATGAAGGCGCTCTTGACTGAGCGAATCCCGCGCAAATTCGGGCTACATCCGACACGCGACATCCAGGTGCTGACGCCGATGCACAAAGGGCTTCTCGGCGCGGCGGCGCTGAACCAGGAGCTGCAAACGCTCTTCAATCCCGAGGGGCCGTCGGTGGTGCGTGGAACACGCCTCTTTCGCACCGGTGACAAGGTGATGCAGGTGCGCAACGACTACGATCTCGACGTCTTCAATGGCGACGTCGGGCACGTCGCTGCCATCGACAGCGACGAGCGCACCGTGACCGTCCTCTTCGACGGTCGTCACGTCGTCTACGACGAGGGGCAGCTCGACGAGCTCACCCTGGCGTACGCATGCTCCATTCACAAATCGCAGGGGAGCGAGTTCCCATGCGTGGTATTGCCGCTTCATACGCAGCACTTCGTCATGCTCAAGCGGAACCTTCTCTACACCGCCATGACGCGCGGCCGCCGACTCGTCGTCATCGTGGGCTCGAAGCGAGCCCTCACCACCGCCGTACGAAGCTCCGACACCGTCACGCGCTTCACCGGCCTGGCGTCGCGCCTCGCACGTTTGCACGGCGGCGAACCCATTGGCCCGGCTCGCCACGAGGGAGCATAAAGCTCCCCGCGGACGCGCGTCATAGGGTCGGTGGGGCGCAGAGGTCGGGATACAATCCTTGCAGGTTCATCGTGACCGGACGGTTCTCGAATGCGAATGTGAACGTCAGTGGCACCGGTGAGCCAACGCCGTCAGCACGGCGAACGGCGCCATCGAAGAGGCCCGCATTGGCATTGCCGAGATAGGTTTGAGGTCCAGCCGAGGTGCCCGTCTCGAACGTTGCAGCATCGTCGACGGAGAGCAGTCCAGAACTGTCGGAGTCCAGCCGACGGCAGTCCTCTCCCAACTCGACAAAGAGACTGACGTTGTGCAACGCACTTCCGTTGCAAAGTCTATCCGTAAGATTGGCCTTGAAGGGGGGCTGTCCACTGCGTTCGCCGTCCAGCATCGTCAGCGTAAGGAGCGGCGAACAGGCGTCCTGCGGCGCAAAGCCCAGCGCCCATCCGCGGAATGAGATGCCCAAGGGGTCATGTTCATCGAGGCGGGAGACGCACACTCGCCCCAGCTGAAACGTATCTGCGCCCAGCTGGAGCTCGGCGGTACAAGGCGTTTCGCACTTTGCGTTCGGCCGCGGCCAGGATGGCGCGCATGTGTTCGGGATGTACGCTTGGCGCGCGGGCGGGCCTCCGTCCTGATGCCGCCTGGATCAGGGCTAACCCGGTATGGTTGGTTGCAGTCCGCTTTCTGAACGGATTCGATTGCAGCGGGTTCGCACGCCACCATCGCGAGGCTAAGGGCCGAGAGGCTCGTCAAAAGACGACAGCGCGAGCACCATCTTCGGAGATGCGGACAATGTGCCTTCACGATTCACCTGCTTCCGAAAAGGGGGGGTCTTCATCTCGATCGACGCCCACCCCACGCGTAGGTACCGCCACGTGAAATGTCCTAGCATTGCGGGTCTACAATGCGAAGTACCCGCTCGCCAGGGCGAATTTCATAGGCGCGCCACTGTTCATAGGCGCGCCACTGGTAGTGATGGCAGCGCTGGGGCTGTGGGCGCGACGGCGACCGCGGGAACTTGCTCGCACAAACTTGTGCGCAAGATCAGGGTAGAGGATGCTGGTGGTGGATGGGCGGCACGGAACCGAAGCGACGGAGCGATTTCTTTTGTGCCCTCACCGTTGGCGCCGGCGCCATAGCAGTCCTTCGTCTCATTCCGTACCAAAACTGGACGCTCACCGAGGTGGTGCTGTTTTCGGGTGGGGCATTTGTGGGAGCCTGGGCGAAGTCAAGCTTGTGGACGTTGTGGTTGGCCTGCGCAGTTGTTCCGTGGGCATCGACCACCGTCATCGACCTATTCAATCCTGCCAGTCACGCATTTGCCAACGTGGGGCTCTTGCCTGTAGCCATCATCTTTGTGGCATTCACCTGGGCAGTGACAACGTTGTTCTTTGTTGCTGGATTCGTCGCAGGACGGTCTGCCGGGCAAGGGACCTTTTCGGCACGCGCGGTCCTCTCTCAAGTAGGGCTGCCCTGCGTGGCTGGGGTCGCGGTGCCTCTCTGTATTTTGGCCCTTGCCAAAGCAACCGGTGGACAGCGTCTGAACGACGGTCCGTGGCCGCTGCTGATCGTGATTGCGTCGTGCTTTGTCCTAGGTACCTTCGCACGGCTCATGGGTCACCGCGCGAGTTCGCTCGCGCGCGTCGTCGGTGTGGCGGTGGGCGTGAACATTGGTTTGGCCGTCTGGATGTCTGCACCCGAGCTCTCGAACCTCGGCCCTCTCCTTCTGGCAGTTCTCGCAATCGCCAGCGGTGCTTCTATTTGGGCTGGAGCAAGGTTTGCGTCGGTCGGACCGTAGGTAACTGGGGTAATGTCGGGGTGGCGGCGCGAGCGGGGCCAGCGCCGGATCCAGATCATGGATCGTGCCGGCGGGTATGCCATCTGCATCAACACGATCGACGCGCAGAAGGTGGATCGTCCGAATAGCGCGATGTTCTTCTTCACCTGCCGAAGCGCAGCTTCGACGCTGCTCCTTTTCGACGCTGAGACTCATCAGATCCTCGCCGCCCTCCCCTTGAGCTTCCGCTCTCGCGAGCGCCGGCGGCGCTTCGCCGCTCCACTCTGCTCCCCCGGGGCTTACCTCGGCCCTCCAGTAGCAGCTCTAGCTGCCTGATGGACTTCTGGCACCTCTCGCCTCGAGACTCACGTGCGCTTCGCTCTCCGTTCCGTTCGGCCCTTTGCGCCGTCAGAGACTTCCGAGGTTCCGGGGGCACCCTGCTCGGCTCCGCGGTCCGCTACTGCGGCCTCTGCTGACTTCTCGCTCCGCCTCGCAGCATCGCCCTTTCGGCCATAAGGCGAGATCTCCCCAGGTAAGGGTCGTGACCTTCGTCGCGCGATCGCTGGGTTACGCCGCCTGCCTTTGGTCACAAGAGCTTCGCCGTCTTTGGCCGGCCCCCTGGCTCGCAGCGCCTACCCAGTTTCTGTCGTCGACCCGCAGCTTCCGCTCCTCGCTTCTTTCAGACTCGACCACACCGCAGATCGCTCGCGAGGGTAACGACCTTGCCCTCGTGTCGTCGCTCGGGTTGCGAGCCGTGCTTGCGAAGCATGAGCCCCGCGCGCTTCATGATTCGGTAGACCCGCTTGTGGTTGATGCGCGGGCGGTCCGGCTCG
>DATHES010000219.1:0-7004 GCA_035318465.1 Polyangiaceae bacterium
TCCGGGACCGAGTGCACCGGTCCCGATGTGACCGCAGGTGGGGAAATAATTATCGACGCAGGGGAGGCCGAGGCCGTAGTTGTGGCCGTAAAGGAAGTCGATCTCCGTGGAGATGCCGCCGAAGATTCCGTTCTGGCGCCCTGCGGTCACGCTGCCCCAGGGGCCTTCGAACTGGACGAAGCCCTCGCGCACGTCGAAGCTCTTCGAAGTGCTTTGCCCGAAGTCCTGCACCCGATCCCGCGCAAACGCTTGAGCGGTGCCCCACAGGGAGACATAACCTTTGGCGGTGGTCGTTTCCGAAATTTGCTTTTTCACACCCATCGCCAGGATGCTGCCCAAAAAGCCGCTTCGGATACGCATCGCGGAGTACTTCCCGCTGGCGTTGCCCTGATCGCTCGAGTACCCGGCCGTGAACGGTTGGCCCGACCCGACGACAGTGTGTCCCGGGGGTGGCAGCCCGGTGGGGGTCACGTTGAGATTCGGGGTGGGCTGCGGAAAATCGTCGCCCACGCCCTGGCTGAGAAACACGTTGATCCGGCCATCGACGAAAAAGCTGAAGCCATTGCTTTCGGCCAGTGTCACCTCCGCCGCGGCGGGTCGCGTCTCGAGGAGGCACGCAACGAGCGATAGGCCGCACAGGATGCCGCTCCGCACCAACGAGCTCTGAATTCTCACGCAACCACCTCGCGACATGGCACCAGAAGGGGCAGTCATGCCCGCGGATTCCCGCAGGCTGGTTCAAAGCATGGAAGCTGTCCCGGACATGGCTGTCATGTCGGCAGACGAGGGTTCACTCTTGGGGGCTCGTGACTAGGGGCTCGTGACGTCCTTCACTGTCATCACGACCCATTGGCCGTTGTACGGCGTAGTGAAATTGAACGTCGGGTTGAGCGAGATAGCCTCGGGCTCGATACCCGTCATCGTGATCGGGGCGAGGCATGTGGTGCCGCTCACCTGAGGACCGCAATTCTTGATCATGCTGCAGTTGGAGTCGGCTGCGACCAGACGGATCTGCGCACCCCCCTGCACAGGAATCTTCGCCGTATAGTCGATGCCGTAGGTCGTGTGGTTGGGAGTGCCAGGCGGCTGGAGAGAATTGAGGAAGTAATCGGTCTTGGCCGCGCCAGGGTTGGTAACACGGATCATGTACACGTTGTAAGCGTCCGCCGTGGTGGGGGTGCCGCCCACGCAGAACCCATCCGCCTTGGGTGACTGCGCCGTTTGGTTCTGGTCCATGCCGCCATACTGCTTCGACTCGACCTCCCCCTGAATGTGAAGGGTGACGGTGTACGGCGTACCCATGGTCCCGCCAATCGTGACCATCTTGTCGGACGTTATCCCGCCGCTGAGGGCGCGATCGGCCGTGTTGGCCGGCGGGCATGCGCCCTTCGCCGTCGCGCAGACGGACGCCTCTGTGTCCTGCAGACACGGCCCGAGCAGCATCAGGCCGTTGAGCCCTTTGGCGACGTCGATGATAGGACCGCCCGCGTCCACGCTGGTGCCGCCCGCGGAGCCGCCCGAACCGGCTGCGCCGCCTTTGCCCGCCGCTCCGGTGCCCGCCGTGCCGCCGGTACCCGTGGTCGCTCCCGCCGCGCCGCCGGTACCCGTGGTCGCTCCCGCCGCGCCGCCCGTACCCGTGGTCGTTCCGGCCGCGCCGCCGGTGCCCGTAGTCGCGCCGCCGGTGCCTGTGGTCGCGCCGCCGGTGCCCGTGGTCGCGCCGCCGGTGCCTGTGGTCGCGCCACCGGTGCCCGTGGTCGCGCCGCCGGTGCCCGTGGTTGCGCCGCCAGTGCCCGTGGTCGCGCCACCGGTGCCTGTGGTCGCGCCACCGGTGCCTGTGGTCGCGCCACCCGTGCCGGTCGAGGAGCCGCCGGACCCTCCGCTGCCAGTGGCGTCAGACCCTCCGCTTCCTTTCGTGCCACCCGTCGACCGCCCTGGATCTGCAGGGGCACAGCTGAGACCGACTCCGATCAGAACCGGCACGATAAGCATGCTCCTCATAGAATCCACCCTTTCCAGTCCGAAACTGGCTCGGACTTCGGGATACAACGACACCCTTAGGACATAAAAGTGGGAGACCAGTGACGTTGTGGGTCAGCAAAATGCCGACCTATCAGAAAAAACGTCGGCGAACCGGGCGCGAGCTCGGCACGGCCCGTTCCGGGCGTCTCTTTCATTCGGCGAACGGCAGCGGCACCGCACAAATCTACTTGGAGCGAAGTAGGTGCCTAGCTAGGATGCCCCCGCTTCGACGTTGCAAGCCGTCGATCTCCTGCGTCGCTAGTCGACAATGGCGCGCCAGCGCCAGCCCTAGCGGTCAGCGCTAGCCCTCTGCGTTTTATCGGGTGAAGGTGAAGGTGAAGGAAGTAAGGAAGAAGGGAGAAGCCGCGTGACCATCGAGATGTCCTCCACTTATCGCCGGCGCTGGCTCGCCTTGACGCTCCTCGTCTCGCTCCTGGTCGTCGCCTGTGATCGCGGCGGAACCGGTTCGGCCAAGGTTCTGAAGGTCGCCTTCGTGACCAACAACACCTCCGATTTCTGGAAGATCGCGGTGGCAGGCGTCCGCAAATACGAAAAGGAGGCCAAGGTTCAAGTCGACGTCAAGATGCCGCCCAACGGCACGCTGGCGGAGCAAAACCAGATCCTCGAAACGCTCGTCAGCCAGGGGTACGACGCCATCGCGCTCAGCGTGAATGCGCCGAGCGATCAGGTGCCGGTGATCAACAAAGCGGCCAGCAAGACGAAGCTCATCACCTTCGACTCCGACGCCCCCAAGTCCAATCGTCTCCTTTATATCGGAACGAACAATTACGAGGCGGGCAAGGTGCTCGGCGGCGAAATCGTGAAGCTCCTTCCGAACGGCGGAAAAATTGCGGTGTTCGTGGGGACGCTCGCTGCCGACAACGCCAAGGAGCGCCTGCGCGGCGTGGAAGACGCCATCCGGCAGAAGAAGATCGAGATCGTGGACAAGCGCGAGGACGGCACCGATCGCGCCAAGGCCCGCTCGAACGTGGAAGACATCGTCAACGCGCACACGGATCTCGCCATGGCGGTCGGGCTCTGGTCGTACAATGGTCCTGCCATCGGCTCCGCCATCGAGGCGCTCGGCAAGAAGGGCAAAGTGCTGGCGGCCGTCTTCGACGAGGAAGATGGCACGCTGAGCGGGATCGCCGCGGGAACGATTCAGGTCACCGTCGTGCAGAAGCCGTTTCAATTCGGTTACCTGTCGAGCAAGTGGATGCACGAGCTGGCCACCCGGGGCGAGACGGCCAAGGCTGCATTGCCGGCGGACAAGGTGATCGACACCGGCGTCGAAGTCATCGACAAGACGAACGTGGCCGAGTTCAAGGCAAAGCTCGCCGAGATGAAGAAAAATTGACCGAGCGTGGTCGCTTTTGCGATGAGCGCCGGGATGGCGGTGCCGACAACAGAGCGACAGCCGAAGGGCATCTACCTGCTCTGCGGCGTGGAGATGTGGGAGCGTTTTTCCTATTACGGGATGCGCGCCTTTCTCGTGCTCTTCTTGATCAGCAACGACGGGGGATGGGGTTGGTCCAAAGAGCATGCGGCAACGCTCTACGGTTTTTACACCGGGCTCGTTTACCTCTCGTCGCTCCTCGGCGGTTACCTGGCCGACCGATTCCTCGGAACGCACCGCGCCGTGCTCATGGGCAGCGCTTTCGTCGCCAGCGGGCATTTTTGCCTGGCGTTCCCGGCGCGTTTCACCTTCTTCCTCGGGCTGGCGCTGGTGGTTCTCGGCACCGGCTGCCACAAGGCGAACATCTCGACCATGGTGGGGCAGCTCTTTCGTGAGAAGGACCGCCGTCGCGACAGCGCGTTCACCATCTTCTTCATGGGCATCAACATGGGCGCCATGCTCGGGCCACTTGTGTGCGGCACGCTCGCCGAGAGCGCGCGGTTCGGATGGCACTGGGGCTTCGCGTCGGCCGGCGTCGGCATGGTGCTCGGCACTGGGCTTTATGTGATCCTTCGGCGGCGGTACCTCGGCGATATCGGCGGCCTGCCCGCGGCGGGCGAGAAGCCGCACCCGGGGGGCCCCTCCGCCTCACCCATTGCGTCTCAGGCGCCCCTCTCACGCGAAGAGAAGGAGCGAATCGCTGCCATCGTGATTCTCTCCTTCTTTTCGGTGCTCTTCTTCGCCGCGTTCGAGCAAGCGGGGTCGTCCCTCACCTTCTTCGCCAAAGAACGCACCGATCGCGTCATCCTCGGCATGGAGATCAAGACGTCGTATTTTCAGTCCATCAGCTCGCTCGCCATCGTGGCATTCGCCCCCGTGTTCGCTGCCTTGTGGATCAAGCTCGCCGCGCGAGGCCGTGAACCGACGGCGCCCATCAAATTTGCCAGTGGCCTCACGCTGATGGCTTCGAGCTTTGCGGTCATGGTGGTGGCAGCCTGGATCTCCGATCGAGGCGTTCGCGTGAGTCCCTGGTGGCTCGTCGTGACGTACGTTCTGATGACCTGGGCCGAACTGTCCGTGTCGCCGGTCGGGCTTTCGCTGGTGTGCAAGCTTGCCCCGCCGAGGTTCGGGTCGCTGATGATGGGGTTCTGGTTCGTGGCGCTCGGGCTCGGAAATCTGGCGGCGGGCATGTTGGCCGGGCAAGTCGAGCGGATCGAGCGAGGCGAAGTCTTTCGCCTCTTGGGGGGCCAAGCGGATTTTTTTCTGGTCGTCTTTTTCATCGCCATGACGGCTGCGGTCGCGCTCTTCTTCCTCGCCAATCGAATCAGCCGGCTTACCCACGGCCGGGCGTGACGGAGCGATCGGCGCGATACGGCAATTTTCCGTCGGTGGTTTCAGCAGCATCGGCGCGGCATTGCGTCCGTGCTTTTTCTGAGCCATTTGGGCGACCCACCCCACTCCCGTTCTTATGCACGAACAGGAAGATCGATGAAGGCGTGGCCCGTTTGCACCTTCGGCCTTTTCCTCGCCGGATGTTCGGCATCGTCGCCCAGTGATCCCGGCGGCGGAGACGGGGGATCGCGCGCCGGCGCCGGCGGAACAAGTGGAGCGGCCGCAGCGGGCGGCGCTGCCGGAACGGGAACAGCAGGCAGCGGCGCGACGTCGGGCACTGGAGCAACGGGTGGAGGAGGGACGGGCGGAGCCGGAACCGGTGGTGCAGGAACCGGTGGCGCAGGAGGAACGGGAGGGAATGCAGGATCGGCTGCAACGGGAGGCAGCGCGGGGACAGGAGGTGGCGCAACCGGAGGCGCAGCTGGAACGGGAGGCCAAGCGGGCAGCACCGACGCGGGCAAGGGGTCGGACGCCTCGACGGACGGCGCGCGCGGCGGAGCGGGAGGTGGGCCGGATGGATCGCCGGATGGGAATGGCGGAGCAGGTGGAACGAATCCCGGAGACGGTGGCGAGGTCATCTGGCCGAACGACATCAGCAAGACCAACTCCGACACTTGGATCTCGCAGAATCACGATCGCATCACCCAGCTGCGTCCCAACGTCCTGCTATTGAACTTTTCCGACACCTATTCGCTGGCGCAGACGCAAACCCTCGCCGACAAGCACGTCGCAGCACTGAAGGAGGCGAGCAGCTCCCACAAATACAAGAACCCGGGCGCACAGCCGGCGCTCGCTTACCAGATTGCGAAGATCGTGATGGCCGGCAAGGCGAACAAGCCGGTCTCGGGCAATTCCATCAACTATCCCGGATTGAACACCGCTGCGTTCGCCGACATCATCGGCATCGACGACCCGGCGAGTCCCGGCACGAAGCTGACCCTGTGCGGACTTTTCGAAAAAGGCGTCATCAACGAGGTATGGGGGATGGTCGCTGACGGCGACGGGCCGAAATTCGACGAGAGCGTGGAGACCAAGCAGGTCTATAGCGCGAGCGATCAGAAGGGGACGACCATGGCCTGCGTCTCCAACGGGACCTGCGTCAACACCTCGGTTCCCTGCAAGGTGAGCACGCGCATCTTCGACTTCAATCCCGGCCGTGGTTCGGGGTGCCACCAGCACGCCATGGGGCACGCCTGGGAAAACTACATCAACCGCGGCGCCATTCCGGCACTCAAGAAGTCGGCCGCCAGATTTCTGAACCTCGACCTCAACACACGATTGGGGGCACCTTTTGCCAGCATGTATTCGGCCTGCAACAGCAACAGCATGCAACTGACGAACTGCGTGGTTTGGGACTCGGAGATCCACGCGCGCTCGGGAGCAACGGCCGCGACCACCTTCGACTTCCCGGACATGTCAGGGGGATGCGGCAACGCGCATTTTTATCCGAACACGACGGGCACGTACTCCTACGACGCCAACACGCCCGACCCCACCGTGCAGAGCTCCTGCGAGAACTATGGTCTCAAGAATGGAGCCGGCGGCAAGGACCTCACCACGCCCTTCAACAACAAGATGACGGACACGCTCTTCGCAGGCATCCTGGATGATGACTGCGGCGGGCACGGCACGGCCTACCTCTACCAGAGCTTCCCCGGGCCCGGCACGCTGGCCACGAATGACGACGGTACCTCGATGCGAAACTGGTGGGTGTACCTCTTTTACTGACGATCGCTCACGATGCGGGCGGCGCGCCGCCCATCCGCTTCCTTCGGCGTGCTTTCATGGAGCGGGCGCGAATCAGGCCCCATGCGCTCGCGTATCCCAGCCACCATGGCGACACGTCATCAGGCCTACGCAGAGCGCCCATTCGACAGCCGCACGAACCGGCGGAGACACTCACCGCCCCCGCGTCCGCCGTCGGTCCGGCGGCGTCCAACGGCGCCCCTCCCTCGCCACCCTGGCCGCCATCGCGCCCGCACTCGTCGGGTCGGCTCGCATCTTCGCACGCTTGGAAGACCAAACACGCCGCTTGCCAGGAGTCTCTGCAGACGCCGGCAACCTTCGCATCGCAACAGGCAAGAGGGCCTCTTACCTCCGGCAGTCGCAAGAGAGGTTCGAGGTCGGCGCCGTTGGGACCGAAGTTCGTGCGCGGCGCGAATGCCAGCTCGCGTCCGGCCTTCGATTGCGGCGTGCA
>DATHES010000220.1:0-118503 GCA_035318465.1 Polyangiaceae bacterium
ACGCGACGTCGGTGCGACCCTCGGTCGTGTCGCTGCTGTGCACGCCGAGGAGGACGTCGTTGACCGGCTGCGATTGGAGCTGGACGACGAACGTCGTGCTCACGCCGTCCTCGGTCGTCGTGAGCGGCGTGATGGGGGTGATGATGAACCCCGCCGAATCGTCGTCGATGTTGCTGAGCGTGACGTCGGCGGCGTTGATGTCCTTGTAGTTCGTGTCGTCGCTCACCGAAGGTTGCGTGATGATGGCGTAAGGCTGGTTACCGTCGGCGACGGGGTCGTCGACGCCGGTCACGGTCACCACCTGGGGCGCGTTCCAATCGGTCGTGGTGAAGCTCAGCGTCGCCGGGCTCACCGTCCCCTCCGTGGGGCGGCTGCTCACGAGGCGAATCGTGACCGCACTCGTAGGCTGCGAATTGAGCTCGACGGTGAATGTCGTGCTCACGCCCTTCTCGCTCGTCTGCGGCATCGCCGGCGGTTTCACGGCGATGCCGGCCAAGTCGTTGTCGATGTTGGTGACGACCGGGTCGGGCACGTCGAGGCCGCTATACTTGGGATCGAGGCTGGTGGCCGCACCGATCGTGATGCGGTACTGCTGATTGCCGTCCTGCACATCGTCATTCACGCCCGAGACGATGACGGTGCGAGGCGCGTTCCAATTGTCGCCGGTAAAGATCAGCGAGCGCGGGCTGACCGTTCCCTCGGCCTCGTTGGTGCTGGCGACAGGGAGGGTCACGGGCGCGGTGGGCTGCGAATTGAGCACCACGGTGAAGCTCGCGGTGTCCCCCTTCTCGGAAGTCTCGAGCGGCATGACGACAGGCTTGACGCTGATGCCGGCGCTGTCGTTGTCGGTATTGGTGAGCTCGACGTCGGGCACCGGAAGGCCGCTGTAGCCGACGTCCGTGCTGACCGCGGTGGCGGTCGCAATCCGGTAGATTTGATTGCCGTCCTCGATCCTGTCGTCGACGCCGGTGACGGTCACCGTTTGCGTGGCTCGGTAGTTCTCGGGCGTGAAGGTGATGCTCGGCGGTGAGACCGTACCCTCGGCGTTGTTGGTGCTGCCGAGGCCGATGGTCACGTTCGCCGTGGGTTTCGAGGTGAGCGCGATGGTGAAGGTGGCAAAATCGCCCTTCTCCGTCGTCACGAGGCCCATGGTGGGCATCACGATGAACCCCGCGCTATCGTCGTCGCTGTTGGACACCTTGACGTCGGGGCCGTCGAGGTCCTTGTAGCCCAAGTCGGTGCTTAGAGCCTTGGCAGTACGAATGACGTACGGTTGGTTGCCGTCGGCCACCATGTCGTCCACGCCGCTCACCGTCACGGTTTGCGGCGCGTTCCAATTCGTCTTGGTAAAGGTGACGGACGCGGGGCTGACCGTGCCCTCGCTGGGAAGGCTGCTCGACAGAAGGATGCGGACGTCGTCGCCCGGCTTGGAGTTGAGCACGATGGTGAACGTCGCCACGCCTCCCGCTTCGGTGGTGACCAAGCCCTCGGCGGGCTTGACGGTGATCCCGGGACTGTCGTCGTCGACGTTGATCGCGGAAACGTCGGGCGGATCGAGCCTGTTGTAGGCGGGATCTGCGCTCTCGGCCGGCGCCGTGACGATGTCGAAACGCTGATCGCCATCGGCAACGGTGTCCTGGACACCGCTCACCGTCACGACCTGCGGCGCTTTCCAGTTGGCGGCGGTGAAGGTGAGGGTCGTCGGGCTGACGATCCCTTCGCTGGTGTTGCTCGAGGACAGCCTGACGACGACGTTGACGTTGGGGGCGAAGTTCAGCGCCATGGTGAACGTCGCCATCTGACCGGTTTCATTGGTGACGAGACCGGTGAGGGGCTTGATGGTGAACCCCGCCGTGTCGTCGTCCTCGTTGATCACATCGATGTCGTCGGGGTCGACCTTGTCGTAATTGGGATCTTCCGGGCTGATGGCCGGCGAGGTGATGATCTTGTACGCTTTTGCGCCGTCCGGCAGCGCATCGTTGACGCCAGTGATGGTGGCCATCTGCGGCGAACGCCAGTTCTGCGGCGTGAACTTCATCGCGAGCGGCGCGACGGTTCCCTCTCCGGGGTTGTTGCTCGAAAGGTTGATGGTGACATCCTTCTTGGGCGCCGTATTGAGAACGACGGTGAACGTCGCCTCGCCGCCCCACTCGCTGGTAGCGAGGCCCTTGTCGGGCGATATCGTGAAACCGGCCGACTCATCGTCGACGTTGGTGACGGTCACGTCGGGCGGGTCGACGTTGTGAAAGGTCGCGTCCGAGCTCGACGCCTGCGAGGTGATGATCGTGTACGCCTTGTTCCCGTCGGGAACGGTATCGTCGACGCCGGTCACCGTCACCGTCTGTGGCGCGTTCCAGTTGTCCTTGGAGAAGGTCACGCTGCCGCGGTTGATGGCTCCCTCGGTCGGAATGCTGCTCCGCAGCGCGATGGCGACGTTGGCGTCCGGTTTGTTCCGCAGAACGATCGTAAATTGTGCCGTTCGACCGGCTTCGGAGGTCACGAGCCCCGATGTGGGCGTGACGATGACCGGTCCTTGTTGCGGAAGCGGGCCCCCCTCGCCACCGGCGTCGGCGCCCGGTCCAGGGCCGCCCGGTTTGACTTCGAACTCGCCGAGAACCTGCGTGCAAGCCGACAGTAGAAAGCAAAGCGTGATGAGCCACGATCGAAAGAGCGAGCCGCGCGTGTCTTGCATTTTCAGCAACGTTTTCTTTATGCCGCCCCGGTACTCGATAGCTAAGGAAACCAAGGGTTCGAGTTGAGAATCAAAGCAGTGCCCCCCACCTGACCCCAGATCTGGAACCAGTCAGAAGGACCCGATCGTAACCTTACCGCCCCTTTCGCGATTTGCAGACCCTAACTGTGGGCCTTCTCAGCACAGACTTGCGTCAATCGGGCCCACGACGCTTTTAAGCTCAATGAATCATTGACGATTTGGCGGCTATGCCCCGGTCAACGGCCCGCGCCGGCTTCCGGCATCTCGGTGCATTGACCGCTCATGCACCCGTTCGGACAGGGCGCCCCGATTTGCCAGTGACCGCCCACGCAAGTCTCCGGGCGGTCCACGTTGCAGCGCGGGGGGTCGCTCGCCTCGCACTCGACGCAAGCCCCGCCGACGCAGCGCGATGGCGACGCGCAGGCCATGCCGTTCGCCCATTGGCCATTCATGCAGGTCTGCGGCGTATCGGGCGAGGTGGGGCTACAGCGCGGAGCGTCGCCCGGGGTACAGACTCAGCATTCGCCGCCGGTGCAACCGAGCGGACAAGGGGTGGTCATCCCCCAGTGTCCGTTGCTCTCGCATACCTGGCTCGTATGCGGATCGGAGCACTGCTTGGCTGGCGGCACGCACTCCTTGCAATCGTTGTTGGTACACGCGGCGCACATCATCGGGTTTGCCCAGCTTCCGCTGGCGTTGCAAGTCTCGAAGGTCGTCCCGCTGCAGCGCGTGCTGTTCGGCGTGCACTCGACGCAATGGGGAGGCGATTCCAGGCATGCGTTCGGGCACACCGCGCCATCGTTCGTCCACATCCCGGTGCTGCTACAGACCTGCGGCTGTGCGCCCGAACAACGCTGGGCGGTGGGCGCGCAGGGAGAGCAGACGCCCAAGACGCAGACGGAGTTTGCGCCGGTGCAGGCCGTGCCGTCGACCCATTGCCCCATGCTGCTGCAGGTGCGCGGCGTGTTGTTGTTGCAGTCGATGGCGCCCGGCATGCAGGCGCCCGTACACGCGCCCATGCTGCAGACGTTGGCGCAGGCCGCGCCGTTGTTCGTCCAGTGTCCGGTCGTATCGCAGAGCTGCGGCTGAAGGTTGTTGCACCGCGTGGCACCCGGCGCGCATTCGCAGGCAACCGACCCCACGCAGACGCCCGTGCAGACGGCGCCGCTCGCTACCCATTGCGCGCTCGTGTTGCAGGACTGCGGCGTGTTCCCGTTGAAGCAGCGCGAGGTCCCCGGCGTGCATACGCCGCCGCACGAGCCGCTGTTGCAGAGGTACGGGCAAGCCGTGCCGTTCGCCCAGTTGCCGCTGCTGTTGCAAGTTTGAGGCGTCAGTCCGCTGCAGCGCGTATCGCCGGGGCTGCATGCCGTGCACTTGGCGGAGATGCACGTGTACTGGCAAACCTCGTTGACCACCCACTGCCCCGTGGCACTGCAGATGGCCTGCACCACGGCGTTGTCACTCGCGCGGCGTCCGCAGGACAGGGCATTCGGTTTGCACACCCCGGTGCACGCGCTGGTGCCGGCGCTGGTCGTACAGACCGAGGGGCACGCGGAGCTCTGCCATTGGCCGTTGGCGTCGCAGGTCTGCAGCGTGGTGCCCGAGCACTGCGTTGCACCCGGTTTGCAGACTCCGGTGCAGGTGCCGCGGCTGCAAACGAAGGGGCAGGGCGCCCCGTTGACCCACTTGCCCGTTTGACAGGTTTGCGGGATGAGGTTGCTGCATTGCACGGCGCCGTCGGTGCACGAGCCGGCGCACGCTCCCTGGTCACACACGAACGGACAGGACATTCCGCTGTTGGTCCAAGTCCCGTCGGCGCCGCAGAGCTGCGGCTGGGTTCCGTTGCACTGTCTGGCGTCAGGCACGCAGACCCCGGTGCACGCATTCGTTCGGCAGACGTACGGACAGGTGGCGACGTCTTGCCATTGCGACTGCGAGCTGCACACCTGCAAACGGTTGGCGTTGCAACGCGTGTCACCGGGGTTACACGCTCCGGTACAGACGTCGTTCACGCAGGCGGACGTGCAGGCCATGCCTTGATCCCACGTGCCGTCGTTCTGGCAGGTGTACTGCATGGTGCCGTCGCACCTCGTCGCTCCGGGCTTGCACACGCCGGCGCAGGCGTTGACGACGCAGAGATACGGGCACGCCGCTTCGAGCTGCCATGCACCCATTGCGCTGCAGGTATAGAGGTCGGCCCCGCGGCATTCCTTTGCGCCGGCAGCGCAACCCGTGCTTCCGGTGTCGCGGACATCGATGGAGCCGTTGGTGTCGGGGGGAGGCGAGGTTTGATCGGGGGTGACACTCGTGTCGAGGCGAACGTCGATTCCCCCGCCCCCATCGCCGCTGATAGAAGCGTCACCGCCGTCACTCCTGACCGATGCGTCACCGCCGACCGACGCGTCGCCCCCATCCGCCGCAATCTGGCCACCGCTGTCGGGCGGAAAGAAAATAATCCGAAGGTCATCGCCCAGGATCGAAGTGCAGCCGGCCAGACCGCCGAAAAGCGCGATCGAGATGCAACATGCGAAGAAAGCGCGGGCCGTGGCGACTAGGCTTCGATACACCTTCGATGCAGCATCGGACATGTTGAGCCCCGAGTCTGTGCGACAGCCGCCAGCGAAAGTCGGTTGCCTGCGCCTGGTTCAGAACACGCCGGTAACACCGGCGCTACCGAGCCCGATGTACGGCGTCCAATGTGCAGCCGCGGTGGATGGTTCCTTCGGCTGCGTGACGAGAAGAACGATGCCCGCTGCGACGCCGACACCTCCCACGATGAAGCCGACATCGGCGATCGTACCGAGCCGGCGATAAGTGTCGATGTTTGCCGTCTGTGACGTTTCGCAGTTTTTACCGGGGCAGGCGTCCGAAAGCTGGCTGTATTTGGCGACGGCCAGGCCGCCGGCCACGCCGCCCACGATGAGGCTCGCGCCGCCCACGCCGAACGCCACGTAGGCCACCGTTTTGCGCCATTCGCCACCGGACGAGGTGCTGCCCGTGTCGACAGTGGCGCTGGCAACCTTCTTCTCGGGTGGAGGAGCCGCTTCGGGCGCTTGTTCGAGCTCGAGGTTGACGTTGATCGATTGCCCCTCGGTGAGGACAATCATCTTCTCTTGCGGCAGATAGCCTTCGGCGGAAACTTTGACCTTGTGCGTGCCGGGGTTGATGGCCCGCTTCACGCCGAGCGAGGCGTGCGGAACGGGCATGCTGTCGATGACCACCTCGGGGCTCGACGGTCCGAGTACGGTGATCGTCACCCAGGGGATGCGCGGCGAAATGGCGCCCACTTCTTTGTTGGCATCGTCCACGGCCTTGGTCCAGGATTTGGGCGAGTTGGCCGCAACGCCCTCGCGAATGATGCGGTTGTAGTTCTCTTGCGCTTCGACCAGCTTCGTCGCCCCGACCTGCGCGCGAGCCAGGCCGAGCAGCAGCGTCGGCGCGTGCACGAGCGAATCGGCGCGACTGAACTTGTCGATGGCCATCGTGTAGTTTCTCGTTTCGAGCGCATGCTGGCCTTCTTGAGCCAGCGTGCGCGCGGTGGCACGATCGGACGCAGTGGGTTCCGCGAACGCGGCCGGAGCGATGAGGGTCAGGAAAATCGACAGCGTCAATGTCGAGAGTCGTCGCGTCATTGGACAGTTCCGTCTCAAATGCCGAAGTCGACGTCTTTCGGCTTGGTGGGCGCGGTCGGCGCTTTGGGGGTCGGTGGAGGTTCGATGGCGCGGGGGGGCGGCAAAGCGGGGGGCGTGTCTTTCGGCAAATCTTTGGGCAGCATCCCACGCCGAGAAGCGGGTTCCTTCTTGGCGTCCCGCGTGAGGAGCGCTTTGCTGCCGCCCGAAGGGTTGGATGCGGGGTCGAAGGGGGCCGCGGGCACCGGCGCGATCGCCGCCGTCGCAGTCGCCGGAGCGGGCGCGGGATCGCCGCCCTGGGATCCCGTCATCAGCGGGGCCGACGGTGTCACCAGCCCCTGTCCGCCATTGTTTGCGTCGTGGGATTTCTGGAACGACATCGACGCGGCAATCAGCGTAACGCCCAGGACCCCTGCACCGAGCAACTTGCCCGTCTTCGTGGAAGGCCAGAGGGGGTTGATGGCGGCGTTGTGCTCGCTCTCGGCTTCGTTGGCGCTGACGGAGAGGCTGTAGTCGCTGAGTGCGGCTTCGCGAAAGCCGGGCGGAGCGGCGGCCACCGTCGACACTGCGGTCAGGCCAAGTGCGACGGCCAGTGAATCCGACAATTCTTTTGCGCTCTGGAATCGCCTCTCGATGTCGCGCGATGAGGCACGCTCCCACCACGCATCGAAATCGAGAGGCAAATACGGGACGATCGAGCTCGGCAGGGGAATCGGCTCGAACATGATCTTGGCCAGCAGATCGCCGAGGCCTTCGCTCAAGAACGGAAGCGATCCGGTCATCGCTTGGAAGGTAATGACGGCGAGGGACCAGAGGTCGGCGCGATAGTCGATGTCCTTGGTGCCGCGCGCTTGCTCCGGGCTCATGTAAAGCGGCGTCCCCACGAGCAAGCCCGTCTTGGTGACGTTGTTGACGGCCCAATCGGTGCTCCACTTGGCTACGCCGAAATCGAGCACCTTGGCGATTTCGCCTTCGTCGTCCGGTACGAGGAAGACGTTTTCGGGCTTGAGATCGCGATGGACGATGCCGATGGCGTGTGCGCGCGTGAGGGCGCGCGCGACGTGGGCGACGAGCCGATGGGTCGCCGCAGCGTCGAGCCGGCCGACGCGTTCGAGCCGCTCCGCCACCGATTCTCCCTGGAGGAATTCCATGGCGATGTAGGGCGTGCCCTGCCAGACGCCGTGATCGAGCACGTGCACGACGTGCGGACTGCGCAGTTGCGCCTCGACCTTGGCTTCACGCTCGAATCGCGCCACCATCTCCGGCTGACGGCGCCACTCGCCTTCCACGAACTTCACCGCGCACGGGATGCCGAGCCCTAGGTGGGTCGCAAGCCATACCGATCCCATTCCGCCCTCTCCGATTTGCCGGACGAGGCGGAAACGATTAGCGATCGTCGCCCCCTCGCCAATCCGCGGGGGGTGCGAGGAGAAACGGGATACGGTTAGCTTCACAGGCACGCCAGCTTGACCAGAAGGTACGGAGGAGAAAGGGGGTAACTTTTACATAACCCGAACAAGCTTACCTAGCACGTGCATACATCGGAGTAAAGCATCCCACAGCTTCCGTACGGCCCCTTTACTAGCCCTTTCCCACGCATTTCCCCCTGAAAGTTCCCCCTGAAAGTCGGGCTCTTTTGCCGCAATTGGGGGCGCTTTTTTCTCGCCGTCGCCGGTTCATTCGACATCGCCTGGAGCGTCCGATGTTGCGGCTCGGCATCAGCCGAGGCCGTTGAGCCGCTCAGGCCGTTGAGCCGCTCAGGCCGCTCACTTGCCGGTCGGAATGTCTCTTATCGACACGACGCCAGCGGCGCGCGTTCGCGTTCGTGCTTGCCGTCTTTCGCTCTCGCCGTCTCGGCCGTGACGATCGCCACGCGCGTCCAAGCGATGCTCACAGGTCCGCGTCGGCCCCGGATGACGAAGGTCGCGTCGCGCTCGTCCGCCGGCGCTCGGGCGCTCCTCGAACGATTCGGCTTCGCGTTCCTGCCGGGGCGTGGCAGTACGCGTGTTCGACTTCGCGATGCAGAAGACCCACCTCGTCGGAGCCCGGACCCACAACCTGCAATCGGTGTCGGTTGATCTGTCGGAAGGGGAGCTCGTTTGCCTGACCGGCGTATCGGGATCGGGCAAGTCGAGTCTCGCCGTCGACACGCTGTATGCCGAGGGGCAGCGCCGGTTCGTGGAGAGCTTCAGTCCCTACGCCCGGCAATTCCTCGAGCGTCTCGAGCGGCCGCCGATGGACGAGCTCGAGCCGGTCGCCGCGGCGATCGCCGTCGATCGGCGTGCGCCCGTCAAGAGCTCGCGCTCGACCGTGGCCACCATGGCCGATGTCGAGGCTTTTCTTTCGGCGCTCTTTGCGCGAGAAGCGGTTCCCTTCTGCCGCGACTGTGGGCAGGCCGCGGTGCGGACCGACGCCGGCGTTGCCGCCAAGGCAGCCGTGTCGGCTCTCAACGGAGGGCCGGCCGTCATCACCTACCCGTTGCGCGTCGGCGGCACCGACGACTTCTTGCAAGCGCGCGAGAAGCTCGCCACCGACGGCTACCGGCGCCTCTGGCTCGGCGGACAAACGCGCGATCTCGACCAGGTGCGCCCCAGCGAAGCCATGGCCGGAGGCGGAGTCCTCGAGGTCGTCGTCGATCGCTTGAAAACTGCGGCCACGCAAGTGCGGCGTCTCGAAGAGGCCATCGAACAGGCTTGGAAACGAAGTGACGGCCGGGCCACGATCTTCACCGAGCAAGGCGCGCGCGACGTGCGCGAGGGCCTTCTGTGCCCAGGGTGCGGGCGCACGTTCGAGGCGCCTCGCCCGGGACTCTTTTCCTACCAGTCGCCCGTGGGAGCTTGCCCGTCCTGCCGCGGTTTTGGTCGCACCATCGGCGTCGACTTCGGCAAAGTCATTCCCGACGAAAGCCTTTCCCTCGAAAAAGGCGCCATCCGCGCCTGGACGGGCAAATCGAGCGCATGGGAGCGCAAGGTTCTCGCTCAATACGCCAAGCGATCGTCGATCCCCGTCGATGTCCCTTGGGGACGCCTTTCCGCGCGCCATCGAGAGATGGTGATCGAAGGAGAAGGAAAGTGGCGCGGCGGCAAATATCCGGGCCTGCGCGCGTGGTTTCAGTGGCTCGAGACGCGCACCTACAAGATGCACGTGCGGGTGTTCCTCGCTCGATACCGTTCGTACGATGCGTGCGCCAGCTGCGCCGGCAAGAGACTCAATGAGAGGGCGCTCAGCTACCGCGTCGATGGGCTCGATCTGGCGGCATGGCACGCGCTCGAGCTCGGCGACGCGCATCGACGGCTCGCCACACTGGCCGCGCGGACTGCCCAAGGAGCGCTGATTCAGCGTGAGCTCTCGTCGCGTCTCGGGTACTTGGAACGCGTCGGGCTCGGCTACCTGGCGCTCGATCGCGCGGCGCGCACGCTCTCGGGGGGCGAGGCGCAGCGCGTCTCGCTCACCGCCGCACTCGGCAGCTCGCTGACCGGTGCGCTCTTCGTGATCGATGAGCCGACCATCGGCTTGCATCCCACCGACGTGCCCCCGCTCGCGCTCGCCATGCGCGAGCTTTCACGACAGGGCAACATCGTGGTCGCCATCGAGCACGATCCGATGGTGGTGCGCGGCGCCGATCGCGTGCTCGAGCTCGGACCCGGTGCCGGAGCGGCGGGCGGGCGGCTGATGTTCGATGGCACGGCCGCCGATCTCGCGCTCCGCCTGGATTTGCCGACCGGGCGCGCTCTTTCCGGCGCCAGAATGGACGGGGTCGAGACCAACAAGCGGCGCCGCCCGCGGGCGTGGCTCGGCGTGAAGAAGGCGCGCGCCAACAACTTGAAGGGCATCGACGTGGACATCCCGCTCGGCGTGCTCACCGCGCTTACCGGTCCGAGCGGCTCCGGAAAAAGCACGCTTGCCGAAGAGATCGTCTACCGCGCGCTCGCGCGTTCGAAGGGCGTGCGCGATGTCGAGCTGCCAGGCGCGCACGACGGCCTCGAAGGGGGTGCCGCGGTGGCCAAGGTGACGCTCGTCGATCAATCGCCCCTCGGCCGGACGTCGCGCGGCAATGCCGCCACGTACACCAAGGCCTGGGAGCATCTGCGCAAGCGCTTTGCCGCCGAGCCCGCGGCGCGCGCGCACGATTTCGGACCTTCGCATTTCTCGTTCAACGTTGCGGGCGGGCGCTGCGAAGCTTGCGCGGGCGAAGGGTACGAAACGGTAGAGATGCAGTTTCTCGCCGACGTCGCGCTGGTGTGCCCGAGCTGCCGCGGTCAGCGGTTTCAGGAAGACGTGCTCGCCATCCGCCACCGCGGCTTCACGGT
Source organism: Polyangiaceae bacterium (assembly GCA_035318465.1). Taxonomy (GTDB): domain Bacteria; phylum Myxococcota_A; class Polyangia; order Polyangiales; family Polyangiaceae; genus DASWDH01. The sequence continues at coordinate 10,653 of DATHES010000220.1, forward strand.
GGCCGAGACGCTGGAGCGCACGGTCGATGAGGTCCTCGCGCATTTTGCCGGCGATCCGCCGCTCACGCGGACCTTGGGTCCCCTGTCGGCGCTCGGGCTCGGCTATCTCCCCCTCGGTCAGCCGCTCGCCACGTTGTCCGGCGGCGAGGCCCAGCGCGTGAAGCTGGCTCGCGCCCTCACCGAAGACCAAACCGGGGCCCTTCTCATCCTCGATGAACCGAGCGCCGGGCTTCACCCGGCCGACGTCGATCGCCTCGTTCAGGCGCTGCACGCGCTCGTGCAGGCAGGGGCCACTGTCCTCGCCGTCGAGCACGATCTGGCGGTGATGCGCGCCGCCGACTGGATCATCGATCTCGGCCCCGGGGGCGGCAAAGAGGGGGGCTCGCTCGTCGCCAAGGGGACGCCGGCCGAGATCGCGCGCGGAAAAGGCGCCACCGCGCGGGCCCTGCAGGGCATCGAAGTGCCGCCCGCCGACGTCACCGATGGCAGAGCTCGGCCCGACGAAGAGCGCGCCATCGTCGTCGAGCATGCGCGCGAGCACAACCTGCGCGAAGTTTCCTGCAAGATCCCGCGCGGACAGCTCTGCGTCGTCACCGGACCGAGCGGATCTGGAAAAAGCACGCTCGCCTTCGACGTCGTGTTCGCGGAAGGGCAACGTCGCTTCCTGGAGACGCTCACGCCGTACGCGCGGCAGTTCCTCCCCACCATGCCGCGGCCCGATGTCGATCGCGTGGCTGGTGTTCCGCCCGCGATCGCGCTCGAGCAGCGCACGACGCGCGCCGGCGTGAACTCGACGGTGGCCACCGTGACCGAGGTCGCGCACTACCTGCGATTGATGTTCGCCAAGCTGGGTCAACAACATTGCCCCCGGTGCGACGCGCCCATCGCGGCGCTCGGGGTGGACGCCATCTTCGCCGAGCTCGTGCGAAGCAAGGAAACAGGCGTCGTCCTGGCTCCCGCGGTCGAAGCGCGCAAGGGGACGTACCTCGACCTTTTCACGTCCGCCGCGCGGTCGGGCATCGCCGAAGCGTGGGCCGACGGGCGCTTGGTCATGACCGATGCACCGCCGCGGCTCGCCAAAAGCAAAGAGCACACCATCGATCTGGTCGTCTACCGCGGGCCGCTGGCATCGCTTCCGCGCAGCATCGCCGAGCGGGCGCTTTCCTTGGGTCAAGGGGCGCTCAAGGTGCAAAAGCGCGAGGGGAGCGCGGAAGGGGAGCGGCTCTATTCGACCAAGCGCGCCTGCCTGGCGTGCAAGCTCTCCGTCCCCGAGCTCGACCCGCGCTGGTTCTCGTTCAACACCAAACAGGGTCGTTGCGAAGCGTGCGAAGGCACCGGTATCGAGGGGGGCGCGGAAGCTGCGCTGGAGGAGCAGACCGAGGTGTGCAGCGTGTGCGAGGGGTCTCGTCTTTCGCCGATTCCGCGAGCGGTGCGGCTCGAGGGGTGGCGCTACCACGAGATCGTCGCGCTCCCCGTGGCGCGCGCGCTGGCACGCGTGAAGACCTGGCGGTTTGCGGGTGATCGCGCACGCATTGCCGAGGCGCCGCTCGGCGAGCTCTTGCGGCGGCTCGATTTTCTCGCCAAAGTCGGCCTTTCCTACCTTTCCCTCGATCGCGCCGCGCGAACGCTCTCGGGGGGCGAGATGCAGCGCCTTCGCCTCTCCGCCCAGCTCGGCTCGGGGCTGACGGGCGCGCTCTACGTGCTCGACGAGCCGACCATCGGTTTGCATTCGCGCGACACGCAGCGACTGCTCGCCAATCTGCGGGCGCTCTGCGACACCGGATCGACGGTGCTCGTCGTCGAGCACGACGCCGACACCATTCAGGCCGCCGACTACCTGGTCGATCTGGGGCCGTCCGGGGGGCGTCACGGAGGGCGCATCGTCGCCGCCGGGGCGCCCGCCGAGGTGCTCGTGCACCCCGATTCTCCCACGGCCAAGGCGCTGTCCGGTCCGCGCGTGCATCCCGCGCGCGATCTCGGGATCGTGCCCGCGCGCGGCACCCTCGAGCTCCTTGGTGCCACCGCGCACAACCTCCAGAAAGCCGACCTGCGCGTTCCCATCGGCCGCATGACCGTCGTGGCTGGCGTTTCTGGCTCGGGAAAGAGCACCTTGGTGAGGCAAGTCTTCTACCCCGCGCTCCGTCATGCGCTCGGCCTCGTGGCGCCCGAGCCGCTCTCCTTCGCGAAGCTCACCGGCGCCGCGCAGGTCGTGCGCGCCGTTGCCGTCGATCAATCGCCCATCGGGCGCACATCGCGCTCCGTGCCCGCCACGTTCCTCGGTATCTGGGACGATATTCGCCGGCTGTTTGCGGCGATGCCCGAGGCGAAGGTGCGTGGGATGTCGGCCACCCGTTTCTCGTTCAACAGCGCCCAAGGGGGCCGCTGTCCGTCCTGCCAGGGGCAAGGCGTCATCTGGCACGAGATGTCGTTTTTGCCCGACGTCGTCACTCCTTGCGAAGCGTGCAACCAGGCGCGCTTCGATCCCGCCACCCAGGAAGTGAGGTATTTGGGGCTCGGCATCGGCGACGTCCTCAAGCTCACCGCCGAGGAGGCCGCCGAAATCTTCAGGGTGCACCCGCGCATCGCGCGCCCGCTGGCCACCCTGTCGGACCTCGGCGTGGGGTACCTCCAGCTCGGGCAAGGGTCGAACACGCTCTCGGGCGGTGAGGCGCAGCGGCTCAAGCTCGCTGCCGAGCTGACGGCGACCGTGCGGCACGAGCCCACCGTGTACGTTCTCGACGAGCCGACCACCGGGCTGCATCAAGGGGACGTGATGCGACTCATCGACGTCCTCTATCGGCTCGTCGATCGGGGTGACACGCTGGTCGTGATCGAGCACCATCCGTCGGTCATCGCCTCGGCCGATCACGTCGTGGAGCTCGGCCCGGAAGGAGGGGAGGAGGGGGGGCGCGTGGTCGCCGAAGGACCTCCCCGGGAAGTCGCCAAACAAGCGACCGCCACGGGAAAAGTGCTGCGCCAGCTGTTCGGCCGCAAGAGCACGCCCCCCGTCGCGATTCGGGCGTCGTAAAATGGCTGCGAACGAGACCCTGCGCTCGCTCCTGATCCAGCACACCTGCGCTCGCAAGTGCATGGGTCTCGTGGACAACGAAGGTGGCTGCTGCACGCTCGCCGATCGAGATTTCATCATAGGGCCGGTGGACGACGTCGACGAGCTCTTGGAGCGCCTCGGCAAATACTGGGGGCGCCCGGTGCTGAGGATAGAGGTGCTGATCGACTACGAAGAGGGGCGCGAGTTGTTTCCTGGCCGCTCGACCTGGCAAAACCCGCGTAACTACCCGGCGCTGCGCGTGCGTCCGGATAACCCGCGCTTCCCGTGTATGTTCTACGACGAATCTGGGGCGGGCTGCTCGATCTACGAGGACCGGCCGCACATGTGCCAGAAGTTCACCTGTGATTGGCTGAAGCACGTGCTCGAAGTACTGTGAGCGCCCGCCTCGACACTTCATGGAGCCACGCGCTGCGCAGCGCCACCAGCTCCGATGTCGTCGCGCCCCCCCGCGCAACGCCCGCTAGAATCCGGCACAGGTTGAGCTGATTCGGAAGCCGGCCACCTGATTCCCAGAAGGAAATGGCGGCATCCGAGCATCCCACCTCCTGTGACAGCCATGCCTGTTTTCCCCCCAGTCTTTGCCGGACTTGCTTCAGATTGCTGGCAAACGACCCGTGGCAATCGTCTGCTTCATAGGTCGTTTGCAATCGTGCAGGCTCACCCATGCGTTTCCTCCATCCTCCGTTTCGTTCCGCCTTGGCGACACAGCGAGACACTTGGGTTGGTATCTTCGACAAAAGGCGCTGGTGCGGCCCCGATGACCGCAGTGATGACGATGTCGATAACGATCAAGAAAGCCGCGGTACGGCGGTAAGACGGCTCAACAATCGCTTAACTGCGCGGTGCTCTCGACGACGGCGGTGCCCGGATCCTTCCCGGCTTTCAGAACGTCGTTCGTAGTCCGAAGCGGAAAATCCGCGGCGGCTGGTAGGCGGTGGCGTTTCCGAAGTTTGGGTTCAGATCGCCGCTGAAGGGCGTGCCGTCCGGGTTCTTGAGAGGTCCGCCGTCGACGATGGGCTGCACGGGCGATGCCGTGAATCGTTGATCGCGCGCGGTGTCGGTCTGGAAGTTGAGGACATTGAAAATATCGATGTTCACTTCGAGCGATCGAGCGCGGCTGAAGTGATAGATGTAAGCGAGCCGCAAGTCGGCGCTGAAGAGCCACGGCAGCCTCTCGCCCGAACCGCGCGGCAAGATGAAGATCTGGTCGAGCCCATACGCCGTGATGGGATGGGCTCCGAGCTGACTGGTGGGCGCGCCGGACTGCGCACGCAAGCTCACACCGGGGACGAGATCGTTTCCCGCCCCGACGTCGAAGTCCTTGGCGGCGAAGACTTTGATCGAATGCGTCCGATCGAAGGGCAGGGGACCCGAGCGATTGACGGTGAGCGAGCGAAGATCGAAGTCCGTGTTGCTGAACGGATTGAACTGCTTGTCCTCCGGTCGAAAGAGACCGGCGTAGTTGCCGCGCAAATAGGAAATGGTGTAGCTCGCCTGCGTGAGCCATGCGTCGGAGAATATCTTTTGGAAGTACATCGTCACGGCGTCGTAGTTTCTTTCGGCCTTGGGAAAATCTCGAGCAATGCCGTAGCCGGGATTGCCGATGAAGAAGGTCGACCCTTCATCGCGGCTCATGTCCTCGATGGCGTAGTTGAGCCATCTTCTCGTGTAGCTTACGCCGAGCCGTCCGTTGGCCATGACCTCGTATTCACCGCCGGCCACGAGCTCGTCCGAAGAGTACGGTTTGAGATCCGGGTCGATGACGGCCTTTCCGCCGCCGAGCGGAAGCCAGTTCCGATTGGGCGGCGAGCCGAACGGGTATCGCGTCGCGTCGCCGCTGCAAGGGCGGCCGGAATCGCGCGGATCGCAAGCCGAAGGGTCGTAGACCGACGCCACGTAAGGTTCGCCCGTGCCGAGGCGATCGATGACGTCGAGAGGCACGGCCTGGTAATAGCGCGCAAGATTGGCGAAGAGTTTGGACCTTCCGTCGCGAGTGACGTCGTAGATGGCTCCTATCCGCGGCGACCACTGGTTGGGAAAGCTGAGCGAGCGCTCTCCATCGCCGGAATACGCAAACTGCGCGTCGTAGCGAAGGCCTACGTTCAGCGTCACGAAGTCCATGATGCTCCAGCTGTCCTGCACGAATCCGCCCGCGAAGACGGACTTGGTTTCGGCATGGAGCGTGGAGAGGATGTTCGGTTGGTCGGGTCCGCTGAGATACCCGTATTGTCGACCTTCGTAATAAAACGCTCCCGAGGCGTCTTCGACGAGATCTCTCCCCCCTGCGTACGCCTTCAGGTGGTCGTAGGTGTCCAGCGAAACGTCGAAGCCCGCTTTGACCACGTGATGGCCGAGGGCCTGGAAAAGGCCGGTGAGAACCGTGCGAAACTGGTAGCGATCGAGCTTTTGGCGATCGATGAACTCGGAACCGCCGGTGTGGTAGTCGTTGATGGGACAGGCCGTACCGGGACCGGCCGGCGCATCGCAAAGGGATGGATTGGGAATCCGTTCGAAGTCGGTGATGGTGTGCGCACCTTGCCACCACACGTTGGGAACGGAGGCAAATCCGCGCGAGCTGCCAATCGCCGAGCCGTCCGCCGGAAGGCGACCGCCGGAAACGCCGTACCAACCGATCATCGTATCGAGAAGCACGTGCTTGTTGCTGAACGCGGATGACCACTTGAGAAGGACGTTCGTCGAGCTCCCCGCATATTGGTGAGCAAGCGCGCTGTACGGTCCGTTCAAAGGAATGGTCGACTGGCTGAACTCGGTGCCAATCTCGGGAAGCCCCGTGAGCGGGTTGATTCCGAATTTGCCCTGCCCCCCCGATGAATACGGGTTGGCCATGAGCTCGAGTGTCAGCTGATTGTCGCGATTGACGGCAAAATCCAGCTTGCCCAGCATCTGGATGTTCTGCGCATCGGCATAGTAGGTTTGCTCCGTACCAGGCAAAGGCTCGGTTTGGGTGAATCCACCGGCGCCTACCATGGGGTTGCCCGCCGAGTCGAGCGCGAGCCGGTTCAGCGTGCGGCGCAGCTTGTAGCGGCTGCGGGCAATGTCGAAGCCGGCGTAAAACCAGAGTTTGTCTTTGACGATAGGGCCGCCGAGATCGAACCCCAAGTCGACCATGTGGGAAAGGCTCGGCTCGGTGAGAATGGTGGTGCCATTGCGGCGGACAGCGGTGCGCGAACCCTCGAGTCCCCCCGGAGTGACCGTACCAAAAGCGGATCCGCGGAATTCGTTGGACCCCGACTTGGTGACGACGTTCAAAATGCCGCCGGTCGCGCGACCGTACTCGGGCAAGTAACCGCCGCTGATGACGTTCAGCTCCTTGACGAACTCCATCGAGAACGGTGTTCCCGCCACACCCAGGTTGGGGGTGTTGATGGCCATGCCGTCGAGCACATAGCGATTTTCCGGCGAAGTCGCGCCCATCAGTGAGACGCCATAGGCGTCGAACTGAGCGCCGGGTGTCACTTCCGCGGCGGCCTCGAAGGATCGCGTCGCACCACCTTTGGCGCTCGGCGGTGCCATGGCGATGCGACGCGTGAACTCGAGGGGAACGCTGCCGCCGGTCGAGCTCGAGCCGACGTCGACGGTGGGCGCGTGCGCGACGACCACGACCGTTTCCGCCGTGAGGGCCTCGGGCAAGAGCTGTGCGTTGAGACGAATGGTGCTGTCGGCGCGCAGGCCGATGTCCGGGCGCGCGTACGGCTTGTAGCCGTCCTTGTCGAGTCTCAGGGTGTACTGACCGGGCGGAAGATCGGGAAGGCGGTACGACCCCGAAGCATCGGTCACCATCAGCTGTTCACCCTGAAGGCTCGGCGAGGTGACGGTGACCACCACGTCCATCACGGGGAGCCCGGTTGCGGCATCCTTGACCGTGCCGACGAGGACGGCATCCCCTTGGGCCGCTGCCGATGCTGCACTGGAAAACACGGCCGCGGCGATGGCCAGGCTTGCTCGTCGCGCGAGACTCCACCGCGCGAAATCGAAAAGCATGGGCACGGCTCGCCAACGCGCCTTGAGTGCGCCGCTCACGGTCATCGATCCCTCCCCTTGGAAACCCGGCGACGCCGTCAACGCCGCATGCGCAGCCTAACGAGTCTCGCCGGTTTTGGGCAAAGATCATCCGCTCCCCGCCTTCTTCGCGGAGGTCGCACCTCCGCGATCGGTGAACGGTCCAGAGGGAACGCCGCCCGCCCCCCTCCGCGCTGGTGACACGCGACGCTCGGCGCAGCCGCTGCCCCCCGGGCGGCGGCGATGCGACGCCGATTTCAGAGACCCATTTGGTAGCCGAGCTGGAAGTTGGCTCCGAGTGCGGACGCGCTGAACGCCTGCATCACCTTGACCTCGGCGATGATGCCGGACTTGAAATCGAAGGGAAAGAGAACGCCGCCCCCCGCTTGCACGAAGGAAGTGCCCGCTTTTTTCCAGGCGACGACCTCGTATTGGTCGACTTGACGCGGGTTATCCGGGTTGCGCTCGTAGACCTGTACCTTGACCTTCGAATCGAACTGGGCGACGCCGCCCGACAAGACGAGGTACGGACGGACCGACGTCGACGCGAAGGGATTTTTGCCGAGCCAGTAGGAGATGCGAGCCTCGAGGTGGGCCGGGAAAAAGGCCTTCCCTTCCGGAGCCGTGGGCCCGCCGCCGAATGCATACCCCACGCGCGCGCCGAGCCCGATGTGCGATCCGAGCGTGCGGTCGTAGCTCAACATGATGCGCGTCGTCGAGATGGCAAACCCGCCCTTGACCTCGTCGCCGGCCTCGGCAATCGGCTGAAAAACATTAGGGTCGTAAAACTCGGCGCTCTGAAAGCACACGTATTCGGCGGGATCCGAGCAGACCCCCATCGCCGAAGGCAACATCAGCACGTCCTGCTGCGCCGCGAATCCGATCCAGTTCTTCTTGGCGACGCCGATGCAGGCGCCTTCCTTGCAGCTCTTGCCCGTGCCGCACTCCGCGTCCGTCTCACACTTGATGTCCTGGACCTTGTCCGGATCGCCGCCGCACATCCCGTTGAGGCAGACGCCGGCCTGACACTCCGCATCCATCCCACACTCGGCGCCGGGGGCCTTTTTGCGATCCGATGCGCATCCGGGAAGACCGGGAGGGCAATCGACTTGCATCCCCCCTTTGCATTTCTCCGGAATCGGCTTGCCAGGCAAGTGGCGCGGCTCGTCGGCGGGATCGTCTTTGAGAATCACGCGATGAGGCGCGCTGCGGGTGCCGTTGGTGGCGATGACCTCGCCGCTCGGCCCAAGCGCCTGGACGTAATAACGCATCTCGCCCGGCGTCGAGCCAATGTCCGTGCAGGCGATCTCGGCGCCATAGCCGCGCCGGTACTTCTTGAGCTCGAGGCGTTTCCAATCGGGCGAGCCAAAGGCCTTGTAGCGGACCTGCACCTTCGACGGGTTGATGCCGGGGGCCATCTCGGCAAAAATCACGAGCGGTGTCCAGAGGGCCGCCTCGCCCACGGGAATGTGCTCGATTTCTTCCTCTTCGTCGGGGCCGGCGGGGGCCGCGGTCACCGGCCCTTTCTCGGGCGCAGCTTCGACGGGCGGCAAGCTTGCGCTGCGCCCGCCGCCTCCGCCACTGCCCCCAGCGGAAGCGAAGACTTGTTGAATCTCGGGCGTCGCCAAATCCTTCGGCAGCGACGTGGCGGGGTCCAAGCGGAGCGCCTCGCCAAACTGCGCCCGCGCCTCGTCCGTCCGTCCCGTTACGACGTACACGATGCCGAGGTCCCGGCGAACCTGGGCCAGCACGCTGGGCGAGCAACCCGTGCGGCCGCAGAGCGTCACCGCCTGCTTCAGCTTGCGCTCGGCGTCGGTGAACTTCGTCGCTAGGTAATCATTGAAGATTGCATCGTCGTCGAGCTTGAGAGCCGCGTTGTCCTTGGGCGCCGCAAGGGCATGCGAGGCGATCAGAATGACGAATGCGGCGAGACCCGTGAGAAGGAGCGGATGGGGCACACGGCGATCCACGGTGACTCTCCTACGAAGGCAAACAACGACCGATGCTGGAGCGCCGCGAAATCTCAATGATTCTCGAGGAGCTGGCCACCCGGCATCCGGAGCGAGGGTTTTTACTGGCGCGACCGGGCAAGGTCCTAGCACGAGCCCGCCCCGGGCTGCGCAAAATAATTAACAGCTCCGGGAGCTTGCGATTATGAGAGAGAAAACGGTCAATTGGCTTGCCGGGCGCCGTGGCGCGCGCGACCTCGGTTGGGCTCGTTTGGGTTGTGGTAGATCGACGGAGGCAGGGAAGGTCAGGGCATCGAATCGTGTCGATTCTGATCGTCGGAGGCGCTGGCTACATCGGGAGTCAGACGGCCAAAGCCGTGGCGCGGGCAGGACTCGAACCGGTCGTTCTCGACAACCTCGTCTACGGACACCGCTGGGCCGCTCGCTGGGGCCCCCTGGTCGAGGGCGATATCGCCGACCGCGCGCTCGTCGACCGCGTCTTCCGCGAACATCGCGTGACGGCCGTCGTCCACTTTGCGGCTTACGCCTATGTCGGCGAATCGGTCGTGCACCCCCGCAAGTACTTTCACAACAACGTCACGGGCACCCTCGCGCTGCTCGACGCGATGGTCGATCACGGCATTCGCGACATCGTTTTTTCCTCGACGTGCGCCACCTACGGCGAGCCGGTCAAGGTGCCCATGGCCGAGGATCACCCCCAAAAGCCGATCAACCCCTACGGCGAATCGAAGCTCGCCGTGGAGCGCATCCTCCACTGGTACGAGAAGGCGTACGCCCTGCGCTATGCGGCGCTCCGGTACTTCAATGCCGCGGGCGCCGACCCCGACGGTGAGATTGGCGAAGATCACGACCCGGAGACGCATCTCATCCCCCTCGCCATCGGCGCCGCGCTCGGGCGCGCAGCGGAGCTCAAGATCTTCGGAACCGACTACCCGACGCCCGACGGGACGGCGATTCGCGACTACATCCACGTCGCCGACCTCGCCGACGCCCACCTGCTTGCGCTCGGGCGTCTCGACCAAGGCGACAAGGCGCTGGCGCTGAACCTCGGCACGGGCAAGGGTCATTCGGTGCGCGAGGTCCTCGCCTCCGTCGAGAAGATCAGCGGAGCCAAGGTGCCACGGGTCGAAGTGGGACGGCGGGCGGGGGACCCGCCGGCGCTCGTCGCTGACGCAAGCTTGGCTGCGCAAAGGTTGGGTTGGCGGCCGAAGTACGCCGCGCTCGATACCATCGTCGAGCACGCGTTTCGCTGGCAAGAGGCGCGGCGCTGAATTTCCGGCTCGCTCTGCTACGCTCGAAAGCGATGCTCGTCTCCCAGGACGTCTTCCGGCGCCTTTGCCGGGCACGCGACATGCTCGGCGATCTGGCGCCCCACGATGCCCCGTCGGTGCGCGCGGTGGCGATCGAAGTCGAGATTTCGCCCTTTCATTTCATCCGCCAGTTCGAAGCGCTGTTCGGTGTGACGCCCCATCAGTTCCGCACGCGAGCGCGCATCGAACGCGCCCAGCAGCTGCTTTCGCTGGGCGAGCTCTCGGTCACCGACATCTGCATGGACGTGGGATTCTCGAGCTTGGGAAGCTTCAGTGACATGTTCGCTCGCCGCGTGGGCGCATCGCCGTCGGCCTATCGGCGGCACGTTCGCACCGCGGTGCAGGTGCCCGGGTCGCTCGGCCAGCACGGTCCGCGAGATGCGCGTTCGGAAGAGCCACGGCTCTTCGACGCCGCGCAGTGCGGTTGCCTCGACCTGATCGCTTGGCTACCGCCGGGTGCCTGGGACTCGGGATCCCGAGCGGGCGCGTAACCGGGACGATTCCCATCGCCCCGGCCAAATACTAGAGCTCGCAATTTTGGAGAAGCAACGCCAAGGAGACCGCCCTAGGTTACGCGGCGTCCACCTGAGGCGAGGTACCCATGCGAATCAAACTCATCAGCATCATGGTCGAAGACCAAACCAGGGCACTCGGGTTTTACACGGAGGTCCTTGGCTTCAAGAAAAAGAACGAGTTCCCGGTGGGGGCGTACCGATGGCTGACGGTCGTCTCCCCGGAAGGTCCGGATGACGTCGAGCTTTCGCTCGAACCGAACGCCAACCCCGCCGCCAAGACATTTCAGAAGGCGATGTTCGATCAGGGAATTCCACTGGCGGCCTTCGAGGTGAGCGACATCGGAATGGAGTTCGCGCGACTGCAAAAGCTCGGCGTCGCCTTCACCAAGGAACCCGCCGCGGCGGGCCCCGTCACCACCGCGCTGCTCTCCGATACATGCGGCAATTTGATCATGATCTATCAACATTCGTAACCCGGCCGGTCCCTACGAGGTGCCGGGCGCGCGGCGGGGAGGCTGCCCGAGCAGATGGGCGACCGCATCGGCGACCGACGACGACATGACCGTGCAGCCTCCCAGCGCCAAGTCGCAAGGCTCGTTCGAATCGGACATCGACTCGAGTTGCGCCGTGCCGGCTGCGTGATCGATCTGCCGCAAGAGGAGCGCTGCATAGATGCGGCGCGCGCCGGGTCCGTTTCGAGCAAGCGGCTCGATATCGCTCTTCAGCGCCGCGAGCACCTCGGGATGGGCGATCAAGTCCCGATACGCTTGACAGGTCTCCGTGACGACAGCGGCGAAGCCCACCGGTCCAAGCTCGACCGACGTCTGTGCGCGGGCCAGGACGCGCAGCTTCTCTCGCGCCGCTTGGAGCAGCATGTCGCGAAACTACCATCCTGCCCGCGGCCTCGATGGTCCCAAAACGAAAAATATCACAGTGGAGGAATTGGGCGGCGCGACGACCTTTATCCTTATAAGGAGGGACGGCACCCTCGCGCCTCGAAGGGATTCCCGAATTCCTACCGCGCTTTGCTGAACGAAGGGGCGCGGCGCAGCGATTCATGGCGGGACCGTCGCCGCCGGCGCCTGACGGCGACCGAGCGACCCCTTCTCGAAAAGGTCCAAGGGATCTTGGTCCGAGCCTTCCGCGACAAACGCGCAGCACGCACGTTCGACGTTCAACGTTCAACCGGACGCTGGCCTCGAGATCTCGTCATTCTCGAAATGGACAACGACGATCCGGTGAGCGGCACGCGCCGCGACGCCGTCGCCGGGCCTACCTGAGCCCTCCGACCACCATGGCCGCGACCGTTGTCGTCGATCGGAGGAGTGGGAAAATCCGACGCCACGAATTCATCGGCAACGACACCGCTCTCGTGATCGACAAGGCGGCGCAGATGGCGACGCCGCCTTCGAGGGCGATCCTCCGAAGCAGGCGACGGCTGTACGATCGCTTGCAGTGATTCGCATTCCCGATGTCACCTTGGATTTCCAAAACGCGGCGCTGGCCGCTCGTCTCAGTGACCGCGTACCTGGGCAGTGAACCGTATCCCCGGCGCGCGCACACGCGTCCTACCGGGCGTGCATCGCATATCCGCCTCGATGTGGGCGGACGGTCGCTCGGGCGCGGCACATGTGCCACGCCTCGGCCTCGGTCACGAGTCTGGTCGGATGCGGCAATGTGTGTTTCGTCGCTCGTGCCGCGGCCATGCCCCAAAACGAAATCCGAGCGGAACACCCGGTGATTTGAGAGAAGAGGTGGGACGAGGGGATTGCGCGAGCTTGGCAAGCGAGGTATCGATTGAATGAACTGTAGTCGCGTGTTCTTCTCTAGCGAGGCGTGCGAGACGAACCTACCTGCTGCGCAGCATCTAGGCCGCTCGACCAACGATTCACGAGTGACAGCGACTTGTGCGTCTCTTGAACGGTCCATGGGAACCCGAGCTCGGTTATTGGCTGCGATCATACGATGCGTCGTCCTAGTGACGCTCCCCCTTGCGAGCTGCAGCGTCTTCGAGCCGCCGCCCGTTCGCAACGACGGCGGGGGAGGCGCGAGCGTCGTCGATACGGGCACGCCTGATATTGGCACTGACGTTACCTCCGAGGGCGACGTTAGCGTTCCGGACGATGTCAGCCTCGCCGATGCCGACGGCAGCTCCCCCAGCGACGGAGCAAGGGACATCGTCACCAGGGACGATGGTATTCCTGGGATCGACGTCACCGACGCGACCCTCGGAGACGGTGGACTCGATACAGGCGGAAGGGGGGACGGCGGGCCCACGGGGCCGTGGTGGCCGTACACCAATACCTACGGCTGCATGAGCGCGGGCGTTCCCGTGCGCACTGATCGTCCAGAGGTGTCGGATCCCGGCGCCGATCTGCCTCCCATCTACCTCGCGGTCTCCCGTCTTCGGATGGGAACGACGAAGGACGATCAGCCGCTCACGCCCGACGACAACGCGTGGCAAGAAATCGGGTTCGATTTCGACAAACAGTGCACGCGGTCGTCGACCTGCGAGGTCGACCAGATGCAGATCAACGACCGTTCCTGTGCCAATTCCAATTTGACGCCATTTGACGGCAATCTGTGTCGCGATAACGAACTAGGAAAGCTCCTCAAGGTAGCTTCCACGACGCCCACCGTGGGCGAATACTTCGGTTTCACCGAACGCGACTGGAACTGCGAGCTTTACCGGGGCGGTTTCAGCATCCTCTTCAAGATCAGCGGCTACAATGGCCGCAGCAACGATCGAGACATACGGTTCGACATGTACACGTCGACAGGCCTTCAAAAACTGCCCACTTGGTCGTGCCGCGCCAGCATCGACGCGCCGCTGGCTGTCGATTGGTACAACCGTGCCACGTGGCTCCCGACGGATGAATGGAAAATCGCGCAACGGTCCATCGATCTCGCAGCTCCTGATCCGGCGGACCCGACCGAGGTCAAGAACGCGATCACCGCCGACGTGGCCGCATTCGTTCGAGGTGGCTACTTCTACGCGGAGCTGCCCGAAGGGAGCGAGTTCTGGTTGAACGGCGAGAACACGGCTGTTCCTGGAACGCGAACCATCATGCACCGCGCGGTCATCGTCGGGCAGCTCATCAAAGGGCAGGACGATCTCTGGACGATCGACCATGGGATTCTCGAGTACGTTACGTCGCCCGGGGAGCTGCTGCAGTCCTTTCAGGAAATCGGGTACTGCGAGAACATGTGCGAGTCGTTCTTCCAGTTGAGGAACTATCTCAACACGCACCAGGACACCCTGACGGGGACATCGGAGTCCCTGCCTACCACGCCATGCAACGGATTGAGCATCGCCTTCGACTGGAAGGCTCGGCAAGCGGCGGCCCTGGCCAAGAACATCGCGCCGGTGCAAGCCCCGACGCAATGCCCCCAACCGAAGCATCCAGCTGCGCCACGGCAGGGCACCCAGTGCGATGGTGGAGCACAGCCGGACAGCGGCGACGCGAGTCCGCAAGATGTCGGGGGGAACTGAGCTCGTGACCACCAGCGCGAAATATGGGCGAGGAGCACGTGGCCGTTGGCGACGCGTGGAGGCCTTCGCCGTCGCGGGGGCCTTCGGCTTGACGATCTTCGCTGCGGCCGCACCCGCTCGCGCGCAAGACGTCGCTGGCGCGGCGAATGCGTTTTCGCGCGCACAGAAGGCGGAGCTATCGGGCGATCACGACACGGCGGCGGAGTTGTACGAGCTGGCGGACGGTCTGGCACCGGCGCCAGAAGCTTTGCGCAGCGCGCTTCGGGCCCGCAAGGCGGCAGGTCAGCTCGGGAGCGCCGCAGCGCATGCCGAGCGACTCCTGCGTCGTTATCCGGACGAGAAGCGTTCGAAAGACCTCGCCGAAGCGACGCTCGAGGAGGCCAAACGCAAGCTTGCGCGCCTGGAGATTCAGTGCCGACCCAAAGCGTGCGGGCTCGTGGTCGACGGCGCGGCGGGCAGCTCCGAGGTTGTCGATCTCCACGTCATCTTCCTCGAGCCCGGCAAGCACGAGGTGAATGCTGCTTTCGGGCCCGATCGAGCGGTGCCCAAAGTGGCGATGGCCAAGGCCGGTGACCGGACGTCGCTCGCGTTCGACGCGCCGGCGGGGAACAGCGGACCGCGGGTCGCCGATGCCGGCGGCAAGCAGACCGGCGGCGGCAGTTTCTCCGCCGATGCAAGCGCCGATCGCGGATCGAAGGCTTTTCAGCGCGGGCTCTCGCCTTGGGTCTTCGCCACGGGGGCAGTCGTCACGGCGGGTCTCGGCGTGGCGACCCTCTGGTCGGGGCTCGACGTGCTGAACGCTCATGACACCTACCAGGGCCGTGAGACGCAAGGAGCCTACGAAGACGGTCTGACCAAGGAGAAACGAACCAATGTCTTGGTCGGAGCCACGGTCGTCGCCGGAGTCGCCACCGCCGTCATCGCCGCGTTCACCCGCTGGGGCAGCTCCAGCGATTCGGTCGGGGCTCTGCCGCAAACGCGCGTGCGCGCCGGAGGCGGCCCGATTCCCGGGGGCGCCGCTCTCACCATCGACGGGAATTTTTGATGGTCACCGGTCCTCCTCCCGCCACCTCGGAGCCCTCGAATCGAGGGCACCGTCTTCTCGGCCGATACGAGCTCATCGGCGAGCTCGCGCGCGGCGGCATGGGCACGGTTTACCTCGCCCGCAATGCCGGTGAGGGGAGGTTTCAGCGTCTCTTCGCGATCAAGGTGCTGCATCCTCACCTCGCGGCCGAAACGGCGTTCATCGACATGCTGAATGACGAAGCGCACATCGCGGCGCGCCTTCACCATCCGAACGTCGTACCGATTCTCGATCTCGGCATGGAGGGCGATCTTCACTACGTCGTCATGGAATACATCGAAGGTCCCGCCTTCTCGACGCTGCTCAAGCGGTCCCCCGAGAAGCGGCCGGCTGACCTGGTGGTCGCGATCGTCATCGATGCGCTCGAAGGACTTCACGCCGCCCACACGCTGAAGGACGACCAGGGCCAGGATATTCGGCTGGTGCACCGGGACGTCTCGCCGCCCAATGTCCTGGTGGGAACCGACGGGATCGGCCGCATCACCGACTTCGGCATTGCCAAGGCAGAGGCGCGCATTTCGAGCACGCGGCCCGGGATGCGGAAGGGCAAGCTGCAGTTCATGTCGCCCGAGCAGATCCAGGACGCCGAAGCGGTCGACCACCGGACGGACGTGTGGGCGGCGGGCGCCGTGCTTTGGAACGCCCTCACCGGCAAGAACCTTTTCAGGGGTGAGAACGACGCCGCGACGATGCACAACATTCTCGAAAAGGCCGTCACCCAACCGAGCACCGAAGGTTTGCAGCCGCCCTCTTGTTTCGACGCCATCATCCTGCGCGCACTTTCGCGCGATCCGGCGAACCGATATTCGACTGCCCTCGAGATGGCCGACGCGCTGCGGTTGACCGCCGCCGGCAACGGGCTCGCTGGCACCAAGCATCAGATAGCGCGCTGGGTAACGGAAACGTTCGGCGAGGAGTTGGATCGTCGCCGTCAAGCGATCCGGGAAATGTCCCAGCGCCGAGGAGAGGCACCGGAGCACGGCGATGCTTCGCACGTGAACGTCGTACCACCCGCGGTGTCCAACCTTCGGCCCCTGGCAAGCGGAGCCATTACGCTCACGCAGTTGTCGCATCTTCCCTCCTTCAGCATCGAACCATCGAGTACCGGATCGATGTCGGCGTCGCGGCACCATCGGCCAGCTTCCGAGCCGCCCGACTTTCGGCAAAAAAAAGCTCGGCTGTGGTTGGCGCTGGCGGTGGCCGGCGTGGCGCTCATTGCCATCGTGGCATTGGCGTTCCGATCGCCCGGGGGCGAGACGTCGAACACGAGCGATCGTGAGAGTCGATCCACGACGTCCGTCGAAGCGCCGACACCGCCGAGCGATCAAGTGCCGAGCACCACGCCGCACCTGCCTCAACCCAACCCCGCCACCGATGTCGAACAAAATGCCGCTGCCAAGGCGGCCGAAGATGACAAGAAACTCGGCCGGCCTGGACTGCGACGTCCGCCGTTGCATGCAGCGCCCGTGAGGGAGGGCACGAGAGATCCGAAGACCGAACCGAGAGAGACGGCTGTGCCGGCGCCCAAGCCCGCTCCTCAGCCAGCCCCCACCGACGATTTCGAAAAGAACCCTTATTTGCGGCGCTAGTCCGCGCATAACCTCGTCCGCAGTTCACGGGACGCGAACTGGAACATGAGGTCGACTTGAAAACGAAACGAATGGGCCAAACACGGCTCGGGCTTTTGGGATTGAGCGCGTTGGGTGCCATCATGATTTTGCCCATCGCTTGCGGTGATGATGACGACGCCCCCGGAGGGACCGCGGGAAAGGCCGGCTCGGCGGGGCGCAGCGGCAGCAGTGGCGCGGCGGGGCGCGGAGGGTCCGCAGGCACTGGAGGGACAGCGGGAGCCAAAGACGCGGGCGGCGACGGCAGGACGGATGCGACGGGCGGTGCTCCCGTCGACAGCGGCGGCGCTGCCGGAACCGGCGGAACCGACGCGGGACGAGACCTGCCTATCAGCGATGCGATCGACGCCCCCAGTCCGCCGGACGGAGCGGGGGGCAGCGACGGCGACGGCGGGCCGACCTGCGCCAATCCCACCGATGCCACGAAGGGCAAGGCCTGCCTTATCTTCACGCCCGAGCAGATTACGTTTGCCGACGCAGGACCTCTGCTCGACGGCCAGGGGACGCTCTTCATCCACGTCTTCGGTACGCCCACCCCCGGCGACACGACGCAGCCCCTTGCCCAGGTGATTTATCCGCAGCCGAATAGCGATGGAGGCCTCAACCAAACCGGTGTCTACGGGCTGCCGCAAATCGACATCGACAACCTGCCGACCGATCTCGATGGCTCGGTGGGCACCGTCTATATCCGGACTTTGTTCGTCGACAACCCGTTGTGGCTGCAGACGCAAAAGGGACTCACCTACGGCATGTTCGTGGGCGGCTTCGACTTGAACAACGGCGTGCAGCCTCCGCCGCCACTGCGGGCGGTGTCGCTCGGCACCGGAAGCGGCACGGTGGTTCGCCAACCGCTGACGGCACTGCGACGCTTCAGCACCGTCGTCGCGCTCGGGCTGCCGGATGGTGGAGCGCCGGCCGGCAACGGTCAGGGGCCGATGAGCTTGGGAGCGTTCGTGCAAGCGTCTCCTGCCAATGCGCGGGTGTTCGGCGGCCTGCAGGTGCCGTGCGTCGATGTAACCAGGGGGCCCATTCCGGTGGCGGGCTTCTTCTATTCCGTCGGTGGCGAGCTCAATTTCTGGTTCGGTGGGCAAGTCGACGATTTCGGCCTTGGCGGTAGTACCCCGCCCGGATCGTTCCCGGCGGGATCGATGGTTTCGTTGACCGCCATCGGCGAGATCCCGGGGCCCCAGCGGATCACCATCACCGCCGACCAGTACTCGGCATCGATTCCGCAGGTGACGCTGACGAACGTGCGCCCCATTGCTCCCGACGCGGGCACCGACAACGTCTCCTGCCCAGGAAGCGGCGACGGTGGCAGCGACGCGGCCGATGCCCGGCCCGATATCAGCGTCGACGCCAGCGACACCGGTCCCGACGCCACCCCCGACAGCGCAGATGTCAGCGTCGACGACAACGTCGAGGCCGGCGACGGCTCTCGGGGCGACGCCGACGGAGGCGGCTGAGCGAAGCGCATCGGGCGCACGCGACATAGATGTGCCAAGAGGTCGGCGATTTCGCTCTCTGTCGTTGAGGGCTGAGCCGGCATCTTGGCGCGTCCGTTGCGCACACGACCAGGATGCGCGCGGTGCTAGTCTCCCGCTCCATGTCGCGCCTGCCCTCAATGCCGCTCAAGACGGCGTTTGCTTCCATCGGCTTTCTTCTCGCTGCCATCCATTGCGACGCTCGAAAATTGGGAATCGTCGCGCCTCCCGCGGCGAGCAGTGCCGCGCTCAGCTCGGCGCAGCCACCGGCCGGACCCGTGTCTTTGCCCGCCCCGATGCCGCCGCTCTCCGCCGGCGCGGTCCTCGAAGACGAGCGCAACACCATCGCCGTCTTTCGCGCGGCGACGAAGTCGACGGTCTTCGTCACCGAGAAGCAAGTCGTCGTCGATTTCTTCCGCGGCCAAGCGATGGAGGTCCCCGCGGGATCGGGAACCGGTTTCGTGTGGGACAAGGAAGGGCACGTCGTCACGAACTTCCACGTCGTGAAAGACGCCCGCTCGCTCACCGTGACGCTCGAGGACAGTCGCATCTTCGTCGCGCGCGTGGTGGGCGTCGAGCCGCGCAAGGACATCGCCGTGATCCGCGTCGACGCGCCCGGCGATGCGCTCGTTCCCATTCAGCTCCCCGAGAAGGGCCAGCCGCTCGAGGTGGGACAAAAAGCGATAGCCATCGGCAATCCCTTCGGACTCGACCACACCCTGACGACCGGCGTCGTCAGCGCGCTCGGGCGCGAAATGCAAGGGATTGGCGGCGTGTCCATCCGCGACATGATCCAGACCGACGCCGCCATCAACCCCGGCAACTCCGGCGGACCGCTGCTCGACTCGAGCGGTCGCCTCCTCGGGATGAACACCATGATCTATAGCCGCACGGGCAGCTCGGTCGGCATTGGCTTCGCGGTCCCCGCGTCCACGATCCTGCGCATCGTTCCCCAGATCATCCGCACCGGCCGCGCCGAACAGCTCGGTCTCGGCATCCAGATCGATCCCGAGCAGCGCCTGGAGCGTCGCGCCGGCATCGAAGGCGTCATCGCCTTGAGCGTCAAGGTCGGAAGTCCCGCGGACAAGGCCGGAATCGTAGGAATCGAGCACACCGCTTCCGGTATTCGCCTCGGCGATGTGGTGGTCGCCGTCGACGGCGAGCGCATTCGCAATTACGACGACCTCTACAACACGTTCGACAAGCACCACCCCGGCGACAAAGTGGAGATCACCGTCAGCAGGGCGGGTCGCGCGCGCAAGGTGGTGAGCGAGCTCGTGGCGCTGCAGTGAAGGCGCCCGGCCGGGCGCCGGAAGGTCGCCTTGGCCACGAGAGGCCCCCCGTGCTCTCGCAAGGACGCCGGCCCTCTCTTGCCGCGCTGAGCTGAAATGAGGTGGGCGCGCTTGACAGGGAGAAGGCGTCGAGCGTAAGAAGTAGGCTAGGAAATGACTTGCTAGTCATTTCATGGCGGGCCCTTCGCAGGTGAGGAGGCGGATGGTGCAAGAAGTCGCGAGCCATCCGTCTCTGGCGCGAGACGGCGCGGCGCTCACGTTGCCGGGCGCCTTCTATTCGCCGGCCCATCTCGAGGAACACGAGAGAACCTCGTGTCCACTTTGCGACGCGAAAGCCGAGCGGCTCGTGTTCGAGGTGTTCGACACGATGTTCCATCACCCCGGCAAGTACCGGCTCGTCGAATGCAGGCGCTGCTCGATGCGCTACGTGAATCCGCGCCCCACCGCGGCCGCCCTCGCCGGCCATTATCCGGCTGATTACCTCTGTTATACCAATTTCGACGACGATCATTGGTTGCTTCGCTGGGCGTTTCGTCGTCTCCAGAAGGACCAGGCGCGACGTCGCATGCGCCAAATCGAGTCCGTGGCCGGCCGCCTCGAGCCGCGAACGCGTGTGCTCGACGTCGGTTGCGGCCGCGCCGAGCTGTTGGCAAGGCTCGTTTCCAAGCGCCAATGCCATGGAACCGGCGTCGATCTCAACGGTCGTGTTCTCGAGATCGTCCGCGACGAGCTCGCTATCGACACCGTGCAAGGAACCCTCGCCGACGCCGGCTTTGCGAGGGGCGGCTTCGATTTGGTGACCATGACCGAGTACCTGGAGCACGAACCGCGTCCTCGTCAGGTCATCGAGGAAGCGCGGCGCGTCTTGAAACCGGGTGGCTTGCTTGCGATCGAGGTACCCGACATCAGCGGTCCGCCCGGTCGCTGGTTCGGAGACCGCTGGTGGCAAGTCGACGCGCCTCGGCATCTCACCTTTTTCTCGCCGCGGACGCTCACCTCCATGCTCGAACGGTCCGGCTTCGAAGTGCTGCGGGTTCGCCGGCACGGGCTGGTGACGTCGATGGGCTACAGCCTGCTCCAAGCGATGGGTTTTTATTACTTCCGCTCCAACAAAGTCGCTTACCTGACGCTCAGCGCCGTCCTCGGCATTCCCTTCCTCCCGTTCTTGCCGCTCCTGCCCGACTTCATGATGATCGTGGCGCGCGCTCGCCGCTGACCGCCGGAACCCATCGCCCGCCGCCTTCGCCGCGGTCATGACGACGGAGCTCCCACGCGAGCATCCGCCGGCCCTGAGCGGCCGGGGAGCAGCGTTAGCCTGGCCGATTTTGGCCAGTTGGCCGCGGCGCGACGCGAACTGTCCGAAGGGTATTGAAAATTTACGACGGGTCAAGAAAAGCGCCTAGTCGGCAATCTTTTTCCCGTTCGTTTTCCGTACATAGCCCCACTGGTACGAGGCCCGTACCCTGTTCGTTCTTCGCCGTCGGTCCGAGTTCGCGACACATTGCGTTGTCAAGCACATTCGGTTTCCGTCGCGGCGCACGTACACGCAAGGCCTCGGGTTTTGTCTCGCAACACCGGTTCAATTTCTGTCCCACTTTTTCGCAAAGCTCGAGGCATCGATGAAATACACGCATCCTTCTTTCCGTTGGGTCACCCTCGCTCCCGCGGTCCTGTCCTGCCTCATCGGCGCCTGCGGCGGCGATGACTCGACCCCCCCGCCCACCAATCCGCCGCAGATGGATGCGTCGCCGACCCCCGACCAATCCTCGCCGCCGGCCGACGTGAACACCACATTCGACGCCGGCTCGATCACCTGCGGAACAATGAGCTGCACGGGGCGCATCGTCGGCGGATCGATCGGTATCGCGTGCTGCGCGGGCGCGCAGATGAATACTTGTGGTCTCCAGTTTTTGGGCAGCACGCAGTGCATCGACCAGAGCGACTCCGGCGGATTCCAGCCTCCCCCCCCGAGTGATGCTGGGCCGATCGTCGACGATCCGTCCTGCGGAACCGTCAGCATCACCTTCAGTGGTATGTCGTTCCCGCTGAACGGCTGCTGCCGAGCCAACGGTCAGTGCGGCTGGTACTCGCCGCAAGCGACGGCGCAGGGGTGCGCGAGCCCCGAGCAACTCAGCATGTTCCCCGGCACTGTCGTTCCCGACGCGCCCATCGCATGCAGCGGCGAAGGCGGTACGCGCCCGGATTCGGGTTCGCCGGACACGAGCGGCCCCGACACCGGCACGTCCGACTCGACGCCGACCCCCGACACTGGGACGGGCGATGGCGGTGGTGCGGACGCGACGCCCGACACGGCGACTCCCGATACGGCGACCCCCGATACGGCGACGCCCGACGGCACGACCGTCGACAGCACGGGCGACACGGGGCCGCAGTCCGACGGCGCTTCGCCGGATGCGGGAACGGACTGACCTTTTCGAAACCCACAATCCAGGTGGTGCCTCACGGCTTGAAGGCGCCTCCTCTCCACGAATTTTTTCGAAGTAGGGAGATAGAGCGTGATGAAGACCAAGTTTTCTTTTGGAATGGCAGTATGCGGGCTCGTCGCAGCGACGGCGCTCGTAACCGGTTGCGGTAACGACGACTCCGGCTCGGGCACGGCAGGCACGGGTGGGGCGGGCGGCACGGGTGGCACCGGCGGCACGGGCGGCGGCACGGGCGGCACATCGGGTGGCAACACCTGCACCAGCGGCTTCCCAATCATCTTCAGCCCGGTTTATTCGGCGTACGACGGCACGAATACGTACCAGGTGCCGCTCATCGCTTACGGGATCACGGGCGACGTCAAATGGACGGCATCCGACCCGGAAGCAGTCGACTTCGATCCAGGCAAGGTGGAGTTCGGCGATGCCGGCGCGCCGGGGAAAGCCGTGATGATCACGACGCGCAAGGCAGGAAAGTTCACGATCACGGGCTCCTCGGGATCGGCTTGCGGCAGCGCCGAGCTCACCGTCACCCAAGCGACGGCGGCGGAGCGTGAGACAGGCAGCAACCGTTACAACAACGGCGTGCCGATCTCGTTCGACGGTGGTCGCACCCCCGCGTGCAACAACTGCCACGGCTCGACGAACCCGGCGCAGATGCTCGTCGACGTGCAGCACACGCCGCAGCAGACCGGCGGGTACTCCGACGAGGAGCTCACGAACATCTTCTTGAAGGGCGAGAAGCCCGCGAACGGCGGTTGCCGGATCGTTACGCCTTGCGGCACGTGGTCCTCGTTTCACAAGTGGGACGTGTCGGATCAAGAAGCCAAAGGGATCATCTTCTACCTTCGTTCGCTCCAACCGGCGCCCCAGGGGGGCATCACCATCCGCCCGCCGGGCGGAACGGGTCGTGACGGAGGTTGATCCCTAAGAGTTAGCGTCCGCATCTCCGAGCCGCATGACGATGAGCCCGTCGAAGAAGTATTTTTTCCTCGTTGCTTTACTGGGCTCACTGTCGAGCTGCGGTGGAAGAGAGGAACCGCTCGAGGCGCCTCTCGACGCGTCGGCATCCGCCGACGCGCCGAGAGGCGACGTTGGCACAGCGGAAGCACCGGACTTCGGGTGCGGCGATGACAACACGGTCGCGCCCATCAAATTGGAGTGCAGCGGTCTCTTTTCGGACTGGGCAACCAAGACGATCGCGCCGGGCGTGCGCGCGTTTGCTCCGTCGACCGCTTTCTGGAGCGACGGCGCGGAGAAACATCGCTGGATCTATCTCCCGCCGGGGACGAAGATCGATGCGTCGTCGCGCAGCGATTGGGTGTTCCCCGTCGGAACGACCTTCTGGAAAGAGTTTAGCGTCGGCGGCCGGCGGATCGAGACGCGCATTTTCAAAAAGCTTCGCGCCGATCGTTGGGTGACCGAGGCGTACAAGTGGTCGAAGGACGAGAAGTCGACCGCGGCGGACATAGGGGGCGATCAGAGCGACGTCGATGTCGGCAACGGCGTGCCGTATCACATCGCGACACAAAAGGAGTGCAGCGACTGCCACAAGGGGCGTCGCGATCGCATCCTCGGTTTCGAAGAGATCTCGCTCGGCGGGCCGAACGCGACGGGGCTCAACTTGGCGGCGCTCGTCGCCGAGAATCTCATTTCGCCGCCGCCGCCGTCGGTGAACGTGCAGATACCGGACGACGGCACCGGGCTCGCACCCCAGGCGCTCGCGTGGATTCACGTCAATTGCGGCGTGACGTGCCACAACCGCAATTCCGACGCGACGGGCAACGGAACGAAGATGTTCCTCCGTCTCAACCCCGCCGAGCTCGGGACGAAACCTCCCTCGGAGTGGGATGCCTTTACGACGACGCTGCGCGTGTCGGTGAACACGCCCGGTTGGAACGGCGAAACACGCGTCGTCCCCGGCGTGCCCGATCGCAGCCTCATCGTGCGACTCATCTCGTCGCGCGGCGAAGAACAGATGCCGCCGGTCGGCACGAACATCATCGATCAAAAGAACGTCGACATCGTGAAGGCGTGGATCGCGAAGATGGTCGCCGATCCGGTCGACGCGGGGCACCCAGACGCCGACGGCGGCGCGCCCCCCGACGTCGTCGTTCCGCCGGATGGTCCTTCCGAGGACGCGAGCATCGACGTTCACCCGGACGCAGGTCCGCCCGACGTCACCGAGCCCCCCGATGCCGGCCCGCCCGACGCGGGTCCGCCCGACGCCGGCCCGCCTGATATCAGCATCCCCGATGCACCGCCGGATGCCGAGCCCCCCGATGCCGGCCCGCCTGACGCGGGTCCGCCCGACGCCGGTCCCGACGCAGAACCGGACGCCGGCCCGCCGGATGCTGCCGATACCGACGCGCCGGATGCCGGCTCGACTCCCGACGCCCCCGACGACGCCACTGAAGATCACGCGGACGGCGAAACGCCCATCGACGGCGGTCAAGATGATGGTGCGACGGGGGACGATGGGTCGAGCGACGCGGGCGCTCCCGATGGAGGCAACGAATGAAGTGGCAGCTTGGCTGGTTCGTTCTTCCCATCGCGGCAGCGATCGGGTCATCGTGCAACAACGGCGAGAACGGCACGACCCCGCCGGCAGGGACGGGCGGCACGGGTGGGTCCTCTCACGACCCGCTCGACGCTTACGTACCGCCGCCCCCCGCGCCGAGCGATTGGTGCAGCACGCGCAAAGTGCTGCAGGACAATTGCACGGGGTGTCACTTCCCCGGGACGCCCTGGGCAACGGTCCCGCTCGTCGCTTTGGAAGACATGTACGCGCAGCTCCAATCGGGCAAGCTCGCGTACCAAGCGGTGAAAGAGCGCATCCACGACGACAAGGCGCCCATGCCGCCGACGGCGGATAAACTCACGCCCGTCGAGCTCGCAACGATCGACAACTGGGTCGCGGCAGGCGCGCCGCGCGGCGCCGATCCGACGTGTTCACCTCCGAGTGACGACGCTGGCGACGGCGCGGGCGGCAGCGGTGGTGCCGGCGGCGCCGGTGGAGCGGGCGGAGTCCCCGAGGGTGGCACCGACGTGAACGATGGCGGCAGGATCGACGGCGATGCGGGCGACGCGGATGCACCCGATACGGGCACCGACGGCGGCAAGCCGCCGACCGGTTGGCCCGACGACTGCGAAGATCGCTATACCGTGGTCGCTCACGGCCAATCGCGTCCAAACGACACCACCAAGTTCAACGTGTCGGCTTCGGGGACGCGCGACTACTACCAATGCTTCTTGTTCAAAGCGCCGTGGGGAGCGACCGCGGTGCAAGGGTTGCGATTCCGCCCGATCATCGATGATGGGCGCGTCGTGGCCCGCTACATGGTGTACGGCCTCGACTCCCTCTCGAGCGGCACTGATGGTCAGGTCGGCGCCAACGGTTGCCGCAACGGCACGCTCTTGCAAGCATGGGCCCCCGGCGGCACGGAGACGGAGCTTCCTGCGACCGTGGGGATGCAAATGCCGCGCGGCGCCAATGCCTTCGTCGCGCTCGAGATTCAATACGACAACACCGCCAACAATACCAACGCGATGGACGCGAGCGGCGTCGAGTTCTGCGTGACCAAGAAGCTTCGCCCGAACACCGCGTCGGTGCACTGGCTCGGCTCGACCAACATCACTCTGCCGCGGGGGCAGACCGACGTCACCAACACGTGTGATCCCACATCGACGCAGTCCTCCAATCTCATTGCGGTTCAACCGTGGATGAATCGATTCGGCACGCGCGCACGACTCGTCTTGAATCGCGCGGGCATGCCCCAAACGCTCCACGATGCGCCGTTCCTCGGCAGCAGTCAGGCGACCTACCCGCTGACCGCCGTCGTCGACTCCGGCAGCACGCTCACGACGACGTGCACCTACAACAATACGACGACCACCACCGTGCGCTACGGCGACACGATGGCCGACGAGAATTGCTACAACCTCGTCACCGCGTGGCCGGCCGGCTCACTGTCGGGGCTCCTCCAAACCAATCGCTGCATCAGTCTGTTCTGAAGCGGACGCGGTCGATCGAACCCTCGGGGCGACTCCGCCCAAAGGCGTCACCCCCCGAACGAACAGCTGTGGCATGAAGGGACATGAGTCTCTTTCCAAAGGGCGTCCGCAAGGGTCAAGCACCGGCGCAGCTTTCGCGCGACGAGTTCCGGCGCCGTTACTCGGAAGCGTTCGTGGATCCCGCCTTCGACGAGGAGCGCGCGGCGATTGCGCGCCTCGAGGCGATCGCCTACGACGCCTATGCAGAGGGTCGCAAGGCGCCGCTCACCCAGAAGGCGGGACCCGAATTCGAAGACCCGAACTACGATCTCTCCGTCGATTGGCTGGCGACGCGGGCCCGCCTCCAGAAGGCCAAACAGCGCCATGACGACATCGCCGCGCCCGACCGCGTGCTCGTCGTGTGCGGCGGTGACCGCAACGATGGAACCTGTCCCGGTGAGATGTCGAAGTCATTCCGTCTCTCGACCATCGTGACCGACGTCTTGCGCGACGAGGCAAAGGTCGAGGTCGATCTGCTCGATCTCAGCCTGGTCACGTCCGAGTACGGCCGGCGCATCCACCCCTGCAAGGCCTGCGTGTCGACGGCCATGCCGCTCTGCCACTGGCCGTGCACTTGCTATCCCAACCACGCGCTCGGCCAGATCGGCGACTGGATGAGCGAAATCTACGAACGATGGACGCTCGCGCACGGCATCGTGATCGTGACCCCGGTCTACTGGTACCAGGCGCCGAGTGCGTTGAAGCTCATGATCGACCGCTTGGTCTGCGCCGACGGCGGCAACGCCGACCCCACCTCGACGCACGGAAAGGACGCTGCCCTCGCCAAAAAGCTCGAATTGAAAGGCTGGAGCTATCCGAAACACCTCGGCGGCCGAACCTATGGTCTCGTCGTGCACGGCGATGTGGCTGGCATCGAGGGCACTCGTCACGCCCTGTCGGACTGGCTCGACTGGATGGGCCTCGTCGACGCCGGCACGCAAGCGCGACTCGATCGCTACATTGGCTACTACGAGCCTTACGCGACCAGCCATGATGCGCTCGACAAGGACGCGCCCCTTCAGGAAGAGGTACGGAACGTAGCTCGCGCCGTGGCCAACGCCGTGCGCGCGCTGCGGGCGGGAACCCTGGTCGTTCCCGACGCCGCGTTGAGACGGCCGCGCCCCAAGTGATGTAAGGTGCACCGTCTGTGGCTGGCCAATACGATCTCGTCATTCTGGGCGCGGGGCCCGCGGGGGAGAAGGCCGCGGCGCAGGCCGGCTACTTCGGAAAGCGCGTCGCCATCGTGGAGCGAGCACCGGAGCCAGGTGGGGCAGGCGTTCACACCGGCACGCTGCCGAGCAAGACGCTACGCGAGTCGGCGCTCTATTTGTCCGGCTATCGCAACCGAGAGCTCTACGGCATCGCCGTGCAGCTCGATCCCGCCGCGACACTCCCCGTCTTGATGGCGCGCAAGGCCCACATCGCGCACACCGAATCCGCGCGCATTCGGGACAATCTGCAGAGGCACGGTGTCGATTACTTCACCGGCCATGGCCGCGTGACGGGGCCCCACACGGTGGAGGTGACGACGGCGGATGGAAAGATCGCGCTCGGCGGAGACCATCTGCTCATCGCCACGGGCTCACGTCCCTTTCGACCGAGCGGTATCGCGTTCGATGATCCTCGGATTCACGACAGCGACGAGATCCTCTCGCTCGAGCGCCTGCCCTCGTCGCTCGCCATCCTCGGAGCGGGTGTCATCGGATGCGAGTATGCCTGCATGTTTGCCGCGCTCGGCTCGCGGGTGACGCTCGTCGATTCTCGCGCGGCGATCTTGCCGTTTCTCGACGCGGAGATTGTCGAACGGCTCCAAGCGGCCATGACGGGGCTCGGCATCAGGTTGGAACAGGGTCGCCGCTGGCGTGACGTCGCAGCAACCGACACCGGGGTGTCGACGGTTCTCGAAGACGGGACCGAGGTGCCGTCGGAGCAACTTCTCTTCGCCGCCGGGCGCATTGGCCGAACCGACGATCTCGGGCTCGACACGGTCGGGCTTCGCGCCGACGCCCGCGGCTGTCTTGCCGTGGACAAGGCCTACCGAACCGACGTGCCGAGCATCCTCGCCGCCGGCGATGTCATCGGCTTTCCGGCGCTGGCTTCCACATCGATGGAACAGGGCAGGGTCGCCGTCTGCCATGCCTTTGGCTTTGCCTACAAGCAATCGGTGGCCGAAGTGCAGCCCTACGGAATCTACACGATCCCCGAGGTCAGCTCGGTCGGCGAAACGGAGCAAACCTGCCGCGACAAGGGTATTTCCTATGTCGTCGGTCGTGCCCCATACCGCGACAATGCGCGCGCCAAGATCGCCGGCGACCTCGACGGCATGACCAAGCTCGTCGTCGACAGAAAGACGCGCCGTTTGCTCGGCGTTCATGTGATCGGAGAACGAGCGACGGAGCTCGTTCACATCGGTCAGACAGCGCTGCACCTCTCCGCCACCGTGGACATCTTCATCGACATGGTCTTCAACTTCCCGACCCTCGCCGAGTCCTACAAATATGCGGCGTACGCGTGTCTCGGGGCGTTGCGGAATCAAGATGTCACAGCGTGACGAAGCGCCATCGACGTCGGCGAGAACGTCTCGTCTGATCTTCACCGCAAGACGCGCGTCCGCTTTCATGTGACGATTGCGTTACACGACGGTCTACGGTGCTGGCCTTACGACCGATGGCTGGCAAAAGTGGAGGGCGCTAAGAGGACGACAAGCAATCGAGCGCGGGGCTCATTAACAACAAGCAGTCTCATTGGGACATCGGTCGTTGCATGCAAGGCCTTCCGAACGAGAGGCGACCCATGAGGGTAAGGTGTCTACTCCTGTTTGCCGCTTTCTCGACGATGGTCGCCTCCAATTCATCCTGCGCGGGCGGCATTGACGACACCATCTTGCAAGGTTCCGGCGCCACCTTTCCGGCGCCTCTCTACAAGCGTTGGTTCCTGGAGTATTACAAGCAGAACCCCAACGTTCGCATCAACTACTCGCCCATCGGCAGCGGGGCGGGCATTCGGCAGTTCACCTCCGGGTTGGTCAGTTTCGGCGCCAGCGATGCCGGCATCTCCAAGAAGGAGGTCGCCAAGCTTCCGGCCGACTATGGCGGCGTGATCGCGCTGCCGATGACTGCGGGATCTGTCGTCCTTGCCTACAACCTGCCCGAGATCACCCAGCCGCTCCGCCTCTCGCGTCGGGCGTATCTCCGCATCTTCTTGCGCGAGATCACCCACTGGCGGGACGATGAAATCGCGCGAGACAATCCCGAGGTGCATCTCCCCGACCAAAGGATCACCGTCGTCACGCGGGCCGACAGCAGCGGCACGACCTACGCCTTCACCACCCACATGGACGCGGTCGCCAAGGTGCTCGGGATCGCCTGGGGTCCGGGCGTCGACAAATCGGTCGCTTGGAAGGAGTCGATAGCGGCCCAGGGAAACGACGGCGTGACGGCGCTCATCCAGCTGACACCGGGCGCCATCGGCTATATCGAGTTTGGCTATGCGAGCCTGGCACGGTTGCCGATGGCGGCGCTGCAGAATCATGCGCAACGTTTCGTTCTGCCCGACGAGAACGGTGCGGCCGGACGTAAAGCGCTGGAAGGTGCGGAAATCCCGGAAGACTTGCAGGTCAAGGTCCCCGACCCTCGCTCCGACGAGGCGTATCCCATCGTCACGTACACCTGGATGCTGTCGCGCAAGCAGTACAAGGCGCAAAAAGAGGCCGAAGCGTTGAAGGCAATGTTCCGCTTCTGTCTGGAGGACCGACAACAGGAGATCGCTGTGCAATTGGGTTATCTCCCCATGGCCCCCGAGCTCGTCGCCAAGCTGCGTCCGGAAATCGATAAAATCTCCTTCATGCCCTGAGCCGTGGGGCTCGGTGGGGAAATGACAATGGCCACATCGACAGAACAACCCGAGACAGAGCAGGATGAAACGATCGCGCGCCCGCCGACCGAGGGCGAAGTGCGGATCGACCGCTTCTTCCAATCGACGACCAGGGTACTGGCTTGGTTGACGATATCCGTCGTCGTGCTCGTCGTCGCGCTCATCGGTAGGCAGGCTCTTCCCGCTATCAATCGATACGGGTCGCAATTCATCGTTTCGAGCACCTGGGACGCCGGCAAGTCGCAGTATGGCATCTTGCCCGAAATCTTCGGGACCATGCTGAGCTCGGTCATCGGCGTGACCATCGGCGCCGTGTTCGGCGTGATGGTGGCCATCTTCTTGACGCAGGAGTTCATCCCGCGCTGGCTCGCCGATGTCTTTCGCAACGTCGTCAGCCTGCTCGCCGCGATTCCCAGCGTGGTTTACGGCTTGTGGGGCATCTTCGTCGTCATCCCGGCGATTCGCCCGGCGTGCAATTGGCTGCACCACCATTGGGGCTGGATTCCGCCATTCAGCACGCCCCTTCTCAGCGTGGGCATGCTGCCGGCGGCGTTGGTACTGGCCATCATGATTTTGCCCACGGTGAGTGCCATTTCTCGCGATGCCATCGCGGCGGTCGACCCGCTCCTCGCGGAGGCGTCCTTCGGTCTGGGGGCAACGCGATGGGAGACGATCCTCCATGTCATCCTGCCGATGGCCAGGCGCGGCATCTACGGTTCGGTGGTCCTCGGCTTCGGGCGGGCCATCGGTGAAACCATGGCGCTGGCGATGCTCGTGGGAAGCTCCAACGTCATCAGCCCCTCCATCTTCTCTCCCGCCAGCACGCTGGCCGCGCTGCTGGCCAACAAGTTCCCGGAAGCCGCTTCGCCACTCGACATCGGCGTCTTGATGTACGCGGCCCTCGTTCTTCTGGGTCTGACGCTGCTGGTCAACGTCGCCGGCGATTTCATCATGCGGTACGAGTTTCGCGCAGCGCCCGCACTGGCGCAGAAAGAAACCCCACCATGAGCGAGACCACCACGTCTTTACCCCCGTCTTCCTCGGAAGAAGAGGGGCTCGCGTTTCTCGATCGTTCGCTCGCTCGCCCGCGCACCCTCTTCGACCTCTGCATGAGTGGCTTGTGCGGTCTGTTCAGCCTGGCCGCCGCCGTGCCGCTCTTTTCGGTGCTTTTCATGTTGGCGTGGCGCGGCGGCGCACGTATCAGCGTCGCTCTCTTTACCGAGCTTCCACCGGCAGCGGGCATGGAGGGCGGCGGTATCGGCAATGCCATCGTCGGATCGCTCCTGGTCGTGCTCATCGCCTCGGTCATCAGCGTGCCCATCGGCATCCTGGGTGGCTTTTTTCTGGCCGAGATCGATCCCGAGAGCCGCACCGCGGCGCTGGTTCGCTTCGGCGCCAAGATGCTGACCGGGCTGCCTTCGATCCTGGCCGGCGTCTTCGCCTACACGGCGGTCGTGCTGCTCACCGGGCGCTTCTCACCGCTGGCGGGCGGGGTCGCTTTGGCACTGCTCATGCTGCCGATCATCATGCTGACGACCGAGGAAGCGGTGCGCAGCGTCGGTTCCGAGGTGAAGGAAGGTGCCGTCGCCATGGGCGCTACGCAGACCCAGGTGGTGTGGCATGTGCTTTTCCCCACAGCGCTGCCAGGAATCTTGACGGGTGTGCTCTTGGCCTTGTCGCGCGGCGCGGGAGAAACGGCTCCCCTGCTGTTTACGATGACCTTCAGCGACTACTGGCTCAGCCGCAATCCCATGGAGCCTACGGCGTCGCTCGCGGTATTGATCTTCAATTTCTCGAAGTCGCCCTTCGAGAATCAAAAAGCGGTCGCCTGGGCAGCGTCGCTGGTCCTCGTTCTCATCGTGTTGACGTTGACCATCGGTGGACAAGCCTTGTCGCGGCGTACTGCGACATCGAGGAGCGTGGCGTGATGGCGATGACGAATGAAGAGTCCCCGCGCGCCGCCGCGGGTAACGGTCGGATCTTCGATCTGGAAGTGAGCGCCCTCTACTACGACAAGTTCAAAGCCGTCCGCGACGTCGTGTTGACCATGGAGCGGCGCACGGTCACGGCTTTGATCGGGCCGTCCGGCTGCGGCAAGAGCACGGTGCTGCGCTGCCTCAACCGCATGAACGATCTCAAGCGCACGTTCCGCCTCGAAGGGCGAATCTGTTACCGCGGTAAGGACATCTACGCAAAATCGATCGATCCGGTGGCGTTGAGGCGCACCATCGGCATGGTCTTTCAAAAGCCGAACCCTTTCGCGATGAGCATCTACCAAAACGTGGCCTACGGACTTCGACTCAACGGGTACCGCGGCAATCGCAGCGAAAAGGTGGAGCAAGCGCTGCGCGCTGCCGCGCTCTGGGAGGAGGTCAAGGACAAGCTGCATGCGAGCGCGCTGGCTCTCTCGGGCGGCCAGCAGCAGCGTTTATGCATCGCGCGATCGATAGCAACGGAACCGGATGTCCTCTTGATGGACGAACCCACCTCCGCCATCGATCCCATTGCTACCCAGAAGATCGAAGATCTCATGCGCGAGCTCAAGAAGAAGTTCACCATCGCCATCGTGACGCACGACTTGCAGCAGGCGAGGCGAATCGCCGACAAGACGGCTTTCTTCTACGTGGATACGGCCGAGGGCGATCGCACCGGTTACCTGGTGGAGTTTGGCGAGACCCAAGACCTCTTCGAGAAGCCGAAGCAAAAGCACACGCAGGATTACATCCGCGGCGTCTTCAGTTGAGGGACTGCGCCCTCGCGCGCTAGACCGTCCGGCAGGGCCGCCGGGCGGGTCGCATCATCCGGATTTTGCCACTCCAGCAGGGTCGCGAAATGGCGACTGCGCCAATCGTGCAAGTACCCGGGCAGGATGCCGCGCACCGAAAAACCGGCCCTCAGCTGCGATACGAGCACCCGGTCGTGGAGCTCGCCCCGCGCCACCCGCGCGACGTAAGTCTCGGGGTTCATGAGGTGGGCGACCTCGCCGTAGCTCCACAGTCGGCCGCCGGCAACGATTCGTCGCAGCGCGAGCCGCCGGCACAGGTCACGCAGCGCCCCGTAGAGCGCGACCCCGATGCCCCGCCCCCAGCAGTCGGGGTGAACGTAGATGTCCGCAAGGTAGAGCGTATCGCCCTCCCGATCGTGACGGACGAAGTAGCCGTTGTCGGTGACACCGAGCCATGTATGAGGCGCGAGCGGATCGATTTCCCGATGAAGGATGAGCGTCGAGATCGCGCCCACCGGACGTCCCTCGATTTCGGCGAGAAGCTGCCCTTCGGGAAACACGACGAGATGGGACCGCAGCTGAGGCTCGGTCCAGACGACCTCGTCTTGGATGAGATCGGGATAGGCGGCGCAGTTGAGCTGCACGAGCTGGGAAATATCGGTGGCCTCCACAGCGCGGATGCGCGCCTTTTGCGGGTCGATCGGAGAGCTCATTCGGTCCATCCTTCCGGCGAACCGTACAGGATACGCCGCGACCCTCTGGCCGGGGCGCGTGTTGCGGAGTCGACCTCATGACGTCACACGACCGCCACAAGTAGAAGCGGGACAGACGAGAGGTGGCGGAGTCCCCCCCCCGCGTGATTCCTGAGGAGACTCGAAGCGTTGGCCTCTTGGCGGACCACGATCGGCTTCCTCGCGACTCGCCTCTCGTGTATGCAGATCTGCCGAGGAGGACTCGCTATGTACGTCGATGGTTTCGTGGTGCCCGTTCCGAAGAAGAACCTGGTTGCGTATCGCCGCATGTCCCGCAAGGCGGGAGCCGTATGGATGGATCATGGTGCCCTCACTTACGTCGAATGCGTCGGCGACGACGTGAAAGTGGGCAAGCACACGTCCTTTCCGCAAGCGGTGAAGCTGAAGCCCAACGAGACGGCGGTGTTTTCCTGGATCACCTTCAAGTCCCGCGCTGACCGGGACCGCATCAACGCCAAGGTGATGAAGGATCCCCGCATCACGGGGATGGATCAGGCCATGCCGTTCGACGGCAAGCGGATGATCTACGGGGGGTTCAAGCCGATCGTCGAGCTCTAACGGAGCCTGCTACACAAGGCCTCTGAAGGGTTGTTGCTGCTATTTCTCCCCCCCAGCCCCCTCACCTCGTGAGGGGGGAGCCGCAGGCGGGGGGAGAATCAGCGAGCGGAACGCTTTCGGTGGCGAGGCCGGGCCTGTTCAGCAAACCGGCTAGAGAGCGGGCGCCTCGCGCGTTTCCGCGGGCACGGCTTTGCGCGCGTCACCTTTCTCCGTCAGCACCTTGAATGTGCGCTGCATGGTGGAGGCGAGCTCCGTCAGCTCGGCCTTGTCGAGCACCTTGCGCACCTTGGGGAAAAGATCGGATTCCTCTTCTTCGACGTGATGCTCGACTTGCTCTTTGAGAACTTTGACTTTCGCGTCGAAGGTCTCCTTCGAAGCATCGAGCTTGAGCAAATCGGCAATGACGCGTTTGATTCCGAGATGCTCTTCCAGGGCCTCGAGCAAAATGTCCTCGGTTCGTTTCGCCTTCACGGCCGGGTAAAAGTGCTTCTCTTCGATGGTCGCGTGCATCGCTAGTGCGTCGGCGATGTTCTCGAAGATGGACTGTTTGCTCTTCGTTGCATTCTCGCCGAGAGCGTCGAACTTCTTGAACAGGCTCTCGACTTCGCGGTGTTGACCTTTGAGCATCTCGATGGCGTCCATGGTGGTGTCCTTTGCGTTGTATTTGCGTAAGCGATTCTCTTCTGAGCTCTCGAACCGTCGGCTGCCTCAGATGGTTCGGCGCCCGAGCACCAGTGAGACCACGGCAACGACCAGAAAAACGAGGAACAGAATCTTCGCGAACCCCGCCGCTTCGCCCGCGATTCCACCAAATCCGAGCGCACCGGCGATCAGAGCAACGACCAGAAACATGAGGGCCCAGCGCAACATGTGAGTTTCCCTTTCTTCGACGGGCAGGCAAAGGCTGCACACCCGGACGTACGGTCGACGAATTAGCAGCGAGTGTGCCAAGCCGGGGCGGGGCGTACTGACGCACCTGTCGTGGCCGCAAAGTTGCTTACCAGGGACCAGGGAGAAGACCCATGAAGTGGCAGCGTGGCTATCGAAGCTCTGATGTCGTCGACCGACGTGGTGCCACGGGTTTGGGCTCCGGCCTTCTCGGCCCGTTCGTCGCCATCGGTTCAAAGTTCGGTATCGTGGGCATTCTGGCGGCGGTCGGTCTTTACTTCGCTGGACGCGCCTTCCTCGGTGGCGAGATTCCCTTGTCGGGGACGAGCACCTCGGCCGAGGAGCGCGGCGCCACCGCTGCGCCAGACGAATTGACATCCTTCGTGTCGTTCGTTTTCGACGATGCGCAGAACGTTTGGGAAAAGAAGCTCGCTGGCCGCGGTCGAGGGTACGAGCGCGCCAAGCTCGTTCTTTTCAACGATCAGACATCGTCGGCTTGCGGTTACGGTTCGGCGGCCGTCGGCCCATTCTATTGTCCGGCCGACCAGCGGGTGTACATCGATCTCGACTTCTATCGCGGCCTCGAGCGCCGATTCGGGGCGCCTGGCGACTTTGCGCAGGCGTATGTCATTGCGCACGAGGTGGGTCATCACGTGCAAGGATTGCTCGGAACGGGACCACGCACCGCTGAAGGGGCGCGCCGCCGTCGTGATTCCCGCTCCGCGGAGTCGGTCCAATTCGAACTACAGGCGGATTGCTTGGCTGGCGTCTGGGCCAACTCGACCCAGAGGCGTGAGCTACTCGAAGGGGGGGATATCGACGAGGCGCTCGGCGCCGCCGCCGCCATTGGCGACGACAGGCTACAGCGGCAATCCAAGGAGACCGTCAACCCGGAGACCTTCACGCACGGCTCCTCCGAGCAGAGGGTCCGCTGGTTTCGTCGCGGTCTCGCGTCCGGCAACATCGCTGCCTGCGACACGTTCTCCGAAAAGGCGCTCTGACCCTACAAGCTCCGCCCCGGAGATTGGCCCCACGCGTTCGGGAGGTACTCGCAACATGGACAAGGCAACGGTGCTGCGATCGATGATGTGCCTCGGACTGGTGACGGGTTTCGTCCCAGCGTGCAGTGATGACGGGGCCCCGGGTGGTGGCGGGCCCGGACCGGACGGTTCGGTGGCCGACGGCTCCGATGCGGGAGCGGGGGGCGACGACGCGGGGATAGAAGACGCGGATCGACCGCCGTGTCAGCTCGCCGTTACGCAGGGGCGCTTGAACGGCAAACTGGTCGAGAGCACGTGCCACTTCCTAGGCGTTCCTTATGCAAAGCCGCCCCTCGGTGCGCTGCGATTCGCCCCGCCCCAGGCCGCCGGCAATTGGGACGGCGTGCGCGACGCCACGATGTTTGGCCCTTCCTGCATGCAGAAGGCTTCCATCCTGGGCGACGCAACGGCCACGAGCGAAGACTGCTTGAGTCTCAACGTCTATACGCCCGACCCATCGCCGGCCGCGAAGCTGCCGGTGATGGTCTTCATTCACGGCGGCGGCTACACGCTCGGCGGCAGCAGCACCTACGATGGTCGGCTCCTTTCCCAAAAAGGGCCGGTCGTCGTCGTCACCATCAACTACCGGCTCGGTGCGTTCGCGTTTTTTGCCCATCCCGAGCTCGACAGAGAGCGCGCCGGGGCGCCATCCGGAAGCGACGGGATCCGCGACCAGCAACTCGCCCTGCGCTGGGTGAAGGACAACATTGCGGCTTTCCAGGGCGACCCCAACAACGTCACCGTCTTCGGTGAATCGGCGGGATCCTTCAGCGCCACGATTCTCTTGGTCTCACCTTTGAGTCGCGATCTCGCGCACCGTTTCATCCTCGAGAGCGGCGCGTCGGTGGGAGGGGGTTTCGGAACCACGTCGCGCGAAACAGGTTATGCCTTGAGCACCGCCATGGCGTCGGAGCTCTGCGCGAGCGCGCGCGACGTCGTCGCCTGTCTGCGCGGCACACCCGCCCGGCAGCTCGTCGATTGGACGGGGGGCACTATGGATTTTTTCGGCGCACCTTGGGCACCGGTCATCGAGGGGACCATGGGGGCAGTGCTCCCCGATGCGCCGCAAAATCTCATCGCCAGCAACGACTACAACCGCGCTGCCGCCATCATCGCCGGCTCGAACAAGAACGAATGGGGACTCTTCATCCAACCGGTGCTGGGAGGCATGCCGGTCACCACGGTCGCCCAATTCAAGGCCAGCGTGGCGCAGCAGTTTGGCGCTCGCGCTCCGGAAGTCGAAGCACAGTATCCGGTCGGCAGCGACGCGGAAGCCAACGACGTGTTCATCCGGCTGGTCACCGATCAGGTCTTTCGCTGCCCTACGCGAACGCTCGCGCGACTCACGACGGCTCAAGGCAGCAAGGTCTATCTCTACTCCTTCGACGAAGGAGCGGCGTACCACGGGGACGAGCTTGCCTACGTGTTCGGAATGCCCGCGTTCACCGGAATGGCTCCCTTGCCGGCTCTCGTGGCCTCCGTGCAAGGGTACTGGACGCGCTTCGCCGCAACCGGCGATCCCAATTGGTCAGGGCTGCCCGTCTGGCCGACGTACGACAGTGCGAGCGATCAGCACATCGTGCTGAAGATTCCGCCATCCGCGGGAAGCGCGCTAGCCAAGAGCGATTGCGACTTCTGGGACCGATTCGAGCCCTAGGCACGACGCTGTCAGATCTCGCTCCCAGATCCGTATCTGGTAGAGCGAAGAACTGACGGCGTGGTGCTACGTCACTCGTCGTCGTTGACGACGATCTCGTCGTCGTCATCAGAAGAGCGCCGCGCCGTGTGCCCGGTCGCCTTGGCGATTCGCACCTTGGCGGCGGGCTTGAGCGCGATCCGCATGAAATCGTGCACATCGAGCAAGTCGCGCGGCGTTTCACCCTGGCTGGTCAGCTGGGTGCCCACGAAGCGCGCGATCACCAGGAGCCTCGCGTAGGCCGAGCTACTCGGTCGAGCTGCGATGGTGCTGCGCGATCCTGTTGCCTTCAGTTGCTGACGAAAAACCGTCGGATGCACGCAGACATGTTCGGTGGGATGTACGAGCGCCGAGAGCGCGGTCGCGATTTCCCAGCGCGGGGGCTCACCATAAAAACCGACGAGGGCGGTGAGGTAGCGTTCGAAGCGCTGGTCGTAGGGAGTCTTTCCGTAGAGCAGGTCACGTACGGCAACTGCAAGCCCGCGCTGGTGTTCGACGGCGGCCGATTTGGACTTCTTCAGCTGAGACGCCGGCACGAGATCCGTGCGCCCCAACACGCTCGTGACCAGGTCCCAGAGTTGGTCGTGCTTTTGACCGCTGATC
Organism: Polyangiaceae bacterium; assembly: GCA_035318465.1. Classification (GTDB taxonomy): domain Bacteria; phylum Myxococcota_A; class Polyangia; order Polyangiales; family Polyangiaceae; genus DASWDH01. The sequence continues at coordinate 49,145 of DATHES010000220.1, forward strand.
AGCGCATCGAGGGCGGCGCAAGAAAGCTGCTCTTTTGCCTCGCGAACCATCGCGTCGCGGTGTCGCGGGACACGCCGCTCGGCGCCCTCGCCTCGAATATCGGTGAGCCATTTGGCGTCCTGCAGACCGTCGGCGTAGGTCTCGCGAAACTTCTCGACGTGGTCCGCAAAGGTTGCACCGAGTCGGGCCGTGGCGCTGGCCTTCGCGCGTGCGGCAAGGATGTGCTGCAACTTGGCGTAAGCAGCGGTCTCCGCGGCATTCGGCCGCTCCACCCGACGCATCATCTCGAAGAAGGCGCTCGCCATGGTGCGTTCTTCGCCGTTCTCGAACAAGTAGCCGCGTTTGCCGTCGGCCTCCCACGCCAGAACTCCGACACCCCAATCCTTGCGATTCTTGTGAGCAAATAGTGACGGAGAACGCGACTCAACGGCGGCTACGGTCATGAGAAACCTCGTGGGAAACGCCACGGTCAAAGACGGAGCCTTGGAGCAACTGTGTCATGCAACGCACGAACAGTTGCTTCAGGGGTACGAAACCACCGCGGCCAGTGGATGCGCCAACACCCTCGACGACAGAGCGTCACGGCGCCGCGCAGGAATGAACCTTAGCACACTTCTCGTGACATGCTCGTGTTTATCCCCAAAGCGCGGGGCTACGCCGCCATTCTTGGACCTGTCGCGTAGTGCTAGGGGTTGTATTCGTTGTCGTTCGGCGCGGGAGGTGGGGCGGCCGGCGCCTCGGGCGAGGAGTCGGGCGGGGACCCTGGCTTGCGTGTCGGCGACGGACTCCCCGACGAGGCACGCGGTCGCTTCGGCGCGCTCTCTCGTTTTCCCACGGACGATGGCCGCCCTGCCGGTTTCCCGGTCTCCTTGTCCTTGTCGCTCGGTTCCTTCAAGGCGATGGCGTCCCCCTTGGTCACGTCGAAGCTCGGCAGCGTGCGGGGGTCGCAGCCAGGGCCGAAGTTATCGGCCTTGAAACGGTATGTCAGGTTGCCGTGTCGCTGACTGGACTCCGACGTCGCCGTGGCCTCGAGTCGCACGTCGTGTTCGCCGGCCCGCGCGGGCGTGCAGTAGGAGAGGAGATAGTAGCGCTCCGAATACCCCTGAATCTTCTGGGCGATCTGGTCGAAGGCTTGCCTGACGGCCTCTCGGTCTTTTGCCATGGCGGTGCCATTTCGCCCAATGGCCCCGATGTCATGCTCCGAGATCTCGGCGCCGAGGCCGATGGCGAAGATGTCGTATTCACTTTCGCGCAGCGCCTTCATCATGTCATCGCGCGGCACTCGCCCCGCGTGATCGGTGCCGTCGGTGAACACGACCAGCGTGCCGAACCGAAGCGGGTGCTCGGCACGGGAGAGCTCCGATTTGAGCGTCTCGAGGGCCTTCACCACCGCTCCATGCAAGTTGGTCGAGGGGTCTTTCGGTTGAAAGCTCGCCAATGACTTGATGCCGCCCTTGGCAGCCCCACCCGAACCGGTAAAGGGCACGATGGGGTAAAGGTCCGTGCTGCCGTCGAAGGCATAGACCCCGACCTTCTGGAATTTTTCGACCTTCTCGGTGAACTCGCTGGCCGCGTCGACGACGGCCGGTGCCTGTCCCGACTTGGAAATGCTGCCGCTCATATCGACGAGCAAGAGCGTGTAGTGCGACGCGGCGACGGTCGGATTTAAGATGGTCTGTTTACTCTCGAACTCCGAGATGAGGCTGTTGTCCTCGTAGATCTTGAAGCTCTCCGCTTTGAGTCCTCCCACGGGGGTCCCGTCCGATCGGTCCACCCGGAAGTAGACGGCCACGTTGCCGGGCTTCGCGGTGGCAGATCGGACGAGATGGACGTCGAGACCGGAGCTGCGACATCCGCTGAGAAGGAGCATGGCCACCGCGAGAAGGGCGCGGAGGCGAGACAACGTGGCGAAGCTCACGGGGTGGAGGCAGTTTTTCACCCATCCTAGTCAACCCGCCTTGCCCACGATCGTCAACGTCCTCCCGCACCGAGGCCGGCCAGCACCCTGTCGAGGGCTGCGTAGCTCTGGTGGACGCCTTGATCCATCCCCGAGTGGAGCATGCCGTCGCGCTCCTCGGTCGTGTGGAACATGGAGACGGCCACGAGCTTCGTTCGCCCGTCGCCGAGGTCCTCCAGAGTCATCGTCTCCACCGCGACATGTCCGGGCATGCCGTCCCATTGGAACGTCTGCACGACGCGCTCCGGCGCCACCACCTCGCGATAGCGACCCTCGAAGCCCTGCGCGCCTTCGGGGCCGTGCTCGACGAATCGCCAATGGCCGCCGCGCTGATGCTCCATACGCTCGATCACCAGCTTGTTCCCGCGCCCCCACCACTGGGCGATCAGCGCCGGGTCGGTGAGCGCTTTCCACACGCGCTCGCGCGGCGCATTGAAGACGCGCTCGATGCGGATCTCGCGGTCGGAGGGAGTGGAGATCTTGGCCTTCATCTCGGTGGCTGCTTGGTTCATGGCGTTCCTTTCGTGCGTTCGAGAAAGTCCTCGAGGTGATCGAGGCGCTGCTCCAGCATGGTTCGGTACGACGTGATCCACTTCGTCACGTCTTCGAGACGCCGCGGCCCGAGCCTTACATGCCGCACGCGCCCAACCTTCTCGGTTGCCACGAGGCCGGCTTCTTCGAGGACCTGCACGTGCTTCTTCAGGCCGGTGAGCGTCATTTCGAAGACGACGGCCAGCTCGGTGATGGACGCATCCGCGTGGCGCCCGAGGCGCAGGAGAATGGCGCGGCGGGTCGGATCGGCGAGCGCTCCGAAGGAGCGGTCGAGGGTGGCTTGATACTGAACCATGTGGTTCAGTTATTATCCATCGCCACCGCGCTCGTCAAGCCCCGGCCACCGGGTCGTCGTTTTGTCTCGGTCAGTGATGCAAGACGTCGCCAGTGCGCGCCCGGGGTCGCCCCAACGGCGACGCGTCGTATTGCATCAGGAGACTCTGAGGATCGTCGTAGATCGCAACCGCGCCGCGTAGGTCCCCGTCGGACCACCCTCCCGATCGCAGGGCCACGATGCGCACGCCCGCCTTGCTGGCAGCTTCGACGTCGTAGGGCGTATCGCCCAGCATGATGGCCGCGGACGGCCGACACCCGGCTTTGCGCAGCGCAGCGCAGACGATATCGGGATCGGGCTTCGAGCGCTCCGCGTCGTCGGACGAGGTGGCTCGAAAGAAAAGATCGGCCGCGCCAGTCTTCTCCAGCAGCGCGTTCATCTCGTCCTCCTTGGCCGACGTGGCGGCTACGAGGCGCAGGTTGTCATCGTGCATTCGCTGGAGAAGCGCTCGCACGCCCGGAAAGGGACGAACGTGGGGCAGATAGTTCTTTTTGAAGAGCGCGCTGCGAAGCTCTTCGAGTTCCTTTCCTGGCGCGGAGTCGATGTCGATTCCGGTCGATTCGGGCAAGAGCTTGTCTCCGCCTTTGCCGATGAGCCGCCGTACCCGATCGAACGTGACGTCGTGGCCCGCCGCGGTCAGCGCGTCGACCCATGCCCGTGCGTGCGCGTCATTGCTGTCGACGAGGGTGCCGTCGATATCGAGGAGGACCACCTCGAGCCGTGGGTTGGGGCCCGGTGACGTCATGCCGTCACCAGCCGATCGAGCGCACGCGTGACACCGGACGTGACTTGCGCCAGACGTGGGAAGTCGAGCTTCTCGGGTGTGTCGCTCGGCCGATGGTAATGGCGGTAACGAAGCCAGGCCGTGTCGGTCAGCATCGCCGCGCGGTAACCTTCCTTCCAAAACGACCATTGATCGGACGACCTTACGCCGGGCAGCACGCCCGGCAGCGCCACACTCTTGCAACGGATTTCCCCGTCCTCGTCGAAGGCACCGGCGACTTGCGCCACGAGCGCGCGCGAACGCAGATTGCCGATGACGGCGAGAAAATCCGGACGCCAAGGCGATCCGTAATTCAGAGGAAAGGGCGCGTGCTCGGCGCGATGGGAATCGGCGTAATAGCCGAGGGTCTCGAGGCTCAGCATCCCCACGATGGCATCGCCCCGCCGACGGCACGCGCGTGCGTGAACCCAGCTACCCATGGCTGGCGTCCTCGTGAAAGGTGGTTCCTCAGTGCAGAAGGCCACCAGGCGCAAGGTGCGGCGCCGTCCGATCGTGGTCGCGGCACCGCGCGCGATCGCCAGCAGTGCGGCGACGCCGCTCGCATTGTCATTGGCCCCCGGAGTGTTCTTTGCCGTGTCGTAGTGCGCGCCAACGAGGATGATCTCGTTCGACCTGTCCGTGCCAGCGATTTCGATTTGGAGATTTTCGACGGTTGTCTCCTGCACGAAATACGGCTCACGGTGCACCCTGTGACCCGATGCAGCGAACTCGGCCGCGATGTACTCGCGCGCCTCCTCCAGCGCGCGCTGACGGCGGGCATCTCGCAAGTTGCGCTCCCCTATTTCTCCAGCAAGGATCGCCACATCGCGCCGGAGTCCCGCCGTCACCTCCTCGGCGCCAAGGGTTTCTGAAGTGCGTTGCTGCGCAAGCTCGCGCAGGTCGAGCTGAAGGACGTTCATCCAGGGTTCCTTTCCGTGGGAGGGCGCGACAGAGCTCATGGCCTTTGGTGTAGAGCCATCGGCGCCGGAGCGCGTTTGGGCGTTTTACCTAGGCCCTTCGTTGGGCCTAAAGTGCTGGGCCGATGGTCCTAGTCGAGAGGCCGACAATGTCCGGGTCGTCGGCTCGGCGGGACACTCCTTGCCGGACCTAAGGCCGGCTCTCGATGCGTGTCTGGTGAGTACGATCGCCGGGTGAAAGGTGCTCGGCTCTAAGATGCAGGACGAACCGCTGGCGGTCCTCGTCGTCGACGACGATGACGACGTCCGTGAAGGGGTACAGAGCTTTCTGGAGTCGGAAGGACATGCCACCGACGGTGCCTCCAACGGGCGAGAAGCGCTTTCGCTGCTTCGCAACCGGCTGCTGCCTCCCCGACTGATCCTTCTCGATCTGATGATGCCGGTGATGAGCGGCTGGGAGCTGCTGGTCGAACTCGACGTCGATCCCCGCCTGCGCGAGATCCCCGTCGCCATCATGAGCGCTCACCCGTGCGCGCGAGGCGCTTCGCTGGCTCGCGGGGCTTCCTCCGTAGAGCCGTTACTCGGCTCGATGAGCCGGCTTCTTCTGCCGAAACCGCTCGATCTTTCGCGGCTGCTCGCCATTGCGCGTGCCGCGAATGCGTGACGGTCGTCGCGGGCCGTAAGCGGGGTGCGGTCCGGGGAACGTGATACGTTCCCCTCGGATCATGAAAACGCTCTCCGACAAAATCGTGGCCATCACCGGCGCAGGCTCTGGCATTGGCCGCGCCCTTGCGGTCGGATTGGCCAATATCGGCGCTAGGTTGGCGATTTCTGACGTGAACGAAGCGTCCCTTGCCGAGACGGCGTCGCTCGTGCGACCGAAGCAACCCGGCGTGCACACGGCCCGTGTCGACGTCGGTCAGCGCAGCGCGATCTACGCCTGGTCGGAACAGGTCCAGCGCGAGCTCGGGCCGGTCGACGTCCTCGTCAACAATGCCGGCGTCTCCTTGTCACAGACGATCGCCAAGATGCAGGACGAAGATTTCATCTGGTTGATGAACATCAACTTCTGGGGCGTCGTGCATGGGACGCGCGCGTTCTTGCCGCAGCTCTTGTCTCGTCCCGAAGCCCACGTGGTGAATCTCTCGAGCGTCTTCGGCCTTATCGCCGTGCCGACGCAAGCCGCTTACAACGCGAGTAAGTTCGCGGTGCGCGGCTTCACCGAGGCGCTCCGGCAGGAGCTTGCTTCGACCAACGTTCGGGTGACCACCGTGCATCCCGGCGGCATCAAGACCAACATCGTACGGAACGGCCGCCATTTCCAGGATCCCACGGGAAATGCAGACGCCGATGCGGTAGCACGCGACTTCGAACGGGTGGCGCGCACGACCCCCGAGGCCGCCGCCGGCAAGATCGTGAATGCGATCTTGCGGGAGAACCCCCGCCTCCTCATCGGCCTCGATGCCATTCTGATCGATCGCATGCAGCGTCTGCTTCCGGCGAGCTACGATACGCTCATCGCGAAGGCCATCTCGCGACGGCCCTCCTCCGCGAATTGAGCTTAGCGGCACGCCGGCCCGCACGTCTTCCCCGGCCCATCGCCCACCGACCTTTCGATGGATCGCGCTCTTCGAACGGCGATCGTTTGATTGGCTCCTGCACCCGCGCAGCTGCGCGCGCGACGAAACGCCGGTCTCGGGAGACATGCCATGAAGAGAGAGATTCCTCGACGAACGTTGCTGGCGAGTGTGGGCGCGGGCGCCCTCGTCGGTTCGTGCAGCGCGACACACGGTCAAGACCCCGCCGCTCCGACGTCGCGCGACACACGTCTGATCGCTCCCTCGGCCATCCCCCAGCGCCCTCTCGGAAGAACGGGCGTCATGGTCTCGATGATCGGTCTCGGAGGCCATCATATCGGCCGCCCCAAAGACGAGCAGGAGGGCATCCGTCTCGTGCGCATGGCCATCGACAACGGCATCACGTTTCTCGACAACTGCTGGGACTACAATGAAGGCCGCAGCGAGGAACGCATGGGCAAAGCCCTGGCCGATGGCTATCGAAAACGCGCGTTCCTCATGACCAAGCTCGACGGCCGGACCAAAGACGCAGCGGCAGGGCAGCTCGAGCAGAGCCTGCGGCGCCTGAAGACGGACGTGATCGACCTCGTCCAGATTCACGAGGTCATTCGCACGGAAGACGCCGGGCGCTGCTTCGCGGAGGGGGGCGCGATCGAGGCGCTGCTCGACGCCCGCCGCGCGGGCAAGCTCCGCTTCATCGGCTTCACTGGCCACAAGGATCCGGCCATTCACCGCGCGATGCTCGAAGCTGGCTTCAAGCGCGGCTTCACCTTCGACACCGTCCAGATGCCGCTCAACGTGATGGACCCTCACTATCGCAGCTTCGAAAAAGAGGTGCTGCCCGTTCTCGTCGAGCACCGCATCGGGGTGCTCGGCATGAAGTCGATGGGGGACGGCATTTTGCTCAAGAGCAAGGTGGTTTCACCGCAGGAATGCCTCCGCTATGCGCTGAGCTTGCCGACCTCGGTCGTCATTACCGGCTGCGAGAGCACGGAGATCCTGAAGCAAGCCATCGACGTCGGGACCAGCTTTCAGCCGCTGACGACCGAGCAAAAACAAGCCCTCTTGGAGCGCACCGCACCGCTCGGCCGGGCCGGCGAGTACGAGCTCTTCAAAACCTCGGAGCGCTTCGATGGCACCGCCAAGAACCCGCAATGGCTCGAATCGGCCAAGCTCTGACGAAAGAGAAGTCGAGACAGCCCCGTCCGTTCTACCGCGCCACGACGGCTCAACGGAGATAGTAGAACGCCACCGAGGTATAGGCGATTGCGGTCTTGGGTCGGTTGGCGCCGAATTCGAAATCCAAGCGGAACGAGTCTTGAAACGGGATGGCGTTGACCAGGACGTTCCAGCGCACCATGGAGACCGCCCCCACGCCGTTGTCCGAGCTTTTCGCGATAAGAGCGCTGAAAGGTCGGTCGTAGCGGCCGTCGATGAAATACCAGCCGCCGTCGAAAAACTCCTCCGTGCCTGTACCCGTCGACACGACGCCGTCCACGATGGTTCGGTCGTCCCCTTCCAGGAAATTGAACGGCGAGGCCGTCGCCGCGTCGGCATCCTCGCGTCCCTGGACGAACATCATCGTGCCCACGTATTTCCCACGTCCTTGCAGGTCGGCGACGACATACCGGCCCCCAGAGACGAAGGAATCGGTCTGCTCGTGCGACGCAGCATGCAAGTAACCAAAGTCGCCTGGCGGAACCACGCGTGAGCCGACGATCTCGGCCCGCACTTGCAAAGGCTTGGCAGCTTGGTTGGCGAGCATCACGCTTGCGCGCGAAGTGAAGGGCATGGGGAGCGACAGCGTGAGCTCGGCCCCTGCGCCGTCCACGCGCACCGTCATGGGAAGGGTATCGAAGCTCGCCAAGACTTGGTGCGCTCCGAATAGCTTGGCCAAGGAAAGGTCGACCGTCGGTGTCGACTGATCATCCCACGCTATGCGCAGAAAAAGCGCGCGCAAGTCGGCGGGGTCGGCCGTGTCGAGCGTCAAGCGAATGAGATCGAGCGTCCCCGGTCCGTTTGCGTCGAGCAGTTGCACCGCGCCGCTGCCCGGCACGTCGAATGACTGATTCGCCCATGTCGTTTTGCCCTGCACCCCGCGCGCTTGTTCACGAAAGCCTTCCACGGTGCGGCCCACGTCGCCCGTGGCCGGACCTCGAAGGGCAAAGTCCGCCGCCGGCTCGGCCCCAGAAAGAAGCTCGATCCGATAGTAATAGGCACTCGTGAGCGACAGGTTGTCGATGAGGACGCGCAGCTTCGACTTGTAACCAATGGGCACGTAGCTGACGAGCGAACCGGACGTCCAGGTCGTCAAGGGCGGCACGAATGGCGGGGCAGTGCCGCTTCTCCAATCGGACAATCGACCGTCGTAAACGGGCGCCGTCAGATCATCGACGTAGATACGCACGCGCTCTTCGTCGAATGTGACGTCGGCGCCACTCAATGGATCCACGGTGCCCACCGCAAAAAGGCTGCGCGACACGATGCCGGGCCCGTTGTCGTCAGAGGCGATGACAAAGCCCTCCAGCGAAGGCGCGCAGCTCGCGGACTCGTCGGTCTTCTGGAGAGCGATGGGCAAATTCACTCCGCAGACCGCCATGAAATTGTTGAAATCCTTGTTGCCGGGATCCAAAAGCGGATAGATCGAAGCGTCGTCACGGTCGTGACTCGTGAACGTCCGATATTGCCCGCGCACGAGCACCGGCAATGCCCCCCAGGCGGTGAGCTCGGCGGGGCTGGCGTCGGGAATGAAATCGGAACCGTCGCCGGGACGAACGGGAAGGCCGTCGCCGGCGGCTTGCGCCCTGCATCCCAAGGCGACGGTAGCCGCGAGCCCAGCCATCAACGCGCGCATGCTTCCCAGAGGGACACTACCGCGCAAAGGCGCTCTGCGATCTGCTGGAGGGCATCCCCCGCCGTCCAGCGGTCGAGCCGTCTTCGCATTTCTTGCTCGGTGAAGTCATTGAGGTCTCGGCTTCGGGAACAGCGCACGAAATGCAGCGCGTCGGCCGCGTCCGCAAGCGGGCGGAAGGCGTACCGTCTTTGCGCTACGCCTTTCGGAGGTGGGGTCCGGTTGCGCCTTCGTTCAGCTCGCGTGGCGCTCGATCAGCTTGCCCAGGCGAGGGACGGCCGCTTCCACGTTCTTCTTCGCCGTTCCGCGCAGTCGTTCGTATGCCCCTTTGACGACGCCGCTCTGGGATTTCTGCGCCTTGGCGTCGGTGATGGAGAGGAGTGCATCCGCCACGCGGCCCCCGTTGCTGGCGAAAAAAGCGCTCACCGGTCGATTCGACGTCTTGGCCTCCCCGTAGATGGGTTCGAGTACCCTGGCGAATTCGGGCAGCAGGTCGGTGACGACCTGTTTGACGAAGCCGGGTTTGACACCCTTGACGGCGCCGTAGCCTGCCTTGATGGCGAGGCCCGAGAGGCCGCCCTTGTCGGCGACTTCTTCATCGATGAGAGAACAGCAATCTTCCACGACCGCTGCTTTCTTCGTATCGCTCGTCAGCACTTCCGTCAGTGTCGCCATCGCGTTGGACCCTTCCTATCGCCTCGTTCGTGAGCTTACGCCTCGTATCCGGCCGCTTTACCATACCTTCGTCCTAGGATCCCGACTGTAGGAAGGTCGCGGGAGTACCGCAGGTGGGAGTCGCGGCGTCACCGCGCCGTCCGAACGCGGTCAGCATAGGGTGGTGTGGCGATATGGCCGCAGCGATTTTCACGTCGAGCGTAGCCTTTCGCTTGCGGCCATGAGCGCAAATGGCTAATGCGAAAGAATCGCAGGGCGGTATTAGAGAGATTGCCGACGTGGCAAGGGGCACGAGGGGGCGATCATGGCTGCGGATAGAACGAGCGCGCAAGAATCAACGGAAGTAACCGATCGCCACCTGACGGAAGCCGTGGAAGCCGTCGGAGAGACCGCCACCGGATTCCCAGTGGTGGGCATTGGAGCATCCGCCGGCGGACTGGCGGCTTTCGAGGCTTTCTTTTCGGCCATACCTGCCGACGCCCAGATGGGCATGGCGTTCGTCCTGGTGCAGCACCTCGCCCCGGACCACAAGAGCATCCTCTCCGATCTGGTCAAACGGTACACCAGTATGAACGTCTTCGAAGTCGAAGACGGGATGAGGGTCGAGCCGAACTGCGCCTATATCATTCCGCCCAACCGAGACATGGCCTTCCTGCATGGGGCGCTGCAGCTCCTCGAGCCGGCGGCGCCGCGCGGCCAACGCCTGCCAATTGATTTCTTTTTCCGCTCGCTGGCGCAGGATCAGCGCGAGCGAGCCGTCTGCATCGTGCTCTCCGGCACGGGCAGCGACGGCACGCTCGGCCTGCGCGCGGTCAAGGGCGAGGGGGGCATGGTGATGGCGCAGAACCCCGAATCGACCGAGTACGACGGCATGCCCCTCAGCGCCATCGGCACCGGTCTGGTGGACTATGTGCTGCCTCCGGCAGAGATGCCGGCCCAGCTGATCGCTTACGCTGCGCACGCCGGTGGGCCTCCCCGCCCCAGTGTTCCTCCGAGCAACAAGCAGGAGGAACACCTCAAGAAGGTCTTCGTCCTGCTCCGCGCTCAAACCGGTCGCGACTTTTCCCAATACAAGGAAAACACGATAAGAAGGCGGGTCGAGCGGCGCATGGCCGTTCACCAGATCGACCACCTGGGCGAGTATGTCCGCTATCTGCAGGCAACGGCCGCCGAGGTGGATGCCCTCTTTCGCGATCTGCTCATCGGCGTCACCAACTTCTTTCGCGACCCCGAGGCGTTTGCGGCGCTCGAAACGCAAATCATCTCGCGGCTCTTTGTCGATAAACCGCCAGGCGCGACGATCCGGGTCTGGGTGCCTGGCTGTTCCACGGGTGAGGAAGCGTATTCGATTGCCATCCTGCTGCGAGAACACCTCGATGCGCTCAATAGGAGCTTCAAATTGCAGCTCTTTGCCACCGATATCGACCCCCGGGCCCTCGAAACCGCCCGGGCGGCCACCTATCCGGCCAGCATCGCAGCCGACCTCACGCCGGAACGCCTCGCGCGCCATTTCTCGGAGCTCGGTAGCGGCAACTACCGCGTTCACAAGAGCATCCGCGATTTTCTGATCTTCTCCGAACAAGACGTCACCAAAGATCCGCCGTTTTCGAGACTCGATCTCATCAGTTGTCGCAATCTCCTCATCTACATGGGCCCCGAGCTGCAACGAAGGCTCATCCCCCTTTTCCACTACGCTTTGAACCCGGAGGGCACCCTTTTTCTGGGCACGTCCGAATCCGTAGGCGAGTTCGCAGCCCTGTTTTCGATCACGGAGAGCAAGGCGAAGATCTATCAACGCAAAGAAGACGTATACGGCGCTGCCCGCCCGCCGCTCGGCAAGGTTCGCTCGATGCCACCGGAAAGTGGCGACCCCATTGGGCACTCCCGAAGGGGCTCCGGTGAACTCAAGGCCCCGTTTCGCGAGCTGACCGAGCGGGCTCTTTTGGAGGAAGCTCAGGTTTGCGCGCTCGTCGACCAGCACGGCGAACTGCTCTACTTGCACGGCCACACCGGTCAGTGGCTGGAACCGGCTCCGGGCGACGCGGGGGTCAACATCCTGAAGATGGCCCGCGAAGGCTTGCGGTATGACTTGGCCGCCGCATTGCACAAGGCGGTCGCCGCGAAGGAGCGCGTGTCCCGGCCTGGCCTCCGGGTCAAGACCAACGGCGGCTTTACTGCCGTCAATCTGACGGTGCGTCCAGTGTCCGGCGGCGCCGCCGCCGGCGACCGACCGTTTTTTTTGGTGATTTTCGAAAAGGTGCTCCCCCCCCTGCCAGGGGTGGCGGAGAAAGCCGTCCCGCCGAGGGCAGGGGATGATGCCAACGCACCGCGTGCCGATGACGCGCGCGTTCTTGCTTTGAAACAGGAGCTCTCGGCGAAAGAGGAATACCTCCACGCTACGCAGGAGGAAATGCAGACTGCCAACGAGGAGCTCAAATCCTCGAACGAGGAACTGCAATCGACGAACGAGGAATTGCAGTCGACGAACGAGGAGCTCGAGACTTCCAAGGAGGAGCTCCAATCGGTCAACGAGGAGCTGGCGACGGTCAATGCCGAGCTTCAGAACAAGGTTACGGACCTGTCGCGCGTCAACAACGACATGACCAATCTCTTGGCGGGCACAGGTATCGGCACACTGTTCGTGGATCATCAAATGTGCATTCGGCGCTTCACCCCCGCCGTCACTCCGGTCCTCAACTTGATACCGACCGACGTGGGCCGGCCGTTGGGCCACACTGTCTCGAATCTTCTCGGCTACGATCGGCTCGTCCCCGACGTGCAATCCGTGCTCGACACGCTCCAATCGAAAGAGGTCGAAGTCCAAACCGACATCGGCGCCTGGTACCTCCTTCGAACGACTCCCTATCGCACTTCGGAAAATGTCGTAGAAGGCGCCGTTATCACCTTCACCGACGTGACCGCTATCAAGAACGCACAGGCTGCGCTGAAAGAGGCGACGACGCTGCGCACGCTGGCGGGGACCGTGCGCGACGCGCGCGATGCAATCATCGTGCACGATCTCGACGGTCGCATTCAGGTCTGGAATCCGGGAGCGCTGCGGATGTACGGCTTCAGCGAGGCCGAGGCGCTCGGCATGAACATTCGCGCGCTGAGCCCAGAGAAGCGGCGCGACGAGGCATTGGCCGTCATTCAGCGGCTCAGCCACGCCGAAATTTTGGAACCCTACCGCGCCGAGCGGCTCACCAAAAACGGCGACATCGTGCAAGTGACGATGACGGCAACGGCCTTGGTGGATGGCGCCGGAGTGGTGTATGCTGTCTCGACGATTGAACGGGGGGTGTTCAAATGACCGAGCGAACTCGGCCCGAAAATGAGATCCGAATGCGCCCTGTCATCGATACGGGAAGCAACCCGCTATCGTCCGACGCGAACCTGCAGCTCCTCCAGGACCTCAGGGTGCATCAGATTGAGCTCGAGCTGCAGAACGAGGAACTGCGGCGGACGCAGCAGCAGCTGGAGGCGTCACGGGCGCGCTATTTCGACCTCTATGACCTGGCCCCGGTCGGCTACGTCACCTTGAGCCCAACGAGCTTGATTCAGGAAGCGAATTTCGCTGCCGCTGGCCTGCTCGGCGTAGCGAGAGGCGCTCTGGTCAAACAGCCCTTGACCCGCTTCATCCTTCCCGCGGACCAGGACATTTATTATCGCCACCGAAAGCAGCTCGTCGAAACGGGCGTGCAGCAGGTGTGCGAGCTCAGGCTCGTGACCGACGCCCATCCCCGCTGGGTGCGGTTCGAAGCGAGTTCGGCCAAGGACGCCTCTGGTGGTCTCGTACTTCGCGCTGTCCTCATCGACATCTCCGCGCGTAAGAACGCCGAGGACACCGTGCGCGCCAGCGAGGTGCGGCACCGGGTCCTGTTCGAAAAATCGCACGACGCTCTCATGACGCTGGCGCCGCCGGATTGGCGTTTCACGGCTGGCAATTCGAAGACGCTGGCGATGTTCGGCGTACGGACCCAAGCGGAATTCGTGGCGCGCACCCTCGCCGACTACTCGCCCCTGCGTCAGCCGGACGGCGGGCTCTCTACTGAAAAAGCAGTCGTGATGATCGAGAGGGCGGTGCGTGAAGGCTTTCACTTCTTCGATTGGACATACCAGCGCTTTTCCGGCGTGGAGTTTCCGACCTGCGTGCTCCTCACTCGGATCGAGATCGACGGCCAGCCGCTGCTTCAGGCCACGGTGCGGGATGAAACGGAGGTGAGAAAACTGCAGGCCCTGCTGGCCCAGGGGGACCGCTTGGCCAGCATGGGGATCCTCGCCGCGAGCGTGGCGCACGAGATCAACAATCCGCTCGCTTCCGTGCTCTACAACACCGAGACCCTGGTGGAAAAGCTCCCCCAGTTGGCCGGCGCCATCGATCGCTGTCTCGGAGCGCTGCGAGCCGAGATCGGCAGCGAGGCGTCTGCAAGGGTCGTGGGCGAAGACGCCGGCATGCTCGAGCCGCCGATACTGAACGACATCACCGAACGCGCGCGGGACGCGCTCGCTGGAACGCAACGGATCAGGACCATTGCCCGGGCCATCGGCACCTTCTCGCGCGTGGAGAGCAGCGAGCGATCGCGGGTCGATTTGGACTACGCGATCGAGTGCGCGACGACGATGGCCCGCAACGACATCCGGTTTCGAGCCAAGCTGGTGCTGGACTTGGATCGGAAGCTTCCTCCCATCTGGGCCTCGGAAGGCAAATTGTCGCAGGTCTTTTTGAACCTGCTGATCAACGCCGCCCAGGCCGTCGGCGACGGCGATGTCGAGCACAGCCTCATCCACGTCCGCACCTGGGCCGAGCATGAAGACGTATTTGCCGAAGTGGAAGATTCCGGCAAGGGTATCACCGAGGAAAATCTCCCCCGTATCTTCGACCCTTTTTTCACGACCAAGGCGATAGGCGTGGGCTCGGGGCTCGGTCTCGCCATCTGCCGAAACATCATCAACGAGTTCGGGGGCGACATCAGCGTCGAGAGCAAGGTCGGCAAAGGCACGCGCTTCATCGTCCGCCTTCCGGTCCAAAAGGGCGTTTCGACGCTGCCGCGCGACAAGCCCGTCTCCGCCGTACCGCGAAGCCCAGGCCTGCGCGGGCGCATCTTGGTGGTGGATGACGAGCAGGCGATTCGAACGTTGATGGCGCGGATGCTGGGAAGCGATCACGATCTCGTCACCGCGGCTTCGGGTGAGGCGGCCCGAGTCATCCTCGAGCACGACCAAGCCTTCGACGTCATCCTCTGCGATCTGATGATGCCCGAGATGACGGGCATGGATCTCCACAAATGGCTCGCCGCGCATCACCCCGCCCTCGCCGGACAGGTGGTGTTCATGACCGGTGGCGCATTCACCCCCATGGCTTCGGACTACGTGATGCACGTAGGCAATCCGAGATTGGAGAAGCCATACGAATCGGCGGTGCTCAAGCAACTGGTGGCGGATATGATCGCCGTGGTCGCGAGACAGCGCTGATCCCGCGGCGGGACTACTTCGCTGTCTTCTGCGCTCGCGATCGCATCCATGATCGCCCCTATCGACGGCGATCCCGTTCATCCCCGTCCCGGTGCGGATGAAGCGCGCGGTCCTTGGGGTAGTATTGACGGCGCTGTTGGCGTCCAGGACGTCAGAAAGCTGTCCGGCCCTCTTTTTCCAGCCAGCCGCCTAACGTACGTTTGGTCTGCAACGGTGCGAGGAGAGATCATGACGAAGTCTGCGACGTTCACGGAAGCACTCATCCACGTTCTCGAGACAGACCCTCGTCCATTTGCGAACGTCGCGAGACAGACCAACATGCTCCCCGGCGCGCCTCGGGCGCGCGACTACAGCGACGCCGAGATCGACCAGCTCAACACCGGTTTCGTCCGGATGTTGCTCGAAGCTCTTCGCCAGGAAGATCGCAAGGCTCGAACCATGTTCACGGAAGAGGTCATTCCGAACTTCGTTCGACAGGGTGAAACGCCTCTCTCGCTCATCCGATGGAACGCGAGCTACCTCGTGCTCTTCGGTCCTGCCCTGGCGTCCAGCGTCCCCTCCGAGTACGGCAGCGAGGTGCTCGACTGGTTTGCCGGGTTTGCCGGCCCGTATTTGACGGACGTTTTGCGGGCCAGTTTCAAGGCGAGTGCATCGGTTCGGGCCGCGGTTCCATGATCGCCCTTGTGATACCCTGCCGGTGACGCGCAAGATCGCACGGCCTCTTCGTTGGCGATGAAATCGGACGACAATCCCTTCAGCGAGATCGCTTCGGCGAAAGGGGCCTCGTATCGACCGGAATCGCGGACCTCGAGCTTCGATTTCGTCACGGTGCCCGAGAACCCGGAAGAGCGCCGCGCGTTTTTGCAAGCTCGGGTTGCCCTGTTCGGCAAGGTTCTCGCCATCGTATCGAGTGGATTTCTCTTCGTTTCGGCGTCCTCCTATTTCTTGCTGGCGCCGAACCCTTCCATCGCCGTGCGATTGTCGAGAGATCGCTTCGACCTGCTCGCCATCGCCATGATGATCGGTCTTTGGGCGATAGCCCGGCGAGGCGACCTCTCGAAAGCTACGCTCGAGCTCACCGAGGCAGGGGCAACGATCCTTTCGTGCACGGGATACGCCGTGATGGTCCTCGGTTCGAGCGAGGAGTTCAACATCCTCGTGCCCGTGCTGTCGGCCCTCGCCATTTTGATGACCCGGGCCGTCTTCATTCCGACCACGCCGCGACGCACGTTGTTGGTGTCCCTGGTGGGCGCGCTCCCTTCCATCGTCGTGACCTACTTCCTCGCCACCAAGCTCAACGCGCACACGTCGATACCGCTCTCCATCGGGCCGACGATCTACGTGACCTGTTGGGCCGGTGCGGCGGTGGCGCTGACGACCATCACGTCCCGGATCATCTACGGGCTGGAACAGAAGGTGCGAGAGGCGAGACAACTCGGTCCGTATACGTTGGCCGAGCGCATCGGCGGCGGCGGGATGGGTGTCGTGTATCGCGCCAATCACGCGATGCTGCGCCGTCCCACCGCCGTCAAAGTACTGCCGCCGGAAAGGATGGGCGCGGAGAACATTCTTCGATTCGAGCGCGAGGTTCAGCTCACGAGTCAACTTACGCACCCCAACACCATCTCCATTTACGACTACGGGCGCACGCCGGATGGGCTCTTCTACTACGCGATGGAGTACCTCGAAGGCTTCACGCTCACCGAGCTCGTCGAGGCGACCGGTCCGCTCCCGGCGCCTCGCCTGATCTGGCTCATGCGGCAAGTTGCCGGATCCATCGACGAGGCGCATCGGATCGGCCTGATTCACCGGGACATCAAG
Organism: Polyangiaceae bacterium; assembly: GCA_035318465.1. GTDB lineage: Bacteria > Myxococcota_A > Polyangia > Polyangiales > Polyangiaceae > DASWDH01. The sequence continues at coordinate 66,064 of DATHES010000220.1, forward strand.
CCCGACAACATCATGGTATGCGATCGCGGCGGCATCTGCGACGTCGTCAAGGTGTTGGATTTCGGACTGGTGAAGGAGATGCAATCGTCGGAGCCGGCGCTCTCACGGGCCGACGCAGTCGTGGGCACGCCGCTCTACATGTCGCCCGAGTCGATTACTTCACCCGGCACGGTGGGGGTGCCAAGCGACATCTACGCGTTCGGTGCGGTCGCCTATTACCTCGCCGCGGGTCGACACGTCTTTCAGGCCAAGACGATGGTGGAAATCTGCACCCACCACTTGATGACGCACCCGGAGCCCCTTTCGCGGGCGGTTCCGCGGCCGCTCCCGGAGGGAATGGAGCCGCTCATTCTTGCGTGTCTCGCCAAGGACCCGACGGATCGTCCCCGCAGTGCGGACGCCCTCGAGCGTGCGTTTTCCGCGATGATGGAGCCGAGCTCGTGGACGCAGGACGACGCCCGAGCGTGGTGGGGCGATCATCGGGACGATCTGGTGCGGGTGCGCGCGGCACGAACGACGTCCGGCCTCGGCTCGGCCAAACCCCGAATCCAGCGGAGCGCGACGCAGGTCGCGTGACCCGCCGGTCGCTGGTGGCGTCCCGACGCCGACGCCTCTCGAAGGAGCATCCTCGTCGCCCTCACCGCCGTCATGATCGGCTGCGGGAGCAACGACGGCGATGATCCGTCGGGTGAAGGCGAGCTCGATGCGAAGGCCATCTCCGAGATCGAAGCGCTCGCCGACGACGCGGTGTCGGCTGGAATCCCCGGAGTATCGCTGGCCGTCCTGAGAGGCAAACAAGCGATCACGATGGCGCGCGGCGTTTGGCGAGCTCGTGGACGCGATTGGTTGCAAGTAAGTAGTCCGGGCCAATCGCCAAAGCCCGCAGCTGTCGATGACGCTACATCAATAGCTGCGGGATATTGCCGGTGACCTCGCCCAGGTTGCCGGACACGCCGGCCGCGTTCATGGCGGTGATGAGCACGTTGGCGGGGTGTTTGCCGGTAGCGACGACGTGCTGGCCCGGCGAAAGGCCGCCCGCGCGGCCGGCGATGAGGCAGGCCATGTTCTCGGTCGAATGCGAGCTGTTCATCTTGCCGCTCGACGTATCGAGTCCGTGACCGCCCTCATGCAGCAAGACGAGAACGCTATTGTCGATGAGCCTACCGCCCCCCTCCGGCGCGTCGCGGAACTTTTGAACGAGGTAGGCGAAGTGCTTCACGTGCCAGGCGATGGCCTTGCTCACGCCGAGCGTCCCTCGCGAGGTGGGATCACCGCCGTGGCCTATCTCGTGGAGATCGCAACGATGGCCAGTCAGCGGATACATGTTCATGTGCGATTGGAACATCGTGAACATGAGGGATCCGACGCGTGACAAATCGCACGCGAACGCCATGTAGACGAGATCGCAGAACGCGCGGGCCCGCTCTTCCTCGCCGCTGTAGCCGGTGTTGATATTGAAACCGCCGCCGGACGTGACGTCGGTGGCCTGGGGCCCGCCGATGGGAGGATCGTTCCCAGGACTGGGCGGCTTTTGACAGGCGCCGGCCGCGGGCGGGGGAATGGCCACGATGCGTCGCTCGAGATCGCGGATCTCGTCCATGTGCTGCGTCATGCGAAGCTTGTCGGCAGTGCCCAGCTTGGGGATGAGCTTCTCGGCGCTTCCGCTCACCATATCGAGAACACTTCGCCGCGAGCGGAGCAGAAATTCGCGCCGCTTGGCCTCGGCGTCGTCGACCGGCGGGGTGAAGTTCAGAAACATCGCGTCGAACGCCGCTTTGGGGCTGACGATGGGAGGAATAGCCACCGGCTTTCCGTTGCTGTCCGCCTTGTAGGAGATGATGTCCCGCCCGTAGGGTGCCGATACGCTCAAGTACCAGCCGACTTGTACGCGATAGACGAGCGATTTGAAGGGCGTGTTCCCGGCAATGGTCAGGGCGGCGATCTGGTCGGACGTGGGACCCATCGAGGTGGTCGCATCGCCGGAACGCACGCCGGAGAGCAGCGGGCTCAACGACGAAACGTGAAAATCATCGCGCCGCCCCGCCGCCGGGACGGCACCGCCGTTGGCGGTGGGGATGGAGAGCCCCGAGACCACGCTGACCTCGTCGCGGATATTGTTCGCAGCGAGCGGAGCGAGGGCCGACTTCAGATCGTAGCCGCGACCGACCATGTTCGGCACGTAGTCGTCGCGGAGCGGGTCGTCGTCTCCGCCGAGGGACTGTCCGTCGAAGCACACCAGGTAACGCTTCGGCAGCGGCATCCCCTGGGCATGGGCGGTCCCGGAGCTGTCGAGCATGATCTCGAGCGCGGGCAGCGCGAGGCTGACACCCAGCGCCCCTTTCAGGGCGGCTCTACGATTCAACTTGAACGTCGGCATGCTCGGTCATTCCTCCGTGCGGTTGACGAAGGCGGCACTGGAGACCGTGTCCAGCACCAGCTCTTCGAAGGAGCGGGATTTTTGGCGAAAGAGCGCGGTGAGCAGGTCGAGCGTGGGCCCATCCGCGGGGAGCTCGCGCCGTCCCATCGCGTAACGATAGAGCTGTCGGACGACGCAGGCTTCGAGCTTGCCCGAAGACACCAGCAGATTGGCGAGAGCTGCCGGACCGTTGAATTTGCCGGTCCCGGCGAGCTCTCCCTCGCCGCTGATGGCGCAGGCGGGGGCGTCTTTGTCGTGGGTGCGAAATGCTCCCGTGCGATCGTACGCCTCCAGCCCGAATCCGATGGGATCGGTGAGCTGATGACAGCCGTAGCAGCTGCCGACGTTGGCATGGCTGGCGTAGCGATCGACCTTGCAGGTGCCGGCATCCCCCGCCGGTGGCTTGTCGACATTGACGATGGGAGGCGGAGGAGGAACCGTTTCGCAGAGCAAACGCGTTCTCACGAACACGCCGCGCAGCGTGGGACTGGTATCGTCGAACTTGGCTCCCGCCGAGAGGACGCTGCCGTGCGACAAGATTCCGCGGCGCGGATTGCTTCCGTACGTCACCCACGCGCCCGTCGTCGAACCCGGTCGAGGCAGCCCGTAATGATCGGCCAGCAGGTCGTTCACCTGCGTTTGTTCGGAGCGAAAGAGATCGAAATAGTCGCTAGCAGGGTTCGCGGTCACCCTGTCCACGAGCGCGGCCGATTCGGCGCGCATGGCGCTGGTGAGGTCGGCGGGGTGGGGGAGCTGATGGTAGCCGAGCCAAAGGGCGTGGAAGTAGTCGATGCGATCGCGCGCCTTACGATCGGTGAGCAACATCTTGGCCGCTGCCCGGCGCGCGTCGAGCGCGTCGAGCCCACCCTTTTCCGCTGTGTCGAGCAGCGCGTCGGACGGTGTGCTTCCCACGACGAAGTACGAAAGCCGCGTCGCAATCTCGAACGGGTTCAAACGAAAGACACCGGGCTTACCGGAAACCGGCGTTCCCAGCTCGATGCGATAGAGAAACTCCGGATGCTGGAGCATGGCGCGCACAACCAGGTCGACGCCCACCCAGAAATCCTGCGCCTCCACGGCGAAATCTTGGAACGCGAGGAAGCGCTGCACGTCCTCCTCCTGCAGCGAGCGGCGCAGCGCACGACGTCCGAAGCGGTTGATGAAGCTTCGCATGCACGCCGCGTCGGAGGGGCCTTGCGGCGAACACGGAACGAGACTTGTCCGCCTCACGGGATCGGCGAGCAAGCGCGCCGATGCCTCTTGGGCCAGCGTTTCGGCGGCTTCGATGAGCGTGCCCGAGACTTGCTGCGTTTTGTAGTCGTTGTCGAACGGGTCGGTCGCATCCTCCGGCAGCTTGGAAAAGCCGGCCCGCGCGTTGTCGCCGAGAAGGTCGCGTATGGTGTTGTCGTATTCGACGCGGGTCAGGCGTCGCATTCCGTTTGGCCCGACGCCAGTGTAATCGCCCACCTTACCGGGGTTGACGCCGGCATCGCTCGAACCACCCGCATCGCTCGAACCAACCGGGGGACCGCCGTCGCTCGTGCCACCGGGGGGCACGGTTGCTGGCGGCTTTCCCGGATTGTCGCCAAAATCACCGATTTTTCCGGTGCAGGCGCCAACGATGCCCGTCGCGACGACCGTGACGAGCACGGAGAGATGCCGAGTCTTACGCATGGACTCCTGCGAGGTAATGCCAACGCCCACAAGGTCCGCGGGTCGCGCCGGCTACAGCTATTGGCTGCAGCTCCTAAGCGTGAACAAAATGGGCGTGCTCGTCAACCGCGCGCCGCTCAATTCGTGGGGTGCGCCGGTGAGCCGACGGGGATCCAGCGTCCGGTTGAAAGTGTCGGAGCGTCCGATTAGTTTCCCGCGCATGGCGACATCACTGAAAGGAAAAGTTGCATTGGTGGCCGGCGCGACCCGGGCAGCGGGACGCGGAATTGCGGTGCAGCTCGGCGCGGTGGGAGCGACTGTCTACATCACCGGGCGTACGAGCGGATCGCAGCGATCGGAGATGGACCGCCCGGAGACCATCGAAGAGACCGCCGCGCTCGTGACCGAGGCCGGCGGGCGAGGGATCGCCGTCCAGGTCGACCATCTCGTTCCCGATCAAGTGCGCGCGTTGGTGACGCGCATCGAAAAGGAACAGGGCGCCCTTCACGTTCTCGTGAACGATATCTGGGGAATTGGGGGACCCAAGATGGAGTGGAACAAATCGGTCTGGGAGTCCTCTCTGGAGAATGGGCTGCGCACCTTGCGTCTCGGCGTGGAGACGCATTTTATCACCAGCCATTTCGCGCTACCGCTCCTCATCAAGACGAAAGGCGGACTGGTGGTCGAGGTCACCGACGGAACCGATGAGTACAACAGGACCAACTACCGCGTGTCCTTCTTCTACGACCTGGCCAAGGCGTCGGTGAATCGAATGGCGTTCGCGCTGGCGCACGAACTCGAGCCTCATGGTGCGACGGCCGTGTCCCTCACGCCGGGCTGGTTGCGCTCGGAGGCCATGCTGGACGCTTATGGCGTTACCGAATCGAACTGGCGCGACGCAGCCCAGCGCTCGCCTCACTTCATCATTTCCGAAAGTCCAACGTTCGTCGGCCGAGCCGTAGCGGCGCTGGCGCAGGACCCCGACGTGTCACGCTGGAACGGAAAGTCACTCTCCAGCGGGCAGCTGGCGAAGATTTATGGCTTCACTGATGCCGACGGTAGCCAGCCCGATGCTTGGAGGTACATCGTCGAAGTGGAGGACGCAGGCAAACCCGCCGACACCACGGGGTATCGCTGATCCCCGCGGATGGCCGAGCTACTTGCTCGGCGATGGCGCATGCACCGTCTCCGGTTTGCGCACCGGGGGTTTTCGCATCGCCTGACGACGCGACGGGCGGTCCTTTCGTCGGAACGGCGCAAGCTTGACGGTCCTGCCCGACTTGGCCGACTGCGCGATGGCCTCGAGCACGCGAACGTCGGCCAACCCTTCTTCGCCCGACGGCTCGGGCTCCCGATCGTCCAGGATGCAGCTGGAGAAATAGACCAGCTCGGGCGCGAACTGATCGCTCTTCGCGTACGTCTTCTCTTTGGTCTTGCCTTCGATGGTCACGTATTCCTTGAGCTCGCCGGCGTACTCGTAGGCCGGGTCGAGCCGCAGATCGCCTTTGCTGCCGACGACGCGGTATTCCGCGATGTCCGCCGCTCCTTGACTCGCCGTGAACTGCGCCAGGCGATGGTCCGGAAATCGAAGGAACGCGGTCGTCGTCGCATCGACGTCGGGAAAACGCTCATCGGTCCCCAGGAGCTGCGCGGCCGCCACTTCTTCGGGTTCGGCGCCGAACAGATGGCGAGCGGCGTTCACACAATAGACGCCGAGATCATAGAGCGCACCTCCGCCCAGCCTTTTCTGCGTCCGAATGTCGCCTTCGCGCACCTGATGGCAGAAGACGGAGCTGAAAAGCTGCGGCTCTCCGATCTCGCCTTTGCGGAGGCGTTCGATGGCGGCAAGGTTGGCCTTCTCGAAATGCAAGCGGTAGGCGACCATGAGCTTGACGTCGTGCTCGTCGGCGGCGCGAATCATCGCTTCGCAATCGCTGCTCGTCATGGCCATCGGTTTCTCGCAGAGAACGTGAACGCCCAGCTTGGCCAGCTGCAGGGTCATGTCCCGATGCAGGTGGTTCGGCACCGCGAGGTACGCAGCATCGACCAGGCCTTTCGACAGAATCTCCCCGATGTCGTCGTAAGAGCCGAGCAACGGCACGTCGTAGCGCTTGCCGAGGGTTCGTAGCTTCTTCGGATCCGACGAAACGAGCGCGACCAGCTCGCTGTTCTCTCGCGCATGTTCGAACGCCGGCAGGACGGCGACCTGCGCGATGTGGCCGAGACCGATGACGGCATATCGAACCTTGGGTGATTGCTTGGCGCGCTTCATACGTCCTGTGAGGAGCAAACGTCGGGCCATGCGTCCCCCGCTCGCCCGTGTGTTCGAAGTGCGCAATCGGGGCGGTACATTCGCGTTCAGCGAGCGGGAGAGCGCCATCTGCGACATTGGTCGTATCCGGTCACTGGCCGGAATGCCGGTGCGCCGAGTTCGTCGCTTTACGCAGGGCGCGCACGATCTACGTTCCATGGGCGTGGATCCCGTCACCGTCCTGCAGCGCATTGCCTACTTGCTCGAACGGCAGCGCGCCCCCCTCTACCGTTCTCGCGCTTTCCGCCGTGCGGCGGAGCGCGTACGGCAGCTCGGCCAAGCGGAGGTTCGGCGCCGCATGACCGAAGGCACCCTGCTCGACACACCCGATATTGGCCCGGCCACAGCCGATGTCATCGTCGCAGTCCTCGCGGGAACCCCACCTTCCTACCTGTCCAAGCTCGAATCCGCTGCGGCCGCGCACCCGACGTCTCCCACCACCGCTTTGCGCAACCTTCTGAAGGGCGACTGTCATGTCCACACCGACTGGTCCGATGGGAAATCGTCGATCGAAGTCATGGCCGAAGCCGCGCGCGCCATTGGACACGCGTACGTTGCGATCACCGATCATTCGCCGCGTTTGACGATTGCCCGCGGTCTCAGCCCGGAACGTCTCCTTCGCCAGATCGACCTCATCCGCCAGCTGAACGAAAAATTGGCCCCCTTTCGCATCCTCACTGGCATCGAAGTCGACATCCTCGAAGACGGAGCGCTCGATCAAGATCCGGAGCTCTTGGCGCGACTCGACGTCGTGGTAGCGAGCGTCCATTCCAAGCTTCGAATGCCCAGCGACCTCATGACCGCACGCTTGCTCCGGGCCATCGACGCCCCGCAGATGGACGTGCTCGGGCACGTGACCGGCAGGATCGTCGTAGGCCGCGGACGGCCAGAATCGACGTTCGACGCTGAACGCGTCTTTCAAGCCTGCGCCGCACGGGGAAAGGCGGTCGAGATCAACGCGCGACCCGAAAGGCTCGATCCGCCGCGTCGGCTGATGAGATTGGCGAACGAGAAAGGGTGCTACTTCACGATCGACACCGACGCGCACGCGCCCGGGCAGCTGGAATGGTTGGAATATGGCTGCGAACGGGTAGGGGACTGCGGTATCGACGCTTCCCGCCTCGCCAACAGCTGGAGCCTCGAACAGGTATTGGCATGGACCGCGGGGCATCGTGCGTTCCGCGGGGTTACGGCGAGCCACGCCCTCGGGGGGTGAGGGCTGAGGGGGTCCCGGCGGGCACCCTTGCCAGGGTGCGCGAATCGGGCGACAAGAGTGGCCGAGTCTGCGACTTCATGGGAGGAGTACGGCCATGAGACCGAATGCGCGCAAGCCAAGGGTGATCATTCGACACTGCGATGCGTACGATCCGGAACGCATCCGCGTGATCGTGCGCGAGGGTCTCAGCGAGCTGGAGTTACGGCCGCGGGGGCGCACGCTGGTCAAGCCGAACATCGTGTGCGCCGGCGAGCACTTCGAACACGCGCACACCCGGCCCGAGTTCGTGGAAGGCGTGCTTCTCGCGTTGCGTGACCGCGATGAAGGCAAGATGACCGAGCTCGCCGTCGGCGAGCGCTGCGGCATCACGATTCCGACGCGCTACGCGTTCAAACAGTCGGGGATGGAGAAGATGGTCAAGCGCTTGAAGGTGAAGCGCTACTACTTCGAGGAAGAACCGCAGGTCGAGATTCCGCTCACGCACGAGGGCCGGCTCCGCGACTATCTATTTACGCCGGAGCCCGTGGCCAAGGCCGACTTCTTCGTGAACTGCCCCAAGTTCAAGGCGCATCCGTGGACCACGGTGACCTTCGGCAACAAGGCCTACATCGGGATCCAGGACGACCGCCACCGGCTAATCGATCACGACGCCAAGCTCGACGAGAAGGTCGCCGACCTGCAACACATCATTCAGCCCGAGTTCTTGGCCATCGATGCGATCATCGCCGGAGAAGGGCGGATGCTGACGCCGATTCCGCGCACTCTGAATCTCATCATCATGGGCAATAACCAGTGCGCCTTCGACGCCGTCTGCTGCAACATCATCGGCGTCGACCCCTTCGCGGTGGATCACATCCGCTTGCCGCACGAGCGAGGCTTTGGTCCGCTTTCGCTCGACGAGATCGAGATCAGCGGCGATGTCACCCTGGTGCAGGCCAAGGAGCGGGCCAAGGGTTTCCGGGTTGGCCTCGTGCGCGTCGAGAAGTACTTCGAGGGGACGAAGATCACCGCGTACGCCGGCCCGCCGCCGGCGAGTGAGGGCAAGGACTACTGCTGGGGCGGCTGTCCGGGTGCGATCGAAGAGGCGGTCGAGTACCTGCGCCAGATGGACGCGCAGCTCGATGAGAAGTTGCCGCACCTGCACGTCGTCTTCGGCAACTATCAAGGGGAACTCGACGTCAAGGAAGGCGAGCGCGTCGTGTTCATCGGCGATTGTGCCACCTTCAAAGGCACGATCGGTGGCGAGCTGGTGTCGGTCGAAAATCTCTACCGAGCGCGGTCGACGCTCGACCCTTACACGATCAAGGGCGAGGACATCTTCGACAAGATGTGGAAGACCTCGGCGATCGTTCGGAAAGCCAAGGGCAAGGCGTGGATCCGTTTGGAGGGGTGCCCGGTGAGCGTGGCCGAGCAACTGATGGTGCTCGTGCATCTCTCGGGAGCGAACGATCCGACCAGGGATTTGACGGCCATCGGCGATTTTCTCAAGTGGAAGTCGGTCATGGCTGGCAAGGCGCTGCTCGGGCACAAGTATCAGGTCCATGGCGCCGCCTCGCGCGGCGAGGCCAAGCCCGAAGGCATGCAGCCAGTACCCGATCTGTAAGCCTTTTCAGCCCGTCAGGCCGGTGCCCAAGGCGTTTCCTGCCGCTTCCGCGGGCCGTACCGTGGGGTCGCGCTTTCTCCCCGAGGTGGCGAACCACCTCGCGTAAAGAAGGATCCCTTTGTCGCTCCCTTGGCGGGGAGGTCCGTCCCACCGGAGGGCGCGAGGCGTCGAAGATGCGGCGCGGCGTGAAGAATGATCCTTTGTCGCTCCCTCGGCGGGGAGGTTCGTCTCGCTATGAGACTGATGATATGTCAGTGTATCATGCGTGTCATGACGTTTTCGACAGTTCCCCCCCAGGTCCTCAAGGCCGCCACCCGCATCGTTTCCGACCAGGGACCCGACGGCCTGACGATGGCACGCTTGGCGCGGGCGACCGGGCTCTCGCGGGCCACGCTGTACCGGCAGAGCGGCGGTCGCGAGGCGGTTCTCGATGCCCTGGCGGCAGCGGGCGCCGACGTCGGTGATCGCACGGACACGCGAGCCCGGATTTTGCTCGGCGCGCGCGAGGTCTTTGGGCGGGTAGGCTTCGAGGCCGCGGCCATCGAAGATATCGCCATGACCGCCAAGGTGGGGGTCGCCACCGTCTATCGTTATTTCGGCGACAAAGACGGACTGGTGGCGGCGTTCCTCGACGAGCTGGCGCCGCGTCGCGCCGTGCGAGAGGCGCGCGGCACGCTCTCCGCCGATGTGCGGCGCGATCTCGAGCGCCTCGCGGAGCGAATGCTCGTCGGCATGCGCGACGATGCGGCGCTGGTGCGCCTGTTGATTCTCGAAACTTTGCGCGGCGGACAGCTCCTGCCGCGCGTGCGCGCCAAGTCTCCGACGCGGATGGTGACCGCCGTGGCTTCGATCCTGCGCGAGCATTGCGCCGCTGGCCGTCTGCGCGACGTGGATCCGCGTCTGCTCGCGCAGGCGTTCGGAGGAATGGTGCTCGCCTTCGGCGTGGTGGCGCCCATCTTGCGCGGCGAGCCGGCATCGGATCCCGCCGAGACCGCGCGGGCCCTCACCGATTTGTTCCTCGTGGGCGCGCTCCCCGGAAAGGAGGCCACGTGACGGAGACCCTTCTGCAGGATGCGCCGCCATTCACGCTCACCTTCGCGGAGGTGGGTCCCGACGATCTTTCGCGGGTGGGCGGCAAGGCGGCCAACTTGGGGGCGCTCACGCGAGCGGGCGTGCCGGTGCCGCCGGGCTTCTGCGTGACCACGCGCGCGTTCGACCAATTCATCGCGTCGCTGCCTGATGCTGGCGCGCACTACGCCGCACTCGACGCGCTCGACGCCACCTCGGTAGAAGCTGCGCGCGCCGCGGCGGAGTCGATGCGTCGCGCGCTGGATGGACTGGGGATGCCGGAGGAGGTGAGAGCAGCGGTCGTGACTGCCTGGCGTACGCTCGGCCCGGAGCACGCGCTCGCGGTTCGATCGAGCGCGACCGCCGAGGATCTGCCGGGGGCAAGCTTTGCCGGTCAACAGGACACGTACTTGAACGTCCGTGGTGAGGCAGCGCTGCTCGATGCGGTGCGGCGCTGTTGGATTTCTCTTTTCACTGATCGCGCGGTGCTCTACCGCGCTCGCGGCGGCTTCGGTCATCGCGCGGTGCGGCTCGGAGTCGTCGTCCAGCGGTTGGTCGAGCCGGATGTCTCCGGCATCTTGTTCACGGCCGATCCCATGACCGGGCACCGCCACATCGCATCCATCGACGCCGGTTTCGGGCTCGGCGAAGCCCTGGTCAGCGGCTTGATCAGCGCCGACCTCTACCGCGTGGATCGGCGGTCGGGACAGGTGCTGCTCGCGCGTCCTGGCAACAAGGAGTTTGCGATCCGTTCGGTCGCGGAAGGCGGCACACGCCGCGAAACGCTTTCCGAGTCGCAGCGCGGGGCGCGCGCGCTCAGCGACGAGCAGGTGCGCGCGCTCGCCGAGATCGGGTCCCGCATCGAGTCCTCCTATGGCGGCACGCCGCAGGACATCGAGTGGTGCATCGCCGACGGCGCCATCTACGTGGTGCAGGCCCGGCCCATCACGTCGCTCTTTCCCGTTCCCCCATCGCCATCGGCGGACAGCGGACTCCGTGTGTTCCTGAGCTTCGGCCATTTTCAGATGATGCTCGACGCCATGCCCAAGCTGTCGCTCGAGGTGTGGCGGTTCTTCTTCCCGGCCGGTAAGGAACGAGCCCCGACTTTGGGTGCTTCCGCTGCGCTCAGCAAGGTGATGGTGCCCGCCGGGAGCAGGCTCTACATCGACGCGACCGGCGTGCTCCGCGTGCCGCGCGCACGGAGAGCCGTGCTCGGCGTTCTATCGCACGTCTACGAGGCGCTCGCCCAGAGCGCGGCCGCGCTGGTCGAGCGTCCGGAATTCCGAGCCGGGCGCGGCGCGACCGGAGCGGTGCTTCGGGCGGCGCTGCGTATTCTCGGCCCCGTCCTCGCGCGGCTGCCCGCGGCGCTGCTCTTCCAGGATCCGGCTGCCGGTGCCGCGGCGCTCGAGCGCGCTCTTCGTTCGGTCCCGCGCGAGTCGGAAGAGCGCATACGCGCCGCCGCGACCCCCGCCGGCCGGATTCGTCAGAGTGCCATCGAGCTGAACGCGATCTTCTGGCGCGTCCGCCGACACCTTCCACGGATCCTCGCCGGAGTCATTTCCCACACGGTGCTCCGGCGCCTTTCGCGCGGCGGCTGGGCGGACGAGGTGCGCGGCGAGGTGGACGTTCTCTTGCGCGGTCTGCCTGGCAACGTGACGACCGAAATGGACCTCGCCGTCGGCGATCTGACGGATGTCGCGCGCCCGCACCCCGAGCTCGCCACCTTGCTGCGGACGCACGCCTGGGCAGACGTTCGGCAGATGCTCCCGGACGTGGTTGGCGGGCGCGAGTTCTCCGCTGCACTCGAGAAATTCTTGTCGCGTTACGGCAATCGGGGCGCGAGCGAGATCGACCCCTCGCGGCCGCGCTGGCGCGACGACCCATCGCTCCTTCTGCGCGTGATCACGGGCGGGCTCTTTGCCAAGGACGCGGGAGCGCACCGCCAGCACCATCAAGCTCAGGTTGCTGCGGGCGAAGCCGCGGCAGAGCGGCTTTTCATGGCCGCCGCCCGTGGCTTCTGGGGGCCGATCCGAGGCCGCTGGGTTGGAAGGCTCGTGCGCGTCGCCCGCATCGGGATGGGGCTGCGCGAGCATCCGAAGTTCATCATCGTGCAGGTGCTCGGAATCGTGCGCGTCGAGGTCCTGACCGCGGGCGAGACCTTGGCCGAGCGCGGTCAGCTCGTCGATGCGCAGGATGTTTGGCACCTGGGCTTCGACGAGCTCGCGACCGCGCTCGACGACGCGGCGATCGACCTGCGTGAGCGGGTGTCCGATCGCGCGGCAGCTTTCCGTCGCGATCGGCTCCGCAAGCCTCCCATCGTCATCTCCAGCGACGGTGAGACTCCCACGCTCGGCGCCGACCGCGCGGATCTACCGGCGGGAGCACTCCCCGGCACCGCCGCCTCGAACGGGGTCGTGGAAGGAATCGCGCGCGTGGTGACGGAACCCCATCGCGAGGTTCTTCGGGCAGGGGAAATTCTCGTGGCGCCATTCACCGATCCGGGCTGGACGCCGCTCTTCGTTCACGCGGCGGGGCTGGTGACCGAAGTGGGAGGGCTGATGACCCATGGCGCCGTGGTGGCGCGCGAGTACGGGATTCCCGCCGTGGTCAGCGTGGCGTCCGCCGTCGAGCGCATCAAGACCGGGCAGCGCATCCGGGTCGATGGGACGCGGGGTTTCGTGCAGATTCTAGAGGACAAATGAGAATCGCGGCGGCGGTGATGGCAGTTCTCGTGGTCCTGCTCGGCGCGCTCTGCGTGTGGAGGGGCGGAGTCGCACTCCTCGGCGAAGGGGTTCGGGCCGGTGGTCGCGGAGCTCTCCCGCTCGTTCCGCTGCTGGCGGTGGTGTTTCTGCTGGCCGGTTTTGCCGAGGTGCTTCTTCCGCGCGCGACCATCGCCGCGTGGCTCTCCGATGCGGCGGGTGTCCGCGGCCTTCTCATCGCGTGGGTGGCGGGCGCGCTCACGCCGGGAGGAGGGCCGGTGGGATTGCCGCTCGCGGCCGCGTTGATGCGCTCCGGCGCAGGCGTCGGTGTGCTGGTGACGTACGTGACCAGCATGTCGCTTCTTTCGTTCGTGCGCGTGCCGTTGGAATTGGGAACGTACGGGCCCCGACTCACGATGCTCCGCGTCATGAGCAGTGTGGTATTGCCGCTGATTGCGGGCGCGACGGCGCAGTTTTTCAGCGCTGTCGTCCGGTGACGCGAAACGCATCGGAAAGCGCCGTCGCCCAACGACTCGCCGGCGGGCGTTCATCCAGCAAAAACAATTGCGACGCTGGCGGAACTGGGATCTGCCGCCCCCGTTTTTTCTGCAAAGGAATGGTCAATCATTCATTTCGAGGCCAGAAGAGCTAGGTTCCCCTTCGAGGCGACGGAGAAGTTCAATGAGAAGACTCGGTTGGACATGCATAGCGCTTGCGATCGTCCCGGCATGTGCCCGCGAGGGTGACGCGCTCGAAACCGCGCACCCAGCGTCGAGTGCCGAGCAGACGGCGGCGCTCGAAGCACTCGAAGCGGAGAGTGGAAGTGAATGGCACGCCTTCTTCGACGCGCAGCGGGGCACCCCGAGCCATCTGGAAGGGCGTCTGCAGGGCGCGCTGCGACCTGGCGACACGCCGAGCGCTGCTGCCCTGTCCTTCCTGTCGAAACACAAGCAGCTCTTCCGAATGAGCGCACCGGACGCCGAGCTCGCCCTGCGCAGGGAGCGCGAAGACACGCTGGGAATGCGCCACGTGCGCCTGGCGCAACGGGTGGGCGGCATCGCCGTCGCCGGAGCGGAGGTCTTCGTCCATTTTCGCGGCGACGGTTCCCTGGCCACCGTGGATTCGACGTACATCCCCGATCTTTCCTCGGTGAATCTCACCCCGGCCTTCGACGCGGAAGAAGCCTTGCAGCTGGCGATCTCCGACTTCGCCTCGAATCGCCCCAAGTTCGCGGTGGGCCAGTTCTGGCGCGCACCGATCGTGGAGCTCGTGGTTTTCCCCACGGCCATGTCGGTGCGGCTCGCTTACCACGTTCGGCTGCATGTCCGCAGCGTCGATCCTTCGCACATGGACTACATGATCGATGCATCCACGCGCGCCATTTTGCGAAAATACGACAACCTTCAGACGGCGACGCCGGCGGTCGGTTCGGGAAGGACGTCGGACAATCAGACCGTCATGCTCCAGATAGCCCAGGACGGTGCCAACTACACGCTGGAGGACATGACACGCACGTCGAAGGGCATTCGCACGTTCACCTACGGCAACCAGCCCAACGCAACCTGCTCGAACGACCTGACTCCGGACGGCTGTCTGGAACAGTGGATCAACGCCCACCCGCGTGGCGATCTTCTCACGTCCGTGGACAAGGATGCGTGGGATACGGCGGGCACCTGGAAGGGCGCCGCGGTGGACGCCCATCTCTACGCCGGGTACGTCTACGACTATTACAAGTCGAAGTTCAATCGCAAAGGCATCGACAACAACGATATGGAAATTCAGTCCAACGTCCATTTTGCGCAGAACTTTGCCAATGCGTTCTGGGACGGCATCGGTATGGTCTATGGCGACGGCGACGGCATTCAGCTGAAACTGACGACGAAGGGATACGACGTCATCGCGCACGAGCTGACGCACGGCGTGACCGAGCACGAGTCCGGCCTCGAATACCACGATCAGCCGGGGGCCATGAACGAGTCGCTCTCCGACATCTTCGCGGCATTCGCCGAACACGTGTCCTTTCCCCATGCGACCAACAACTGGTTCGTGGGCGAGAAAGTGGCTGGAATTCTGCTCGGCACCAAGCTTCGCGACATGGCCGACCCGAGCAGCGTCCCCCTCGCGGCCCAGCCCGACAACATGACCAAATACAATGCGACGACCGAAGACAACGGCGGCGTGCACATCAACTCCGGCATCCCCAACAACGCGGCCTATTTGATGACGATGGGAGGAACCAACAAGACTTCGAAGATCGTCGTCTCCAATGGGATAGGCTGGGAAAAGGCCGAACAGCTCTGGTATCGGGCCGCTACCGAATACCTCGGCGCGACCTCGGACTTCAAAGCAGCCGCGCAGGCTACCCTCACGGCAGCCGCGGATCTCGGCTATCCCGAAACGACCAAGGCGGCGGTCGAGTGCGCGTGGATCGCGGTCGGCGTGATCACGACGCCGGCGGCATGTCGGACGGTCACCGATGATGGCGGAACTGTCGACGCGGGAAGCATCGACGGCGGGGGCGGACCGACCACCGATGGTGGAGGACCGACCACCGATGGTGGAGCAACCGTGGACAGCGCAGTCGCCGACGCAGGCCAGGACGCTCCAGCGCCGCGGGACGCCAGCATGGATTCGAGCAACGATACTTCACGGCCGGTCCCCGACGCGGCGACGGCCGACATGTCATCGATGGACGCGACGACGACCGCCGATGCGCCGGCCTCACCTCCGGACACGGCGTCCGTTCCCGACTCACCGAGTGACGATACCGCGCCGCCCCAGGTCGACGCGGGGAGCGGACCTGGCGCCGGCAAGCCGACATTGACCGCCAATGAATCGGCGGGGTGCGGCTGCCGCGTCTCGGGCGAGCAGGCACCTATGCGATCGACTGCGGCCTGGGGCAGCGCCTTGGCGTTGCTGCTCGCGTGCGCGCGCCGGCGGACACGAAGGACCTGATCGCGCACTGGCCGTACCTTCGAAGCGCCATGCGGGCCAGCGTTCGATGGCCGGCGGTCTGGCCCAAAGTGGCCGTCCCACGGGCGCCGGCATGTGACGTGCATGGCGAGAGACGTGGCGTTCCGGGTAGCGACCTTCAATGCGGGACTTGCGGTCGGCGTGCTCCCTTATGCGACCGAGCGGCTGCCTCGCGTCGTCGAGGCGCTCGCGGCGCTCGACGTCGACCTGCTCTTCGTTCAGGAATTCTGGCTCGACTCGCAATGGCAGGCGCTTTGCGACGTCGCTCGAGCCAAGCTCCCCCACGCGTTTCGCCCGGCGCCGCTGCTGCCGCCAAGCGGTGCGGTGTGCACCAAGGAGCAGCTCGCGCCGCTCATCGCGTGCGCGAAGAAGCACTGCCGAGGTCTCCGTGACGAGGCGCTTGCCCACTGCGTCATCGAGCATTGCGCGGCCCAAGGCTTCGCCCTCCCATCGGAATGTCTCAATTGCATCGCCAGCCGTCCTACTGGCACGCTCGAGGAGATCGTCGCGCGCTGCATCGGCGCGGGTCTGCCGGCCGTCGCGCCGGCACCGGTGGGTCCCGGGCCATCGCGTTACGGAGGGCTGATCGCCTATGGCGGCTCTTTCGGCACCGGGCTCTTGTCGAGGACGCCGCTCCTCGGCGCCGACGTGCTTGCCTACTACGCGACGGTGAACGCGCGCGGCGCGGTCTACGCGCGCGTCGAGGCGGAAGCATTGGGTCAGCTGAGCGTCTTCGGCACGCACTTTTCTCCGGGCGGCGCGGAGCAGGGGACGCAGGTCGACGAACTCCTCGCCTGGATCGAAGCCAAGGGGCGAGGCGGGCCGGCGATGTTGCTCGGTGATCTCAACACCGCGTCGGGGTCGTCCCTTTTCCGGAAGATCAAACGAGCAGGATTCCGCGAGCCCGACGTTCTCGACGCGCGCGGCACGTTCGGAGGTGGACTCGCGACCGGTCACGTGAGCGCGTCGGGGTGGCGCATCGACCACGTGCTGGTGCGCAATACTGCGGCCCGGGTCACGTCACGGCGGATCCTCGACGCGCCCATCACCCTGAACGTGGCCGGCGGCGTGCGGACGACGCTCTCCGACCATTTCGGCGTGCTCGCCGTCCTCGAGCCGTCGGCGGCCACAACGCCGATGACGCCCGACTCTCACGGACCCAGCGGGCCGACACCGCGCTGAGACGTCAAGCGCGATGACCGCTTGGCTCGATCGTGCCGCCGATCTTCGACCGCGCCTCGGCGTGAAGCACGTCGAATGCCGCTGGTGGGTATCCCGTTTCGGCAACCAGCCACGCTCGCGCCTCCTCGTAAGTGGCGAATACACGGGGGGCATATTCTTCCTTTCTGTTGATCCATCGCATCGCTGTCAACACCCCGCGAACCAGCATCGACCGATTGACGACAGCCAGATACGCCCGCCCGAGCGGGCGTGAGGCGATTGCCATTTGTTGCCGCTGCTTGGCGTCGGGGAATTGATCGCTCTCCACGATGATGACCCAGCTCGAGAAAGACTCTTTCTTCCGAGCGAACACCGTCCCCGTCTCATGCAAAACCGCCACCATGCGCCGCGCGTCGTCGTCGGTGAAGCGTCCCGAGGCATGGATCCACACGCTGATCAGTTTTTCTGAGTCGTGCGCGTCGGTGAGCATGAGGGCAGACCGAGGGACCAGGGCAGGCTGTCTCGGCGCTGGCCATCATAACGGAGATTGCCCATCGCTGCGTCACCAGCGGTCGTCGGGGCCGGGATCGGCTGTGCCCACCGTGGCTTCGGTCAACGTGGCGCGGTGGAGCTCCAAGAGGAGCGCGTCGGCCTCGAGCGTCATCCAATAGTCTTCGGGCGTCACGTCCGCCCGAGCGCAGGCGGCCGCAATGGCTTCCTCTTCGATGGCGTCCGCATCGTCGCCGTGAAGGTACCGCTGGCGCACGCTGGGATCGCTGGACAATCGTTGAGCGAGCTCCTCGCCGAGAATGCTCACCACCACGCTTCCCGCAGTCTCCTCGAGTACGGTCCCCGGTCTCGTCGACTGCGGCATGGGTCTGATTTGCGGCCCGCCGGCCCCGATGTAACTGGGACCAAAGCGAGGGAGCACTAGGACCGGCGAGCCCTTGGCCCCGCTCGCGGCCCTGAGCACCCCGTCGACGGCCTCATGGTCCGGACCTATTTGCTTCTCATTTCCCAGAGCGATTCACGTGCTACACCCGACACCCGAGCCGCACCCCGCCGGGCTCGAGGAGGACCCATGCCGACGTCCGGTTCGGAACCGAAGCGCAATACGAAGGTCCGCGGGACCACCATCCTATCGACCGACAATCCGCAGCAGTATCGGGAGAAACTGGCCCGCATTGCCATGGACGAGATGTACCAGTTCGTGGCGGTGCTCGACGCGGAAGGGACGCTGCTCGAGGTCAATCGCGCCGCGCTCGAGGGCGCCGGATTGAAGCTTTCGGACGTCGAAGGAAAACCCTTCTGGAAATGTTTCTGGTGGGGGGTATCGCGAGAGATCCAGGAGACGCTAAAACAGGCGATCTCGCGCGCATCGAAGGGTGAATTCGTCCGCTATGACGTGGAAGTTTTCGGTCGCGCGAGTGGCAAGGAAACCATCATCATCGATTTTTCGATGATCCCGGTGGCTGACGAGCAAGGAAAGATCGTCTTCATCGTTCCCGAGGGACGAGACATCACCGAGAAAAAGGCCCAGGAACGAGAGATCGCCCAGAAGAACGCGGACCTTCAGGCGCTACTCGAACGCATCCGGGAGCTGGATGAGATCAAGACCCAGTTCTTCGCCAACGTCAGCCATGAGCTGCGCACTCCGCTGGCGCTCATCATCGGTCCCGCTCAGCGGCTGATGGACGAGAACTCGACGATGGCGCCCCAACAGCGGTGCGAATCGGCGGGTGTCATCGCCCGCAACGCGCAGATCCTCCTCAAGCACGTCAACGATCTCCTGGATCTCTCCAAGCTCGAGGCAGGCAAGCTGAAGATCGAGCTTCGAGACGCGGACGTGGCTTCCTTGGTTCGGCTGATGGCGTCGCATTTCGACAGTCTCGCGCATGAGAGAACAATCGACTATCGGGTCGAGGCCGCCAGTGTCCTCTCTGCCATCGATCCCGAGAAGCTCGAGCGCATTCTGATGAACCTGCTCTCCAACGCCTTCAAGTTCGTCCCGGATAACGGACGGATCCAATGCGCTCTTCACGTCATCGACGAGGATGTCGTGATAAGTGTGGACGATTCCGGTCCGGGGGTGAAACCGGAGCTTCGCCACGCGATCTTCGAGAGATTCAGGCAGGGCGAGGGCGGAGCGAGCCGTCAGTTCGGTGGTACCGGTCTCGGCCTCGCGATCGCAAAAGAGTTCGTGGAGATGCATCGAGGCAGGCTGGAGGTTCTCGATTCGAACCTGGGCGGCGCTCGCTTCGTGGTGACGTTGCCGAATCATCGTCTTCATCCGGAGCAGGCCATTTCGACAGAGCGGAAAGTCGACGACGGCCTCGTCAGGGGGATCATCGAGGAGCTACGGCCCGGGTTCGTCCCTCGGCGGGCGATCGAATCGACTCGGCTCGAGACGGTGGCCAGAGCCACGGTTCTCGTGGTGGAAGACAACCTCGATATGAACCGATTCATTGCGCAGACGCTGGACGAAGACTACGAGGTGCTCTGCGCCTTCAACGGGCGAGAGGGGCTCGAGAAGGCGGTGGCCATTCGGCCCACGATGATCGTGTCCGACCTCATGATGCCGGTGATGAACGGTGCCGAAATGATTGCCGAGATTGGCAAGCGATCCGAGCTCGCTGACATACCGATTCTGATCCTGTCGGCAAAGGCCGACGAGGAGCTGAAGATCGAGTTGCTCGAGGGTAGAGCTCAGGATTTCGTCACGAAGCCATTCTCCGAGAAGGACCTTCTGGTTCGGGTCCGCAATTTGATCGAGGTGAGGCAATCGCAGGAACGCGAGCGCCGCCTCTACCAGGCAGTCCTCGAAAGCGAGGCGCGCGCGAGAGAAGCCGATCGCCGCAAGGACGAGTTCTTGGCCATGCTCGGTCACGAGCTGCGCAATCCGCTCGCGCCGATCATGACCGCCCTCCAGGTCATGGACCTGAAGGACGAAACGAGCTCCTCCAAAGAGCGACAGCTGATCGACCGTCAGGTTCGGCATCTGGGCCGCCTCGTCGACGATCTGCTGGACATTGCACGCGTCACCCGAGGCAAGCTTCAGATCAACAAGCAGAGGATCGACCTGGCGCTGGTCATCGAAAGGGCAGTGGAAATGGCAAGCCCATTGTTCGAGCAACGTAGCCACAACCTGCGGCTCGTCGTCCCGCGAACAGGTCTGGTGGTCGACGCCGATGCGTCGCGGCTCGCACAAGTCGTCGCAAACCTCTTGACCAACGCTGCGAAGTACACCGAGCCGGGCGGTTCAATCGTCCTGACCGCGCTGGCCGAGGGCGATCGGATCATCGTCGCGGTGAAGGACAATGGTCAAGGCATCGCTCCTGATCTCCTTCCCCAGATCTTCGACCTGTTCGTGCAAGGCCAGAGAACGTTGGAGCGCGCGCAAGGCGGGCTCGGTATCGGGCTCGCCCTGGTTCGAAATCTCGTCGAGCTTCACGGCGGTCACGTAGAAGCCAAGAGCGGCGGGGCAGGCCAAGGTAGCGAATTCGTGATCGAGCTGCCCGCTGCCAGCGACGAGGGACCCCCGGCTCCTCTCTCTGCCAGGGTGCCGGCTGTGGACCACTCCCCATCGCAATCCCGAGTGCTCGTGGTCGACGACAACGTGGACGCCGCGGAGGTCCTTGCCGAAGCCCTGGGTCTTCTGGGGCACGATGTGGTCATCGCTCACGACGGCCCGGCGGCGCTCGCCGCAGCGAAGACCTTCCCCGCCACGACAGCGCTTCTCGACATCGGTCTTCCGGTCATGGACGGCTACGAGCTAGCGTCTTTGTTGCGGCAGGTCTGGGCCGACCGCCCCGTCCAGTTCGTAGCCATTACTGGTTATGGCCAGGAGACCGACAAGGAGAAGTCAAAGGTCTCTGGCTTCGACGCGCACCTCGTCAAGCCCGTTGACCTGAATGACCTCCGCGTCCTCTTCGAGCCTCCCCGCACGGTGTCGACCTGACAGCGCTCACCCAAGCGGCAGCGGTGCAAGAAAGTATCACGGCCGGCAGACATCAATCGGCGCAGGCGACGTTGACTTCAGCGACGGACCACCAGCTGCTGCTGGCGGCGCCTGTCTGGGAAATCAGCAGATAGCGTCCGATCGTCGGAGCAACCAGCACGATGGCGGCATCGACGCTCGGTTGACCCGCGCCCGAAACGAGAACCGGCGCGGCGATGTCGAGCGGCATATCCGAAACACGTATTGCATAGCCGCGTGGATGATCCGTCGAGCTCGTGCCGAGCTGGAGGGTCACTTGGCCGATCGCGACCCTCACGCCAAAGTCGATCGCGAGCCACTCGTTACCCGCTTGCGGTTTTCCGGTGGACCAACGTTCGCTGATGCTGCCATCGTTTGCGTGAGAGGGCGGATTGTAGAGTGGGTCTGACTCCTGCGAGTTGCCCAAACTCGAATGAGATGCAGTCATCATCCAGGTCGCTTTGGCCGAAAGTGGATAACTTGCACAGGTCGTCGGAGTATCGGTCCCGTTGCCACCCTCGGACCCGCCGGCACCATCCATCCCTGCTGCGCCATCCGTGCCGGCGTCGGTTCCACCTGCGCCGCTGGTCCCGCTGGATCCATCGGTCATGCTTGCCCCGCCGGTCCCACTGTCCGGCGTGTTGATGCCGCCCGCGCCTCCAGCTCCACTCGCACCGCCGGTCCCGCTTGCCCCGCCGGTTCCACCCGCACCGCTGCGACTGTCTCCTTTGCTGCCGGCGTCTTCGGCAATGCTGCCGCCTTTGCCACTCGAGCCGTCGCGATCGGCGCCGGCGTCGGTGGCTCCACCGCCCGCACCGGAGCGACCGGCCAATGTCCCCGCGTTTCCGGCACCGAAGCCCCCCCCGCTGCCGGCTGCGCCGGTGCCGCCGTCACCCCCGTTGCCGCCTGCTCCGGACGATGAACCCGTCAGCAAGGATGAATCGTAGATGGAGCACGCCGCGCACAGCGCACACGCGCCCCAGCCGTGTCGGAGTCGGATCGTCACCTCATGGCATTATAGCGGCAAGCATCGGCTTGCGTGACGATCGGTTAGATGAGCACGATAATGAGAACGACGAGGAGGATGACGGCGAGTGCGGAGGCGCTGATGACGATGTAGTCACCGCCCCGATATTTCTTCGCATCCGGTGACGCCGTTTCTCGGGCTGCATAGCGCTGCGCGTCGTTCACGGAAGCAAGTGCGCTGACGGGCGGAATACCTCGAGTTTCCGGTGTGATGTCCGCGGCGACGGTGCCGGCCACGGCGGCTCCCGTGTCCGGAAAGGCGACGATGGTGACCGCTTTGCTTACCGCCCACTCCTTGGCGAAACCATCGAGGCTGTCGACTTGCCAGCCGCGCGCCGGGTCGAGCAAGAGCAGCTGCTTTTTGTTTGGCTCATAGCCAACCACGACCTCGTAGTGCGACAGCGCCTTTTTTTCATCATCGGACATCTTGCCGAGCCCGACGATGACCGGGCGTCCCTGCTCCAGCTCGTGCACGATGTCTTTCATCGTGCCGAAGAAGACATACGATCGCATCCCCAAGCTGCGGGCGTAGGCTTGCATATCGCCCGCCTGGAGCCGATTGTCGGCGCGGCCAAGCGCTGCTTCGATCGATTGCGGCGTCGCGGAATGGCCCCAAAAGCGCAGGACTGCAGCTAGGGCGGCGGCACCGCAGTCATTCTCGTCGACCTGTCCGACGAATGGGAACTTCCGGACCATCGTCCATTGTCCCTCCTTTGCGACAACGGATGGTTGTGCGCTGCTTGCAGTGCCGCGATAGGACGCGCATCCCAAGCCGAGGGCCGCCATCGCGACGACGACGAGGGTCCCCGCGTACGCTTTTCGCCATCGAGCTCCCATCGATTCGTTTGTGGAGAAACCCTTTTCCATTGTCGAATTCCTTCCCAAAGTGGGCCCACCGTTCGCGTGATTGCGCCGATTGTTCTCACGTGCGGGCGACCACGACGGATCGAGCAGGATGCATGCCGCGCGTGAGCGCAGGGGAGCGGTGAGGTGCTGGGACGAAAGGTCGATTGGCATTGCCCGCCTTAGGATCCGGTTACGTTCTCGAGGTCGCAACCGCAAGCTTACCGAGATCATCTCCGGTCAAGCGCCCATCAACGGGAGGATTCCGACCGCCCATGTCGATGCCCATGTCGAACGGTGCTCAAGATTCGCTGATAGGTCGCACACTGGCGGACCGGTACGTGATGGAGCGCCTGCTCGGAACGGGCGCCATGGGCACCGTGTACCGCGCGCGGCAGATCGAGCTTGGCACGCCGGTGGCGATCAAGGTCCTCCATCCGAAGCTAGCGACGGACGCGACCTTCGTACAACGATTCGAGCGCGAAGCATTCGCGACCTCGCGACTCGATCATCCCAACGCCCTTCGCGTGCTCGACTTCGGCGAAGACGACGGCCTTTTCTACCTGGTCACGGAGTACGTCGAGGCCGAAGATCTGCTGGCGATCATGGAAGCGGAATGGCCGCTCCCCGAAGAGCGAGTCGTGGCCATTCTGTCGCAGGTGCTCTCTGCCCTGGTTGCGGTCCACGAAGTCGGAATCGTTCATCGGGATCTCAAGCCGGAGAACATCCTCGTGTTCGCCAGCACGAACGACGAAGGTGAGAAGGTCGATATCGTCAAGGTCTGCGACTTCGGTATTGCCAAGGTCACGCGACCAACGCTGCCCCGATCGCGCTTCTTTGCGCCCCGACTCACCGCGGTGGGCGTGATCATGGGCACGCCCGACTACATGTCTCCCGAGCAAGCTCGCGGCCAAGCGGTCGATGGCCGCAGCGACCTCTACTCGGTGGGGGTCGTGCTCTACCACCTCTTGGCTGGCCAAACACCCTTCACTGCGGATAGCGCCGTCGGCATCGCGCTGCAGCACGTATCGGAGACGCCAGTTCCGCCTTCACGCCATCGCCACGTTCGTCCGGCTCTCGACGCGGTCTGTCTCCGTGCGTTGAGCAAACGGCCAGGGGATCGGTTTCAAACGGCGCGCGAGATGCGCAACGCTCTGCGCAGCGCGCTGACGGAAGGCTCGACGGCCTTGGCGCATGTGCCCGCCCCGACGACCTCGCTTCGGCGGGGCTCGACATTCTCGACCTCGAGCCCCGCTATGCTTCCTATTCGAGACGAGATCGCCGTCCACCGCTTTCGAGAGAACCAACGACGGCGAAGGCGCCTCGCATTGGCCTATGCGGCCGTGGCATCGGTGACCGTGACGGCTTCGGCGGTCGTCGCCTCGAGGGGCAGCAGAACGACCGGTCCGCTCGAAGCCACCCATCAGGCGCGCGCGGCGATGGCACTGGTCTCGCCGCCAACGTCTGCTCCAGCAGCGGAGCGGCCGCTCGCGTCCGATAGGATCCCCGAGTCGGAACCGGCGACGCCGATGGGCGAACCGTTTCCGGCGCCCCCTCCGAGGATCGGGCCCACGGCGGTCGATCCCCCCCGGCATTTCGGGGCGCGCCAACGGCCGCAGCCGGCCGCGAGATCGCAGACGCGTATTGTCGTCGCCACGCCCATTGCGTTGCCTGTTTCGCCGGTGCCGGCCACGTCGACCGACCCGGTCCTTCTCATTCGCAACGATCCTTGGCAAAATCGAGCGAATTTGCCCGACGCGCCGCCCTCGGTCGGCGCTGCCACCGCGTCTCCCGAGCTTCGAGAGTCCACCCGAGCGCCCCCCGCGCCGGCGTCGCGCCCGCAGGCGATTCCTTCTGGTGCTCTCGCTACCCGTCACGCTTCAGTGAGCGTCCCCGGCGTTGTCACCAGCGCGGGCATCTCTGGGGCGAAAGTAAGAGTCGGGCTGGCGCACGTCCCTCTCTTGCCTTGTTACCAGCAGGCACTGCGGTCCCGCCCAGCCGAGGCGACGCTCGATACGGAATTACGGCTCGCCATCGACATCGGTGGACGCGTCGTCGGCGCGACGCTCTCGAGCGACGGCAACCTCGCGGGCCTGCGGAGTTGCATCGAATCAGCAGCGCGAGGCGTTCAGATCCGGGATGTCGATACGGGGGACGGGTCGGCCACGGTCAAGCTGAGGTTTTCGCCTCGTTGACAGCCGCGCAGGTTGAGCGCATGGCCTTCGCCATGCATCACGTGGTCCTCATTCCCGGCTTCTTCGGCTTTGGCGCGCTGGGCAAGTTCAGCTATTTCGCGGGCGTCAGCGAAGCACTCGCCGCCGAGTTCCGCCGGCGTGGGCTCCCCGTCGACATCGTGGAAGTCGCCACCTTGCCGACCGCCTCCATCCGGCATCGCGCGGCGCAGGTCCTCGAGACGCTGGCCGATGTCGCTCGTTTGGACGACGGTCCGCTCCACTTGATCGCGCATTCGACCGGAGGGCTCGACGCGCGCTTGGCGATTGCGCCGACCGCTTCCTTGCCGACCCCCGTCACCTTCACGTCGTATGACCGGATCTGCACGCTGGTGACGATTGCTACACCGCATTTCGGCACGCCGCTCGCGTCGTTCTTCAGCAGCGCCATGGGGTACCCCTTGCTGCGCGTGCTCGCGTCGCTCAGCATTTCGGCGCTCGAGCAAGGACGATTGCCGCTCGTCGCGGCGATTCGCTTGGGGAAGCTCGTGTTCCGGCTCGATGATTGGGTTGGTTTGAGCGGGACATTTGCGGACGAGCTCTATGCGAACTTGCTCGAGGATTTCAGCGACGACCGCCGCCAAGAGCTCATCGCTTTTCTCGAAGGGGTCTCGCGCGACCAATCGCTCGTTTTCCAGCTTACGTCGGCAGGGTGCGATCTGCTGAATGCCTGCACGGCCGATCCGGCGGGCGTCCGCTATGGTTGCGTCGTGACCCGGGGACGTCCCGCCTCGATGTCGACGTTCGTCCGCAATGGCGCCAATCCTTACGCGCAATATCTCTACGCGCTCTATGCAACGCTGCATCGCATCGCCGGATTCGGCAACGGCCGGTTCTTCCCGAAACCGGTCGATGCGCAGCGTCTCCCGCTGGAACGCGCGTACGGCGTCGTGCCGAGCCATCGCGAATCCGACGGGATCGTCCCTACCTTGTCGCAAATCTGGGGCGAGGTGATTCATGCGACCCATGCCGACCATCTCGACGTCATCGGTCACTACGGAGGGCGGCGAGGGGATCGGATCGACAGCGACTGGCTGCCGAGCGCATCCGGTTTCGACGCCGCTGCCTTCACGGCCTTGTGGGGCAGCATCGCCGAGTTCGTCACGCGCCAGGTTCGCAGCGCGCCGAGCGCTGGTGTCGAAAACGTTGGCACCGAGCGGACCGCCCTCGATGTCGAAGAGGCCAGCGAGCGCACCGGGTGACCGGCAGGGGGGGGAAGGCCCGCCAGACGTGGTTACGCCAGCAATTCCGACTTAGGACCGTTGCTCGGGCTTGACGGCGGGTCGACGATGGGTGACCTGTGCGCTGCGAACCATGCCGGTGTCCTTTGGCGACCGCATGAGGCCGCTGCTCCTGTCGGTCTTGCTGCTTTCATGCGGCGTGTTTTCTTTCGCGTGCGAAGCGCTCCTCGGCGCCGAATTCAAGGAATTCGAGGTGAAGCCTGACGGTGCGGTGCCCGATGGCGCCTCTCCCGATGGGGTCTCTCCCGACGCGGGCTCTCTCGATGGGGGCTCTCTCGCCGAAGCATCGGACGATAACGACGCGCAGGGAGGCGCCATGGACGATCAGGGCGCTCCTCCAGGCGAGGACGCAGGCTCGAGCTGCACGCCGGGAGACATCCACGACATCGCTGCCTGCATCAATTGCGGTCGCTATGTGCAGATCTGCACGGGCCAAGGCACGTGGGATTTGCCGTTCTGTCGATACGCGCAAGACGCTTGTCCTCCGGGCACCACGGAACAGCGCTCCTGCGAGGGGGACGGGACACTGACGGCGAAATGTTCGGAAACCTGCACCTGGACCCTGGACAAGTGTGACCATTCGGACTGCGTGCCCGATCAGGTCGAGAAGAAGCCCTGTCACTTCTGTGGCACGCAGTCGCGCAGCTGTCAGGCCACCGACGGTGGTTCATGGATGTGGTCTCCTTTTTCGGCGTGCATGGACGACAAGGATTGCGCGCCCAACCAGATCGACCGCGGCACCTGTGGTAAATGCGGTACGCATTCTCGCGTTTGCGAAATGCAATGCACGTGGGGCAGCTGGGGCACCTGCCAGGACGAAGGCCCATGTGCGCCAGGGGACACGCAGAGGCGCGGCTGCCTGATCGGCCTCTTGACGCAGACACGAACGTGCAGCGATCTGTGCGCCTGGGGAGAGTGGATAGGGCTCTGCCTGTGAACCGGCTCAACGTTGCCGCTACATTGGCACTACGCTGTCAGTTCTCCGCCAGTGCTAGGGCGGAATCGTATAGATCGAGAAGCCGTGGCAAAAGCCGCAGTTGCTGCCCGGCACGGCGGAACCTTTGCCGTAGACAGGCATCTCTTTGGTTGCAGCTCCGGCCGACGAACAGCGATTCTCCGGTCCGTAGCAGTAGTAGGTCCAGGCACCCATCGCGGCGCCGTCGGCGGTTTTGAACGCAACGGCAGCGCCGACGAACTCGCCGGACATGTCGTCATAGAGCTCCTTCACGGCCATGCTCCAGATGTCCGGAAACGGATGTTGATCGCGACCATCGCGGCCGCCCTTGAGTGACGCAACGAGCGGTGCGTTCTCCCAAACGCGGACCTTGCTGCTGTGTTGCGTGCCGGGAGTCCCGGCGCGCGGCATGGCCGTTTCGGAGATCCAAGAGGAGCCCTTGTAGCCGCTGCTGGCGAGGAAGGCGGCGATGTCGGCCTGGCTATCGGAGCTGGGCAGCTCGGTTGGGCGACCAGTACTGCCGTCGCCCGGTGCTCCAGCGCTGCCGCCGCCACTGGCGCCTCCGCTCCCCGCACCGCCGGTCGTTGCGCCTCCGCTCCCCGCACCGCCGGTCGGAGTGCCCCCGGCCGACCCTCCGGTTCCGGCGCCGCCCGTGCCGCCGCTCGTCGACTGGGGTTGCGTGGCTGGTTCGGAGCTGCAACCCACGACGAACGTGAGCAAGGCTGCGAAGGTCACGCATCCGAGACGAATCGTCACCTGCATGTTCGATCCTTTCGCGGCTGAACGAGCCATCCACTGCTTAGCACGCCCGGTCCCTGAGCTGAACCTATGTCCTACGCCATCGGCTCGTCGACCGATGGACCGGCATGCTCTCGGCGTTGCGGCGATGCACGGTGGCTGCTTGGTCTCTCGACCACACCGAGAGCGTTGGCCGCCGACCGTACGACCTCCGCCGCGGCACACGAGCCGCGGCACACGAATGACGGAGCGAAAGGAGCAAGAGATGAACTCACGAGCGGCTCACCTTCCATCCACCAGCGCTTCCGACGAAGCTGCCATCCGTGCCTTCCCCCAGCAGCTGGTCGACGCTTGGAACAGAGGAAGTGACGAAACGCGATGGCCGCTGGTACGTAGAGGCGGTGCTGAATGCCCGAAAATTGACACTCGAGCGTCAGGCGTTCTTCGATGACGTCGACGCGCTGCCCGCCGAGGCGCAAGGCCAGGTCAGCAACCTGATCGCAGCGCTCCGACAGCGTCATCCCGGCTAGATCCCTCGATCGGCAGCCTCACATCGTGACCAGCGATGTTTCGATGACCGTCACGTTCGGACCATCGACCGGCCCGATGATGGGCGCGGATGGCATGATCCCGTTGCTGTCCGCCCCTTGTTGATTGGGGATCCAGCGGTTTCCAGCGGCGTAGATGTTGACGTTGTTGGCCTGGACGTTGATCCCTGCATTGAATGTATTGTTGGCGCCGCCCGACCCCGACCCAAAGTCTGCCCCGCCCGCGTAGATCATCGCGGTTTGATCGAAACGACAACCATGGAAGCTCGTACGGCCGGTGCTGTTCAGCGTGCAGCCGAGGCCCCCTGCTGACGCAAGCACGGCGCTACCGCCTACATTCGCGGTCGCCGTGTCATGGATGATGAAGTTCGAAAAGGACGTGTTGGTCGCGGAGAGGCTGGCGTTCCCCGACAACGCGACCCCGCCGCCGCAACTGCTGATCAAGCTCGAGCCGTTGATGTTCAACGTCGCGCTCGTCTCGGCCATGACACACGGCCACACGTTGCCGGCACAGGTGTAGTTGGTGAGCGTGACCGTCGCCGAGCCTAGGGCGCGCAAGCCTCCCCCCATCGCGCACATCCCCGTCGTGGTCGTCACCGCGCCGGTGGTATCCGTCAGCACCAATTGCGCCGACCCATCGACCGTAAATAGGTTGGGTTGACCGTCCGACCCCGTGACGGTGGAGTTGCCCGAAAAGGACATGACGGCGCCGCCCGTCACGCTCACCGCGATCTTCGGATTCGTGATGATGACGCTCTTGATGTTTTGCGTACCGGTCGTTGCCGTTAGGGGCGAATTGAAATTGGTCAGCGTGAGACCCGTCAAATTCCCGCTTCCGGCGAAAACGAGCGAATGGGAGCCGTCGGCTGCCAGCGTAACGATGCCGCCGCTCGACTGCAGCGTGACGCCATTCGGGATTGTCTCGGCAAAGTCGTCGCCGCCCGATGCGTTGTACGTGCCTGCGGCGAAGTTCACGGTCATGTCCGACTTGGCGAACTGCGCGGCGCGTTTCCACGAGCGAAAGGGGAGCGCTTGCGATCCCGAATTGGTGTCAGAACCCGTCGTGCTGACGTAAAGACTGGTCAGCGCGACGCATTGCGTGCCGCTCGGCTCGTAGCCCGCGTTACACGTCACGACGCAACTCGTCCCGTTGCAGTTCACCGCGCTCGCATTGGCCGGCTTGGTGCAGTTTAGGCAACCCGGTCCGCACGTCGCAATCGAATTGGTGTCGGAGCAAGCGCCGCTACACAGGTTGAATCCCGATCTGCAGCTGAACCCGCACGTCTTGTTGACGCAAGTCGCCGTCGCCGGGTCGGCGTTGGGATCGCTTGGAGTGCAGGGAGAGCACGCCGCTCCGCAGGTGGCGGGCGAGTTGTCGTCGGCGCACGTCGTCACGGTGCCGGAGGTGCACGCGTGAAAGTTCGTGTTGCACGTCGTCACGCACTTGGCGCTCGCGCAGCTGACTTTTCCATTCGTGGGGGCCGTGCACGCCATGTCGCAGGCGCTGCAATGGCTGGCGTTGGTGTTCAAGTCGACGCACTGTGCGCCGCACAACGTGGAAGTCGGTGTCGTACAACCCGTTACGCACGAATACGAGCCGTTGGTGCCCGAGCAGAGCGGCGCGCTCGCGCCGCACATGGTCGTGCACGAGCCGCAGGTCTCGGCTTTCGATAGATCCGTTTCGCAGCCGTCCGCCGGATCCGTGGTCTTACAATTGCCAAACCCGTTGTTGCACGCGCCCATCGCGCATTGACCGGAATTGCAAAGAGCCGCCGCATTGGGAAACGAACACGGCGTACACGTTGTGGCGGCGCAGCCGGTCGCCGGATCCGTCGTCGCGACGCATGTCCCGTTGCAGAGTTTCTCTCCCGTCGTACACGTCGTGCCTCGATCGGGGCCCGCGTCGACCGGTCCGCCGCCTCCCGCTCCCGTTCCGCCGGTGCCTGCTCCTCCCGAGCCGCTCGCCCCGCCGGTTTCCGTTCCGCCCGTTCCGCCGTCAATCGCTTTCCCCGCGCTCCCTCCGGAGCCCCCCGTACCTCCGCTGCCCCCGGTTGCACTGTCATCTCTCGACGCATCTTCGCGGAGCCCGTCGATCGAGACGTCGGCATGCGCGCCCTCGCCATCTCGCCCTGCTCCAACGTCGGGTGCAGCCCCGTCGAACGGAACGCTCGCGTCGTTGTCAGGGAGGTGCCCCGGCTCCATACCGAGGATGTCGGCGCATGAGACGGCGCCCATGGCGCCGAGCGCAACGAAAACGGTTCGGTACGCGGGTGAGCGACGCATTAGTCAACCTGCGCCCCGGCGACGAGCCGTTACGGAACGCTAAGGCCCGGATGCTGGCACCTCTTTCCCGCGCCTGCAACCCTGGGACACAGCCCTGGGATGAGCGCTTGTCCAATACGCAACTCACGGTCAGTTACGGGCCGTGGAATCGAAGCGCCCGGCCGGGTTGCTCGACACCCTGCGCGATCACGGAAATCGATTCACTAGAGACCGTGTTGACCGTAATTGAAGTCGGCCTCTTTGCCGCACAACCCACAGGTACTGCCCACGAAGAGGTTGCGGGCCTTCGCGTCATCCTTCATCGTGAGCTGAAACCATCCGGTCGCTGCTTCGTTGATCCGCTCGGGCGACATCATCAGGACGAGGTGACCCCGGAGAGACCCCATTCCACTGGGATTGTGATAATAGAGGTACGCGGCCTGGGGGGCGGCGTTCACCGCGTTCTCGAAGGTGGCCAGCATCGGGTTGCCGACATCGAAATCGCCCGAGATGGCCAGGAACGGTTTGGTGGCCGTGCTGCCACCGTTGAAGAGGATCACGTTCTTGACCCGGTCATCCTTCGCGGCGGCGGCCGTGCCCATTCCACCTTGGGAATGCCCCGCGGCGCCGAACTTGTCGATGTCGAGTTTCTGATAATAGGGACTGGTGGAATCCATATTAGCGGCCATCGCGAAATCGAGCGCGTGCAGCATCGCGGTGCCATTGCCCACGAAGCGACTATTGGCGGCAATCACAACGAAGCCGTAGGACGCGATGTACCGGAGCACTGCCCCATATCCCTCGGGCTGCGCGCAAGTGCCGTTGCCCCAGGTAATGACTGGATACCTCTCACCAGCGACCCACTTGCCTGGCTGATATACGGTATAGAGCGCGAAATCGAGTACCTCACCCGTAATCGGGTTCTTCGTATCGAGGAGCTGCGCGGTCTGGGCGGGATCCTCGGCGAAGAGACCAGCAAACGTCTTGCATTGGACTTGGTTCGGGTCGGAGTCTCCCGCGGCGACGGCATTCTCGAAGCCGGCCCCCGCGTTAAAATCCATCTTCGCCCCGTACGGCCCGAGCTGGATTTCGGTGCCACTGGTCGTGATGAAGACGCCGCAGGCATCGGGGCTTCCCGACGTGCAGCGCTTCAGATCGCCGCCGCCCTCCGGAACACCGCCGCCACCGCCGTCCGGCACGCCGGATAGTTGCTCGTCGGAACTGCTACAGCCTGCAAGCCCGACCATGATGCTGACGCCAACGAGCCAGCGACTGGCGGTCGACCCGGTCATTTTCA
This sequence comes from Polyangiaceae bacterium, assembly GCA_035318465.1. GTDB lineage: Bacteria > Myxococcota_A > Polyangia > Polyangiales > Polyangiaceae > DASWDH01. Next base: position 98,281 of record DATHES010000220.1, read on the forward strand.
AGAGACTCATCTGAAACCTCCTCACTGAGACGCCACCGAGTTTCCCTCGTCCCGAAAATGGAGGGGAGCGCGTAAGATCTCGCGCCCGCGACGCGGCCATAAAATACTCGACGTTGGACACTGCCGACTACGGCTTTGACGAGTCGTGATGCACTCATCGCGTCAAATCCATGGGCTGGACGCGTCAAGACGCCGCTGATGATGGATCCCCCCCCCCGGTTTCGTTGCCGAAGCGGGGGAAGTGTGGCCACCGCGGTGGCATGGACGCCGCGGAAAGTTCCGCCCGTCCTGATCCCTAGTAGGATCCCGCCGGGATGGGTGAACCCGGAACGGCATCATTCCGCGATCCAGAGTGACACCCGGAACGAGCGCTCGAAATAATCTCCGTGCACGGAGCGGCTGCCGTCCCACAGAGAGAAGTGTCCGGTAGCGTCGTTGAATCTAGCTTCGAAACAAATGACGCCTCGGAGATTCGTGAAGTCTCTGCGTGAAACTCCGGCCGCGGCACCAGAAGGTGGCCTTCGAACCATGTCGGGCGCGCCATACGTCTGGAGCATGTATTTTTTGAATTCGGCGACACGGAGCGCGTAAAAGCGATTGTCGCCACCCTTGACCGTGGCCAAGCCCGCTTGACCGTGCGGAATGGGATGGCCGGTCTCGTTGAATGCTTCGCTCAGCCTCAAGGTACACGTGTTGCTGAATTGACTATTGTCGACTTGACCGCCCACCCGCTTCCGGAAGGCGTCGCTCGACTCCTCGTCTCCGGGGTAGGTTCGCAGAAGGTCATCGAATGCCGGCAGCCATGTCTTTCGAATGCGATGCACGTGGCCATGCACGCTGTCCCAAGCGGCACCCCCGCCATCAACGGCCCGAACCACGCTGTCGCCGAGGTCGGCTCCGATGAGCTCGAACATTCTCAGATCGCCTCGTGCGGGAAGAGGACGGAGTCTGAGCACCTGAGGCGATGTCGATTCGACCTTGAGCGGTTTTCCGTTGTACTCATAGCCTCCCCAGAGGCCGAGACGCATCGTGCCGAGCACGGATACATGCAGCCTTTGTCCCGAGACCCGACTGAAAGTTTTCCCGTCGACGAAGTGAGCCATGCGCCCGTTACTTTCTGATTAGCCCGGTCTTGTGAACATCGGCCTTCAAACGCTCTGTGTACCGGAGAACGCCGGCGTCGATGGCAACCCACTTGAGGTCCGGGTCCTCCTGCAAGCGCTCCTTGCGCATTTTCAGATGCACGAGAAGCTCCGATCCCGGGGGCGGCATTCGACTTTCTCGCTCGACCTGCCAAATGAAGCGCAATGCGTCGCGTGGAAGGGCTCCTTTCAGGACTTCGGACACGTCACAAGTCGCCGCATAGAAAATGTCGGGGTCCGTCGTGCCGACGAAGATGTTTTGCAGTCCTCGCAAACGACAAATGATGACGGCGACTGATTCGCGAGCCAGCGTACGCAGCAGAGCATCGTCGTGGAAATCCTTGGGCGGGCTCGGGTCGACTGGATAGTCGGTGGACGCGGCGGCAACGGCCCCTCCTGCTGGTGCGGAATGGTCGGCTCGAGATGGTGGAACGGCGGAAGAGACGGCGGTGCCGCTCGCCACGTCGTTGTCTTTTGCGATTACACCGGGCGTCTTGCATCCCTGGGCAGCGAGGAGGACGAGGATGAAGGCGCGGGAGATGGCATTGGCCGAACGCATGATCAGGCTAGCCTGAAGGTGTAGTTCCAATCCGCGGACCGAGCCATGGTGAAAATGCCGGCGCTGACGAGACGTCGCGATCTCGAAATGTGAAGGGCCGACGCTTTGCGAGAGCCGGAGATTGAGTTATAGGGCTGGCACGATGTATCGGTTGTGTCTGTTATTCGTCGCTGCGCTCCTGGGTGCGTGCGGCATGCTCTCCGGAATCGACGATCTTCATCCGAGCGCCGAAGACAAGGGAGTCGAAGCGGGTACTCCTAGCAACGACTCGGGCGCCCCTGCCGACGCATCCGCCGAAAACCGCGAGGAGGCAAGTCCCCCGGACGCGGGATTCGACCGCGACGCGTCGGTGCAGCCCGATCGCGATGGCGGCGTCGACATCAATGTGCCCGAAGGCCGCGCTCCGGACATGAGCACTCCCGACATGAGTGCTGCGGACATGAGCGCTGCGGACATGAGCGCTGCGGACATGAGCGTTGCTGACATCGGTGTAACCGACCGCGGCTCCGGCCCGGACCTTACGACGAGCGATGCCGCATGCAGCCCTGGTGCTACCCAATGTTCCGGAAACGGTGTGCAGACGTGCGGCACCGATGGAATGTGGGGCAACGCCACGCCCTGTCCCGGCGGCTTCTGCAACGGTACGGCGATCTGCGGAGTGTGCGCGAGCGGCAGCGTGCGGTGCTCGGGCAACGACGTGCAGACGTGCGGCGCCGATGGGCAATGGGGGACCGCGGTTGCTTGTGCGAGCCAGGCCTGCCTCTCCGGCGCCTGCACGGGCAGCTGCTCGCCGGGGACGACGCAATGTTCGGGCAACGGGGTGCAGACCTGCGCATCGAATGGAACTTGGGGCAGTGTCGCGCCGTGCAGCAACCAAGCCTGCGTCAATGGCACCTGCACCGGGACGTGCAATCCCGGGGCAACGCAATGCTCCGGCAACGGCGTGCAGACCTGCTCTGCGAGCGGGGCCTGGGGCACTGCGTCGGCGTGCTCCGGCGGCTTCTGCAATGGTGCGGGGATCTGCGGCGCTTGTGCGGCCGGTAGCACGCAGTGCGCCAGCAACGGCGTACAAACCTGCAGTGCTGCAGGGCAATGGGGAACGCCTGCAGCGTGCAACAATCAAGCGTGCGTGAGCGGCGCATGCACCGGCACCTGCGCACCGGGCGCGGTGCGCTGCTCGGGAAACGGCGTCGAGACGTGTGGCTCGAGCGGCACTTGGGGGACCGCTGCTGCATGCGCGGGCGGCTTCTGCAACGGCGCAGGGATCTGCGGCGTGTGCGCGACGGGCACGACGCAGTGCGCGGGGAGCAACGCCCAAACGTGCGATGTCAGCGGTCAGTGGGGAACGGCGATGGCGTGCCCCACCGCGCAAACGTGCCTGGTTGGGCAATGTCGACCCATCGCTACGACCACGGCGCCCAGTTGCCAGACGAGCGGCGCGGGACGGACGAACTGCGGGCCGGGCGGTAACGAGAATTGTTGCAAGAGCTTGTTGGTTCCGGCGGGCACGTTCTTCCGCTACTACGATCCTGTCTACGTGACTTCGAAGGATGCGCCGGCGACCGTCGGCGATTTTCGGCTCGACGCGTACGAAGTCACGGTGGGTCGATTTCGGGCCTTCGTGACGTCAGGCAAGGGGAGTCAAGCGAGTCCCCCGGCGGCCGGTGCCGGGGCCCATCCCAGGATCCCCAATAGCGGCTGGAACAGCGCTTGGAACTCGAGTCTCGTCGCGGGGGCGCTCAACCTGGACCTCAAATGTAATCCGACGCTCGCGAGCTGGACCGACACCGCCGCAGCCAACGAGAACCGGCCGATCAACTGCGTGACATGGTACGAGGCATTTGCTTTTTGCGCATCGGACGGGGGACGCCTGCCGACGGAGGCCGAGTGGAATTACACGGCGCAAGGCGGAGACGAGCAGCGGCTCTTCCCGTGGGGTGCCCTCGTCCCCGATAACAACGGCGATCTCGCCGCCTGGGGATGTTTCTATGGCGGCGGCTCGGGCACCGATGGCGCGTGCGCGAGCATCGTCAGTCTGGCGCCGGTCGGCATGATTCCAGCGGGCAACGGACGCTGGGGCCATTCCGATCTCGTAGGCAACCTGTCCGAGTGGGAGCTCGACTACAACGGCGTTCCTCTGCCCTTGCCGTGCGTCGACTGTGCTCAATTGACCCCCAACGTGGGAACCTCCTCCGACGAGCGAATCTTCAACGGCGGCGATTTTTCGATCACCAATCAGCTCGGGCTCTTCGCGTCCAGGCGCTGGCAGCGGAGCCCCACCCAGCGGGACCTCATCAATGGCTTCCGCTGCGCGCGATCGCTGTAGCGTTTGCAGCGAGGGTTGCCCAGTCAGAACCCGCCGCGTACGCCGATCGAGCCCACGCCTACGACCGGCTCCCAATAAGCCGTGTTCGCAGCCGCGGCGCCGCCTGTCGACGACGCCTTCGCGGATTTCGACGTCGCGAGACCGATGATGCCGACGCCCACCCCGACCGCGGCTACGGCAAACCCGATGTTCGACGCGGTGGCCAGCGTCATTGCTTGGTCGCGCTCCTTCGCAAATCCCGGATCGCACGAAGTGCCGCCGGCGCAATAATCATCCTTCACCTGCGCTACTCTGGAAAGGTGAAGCACGCCGGCCACCGAGCCTGCGATGAGGCCGGCGCCGCCGACCGCAAAACCGATGTAGACGAGGGGCGACGCGCCGGGGGACGCATCCGCAGCTTCTCCGCCGAGCAGGGACGGCGTGTCCGAGCGCGCCGCCGCCTGGGTCTCGGATTTCGGCGGCGCACTGGCGGCCGTCTTGGTGGCCGACGCCGTCAGCGACAAGATCACGCTCGCGCTCTCCCCTTCGCGCAGGTCGACTTCCCGCGATGCGTCGGCAAATCCACCGGCCGACGCGGCGACGTTGTGACGGCCGGGATTCGCCTTGTAGGGAAACTTGAGCACGGTGGAAGGAAGCGCCTGACCATCGAAGGTGATGCGCACGTCGGCGCTCGGCGGCGGCCCCTGCACGGTGATTTGGAGGGAAGGAATTCGGGTCGCCAGCTCTTGCGCCAGTTTCTCGGCAGCGGTGCGCGCCTTGGCGAAGGGAGCCGATTCGTTGGGCCTGACCGGCATGCGAGTGACTTGCAGAGCGGTGTCGCGTGCTTCGACCAGGAGCAGCATCGCGGCCTGGGTGCGAGCGAGGGCCGCGCCGGTGCTCGGCACGCTCATGATGGCGTGCGCCCCTTGGTAGGCCTTGAGGGCTCCCGCGTAATCTTTCGCTGCGGATTTGCGGTCACCCTCGTTCATGAGGGCACGGGCCGTCTCCCGCTCGCCGGCGGTCGGCTCGGCCAGCGCGGCGTGCGGATACAGTGAACCGAGCGCCAGGGCGGCGGCGAAAAGCGTGGGTCGAAGGCGGCGGTGGAAACGGTCAGAAGCCATGATCGATCTCGGGGCGGGTAGGGGGGACTTCGGGAGAAGCGTCGCGTTTGGTGGCGCGCGATGTCCCCCGCGCACTTCCCGCAGGCGGTAGACGTTTGGTGGAAGGAGCGGGTGGCGAGACTGTTCCATATTGCAAAGGCGCGGGGAAGGGAGGACCGGCGCTCTCGGCGTGCGCTGCTGCCGCTTCGCCGCCGCCGAGGGGTTGGCGCCCTTGCGTGTCGCTTTCCGATTCGTGGTTCGGCCCCCGTTCCACCGCCGTCGCCGAAACCGAGGGGGCGCTGTCTGCGGATGCGGCGCCGTGGGCACTCGGGCTCGTACTCGAAGGGGGTGGGTTGGTAGCGGGGCGGGATGTCTCGATAACGGCTAAAATCCCGCCGACGACGAGGACACCGACCGTGGCCCCCACCAGTCCGGCGCGCCGTGCCAAGCGATCCTTCTGCCGTCGACTTGCAACGATGGCACCGCCGAGGGACGCACCCCCGCCGTCGCGGACCACGGGCGGTACACTCCGCGGCAAACGCAGGCGTGGCGCGGGCGATATCGAGGCTGTCCTCGTGGTCGGTAAAGCATTCGCCAGGGCGGGCACCCTCGAAGGGACCGACGGTGCCAAGGCGCGGAACCCCGCCGCCAGCGCGAACGATTCCGCGAGCTCGCGTGCGGAAGCGAAACGGGCAGCCGGATCATTCTGGAGCGCCTGCCTGAACCAGCCCTCGAGCGCCTCCGGAAGCTCGGGCCGGATGTCGCGAACGGGCAGATAGACCCCGTGGTGGATGGCGATGCAAAGGGCCGCGAACGTTTCACCGTCGAACGCGGGCCGACCGGTGAGCACGCGGTAGGCGACGGCCGCAACAGCCCATAAGTCGGCCGAGACGCCCACGTCTTTCGCGCTCAACAGTTGCTCGGGGCTCATGTAATGCGGCGTCCCCACGGTGGTTCCCGTCAGCGTCATTCCCGAGGCTTCGTTGCCCTGCTGTTTGGCGATGCCAAAGTCGAGCACCTTGACGAAGAGGTCGCCCTCCGAATCGGTGAGAAAGATGTTGTCCGGTTTGATATCGCGATGGACGATGCCATGCGCGTGTGCACGCGACAGTGCCTTACAAGTCTGGGCGATGATGGCGCTTGCTTCGTCGAGGGGCAGCGGCCCGAGCCGATCGAGCCGCGAGCCCAGGCTCTCCCCCTGGAGCAGCTCCATGATGATGTAGGGTACTTTTCCGTCGACGAAACCATGGTCAAAAATCTGGACGACATGCGGGCTTCGGATTTGCGCGGCCGAAGTTGCCTCGCGCTCGAAACGGAGGAGGAGCACGTCTTCATCGCCGAGGGATTGATCGATGAATTTGACCGCGACTTGCGTCTTGAGCGCGAGGTGGTCGGCGACCCATACGCTCCCCATCCCTCCTCGGGCGAGCATGCGCACCAGCCGTACATTCGGCCCGACGAGCATGCCCGGGACAAGGTCCATGGTCGCACTTTTAGCACGGCCTGAATGCGCCATGGCAAAATGCCCGGATAAGATATTGTTCTCGCCGCCCGAGTGGGAACCTCAATGACCACTTCTTACGACGCCATCGTCATCGGGCTGGGCAGTATGGGCAGCGCGGCGCTCTACCACCTGGCGCGGCGCGGTCAGCGCGTGCTCGGGCTCGAGCAGTTCGATGTTCCCAACGCCCTTGGGTCGTCGGTGGGTGTCAGCAGAATCATCCGTCTCGCTTATGCGGAGCACCCGGACTACGTGCCGCTGCTGCTCCGCGCGTACGAACTCTGGCGCGAGCTGGAGGCGCTCGCGAGGGAAAGGCTTCTCGTCATCACGGGCGGTCTCGATGTGGGACGCGAGAACGAAGAGACGGTCAAGGGGTCACTTCGATCGTGCCAGGTTCACAATCTCGCTCACGATCTTCTCGACGCCGGGACGGTGAAGCGCCGATTCCCAGGCTACCGGCTGGCGCCGGACATGATGGCCGTCTACCAACCTGACGGCGGCTTCCTCATGTCCGAACGCTGCGTCGTCGCGCACACGGTCGCCGCGCTCGACCTGGGTGCCGAGATCCATGGCCGTGAACGTGCGACGAGCTGGTGCGCCAGTGAAGCGGGAGTCCGCGTCACGACGGAGTCCGGAACCTACGAGGCTCGTTCGCTGGTGGTGACGGCAGGCCCGTGGGTCGGCGAGCTGGTCGCCGAGCTCGCTCCGCTGGCAATCCCGGAAAGACAGGTGATGCTCTGGGCGCAGCCTCTTCGGCCTCAGTATTTCCGCACCGATTCTTTTCCCGTTTTCAACCTGCAGGCCCCCGAGGGGCGCTTTTATGGCCTTCCGGTTTTTGGCGTGCCCGGCTTCAAGATCGGGAAATATCATCATCGCCGGCAACGGGTGCGGCTCGACGCGCTCGATCGGGACTGCCATGCGGAAGACGAAACCGTTCTGCGCGAAGGTCTGCGGCGATATTTCCCCGATGCCGACGGTCCGACCCTCGCCATGAAGGTATGCCTCTTCACCAACACATCGGACGAGCACTTCATCCTGGATCACCATCCCGATCATCCCCGGGTGGCCATCGCGGCGGGCTTCTCCGGACACGGTTTCAAGTTTTGCAGCGTCGTCGGTGAAATCATGGCGGACCTCGTGCTGGAGGGGACCACGCGCCACCCGATCGACACCTTCCGACTGGCCCGCCTCGCCAAAGCGCATCCCTGAGGGGTCGCCTCGGAGTGCATCGACGAGGCGCTTCGGGACGCCGCTCGGGTCAACTCAACGGCCGGGATGGTATTCCCGCTCGATGTGGCCCTCGAGTTGCGCTGGGTAAAAGTACACGTCGCGGAGATTGCCCTCCGCGTAGCGTGCCGCTTGGTCGTTGAAATGCGGCGAAGAGGGGTTGCCACTCTGTCCTCCGGCGGTGATCGCGTGAGCTTTCACGGTATCTCCGAATTCCACCACCGCGACGAAACTGTTGCCACTCGTCCCGTAGATTTTCTTGCTGCCGTTGTAAGACCGCGCTGCGAACGATGCCAACGAGCCCCATCGCCCCGCGGCAAAGCCGACCGGGATGCTGGGGCGGGAATCGTCGAAGGGATGAACGATGTCGTCCGTCAGCCGCTGGAAGCGGTTGATTTCCCCCCACGGCGTTTTCCAGCTGCCGAAATCGGTTTGGAGTTTATCGGACGCCGCGGCGCAAGCTTCGAGCCGTTGCCGTGGCGTCATCTTGGTGGCGATATAGTCGTAGGTCGATAGGCCGCCGAGATCGCCTTGGGCGATGGCTTGTTTCCATAATTCCTCTCCCCAAAAGTGCGCCAAGGAGGTTGCAATCGAAGTGAGCGCCCAGCGGCGGTCCCACGCCTTGAGCGTCGCAACCTGTTCGGCGAGCTTCGCCTTGAGCGGGTGCCTCGGCGCGGTTGCCTCGTAGTCAGCGAACAGGGCCGCGAGCAAAGGATCGAATGCGGTGAGATAGCTGTCGAACGCCGCCGCCGTCAGACTGCTCAGTGTAAAGTCGGTCTTTTTTTCCAAGACCTGGACCGCGTGCACGCCGCGAGGATTCTCGGGGAAGGTTTCCACGTAGCGGGGATAGTCTTTCTGCTTCGGGCTCTCCGGGCCAGAGGACGAGAACGGCCAGTTGTTCGTGTTTTGGATCCATCCGACGGACGGATTGTGAACGTGTGGGCTCTCGTCGACCGACAGAACAGGCTGCCATTCCGTCGCTCTCGTGCTGCCATCCACCGGTTTGCTCCAGTCGAACGCGGGGTCGCGCCGGGGGATGAAGTTGCCGTGAAAATAGGCGATGTTCCCCTCGGCATCGGCGAAGACGGTATTGTTCGACGAGTTGGTGTGAAGATTCATGATTTGCTTGAATTCTCGATAATTCTTGGCCTTGGTCCGCGAGTAGGACTGGATCAGTGCCTGGACGGGGTTTTCCATCAATCGAATGCTGATCCACTCTTGATTCGCGGTTCGGATGATCGGACCGTGATGGGTGCGGTAGACGGTGAACGATTTCGTGGCCATCCCGGCGTCGGCTTTGTACGGAATGGTGATTGTTTTCTCGGTGACCTTCCGTTCCTCGCCGTCGTATTGATAATAGAAACCGTCGCTCTTTTTCACCACGGACTCGACGTACTCGTCGATGGCATCGACACCGCTCGAGGTGTGCATCCAGCCGGCGCGCTCGTTGAAGCCTTGGTAGACGAAGAACTGCCCCCAGGTGACGGCGCCGTAAGCATCGAGACCTTCATCGCTGCGAACCTGCACCTCGGCGCGGAAGAAGAACGAGGTGTGCGGGTTGATGAGCAAGAGGGGGTGACCGCTGGCGCTCCGCGATGGCCCGATGGCCCATCCATTCGATCCGCCTGGCTCGAGCGGGGACGCTCTCTCCATCTTGGGTACGTCGGTGACGGGACCTTTCCCGTAAAATTCCTCGAGCGCCGGCAGCGCTATGCGCTCGATGTCGCCGCCAATGCTGCCTTCGCTGAAGGAGAGCGCCATCCATGGTTCGAAGTGCTTGATCACGCGGGGCGAGATTTGCGGGTTTTTGTCGAGGAAATGACGGAGACCATCCGCCCAGGCGTCCATCAGGGCCTTCAGCCAGTCGGGACTCGCCTGATACTTTGCTTTCAGGTCCTCGGGATCGATGAAGAGCCTCATCCTCAGATCGCGGATGATCGCCGACGCTCCCTCGGCTTCGGCCAGGCGCCCCATCGCATTCAAGTAGTTCGTCTCGATCCGCTGGAAGTCGTCTTCCGCCTGGGCGTAGATCAATCCGAATACGGCATCCGCATCGGTCTTGCCATGGATGTGGGGAATGCCCCAGTCGTCGCGCACGATGCTCACATTGCGAGCGCTCTTGCCGGAATCGGCGCCTCGGTGGAGGTCCGTTCGTTTGGGAGTGCAGGCGGCGATGGCTGCCGCGAGGACGAGAACGAGGCGTCTCATGTGTCTCCTTGCGCTGCATCGACCGGCCGCGCCCGAAGCCCCATGACACGCCGGAGTCTCCGCGGTGCGACCGCGCGACCCTGACGGATCTGCGTCCTCCTACGGCGCAAAGCAGTAAATCGAGCCGCGGCCACCGCCCGAGGTGACGGTGCCAGCCGTGCGGTTCGTCGCCGAGGGCGCGCAACCCACGGTGTGCGTCGAATTCCAGGAAGGGGGCCGACCACCACCCGTGCGGTTGGAGTGGCCGACTTGCGCTTGAGCGGTGGAGGCCGCCGACGTCCAGTCCGCACAAGTCAAGTTGGCCATGACGCGACCCTCGGTGTCCGAGCCGGTGAGGACGTCGTGAACATCGCTGGGGAGCGCCGTTCCTTTTTCATCGAGCGTGATGGTCGTGCTGCCGACGGGCCAAGTGGTGTTGAGTCCGGCAGCGTCGGCGAGCTGATCGTGGAGATCGACCAGGTTGTTGGCGATGATTTGACCGGCTTGGTTGCGCCATGGCCCCGCTCCGATGCGGTCGCGAGCATTGACGGTGGCGGTGCTCAGATAGGCGCGCCACTGCTTCTGCCCGAGATCGGCGGACACCGCGGTGGCGAGGGCCTTGCAGAACGCGTCTGCACCGTCGAGGCCGCCGAACGCGCCCCCATTGTCGCCGCCCTTGCTCGTCACGAAGAAGTTCATCGTGGCCGGTCCGCCTCCCGAGTCCGCGGTTCCCCCCGCGCCGGAGCTTCCTCCGCTGCCTCCACCTCCCGTGCCTGCACTCGCTCCCGTGCCGCCCGTCCCGGAGCTTCCGCCGGAGCCCGCACCACCGCCGGAGCCCGCACCACCGCCGGAACCGGCGCCACCGCCGGAGCCCCCCGTCGATGCACCAGCCGATCCCCCGGTCGACGTACCCGCGCCGCCACCGGTCATGGTACTGCCGCCAGAGCCTGTATCCGTGCCACCAGCTCCGCCCGTCGAAGAGCCGCCGGTGCCGGTCGCACTTCCTCCCCCGCCGCCCGGCTTGTCCTCCGAGCAGTTGACGGCGAAAAGAGCTCCCAAGAACATCATGACGAAGGAATATCGGGGCATGGTGTGACCTCCCGTCGAGGAACTCGACTGCAAGTTCGGTCGGCCGGCATTCTATCCCGTCCTCTTCGCAATGACTGCCCCGAAATTCATCGGTCAATGCGCGCCCGGGAGGTCGCGGTATCGACGTGCCGAAGGGCGCGGAACTATTTCGGCGGCGGAGCGGGGAGGATGAACATCCAGCTCGTACCGAACTTGTCCGTGAGCGTGCCGAAGCGGCCAAAGAACTGGTTCGCGAGAGGCTCGCCTACCTTGCCGCCCGCAGCAAGCTTGTCCCATACGCGCTGCTGCTCGGTTTCGTTGTCGAAGCTGAGGCTCAGGTGCACCGCGTTGCCCGGGCTGCGCACCATGGTGGCTGGCGTGTCCGAGGCCATGATCGTCATCGCTTCTGTCTTCAAAAGAGCGTGCATCACGCGGTTTTTTTGATCGGGGGGGACAGGAACGGGACTATCTCCAAAGCGGAAAAGCTCGAGCTTTCCATTGAGCGCCTCCGCGTAGAATTTCATGGCCGCTTCGGTGTGGCCGTCGAAGTTCAGGTAAGGGTTCAGCGTCGTCGACATGGGATCTCCTTTTCGATTGGATTGTCGTTTACGTTCAGGCCTTTGACATGCGGGAAAGCACGCTGGTCATGACTTTCGCTCCGGTTCTAACCCAGCGTCGAACGACGTCGCGCGGGATCGACAGGGGACTCAGAAAAAAGTCGACGCCGCGCGGGATTTTGACAAATTGAAGTAATCGTGAAGAGTTGGGGCCTGAGTGTTCGAGTCGGCCCTCGTTCAGCAACTCGCGGATCTCGGCGTGCGGCGCGGCGGCGTCCTCTTGGTTCACGCTTCCTTCCGCGCCGTTCGACCCGTCGAGGGCGGTCCTCTGGGCGTCATCCGCGCGTTGCGAGCAGCGCTGGGGCCCGATGGCACGCTCGTGATGCCCACCATGACCGACGGCGCCAGCGTATTCGATCCGCGCGTCACGCCGAGCGACGGCATGGGGATCATGGCCGAGCTGTTTTGGCGACAGCCGGGCGTCCTGCGCAGTACGCATCCGGGCGGCTCGTTTGCCGCCGAAGGTCCCCACGCGGCGCGGATCTGTGCGCCGCAGCCGCTCTCGCCGCCGCATGGTCCGGACAGTCCCGTGGGCCGGGTGCACGACCTCGATGGACAGGTGCTGCTCCTCGGTGTGACGCATGGCGAGAACACCACCATGCACCTGGCGGAGGCGCTCGCGAAAGTTCCGTACGCCGTTTCGCACCCCTGTGTCGTCGAAGAGGACGGGATGGTGCGCACCGTCATGGTGCCGGAGACCGACCACTGCTGCCGCGGCTTTTGCGTGGCCGACGAATGGCTGCGCTTGCGCGATCTTCAGCGCGAAGGGAAGATCGGAAGCGCGCACGCTCGTCTCTTCGGCTCGCGCGATCTCGTCGCCATCGCCGTCGAACGGCTGAGCGCCAATCCGTTGATCCTGCTTTGCCCCCGGACCGAAGATTGCGAAGAGTGCGCCGCGGCGTACGCGAGCATCGCCTGACCGCCAGCTGATGCGCATCCTACGGTCAGCACCCTAGACTCACCGGAAGCGCGATGGAAAGTCCCAAGTTCGTCATCCACAAGAGCGCCAGCCACTTCTACTTTCAACTGATGGCCGCCGACGGCGAGATCCTTCTCAACAGCGAGCTCCACTCCTGGCGCGGGAGCGCCGAGGACGGGGTGACGGCAGTGAAAACGCTTGCGCTTCTCGACGAGCGGTACGAGCGGCGTTCCTCGGCGGAGAACCGGTGGTACTTCGTCCTGAAGGGCGCGAGTGGCCAGGTGATCGGTACGAGCGAGATGTACGCCTCGCCTTCCGCGAGGGACGAGGGCATCGCTGCGGTCAAGCGGAGCGCCCCGGCGGCGGGGTTCGAGGTCTCGCGCTACCGCTGAGGAAGCGGAGCGCTCCCAGGACCCATACCGCCGCCCACCACGCGGGAGCGCTCTGGCTCGACCGGAAAGGTCGTGCCATGCGGCAGCCGCCACCGCTTTCGGTAGAGAGGTTGGACGGGGTGGGGCCGGCATCGGCGCTCGCTTTGGCGTCCGAACCAGCGTCGCGCGCATCGCTGACGCGAATCTCGAGCCACTGACTCGCTTCTGTCATGAGAAACGGTGCTGCTTTGCCCGTCTCCTTCCAGAGGCGCATGAGCTCCGCACCGCGGGTGTCGGTCGTGTTCTCCGCGGCGATGGCTTCGATGTGGTGGGCCCCCACGGCCTGGTAGAAGAGACGCACGCGCACCGTCGCTGGCCCGGGTGTGGGCGGCAGCTTCAAGCGGAAGATCGCGTCGTCGTGCGCTACGAATCCGCCCTGTCCATCGGAAAACGAAATCGGTCCCACCGGCGCGGTGACAGGCGTTGCTTGGAAACCGCGCGGAGGAATCCTGCTGTCCTGAAGAATTTGCCGGTGCAAGACAATGTGATCCTCCGCCAGTCCGTCGCGCCCGTGGACCGCTTCGTACTTGCGGAGCTGCGGGTCGTCCTCGAGATGCGCGGTGACGGGGTCATAGGCGCCCGATTGCACCGAGACATTCCCCGCTCCATCGATCACCGCAATCTCGAGCCACACGCGACGTCCGTCGGCATAGCCGGTGGGTAGCTTGTGCCCGGCCAGGTTGGTGACGCGCACGGCGAGCTCCACCTCTCCGAGAGCTGCGGCTTGCTGCGGCAGCGACCGAATCTCGACCCGCGCCGCCGCGCGCAGGCTCGATTGCGCTGCGGTGCGCGATCGATCGTACGCGTCGTCGCGGAGGGCGGGAAATGCCGCCTTGAGCATGGCCACGCCCCATTCATTGGCACCGGCAAAATCGTGACGAGCGGGATCGGGACGATCGAGCGCGCCGGTGGCTACGGGGAGCATGCCCGACTCGCGCGGCATGTGGCAACTGGGGCAGCTTCGTGCTTCGGGACCGTTTGCGTACGCGGATTGCTTCCATTCCTCGTAGGTCGTGTCGAGCGGGAAGGGCCGCCCCGTGTCGCGACCGGCCGCGTCGTGAAGATTCTCGTAAGGATTTTCGACTTGATGGCATTGGCCGCAGAAACGACTCGGTGATTCGCCGAACGGATCGCGGAACGCGCCGTGGGCGGGTGTCCGCGAATCGTCGTAAGGCCCGTGGTACCTTACTTCCGTCGGCGTTCCGATTTCGAAGAAGAGCTGCGCATTGCCAACGTAGGGCGCCGCCAGATCGGAGATGGGGGCGAGACTCGCGTCGATCGACCGGTGACAGACGGAGCACTGCACGCCCTCTTGGTCGACATCCGACAAGAGCGACGCATCGCCATTCGTGGCTCTCGACTCGACGAATGCCGACGGCGTGTGACACCGAATGCAATACGCACCGGTCCCTTGGCGATCCTGTTCGGCGATGGTGAGCGTCGCGAGAAAGAAGGGATCGCGCGCCGCGTTGGCCATCATCGAGCCGGCCCACGTGTCCCATGGCAGATAAGACGCGCCGGCAGGTGTGACCGGACCCGAGTGGCACGATTTGCACTGGTCAGCCGATACGAAGCGCGCCCCGGAAGCCAGGCCGCCGGGTTGCGTTCCAGCGAGTTGCGCGCGTGCGTCTCGCGGCGCTGATGCAGCGATCGCGCATGTGAGCAGCCACCCGAGCGGCAGCCGATGTCTAAGGGCGGTAGCCAATCTTGTGAACCGTACCCGAAGCGTCGTCGGAGAACGTGAGAAGGCCCGCCGAATCGACGCGAATCGACACCGGGCGCACCGCCCAGCTCCCTTCGCGCAGGACGCCGCCCGCGAGCTCGCCCAGGAACTTGTCGGCCTGGGTGGGCAATCCGCCGGCGTCCATTCGCAGTCGAACGATCATGCGGCCCACGTGCCCGCGCGTCGTGTCACGATTCCAGGAGCCGTGCGCCGTAGCGAACAGATTGCCGCGGAACTCGGCCGGGTACGCGGTGCCGGTGTACTCCACGATGTCGAGCGGCGCGAGGTGGGCACCCATGACGAACGCCGGCGGCACCACCACATTGGGGTCCTGACAACGCGCTTCGGTGAAAGCGCCCGGCTGGTCGGGATCGAGGTGCTGGGTCCCCGGCCCTTTCGCCGTGGCGCCCGTCCAGATGCCTTCGCTCCAGCAAAACGGATAGCCGTAGTTACGGCCAGGGCGGGCTGGATCGAAGAGGTTCACTTCCTCGCCCGGATTCTCGTTGTACATCGTCGTATCGCCCGCCGCGCGCAGATCGTCGCGGCCGTTCTCGACGCCCCAGATCCTGCCCTGGGCGTCCAGTGTGAGTCCGACTTCGTTGCGCAATCCCGCAGCAAAGAGCTCACCGGCCGATGACATGTATCCGCCCGCAGGGATGCTCGCGAGGTCGAAACGCCGGATCTGCGCCCGCGTGGCGGGCGGCGTGTTGGGATCGGCGGGCGCGTCGACGTTGCTGGCGCTCCCGATGTTCACGTAGAGGCGGTTCAGGCCGTCGATGAGCAGCGTTCGAGAAACGTGGCCTCCGCCACCGGCCATCCCCCGCACGACAGTCTCCGGCATACCCATCGACGTGCGCTGCCCCGACGCGTAGGTCCATCGGTAAATCGTGGTGTCGGACGACGCATAGACGTGGGTCGGCGTCACGAAGATGCCATGGTTGCCGCCAGTGACCGAAGCGAACGTGGAACGTTCCGCCGCGTCGGAGACGCCGCTTCCATCGGTGTCGAACAGCACGACGATTTGCCCTCCCGCCGTGGCGACGAAAAGATCTCCATTGGGAGCGAACGCGATTTGCCGTGCTCGGGAGACGCTCTGCGCAAAGCGAATCAAACAAAAATGAGGGTCGGCCGTAAACGCGCTGACCAGCGCCGTCGCAGGAACTCTCGCGCAGGAATCCGCTGACGAACCTCCCCCATCTGCGCCCGCCGCGCCCCCGCCGCCGCTCGCGCCTGCGCTTCCGCTTGCACCCGCGCTCCCGCCCGCGCCGCCACTCCCGCTGACTCCCCCGCTTCCGCTTCTGCCCCCGTTCCCGCTTGCTCCCGTGCCGGCGACACCCCCGCTGCCGCTCGCCCCGCCTTGTCCAGCGGCGCCGCCTTTGCCGGGCGTCCCACTGTCAGTGGCGCCACCTCCGCCGGTCCCCGGAGCGCCCCCAGCTCCGGCCGAGCCACCGGTCATACCGCCGGTCGTCGATCCCGCGGCACCTCCCGCCGGCGGCTTGTCTCCGTTGCCATCGCACGCAAGCATGCTGGCCGTGGTGATCGCAGTCGCCATGGCAAAGGAAAATTTTCGCACGACTACCTCCTGGGCAGGGCCGTTTCGAGCAGGTCCGGGCCCCTACCATGCCATGCCCCTCCCGGCGTGTCCTCTTCACCCAAGGTTCCATGGCGCTGGGCCGGCGACGCGGTAGGCCCGGCCCGTGTCCGGGCACGTGCCCCGCATCGTCGCTGGTAAACGCCGCAAAAATCGCGATCAAGGCGCCCCCACGCGTTGGCTTGCTGATTGCAAATTGACCGCGCAAGCGTCCACTCGTCCTTCCGACGCGGAGATAGGGGCAATCATGAAAAAAATGTACGCGATGCTGCTGCCACTCTTTGCCGTGTTCGCCTTGGGCTGCTCGGATGGTGCCGAATCGCGCGCCACGCAGGACTCGGCCGAGCCTGCATCCGAATCTGCCGCACAAAACGAGGGCGATTCATCATCGCTGCTCGCCTGTGGTTACAAGAGTCCGCCGCGCTGCGGCCCGCGCAACTGCGTCGCCATGTGCGTGACCTGCCTCTACGACATCTGCCGGGCAACCGGCGGTTCATGCACGGACTGCAAGCGCGACATGGAGCTCTGTAAGGACGATTGCGGAGAGCAAGAATGCCCACCTTCGAATCCCTTCTGTGACTTCGAGGCTCGCTGACGAGCGGAGCGTAAGCAGAGCCTCCCTCCGCGCCGTGGGCCGCCTTTCTTCCCGCGGCTCCCCGATTCGGAACAACGCCCAACGGAATCGCGGAGGCTAGGACACTAACCTGGGCATGGAGGAACCTACCGTTTTCCTGAGGCGCCCGCGCGGATTGTCGATTCTTGCCGCTGTCGGAATGACGGTTTTGGCTTGCAATGACCTGGAGCCGGCCAACAGCGGCACGAGCGCCGGGTCGGCAGGCACCACGACGGGTAGTGGAGGTGCCGGCAACACGGGCGGTTCGAGCGGAGGCAGCGGAGGCACGGGGGGCACCGGTACCACCGGTGGCTCGGGCGGCTCGACCACCGCAGGGGCGGGCGGGTCCGGTACCACGGGTGGTTCGGGCGGTTCGACTGCCGGCGGGGCCAGTGGTGCCGGCGGGGCAACGGGAAACGACGGCAGCGTCACCGGCGGCGCAGGTGGATCGAGCGGAGGGTCGACGGGCGGCATGAGCGGATCGGCGGGCGCCGGAGGCACGGTCGATTCTGGCACAGGCGGGACAGCCGGAACTCCCGATGCAGGAAAGGGGGCGGACACCGATGGCGGAACCAGCTGCCAGGGCATCCTCGGGCATCCCACCCAGCCCTGCGACAAGATCCCGACCTATCCAGGCGTCAAGCTCCGGCTCGTCGAAGATTTCGATTCGCCGATCGATCTCGACACGGACGAGATCTGGACGTACTCCGACGGGTTCAGCGATCAGGCGCAAGCGCGGTTCATCAAGGGCGCCATCACGTTTGCCAACGGGTCGGCGCAGATCACGATGAACAAGCCGGCCGGCGGTGCACCGCCGGGGCCGACGTACGCCGAATGCACGGCAGCCGCCTTTCCCGCGCCGTTCAACACGGCCTCGGCCCAAACGAGCGGCGAGCTTCGCACCAAGTACAACAACTTCAAATACGGCTACTACGAGTTTCGCATCAAGCCGCCGGTGAACACGACCGGCAACTTCATCGCCGCGGCGTTCACGTTCCGCACGCCTAAGTGGCAAGACTGGCGCGAACTCGACATCGAGCTCCAGGCCGCCAACAAGTCGCGGGTCGTTCCCACCAACGTGATCGTCGGCGAGAACCAGGGCGGGTGGAGCCCGGGCATCTCCGATGCGCTGGACGCCATGGCGACCTTCGACACCCAGGCCGACTTTCACACCTACGGCTTCGACTGGGAGCCCAACGTCGTGAACTTCTACATCGATCGCGCGACCAACCCGACGCCGGTGCGCGTGTACGCCACGGGATCGAAGCTTCCCATTCCCAACAAGTCGGCCAAAATCATGATGAACTTTTGGCTCTTCAGCTCCAACGCCCTCGGCGGCGGCGATCCGGCGAACAACCAGTACCCGATGACGATGCAGGTCGACTACCTGCACTTTTACCAGTCGGATCAGGAGTCGTTTTACCCCTGCACGCCGACGCCGGCGTGCCTCAGCGATGCGACGCACCGAGAGGACCTCGACTTCAGCAAGAACAACGCGACCGACGGCCTTCCCAACACGACGTCGGGCCTCTAGCTCGGCACACTCCGTTCTATCGCTAGGAGATCGCCCATGAAGATGAGGTGCGTTTCTTCCCTTTTCTTCAGCGCTTCCTTCGGCGTCTCGATGCTGGCGGTGTCATGCGGCACCGGGGATGGGGATATCGGGCACCGGGATGGAGGAGGCGGCAGAGCTCCCGCGGCGGACAGCGGCGGATCGGGCGGATCGGGCGCAGCAGCAGGCGCGGCCGGGAGCTCCGATGCGGCGGGCGACGTCGGATCGAACGTGACCCGCGACGCGGCCGTCACCCCCGACGCGACTGGGAGCTCCGAGGCTGCGAGCGACGCCCGATCGAGCGGGACACCGGACGCGGACGCGAGCTTCGATGCGGCGATCCGCTCCGACGCGACCAGCAGCTCCGACGCGGCGGGCGACGGTGGATCGAGCGGGACACTTGACGCGGGCGCGCCCCGTTCCGATGCAGGCAGCGACGCGCCGAAGGGGCCGAGCACCGGTTGCGGCAAACCTCCGGCCGCCGGCGACATGCCCGGTCGTTTCGTCAGGCGCAACATCACCGTCACGGGCGTCGATCCCGCGGTCAAGCCCGCCACGGCGGGCGGCAGCTGGACCGACCGCGTCTACTACCTCGATCTTCCGATGGGCTACAATCCAGCTACCGCGTACCCGATTCTGTTCGGCGGTGGCGGCTGCGGCGGCATGCTGACGACGAACGGCGACAATGGCGGGTTCCCTGTCCTGCCCGCGAACAACCAGCAGGCCATCCAGATTGGCATGAGCTACGTGTGGCCGCAGAACGGCGGGGCTTGCTTCTACGACGACGGTGCCAACACGCCCGACCTGCCCTACTTCGACGCGATCCTCAGGGAAGTCGAGGCAAACTACTGCGTCGATCAGGGCAAGGTCTTCGTCGGCGGCTACAGCAGCGGCGGCTGGCTTGCGTACACGCTCGGTCTCGCACGCGGCGGCGTGATCCGCGGTATCTCCCCGGCCGCGGGCGGCCTGCGCCCGCAGGCGAATCGTCCGCCGGGCTCGAATCAGCCCCTCGCGGCCCTCTTGCTGACAGGTGCGGACGACACGTCGAACCCCGCCACCGGACCGACGGGCTCGGACGCGGCGCGCGATCTCATTCTCTCGATCAACGGATGCCAGGGGACGGCCACGACCGACTGGCCGACCTGCACGAACTGCGGCTGCGTGAAATACACGGGCTGCCCGGCCGCCTATCCCGTGGTCCGCTGTCGCCCCGCGGGGCAGGGGCACACCGATGGCGGCGGCGCTTTCAAGACGGCGATCTGGTCCGTGTGGAGCACGCTCCCGTAGCACGTTGCCGAAAAGGGCCTCCGAAGGGCTGTTGCTGCGGTTTCTCCCCCCAAGCCCCCTCTTACAAGAGCAGTCCCGGCAGCGGGCCCGCTCTGACTTGACCAAACGTCGTCGGGTGCCCCATCGCTTGTGCGATGGCGGAATACACGCCGGCATGAGGCGTGTCCGTGAATTGGAGCAGCTGGCCCGTGCGAATCGTTCCGCCGCCTCCACCTGCGAGGATGAAGGGCATGTTGTCGTGAAGATGGGTATTGCCGTCAGAAATCTCGGTGCAGAGGAAGACGAGCGAGTTGTCGAGCATCGTGCCACCCTCTTCGGGACGATTGGCGAGCGCTTGGACAAGATAGGCAAATTGATCGACCCACCACCTTACTTGCTGGTGAAAGGCATGAAAGAGCTGA
>DATHES010000221.1:0-87434 GCA_035318465.1 Polyangiaceae bacterium
CGATCTGTCCTCGCAGCTCGGGCTGCTTGGCGAGCGCGCCCTCGTAACAGACTTTGGCCATAGGGTAAAAGTCTTCCCGAATGCGCTGCTGCAAGTATTCGCGCGACAAATTGTGGGAAGGGCCGTTCGATCCCGAAGGAACGGTGAGCCCGGTGTGGGGGTCTTGCTCGACACCCTGCCCCTGGAGGGGGCGCACGATCCGAGCGCGAACATCGTCGCGAAGCTTGCGGTCGACGACCGTGCCCGCCGCGTGTTCGGCCTGCGGCGGCACGCGATCCGCGCTCGAGCTTCCGGCAACGTCGCCCGCGGCGCTCGCTGCCGCGGGCGCGGGTGCGCTCGGAGCTGCTTTCGACGCGATCGAAGGGGGTTGCCCTCGGCGCGCCTGCCGCTCGATCATCGCCAGCACCGTGAGGGACCCGGCCGCCACCGCTGCCGCTGCGAGCATGCCCACCCATCGTCCCGATCGCCGCGGTCGGCGCACGGCTGCCGACCGGTGGGACTCGGAAAGCGCCGCGTCCATGACCCGGTCCGCAAAGTCGGGCGGAGGCGCTTCGACTTCCCAGCTCTCCCAATCGATTGTCGTTTCGGTGTTCATCACGGTTTTTCCCTTTCTTTTTGAAAAGCAGCGAGACGCTCGCGCAGATGTGCGCGCGCGCGAAAGAGCCGCGTCTTGACGGTGCCCTCGGGTATTTCGAGCACGGCGGCGATGTCGGCGAGCGACATCCCGTGGAACTCCGCCAGAACGAAGGCCGCGCGTTGATCGTCGGACAGCTCGTTGGCCGCACCGGCGATGGCGCGGCCGAGCTCGCGGCGCGCGCGCTCCGTCTCCGGCGTGGCCGAATCTCGGACCTCGGCGGCGTCAGTGAGCGGCGCCGCGATCGCGCGCGCGGCCTGCTTTCTCGCGTTCTGCGAGAGCCGGACGGCGATCGTCAAGAGCCAGGTCGACGGGCGCGCCGCGCCGTCGAGATCGAACGAGGGAAACGCCCGGTAAGCGCGCAGGAAAACTTCTTGCGCGAGGTCCTGGACCTGCGCGCCCGGCCCGGCGATCCGAGACACGAGCGCAAAGACGGTGTGCTGGTAGCGAAGCACGAAGCTGCGAAACGCCGCCGGGTCTTGGACCCTGCACGCTTCCAGCGTTTCGCGCGGGAGCTCGGGGTCGCCCACCGACGGGACGGCTCGTAGCAACGGCATGGCTTGTCGTTCGCCCATACCTTCTTACACAACCAACGACCGCCAAGGTTCCGCGGATTCGTCACGCCGGCATCCCGGCCCACCGTCACCCCGGCCCTACGGCCCGGTTCAGCGGTGAAAACCCACGTGGAACGGCCGCGTCGTCCCCCAGATGTTGTTTCCCTCGCGATCGTGCGCGGGGGCGAACTTGTGCTTGAGGGCGCAGGCGCTGGCCGTCCGGGCAAAGCCGAATCCCGGGTCGTCGACGATGGTGACGGCATAGGCGGTACCGTTGGGTCGCACGGTGACCTTCATCTCCACGATGGCATTCCGGATGTTGTGACGGTCGGCTTCGCCGGGAAAGTCACAGTCGTCCCACGACGTGACGTCGAGCCAGGCCTCGCGGGACCGATCGCGCGTCGCCGGTTTCGGTGCCATGGCCGCCGTCCCGATGCCCCCGAGAACGCCGCCCGCTGCGACGACCGATCCGTGCACCGCCAGCGCCGACGTCCCCGTTCCGGCCGTCATCCCGCCGGCGTAAGTGCCCGCGTCGCCCGTGACGAAGGTGTTCTCGTCCGCGTCATCGGTATCTTCCTCTTCCTCTTCCTCGTCACTCTCCTGCACGAGGATCTCGCCAGCCTGCGCCGCTTCCGCAGCGGGCTTCTCGTCCGGTTGCTCGGAAGGGTCGGGCGCCGGAGCGGTCACGTTCGGGTTGACCTTGGGCGGCTGAGGTGGTGGAGAAGGGGGCGGCTCCGGTTCGGGCGGGGCCGGGGGCGGGGGCACCTCGCGCTCGATGACGACCTCCTGAGCTCCAAGGAGAGGCGCTTCCCTGCGCAGAACCTCCCCTCGCAGCCGGATCGCGCCTGCCATGCCGCCATGAGCGACAAGGGCCGCCGCGAGCGCGAGCGCGATGGCGCGATGGCGATTGGGGACGCCTAGGGCGAAGACGCGATCGAGCGGGTCGTCGAGGCTCACGTGCCGCAAGGGCAATCGCGTGGGATCGTTTCGTTCAGCGCGCACGAAGGCGATACACCACCTGCTCAGCTGCCGTCGACGACAGCGCGGCCGGTGCGTCGCCCGACCTATCATCGACGAGTTTCTGCAGGGCGTCCGCCACGGGCGCGGCATCCTTCTGCACCGCGTGGTCGATGGCCAGCACGGCGGCGGCCCGCACATCCGCGTTGCGCAGGCTGGGGAGGAGCTTGACGACCTCCATGCCGGCACGCGTGTCGCCCAGCATGCCCACCATATGGGCTGCCTTCACGCCGACCATCCCGCCGCCCGCGTCGTCGTCCTTCAGCTTGGCGATGTAACAGTCGACTTCTTCCGCGCACTTGCCGAGCAGCTCGGTGGCCCCTTGGAACGCGCTCTTCTCTTTTTCCCCGCCGATCTTGTCGACGACGACTTTCACCTTGGCGACTTGCGCGCCTTTCATGAGCTTGATGGCGCTCGACAAGGCCGCGCTCAGCGTCTCTTCGTCCTTTCCCTTGGCAGCGTTGGCCTGCGTGAGCAGCCAGGGGACGAGCTCGGCGTCGTAGAAGCGAGCCGACGCCGTCAGCAGCGCTGGTCGCGCGGCAAACATCGACGGCCAGATGCTGGCCGTGGGTGGCACCTTGTCATAGCCGGCCTGAAACGCCTTGGTTGCGTCGGGGTTGCCCGGCAGGGCGGCGAGCTCGCGCGCCACGACGGCACGGTTCATCTCGTTGTCGGCGGATTTGAGCGCCTGAATCATCGGCGAACGCGCGTCCACGCGGCCGATCGCGCCGAGAGCGGCCGCCGAAGCGCTGACGTACGATTTGGTGTTGCCACTGGCCTCGGACGCTTTGCTCTTGGCAAACTCGACCATGTCCTGGTCCTTGCCGGCGAGGACGTCGACGAGGAGGGGGACGGCGCCTGCGCCGATCTTCACGATACCGAGAAGCGCCGAGCCCGCGACTTCCGCCTTGTCCCTCTCCATCAACACCTTGAGAAGGGGTTTGGTTGCGCTCGGGTCGCCGAGCGAGCCAAGCAGGTCGGCCGACGTCTGCTGCCAGAAGAGCTGCGTCTGGTAGGCCTCCAACTGGTGGGCGTCCGTCGAGCGCGGCCTTTCCATGGGGCGCCCGATCTTTTCGAGCAGAACCGGCTTCCACGAGGCGCTTTTCAGTTGGACCATCGCGACGTAGACGCTCTTCGAAGCCGCGGCCCCTTTGGGCGAGCCGGCCTCGAGCTTGGCGAAGGCTTCGCCGAGCGCGGGCGCTCCTTCGTCGTATTTCGTCGCCCCGATGGCGCGCGACGCGTGATGAACGTCCTCTTCATCGGGGCCCGCGGCGACGGCAAAGCCGTGGCAGGCATGAATCCAAGCACGACCTGCGCGCGGGTCGCGCGCTTCGGAGAGGAACTTGATGAGAAGGACGCGCGTGCCGCGCTCGAGATTCGCCTCCACGTAGACCTTGGTCAGCGGATCGATGATTTGATCGAGCACGCCCTTGACGGCGGGATCGGCGGCATTCTGGTTCGCCCGCACCATGGCGTCGCTGTGGAAATGCATGAGGGCGCGGATGGCGACGGGGCGCGTCTTGGCATCCCCGAGCCGCGCGATCCACGTCGCGGGCAGGCGGTCTTCCGCGGACGGCTCCGGCTCGGTGGGCGTGGCCGCGGCGAGGGGGACCCGCGGTTGCCGTCCTCCGGGCTCGCACATGTTCTGGTAGTCGGCGAGCCGGCACTCGATCGTGGGAGGCCGGATCCCACGCTGCTGCTTGTAATACGCGTCGATTCCCGCGTTACAAGCCCGGATGGCCGTCTGACCGCAATCCTCGATCGCGATTCCCTTCCCGATGCCGAGCACCCGAAACTCTCCCTGGGTCGTGTGGATGTTCGTCGCCGGGGCGACGACACGATTGTCCATGTTGCCCGGTCCGAGACACCTCTTTCCCGACGCGTCGCAGTTGGCATCCTCGCTCTCGCGCACGAACGCCTTGGTGGTGGCAATCGTGGTTTCGGCCTTGCAGGCGAGGTGCGGGACGTCGGCGCCCGTCTTATCGACCTGGGCGAGGTAAGCCTCGGACACGCCCGACGAGATGATTTGCCCCAGTGCCGCCGAGGTGGGCTCGCAAATCGTGGCGTTATGGCACCCCGCGGCGGTGAACACCGACAGCATGCCCAACGTGCGGAAACTCCGATGATGATTGGCCATAGGGGCAACCTCCGGGGGCGAGGGAAATCACGCCGCGTACCCGGGTCGTGCGGGTCGCAATATCGCGACGCGGTGAGCGGTACGAAATGTACAATTTAGCACAGCCGTTAGCGCGAATATCCCCTGGCCACCTCGAGGTCAGAACGCGCCGCGCACGGCCAGCGCCGCCCCACCGAGCGTGGGCGCTACGGAAACCGTCGTCGTCGCGAAAACCGAGGCCGGCGTACTCGGTAACGGGCGATTTTCCTCGGACAATCGATCGGCCGCCATTCCCGACGTGGCCAACCACGCCGTGGTCAAGCCGCCGGCAATGCCGACGGACAACAAGCCCATCAAGCCGCCTGGCGTCGATTCGTTACCGGCCGCGGAAAGGTACAGCCCTCCGACGGCGATCCCCCCCGCAATGCCGCCCAGGTCGAGAAACCGGACGCGTGCAATGGACGGCGATACCGGCCCCGCGGCGAGCACCCCCGCGACGGCGCCCGCGTTCAGCCCCACCGCGGCCGCAAGCAGCGCGCTGTCGTCCTGGGTGTCGTCGTTGGGCGTGACTGCCCCGACCAAGAGGCCGCTGACGAGCCCCGACCACATCGCGGCGGACCCCACGAACGAAGCGCGCCCGGGTGTGGTTCCGCCGACCGTGCCAACGATGGCGCCCGCGGCCGCGCCGAGGGTGGTGGCACCCCAGACGACGCTGGCGACGGCTTTCGCGCTCCACTCATCGGCCCGGTACACGCGCGCCTGGTTCCAGAGTGTCAGCACGAGGCCTTCTTCGAGCCCGATGTACATGCCCGCGACGATCGACTGGGGGACCAGCGTTAACCCCCGGCGTCGTTACTTGATGACCGTTCGACAGCCGAGGACGATCTCGATACGTGCGCCGGAGTCGCTCTTCACTTTGGCGCAGGTTGGGCCGCAGAGGGTGATCTTGGTGTCGCTGTCGGTGTACTGCCAGCCGTCCGCCCCTTGGTCGCAGGGCGCCGTGTTGTCCTGGAGGATGGGCACCGCCGAGCCGCCGCCCGGTGTGAAGTTGACATTGAGCTTGTCGCGATCGACGGGAAGGCCTGCCGGGCCGGGCGGCACCTCGAACGTGCAGGTGAGCGCCTTGCCGGTGATGGTGCCGAGCGCAAGGCGAAGATCGCCGGCGAAGTCCTGCGAGGTGGTCATGTCGAAATGACAATCGCCGACGTCTTTGCTGCCGGAGTGATCGCAGGTGGCACTCCTGGCGGTGTCGCCCGCGAAAGCAATTTGAGAAAGCAAGCCGCGCGCGGCCTCGCTCCCAGGCACGCCGATGGAAAACGTGCGAATGCCGACCGAGAGAGCGTTCGGCACCTGGGTCGACACGAGGCCAGTCACGTCCGCCGGTGTGCAGCTCTCCGACCCGTCCGTGAGGAGCACCAAAAAATCGTTTCCCGTT
Source organism: Polyangiaceae bacterium (assembly GCA_035318465.1). Lineage (GTDB taxonomy): Bacteria > Myxococcota_A > Polyangia > Polyangiales > Polyangiaceae > DASWDH01. The sequence goes on from DATHES010000221.1 coordinate 5,757, forward strand.
AAGTTGAGCTGCTGGTGCAGATGTTTGTAGCCGAGGATGGTCGCCCCTACGACGGGCGTGCCGCCAGCCGGCTTCATGGCGTCGAGGCTGGCGTTGAGCGCGGCGATCTGCGTCGCGTCGACGGCCTTGACCGCGACGCTCGGCGCAGATTGAACGCCGCATTCATCGTCGTTGCTGAAGTACGAGATGCCGGCGCTCGCCGTCGAAGGGAGCGACGCGAAGGAGGACTTGAGAGCGTCGCGGATGATTTCCCACTTGCTCGGGCGCATGGGGTCGGCGCGCTCCGGCTTCGCTTCACAGGCGCTCGAGCTCGTGACGGGAGGCAAGTTGCAATTCATGCTGCCGCTGCGATCGATCACGAAGAGCAGGTTGGAGGGAAGCAGGTCCGCCTTGACGGTGGAGGACGCGCACCCGCCCCCGTCGCTCGGGCCCGCTCCACTGTCGGCGCTTGGTCCGACGATGATCCCCGTTCCTGCGGCTCCCGTCCCCGTGCCCGTTCCCGCCGCGCCACTTCCCCCTGTGCCGATGCCACCGCTTCCACCGGTTCCACCGCCGCCGCTCGCGCCGCCGTCGGTGCCCGACGTGGCCGGCCGCGTGCCAGCCTCGTCGGACGAACACGCTGCCGCCACCGCGAGCGCAGCACCGAGGAGCGCAGGAAGGGTGAATCTCATGGACCTACCCACGTTGCCGTCCAGGATCCGTTGCCACCGTAGAGCGGGTTCGGCTCCTTGACGTCCCACGATCCATTGACGAAGGCCGCGTTCACTTTGTCGTAGTCGCCGAGAAAGGGGCCTTCGAATGGGAATTGGACACCGAAAACGACGTAATAGCCGTTTCTCAGCGCCGTCGCTGGGTCGAGCTTGGAGACCTTGCAATTGAGCTTGCCAAGGAGGTCCGCGGCAAAGGGGAAGACCAAATCGGCCGTGCCGGAGAGCTTGCCGTTGCTGATCTCGAACACCTCGCCGTTGACGGACTGCACGAGCGTGAGATCGATGTCGCCCGCGACGGGGATAGGCAGGGGAAAAAACGTGGCGGACGACGCGAAGATGCCTTCGAAAGTTCCGTGGTAGCGGCCCGCCCTGCATTTGAGCCCCGGCACCGTCTCGGGCCATTCGAAGCCGACGTCCGGCTTGCTGGCGTCGAAGACGGGACGCCCGGCGCTGCCGCCCGCGTCGACCGGGTCCGAGCCCGCCGCTCCGGCGACCCCTCCGTTCGACCCGCCGGCACCCCCCACATTGCCCCCGCTGGCTCCGCCGAAGCCACCGGTGCCCGTACTGCTGCCGCCCGATCCGCCCGTTGCACCCGTGCCGCCCGTTGCACCCGAGCCTGTCGACGTGGCCGACGCCCCTGCGCTGCCCCCTCGGTCCGCGTCGCGGGAGGGTGGGGTCGACTCGCCGCAGGCGATCGCCGACGCTGCCAAAGCCGAAACCAGAATCCAAGCCCGCATCACGCGCTCCTTCGTTGGGCGTAGTCTTCGGCGCGGAACCGTACCGCGCCAGCTATTTTACACTTCTTTTCTCTCATCTGACAAGGCCACTTGTCAGATGTGCCTTGGTTGGTGTCACCGGTGGCTGCTCGAATCGCGTCGAGGACGAACGCGCCGCGGGGTGGGCGGATTCGACAGCCAGGAACGTAAAGGTGCGGATGGCGCGCCTTTCGCGTACAACGCTCGCGCCATGGCTCAGTTGCGCTCATCTGCGGGGGGGGCTCGTCGCCGCGGCATTCGCCTGCGGAGCGCGCGCCCGTACGGGGGGCAATCGGTCAAGGAGCGTCTGGCGCAACGCCGCGCGCGGCTCCTCGATGCGGGGCTCGCTCTTTTCGGGACCCAGGGCTACGCGAGCACCTCGATCGAGCTCGTTTGTTCGAAGGCGGGTGTCACCGCGCGTCACTTCTACGAGCAGTTCGAAAGTCGGGAAGCGCTGCTGCTCGAGGTGTACGAAATGGTGATCGAGCGCGCCCGCAAGGCGGTGATCACCGCCCTGCATCAGTCGCATCCCACCCCCCGACATCGCGTTCGTTCCGGACTCGAAGCCTACGTCCACGCCGTCTTGGACGATCCACGCTACGCTCGCATCGCCTGCGTCGAAGTGGTCGGAGCCAGCGCCAGGGTCGAACGAAGGCGGCGCAAGACCATCTACGAGATCGCATCGGTGATCGAGTCCCAGGCGCAGGCCCTTGCCGAGCAAGGAAGAGTCGCGCGGAGGGACTTCAGTCTGACGGCGATCGCCATGGCCGGCGCGTGCAACGAGCTCGTCACCGATGCCATCATGCGCCCTACCCCTCCTCTGACTTCGGCTCTCGTCGACGCGCTGGTGCGGCTTTTCTTGGCGGTGATCGCCGACGCGCGGCCAGCCTTACCGCCCCAGCGACGCCGTCGGAAGGGCGAGGGTTGAAAAACCTTCTTCATGCCGTCACGCGAGGCAGGGAACAATTCCGTATGTCGCGCGTTCTGTGTAGGTTGCCCATGCACCGCCCTGTCGAGTCCGCCCCCTCTTTTTCGTGCGATTTTGCGCGAGTAGGCACGTTTGCCGCGCCCTTGGCCATCGCGGCGATGGTCGGTGCCGGCGCTTCGTCCGGTTGTCACGGCGCCGAAGCGCACCCCCAAGCGACGCCTCCGCTCCCGGTGAGCATCCTGCGCCTGACAGAAAAGCCGATCAACGAAGAGGACGATTACCTGGCATCGCTGACGTCGCGACGTTCGATCACCCTCTACGCGCAGGTCAGCGGTTACATCCGCAAGATCCCCTCCAAACCCGGTGACCGCGTCACGCAGGGCGCGCCGCTCATCGAGATCGATCCGGGTCAGCAAGCCTCGACGCTGAAGAGCCTTGCCGCGGGCCTCGAGACGCGCAAGGCCACGCGAAACTTTGCGATCCACAACGACGAGAGCTCGAAGAACCTCGTCGCGTCCGGGCTCCTGAGCGACCTCGAGTACCAGCAGCGTCACTCGCAGCGCGCCGCCGCCGAGGCCGACGTCAAAGTCGCCGAAGCACAGGTCCAGGCGCAGTCCGATCTGCTCCGCTACTACCGCATCACCGCGCCGAGCGACGGCACGGTGGGCGACGTGCCGGTGAAGATCGGCGACTACGTGACGCCGCAGACGCGCCTGACCTCCGTCGATCAGGACAACTTGGTCGAGGCCTACGTCTATGTGCCGATTGCCAAGGCGGCGGCCATCAAGGCCGAGACACGGGTGGCGCTTCTCGGCGAGGACGGCCAGGTGATCTGCGAGGAGAAGCCGTCGTTCGTCTCGCCGCAGGTCAACGTCGATACGCAGACCGTGTTGGTAAAGAGCATCTGCCCCAACGACGGGCTCTTGCGCAGCGCGCAGGTCTTGAAAGCACGGATGATCTGGGCACGGCACCCCGGGCTCACCGTGCCGACGCTCGACGTCACGCGGCAGGCGGGGCAGTACTTCGTCTTCGTCGTCGAATCGGGCCCCGACGGCGCGCTCGTCGCGCGGCAAAAACCGATCACGGTCGGCGCCATCCAGGGCAACGACTTCGTCGTCACCGGCGGCCTCGCGCCCGGGGTGGAGATCGTCGGCTCGAGCATTCAGAAGATCCACGACGGCTCGGCCATCGCTCGCTTGCCACCCGAACCGCAGCCCGGCGCCGGGTCTCCCTCGGCGAACCCGCAGTCACCTCGACTCTGACGATGTTCGTCGACTTTTTCATCAGGCGACCGATTTTTGCCGCCGTCTGCTCGATCTTGATCGTGCTCGCGGGGGGCATCTGCATCCCGACGCTTCCCATCGCGCAATATCCCCAGATCGCCATGCCGCAGGTGTCGGTGTCGGCTTTCTACATCGGCGCCAATTCCGAGGTGGTGGAGAGCTCGGTCACCATGCCGCTCGAGCAGGCCATCAACGGCGTGGAGGGGATGCGCTACATGACCTCCACCAGCGCCAACGACGGCAGCTCGAGCATCTCCATCACCTTCGATCCCAGCCGCAACATCGACGTCGCGGCGGTCGACGTGCAGAACCGCATCTCGACCGCGCAGGCGCGCCTTCCCAACGAGGTGAAGCAGCAAGGCATCTCGGTGACGAAGAGCTCCGGTTCTTTCGTGGCCGCTCTGGCGCTCGTCTCCGAGCACGGCGAATACGATCAGAAGTTTCTCAGCAACTACACCGACGTCTACCTCAAAGACGCGGTCAAGCGCGTCAAGGGTGTGGGCAGCGTGGAGATCTTCGGCGAACGCAGGTTCGCGATGCGTCTCTGGCTCGACCCCAACAAGCTGGCCGAGCGCGGTCTGGTGGCGGCCGACGTGGTGGCGGCGCTGGCCGAGCAGAACCTGCAGGCGCCCGCCGGTCAGCTCGGTCAACCTCCGGCGCCGGCCGAGAAAGACTTCCAGATCAGTCTCCAGGTGCAGGGGCGCCTCGTCGAGGAGCGGGAGTTCGAAAACATCATCGTGCGCGCCAACGCCGACGGCACGCTGGTGCGGGTTCGCGACATCGGTCGCGCCGAGCTCGGCGCCGAGGACTACTCGTCTACCCTGACCTTCAACGGCCAAGTGGGGGTCGGCATGGGGGTCATGCAGCTGCCGGGGGCCAATGCGCTCGACGTGCGTAACCGCGTCATCGAGACCATGGACCGCCTGGCCCAGCGCTTTCCCCCCGGCCTCAAGTACAAGAACGCGTTCGATACGACCAAGGCCGTGTCGGCGTCGATGGAAGAGGTGATCGTGACCTTGCTGGAGGCGATCGGGCTCGTCATCGTCGTCATTTTCCTCTTCCTGCAGACCGGCACGAGCACGCTCATCCCCGCCATCACCATCCCCGTCTCGCTCATCGGAACGTTTGCGTTCGTCAAAGCCTTCGGGTTCTCCATCAACAGCCTGACCCTCTTCGGGCTCACCCTGGCCACGGGGCTCGTGGTGGACGATGCCATCGTCGTCATCGAGAATATCCAGCGCTTCATCGACGACAAAGGACTGCCCGCGCGGCAAGCCGCCTTCGAAGCGATGAAAGAGGTGAGCGGCGCCGTGGTGGCCACGTCGCTCGTCTTGATGGCCGTCTTCGCGCCGGTAGCGTTTCTCCCCGGCACGACGGGGCGCATCTACCAGCAGTTTTCGCTGACCATCGCCTTCTCGGTGGGGCTGTCGATGTTCAACTCGCTCACCTTGACGCCCGCGCTCTCGGCGCGGCTGCTGCGCCGGACACCGCGCCAAAAAAATGCATTCTTCCGCCTCTTCGATCGCGGTTTCGACAAGGTGCGCTCCACCTACCTCGCCATGCTGGGCTGGCTCTTTCGCTGGCGCACGGTGACGCTCGCCAGCTACGGGGCCATCATCGCCGCCGGCATCTGGCTGGTGCGCGCCGTACCGATCGGCTTCTTGCCCCAGGAAGACGACGGCTATTTCGTGGTGGCCATGCAGGGGCCGAGTGGATCGTCGCTCGGTCGCATCAGCAAGGTGCTCGACCAGACCGACAAGTTCTTGCACACGATCCCCGAGGTCGAAGACACGTTCGGGGTCGGCGGCTTCTCTTTCGCCGGCAGCGGATCGAACCGCGCCATCACCTTCGTGATGCTCAAACCCTGGAACGAACGCAAAGGCAAAGGGCAGACGCTTCCCGAGATCATCGATCGCATCCGCGAACCGCTCATGAGCAACCCCGACGCGATGGTCATGCCCTTCGCGCCGCCGGCCATCCAAGGCGTGGGAAACTTCGGTGGGTTCGACATCGAGATCGAGGACCAGGCGGGCGTCACCGTGCAGGAGCTCGCCGACGCCACGAAGAACGTGATCGAAAAGGCGTCCGCTTCGCCCAAGCTGGCCGGCGTTTTCTCGGGCTTCACCGCCGACGATCCGCAGATCCTTTTGCGCGTGAACCGCGACCGCGCCAAACAGCTCAACGTCTCGCTCACCGACGTCTTTCAGACGCTGCAGATTTTCACTGGGTCGGCCTACGTCAACGACTTCACCTTTTCCAATCGCTCGTACCGCGTCTACGTGCAAGCCGATCAACAGTTCCGCGGCAACCCCAAGGACCTGACATCGTTCTACGTCCGATCGCGCGGTGGGCTTGGTCGCGGCGATCTCAGCGCTACCGGGCTGCCCATGCCGGCTGGCCGCGGCGCGACCACGGGGTCGATGATCAGCCTCGATTCGCTCTTGACGAGCGAGCCGCGCGTTTCAGCGGGCCTCATCAATCACTACAACATGTTTCGCTCGACCGAGATCAACGGTTCCCCGGCGCCGGGAGTGAGCTCGGGCGACGCGATGGCCGAGATGGAGCGCATCGCGAAAGCGACGCTGCCACAGGGGATGGGCTTCGAATGGACGGGCATCGCCAAAGAGCAGATCGAATCGGGCAACATGACCATGCTGATCTTCGGGCTGGCGCTGGTGCTCGTGCTGCTCGTTTTGGCCGCGCAATACGAAAGCTTCAGCCTGCCGTTCATCGTGCTTCTCGCCGTTCCCCTCGGTCTGGCGGGGGCGCTCTTGGGCCAGCTCTTGCGCCATCAAGCCAATGACGTCTTTTGCCAGATCGGGCTGGTCATGCTGATCGGCCTTTCCGCCAAGAATGCCATTCTCATCGTCGAGTTCGCCAACCAGCTGCGCACGCGCGGACACTCCATCACCGACGCCGCCCTCGAAGCGGCGCGCGAACGCCTGCGGCCGATTCTGATGACGTCGTTCGCCTTCATCTTCGGCGTCTTCCCGCTCGTTACCGCGAGCGGCTCCGGGGCGGAGAGCCGGCACTCGCTGGGAACGACGGTGTTCGGCGGCATGATCGTATCGACGGTGATGAACCTGTTCTTCGTGCCGGCGCTCTACGTCATGGCGGAAGCGCTGCGCGAGAGGATCCTCGGCAAGAGAGACTCGCTGCACGAAGAGGGGGACGCCGTTCGCGCTTAAGGGCGGATCGGCCGACGTCAACGCTTTTTGACGGTATCGCTGGTGGAGGGCGCAACGACGGCTGCTGATCCCATCGGCAACGCGGGCGTACCCGCGACGTTGACATTGACGATGGCCACCCCCGCCGGGTCATCGACGAAAAAGAAGGTCACGTCGACGGTCCCCGAGCGCGTGATGAGCACACCGGTCCCGGTGAGCGATCCGCGCCCTGACTGGCCCGCTGCTCGCTCCTCTCTCGTTCGGGAGAGCGAAACGCTCGCGGCCGTCGATAAAAAGGGCGAGGCCGTGCAAGAAGCGCGAAAGGCTGGGAGCGGCGTCGTTTGACGATAGGCCTCGGCCATCATCAGGTACGCATCTTCATGGCGCGCAGATGCCAGGTGCTGTACGAACGCCCCGGCGACGCGCCTGGCCTCGTCGGGGCGTTTGTCCTCCTGGACGGCTCGCCTCGCCGAAGATGCCACCAGCACCGGCCCCTTCGGGCGTTCGATGGTGGAGGAGATGTACGCATAGAGCCCCGCCCCCAAGGCAACGGCCAGCGCGAGGCTGAAGGCGATTTCGCGCGAGGGGTTGCGTTCTGGCATCTCGGTGGCGGGTCCGCCTCGCGTCGGTCGACAGCGCCACTTGGGCGCATTCGACGAGAATACCGGTCTCCCGCGCAGCAGCCAAGCGCGTGGAGAAAGCGTGGGGCCACGGGCGGGCGGAGCGCGCCGGGCGGGAGATCCTTGCGCCGCCTGCTTTCCAATGGGATGAAGTTCTCCACATGAGCGGTTATCGCAGTCGAACTTCGACACATGGACGAAACATGGCCGGCGCGCGCGCTCTCTGGCGCGCCACCGGGATGACCGATGCCGATTTCGACAAGCCTATCATCGCCATTGCCAATAGCTTCACCCAGTTCGTCCCGGGGCACGTCCACCTGCACGACGTGGGGCAGCGCGCCAAGAAGGTGATCGACGCCGCCGGCGGTTGGGGCGTCGAGTTCAACACCATCGCCGTCGACGACGGCATCGCCATGGGGCACGGCGGAATGCTCTACTCGCTCCCCAGCCGCGAGCTCATCGCCGACAGCGTCGAATACATGGTCAATGCGCACTGCGCCGACGCGCTGCTCTGCATTTCCAATTGCGACAAGATCACGCCGGGCATGTTGCTCGCCGCCGTGCGACTCGACGTCCCGACCATCTTCGTCTCCGGCGGCCCCATGGAGGCCGGCAAGCTGGTGGGCACCCACGACGGCGACGGCAAACCGCTCACGCGCAAGCTCGACCTCATCGATCCCATGATCGCCGCCGGCGACGACACGGTCTCCGCCGATGAACTGGCACGCATGGAACGCTCCGCGTGCCCGACCTGCGGCTCCTGCTCGGGCATGTTCACCGCCAACAGCATGAATTGTCTCAACGAGGCGCTCGGCCTGGCCCTGCCGGGCAACGGAACGCTCTTGGCGACGCACGCCAAACGCTGGGATCTCTTCGCGCACGCGTCGCGGCGCATCGTCGAGCTCGCCAAACGCTACTACCTCGAGGGGGATGCGTCGGTGCTTCCACGCAGCATCGCCACCTTCGAAGCCTTCGAGAACGCCATGACGCTGGACATCGCCATGGGGGGCTCGACCAACACGGTGTTGCACATCCTGGCCATCGCGGAAGAGGCGCATGTGCCGTTCACCATGTCGGACATCGATCGCCTTTCGCGCAAGGTGCCTAACGTTTGCAAAGTGGCGCCATCGTCGAACTATCACGTGGAGGACGTGCATCGCGCGGGGGGCGTCCTCAGCATCTTGGCGGAGCTCGATCACGGCGGGCTCGTGCATCGCGACGCGCGTACGGTGCACACGCCGACGCTCGGCCAGGCCATCGACGAAAATGACATCGCCGGCCCTGGCGCGAGCAGCGACGCAAAAAAGCGCGCCCTCGCGGCGCCGGGGGGCGTGCGGACGACGGTGGCGTTTTCCCAAGACAAATACTTCGCCGAGCCGGACACGGACCGCGCGCGCGGCTGCATTCGCGACGTCGCCCACGCCTACAGCACCGACGGTGGTCTCGCCGTGCTCTACGGCAACATCGCGCGCGATGGGTGCATCGTGAAGACGGCGGGTGTGGATGAATCGATCTGGAAGTTCGAGGGCACCGCCCGCGTGTTCCACTCGCAAGAGACGGCGTGCGACGCGGTTATCGAGAACCGCATTCAGCCGGGGGACGTGATCGTCATCGTCTACGAGGGTCCCAAGGGTGGCCCCGGTATGCAGGAGATGCTCTATCCGACGTCGTTCCTCAAAGGCAAAGGGCTCGGAAAAGCTTGTGCGCTCGTCACCGATGGCCGCTTCAGCGGCGGTACGTCGGGGCTCAGCATCGGCCATGTGTCGCCGGAGGCAGCGGAAGGGGGAGCCATCGGTCTCGTGCAAGAGGGAGACCGGATTCGCATCGATATTCCCGGCCGCAGCATCGCCCTGCTCGTCTCCGAGCATGACCTCGAGCAGCGACGGCACGCGATGGAGGCACGCGAAAGCAGCGCCTGGCGCCCGAACCGCGATCGTCATGTTTCCCAGGCGCTGCAGGCCTACGCGCGCATGGCCACCAGCGCCGCGCGAGGGGCGGTCCGCGACATCGCCCAATTGGGACCCGAGGTGCGCGGAGGCCGCCGCAGTTGATCCCGAGCCACCGTCTATGGCAAAGGACGACAGCGATGGGAAAGCGTGCACCTTCCACCGATTGCGCCCAGGCGCTGCACGTCGTCGACCCGGTCAGCGGCGGCATCATCCCGCCGCTTCAACCTTCGACGACCTTCGCCCGGGCCCCTGACTATCAACTTCTCGGCGGGCGCGTCTATAGCCGCGACGAGGGGCCCACCGCCGAGCCTGCCGAACAGCTCTTGGCGCGCCTGGAGGGGGGCGCGGGCGCCATGCTCTTCGCCAGTGGGATGGCGTCGGCGACGGCGGTGTTCCGCGCGCTCTGCGGTCCCGGCGATCATATCGTCGCGCAGGACGTGATGTACTTCGGCCTGCGTGCCTGGCTCAAGCGGATGGCCGCGCAGTGGCAAGTCGAGCTCGACCTGGTCGACGCCTCGCGGACCGACGAGCTTCGTCGCGTCATGCGCCCCGGCAAAACGCGCATCGTCTGGATCGAGACGCCCGCCAACCCCACCTGGGACGTGGTCGATCTCGCAGCGGCGGCGGAGATCGCGCATGGTGCGGGGGCGCTGCTGGCCGTGGATTCGACGGTCGCCACCCCCGTCCACTCGCGCCCCATCGAGCACGGGGCGGATCTGGTGATGCACGCCGCCACCAAGTACCTCAACGGGCACAGCGACGTGCTCGCCGGCGCTCTGGTGACGGCGCGCGCCGACGAAGCTTGGCAAAAGCTGCATCAATATCGGCATGACGACGGCGCTTGTCTCGGCGCTTTCGAAGCATGGCTGCTCTTGCGCGGGATGCGCACCCTCTTTCCTCGCGTCGAAAGACAGAGTGCTACGGCGCTCGAGCTGGCCAGCCGTCTGCAGCGATTGCCCGGCGTCCGCGTGCTCTACCCTGGTCTCCCCTCGCACCCGGGTCACGAGGTCGCGCGCCGGCAGATGCAGGGGGGTTTTGGCGGAATGCTGTCGGTTCGACTGGCGGGGGGGCGCGCCGCGGCCCTCGCCGCCGCGGGGAAAATGGAGGTGTTCTTGCGGGCGACGTCGCTCGGCGGCGTCGAAAGTCTGGTCGAGCACCGTGAAACGGCGGAAGGCGCCGAGACCATCTCCCCGCCCGATCTCCTACGCCTCTCCATCGGCATCGAAGACGTCGAAGACCTGTGGCAGGATCTCGCGCAAGCGCTCCGCCCCGCATGAGGCGACCCTTGCCCCTGATGGCGGTCCTCCTGGCGCGCTTTGGTCTCGCCGCGGGCTACCTCTCCGCCATCGTCGACCGTTTCGGCGGCTGGGGGCGTCCAGGGACACCGGGCGTCGTGTGGGGTGATTTTCAACGTTTCGTGGCAGCGGTCGATGCCATTGCGCTGGCCCCGTCCAGCGCCGCCCCCGTCCTCGCTTGGATCGTGACCGTGCTGGAGGCCAGTGTCGGCCTTTCGCTCTTGGTCGGGCTTCGCACCCGAACCATGGGCCTCGCTTCTGGCTGTCTGCTGCTCGTGTTCGCCGTGGCGACGGCCTTTTCGCCGGCGGGCATTCACGCCGTCCTGACGTCGTCGGTCCTCAGCGCAGCAGGCGCGTCGATGCTACTCGCCACCCGCGCGGACGAGATCTAACCCTTGCGCTTGGCCGCGCGCGCGCGTTGCGCCACCGGAACGGCCGGGAAGCGGCCGCTCGACCTTGCCCGCTGCGACGATTCCATCTCCACCAGCGTCGCCAGTATGCCGGGACCGTCATCGAGCTCGATCGACTTGCTCGACCAGCGCAGCAGCCGATAGACCGGCTTTTTTAGCTCGAGCTCATGGCTCGAGGGGAGTCCTCCCGACGTCGGCGCGAGCTTCTCGGCCAAGTGATCGCCATCGCCGACCATCTTGGCGCAGATGCGCACCAATTGATCGTGCGTAATCCCTTCCAGGCGCCCCACCGAGCTGCTCAGGAACCGCGCCGCTGCGGGATTCGCGTACACGACGTCGCGCGCGCGGTTCATGACAATGACCCCGCCGTCGAGCGTGGCCAGCATGTTTTCCAGGAGGCTCAGCGTCTTTTTCGATACCTGGTGGCTCTCGCGTTCCTGCGCGAGCTTTTCCGTGAATCGAATCACCTCCAGCGCACTCGAGCGAGCTTTCGATCGGAGATCGAGCTCCGCCGCGATACGCTCCGCCAAGCGCGAGAGCATGTCGATCCACGAGGGGTCGATGACGGCCGGGCGCGGATCGAAGATGCAGAGTGCGCCGAGCACGTCGCCGTCCGGCGTGGTGAGCGGCACGCCGGCCCCGCTGGCGATGGTGCCGTTGCGAACCAAAGGGTTGGATGCAAAAGCCGGGTGCGCGCTTGCATTTTGCACAACCACCGGCTGTCCCGATTCGAGAACGTACGAGCAGAACGACTCGTCGAGCAGATTCCACTGCGTCCCGCCGAGGTCGCCGCCGGGCCGGGTGTACACTTCGAACCACCTCACGTCGTCGAGGGCGAGCGACACGATCGCCAGCGGGACGGCGAAGGCCTCGGCGGTCTGCACCAAGAGCTCTTTGAGCACGCGCGCCGAGGGACCCTCATCGACGAGGGTCAATGCCGAGAGGCGCGCCCGACGCAGTTGATCCCCCTCGTCTTCCGGGACGGGGGGCGGACAGGAGACGGTCTCCGAGCGCGGAGCCTTGGTCAGCGCTCGTCGCACCGCCGATCCCACCATCCACTCGTCGGCGCCATAGGGGAGCACTTCGGCGATTCCGAGCGCTTCGGTCAAATCGCGCGCCGTGGTGGAAAGCTCGCGCGACACGGAGGCGAGGACGGCTGGACGATCGTAGTCGGGGATCGAGCTTTGCACTTCGCGCAGCAGCGTGAAGCTCGCGTCGCGACTCATCAGATCGGCGAGAACGAGCTTGGGCCGTCCCCTTACCGAGACGATCCGCTTCGCTTCCGCCGAATCACGCACGACGACGGCGTCGAGTCCTTCTTTTCGAACCACCTGGCTGTAAAGCTCGGTGATGTCGTTCGCGTTACCCGTTATAAGCGCGTAATCGGCCATTTTTTATTGGTGCGCTCCCTCGGCACGGCCACGACTGGCGCCGCGCGCCCCCTATGCGAATCGGAAAGGACCGGAGTCGCCTCAGTCGCAAACTACCACGCGCTCATTTCGATTGATACGGGTCCTACGACGTTTCGTGCGCAAAATGCGCGCCCGGACGAGTAGCGACAGTGTCGGCCCATTGAACACTCACACCGCTTGCGCGCGGGATTCTCAGCGCACGTCGTCATCCGCGAAAAGCCCGGAAGAAATTGCGCAGCAGTCCCAGACCGACACGGTAGCCCGGAATCTGGTTGAAGAGCTCTTGCGCGCTCTGGCCGGGGCGCGGCGCGTATTCGTGAAAGCGAGGAAAGAAGAAAGAGAACGTTGCAATGCGAACAAGCGCCGACACGAGAAAGAGCGTTTGCAGTTGCCAAGTGAAGAGTACCGGCAGACGCGTGGCGAGAAAGCCACCCACGAGCGTCATCGAGAAGACGACCGTACCCGTGACCGCGGAAGCATAGGCGGTGAGCCGCGCTCGGTTCTTGTTCTCGGAAGCGGTCAGCATGTGGTTGAAACTGACCAGGTTGTAACCAGCCCAGGCAATGCCGGCCCCGGCGTTGATGATCCACACCGCGCCCTCGCTCGAAAAGAAGAGATAAGGAAGCGGGACCATGCCCACCAGGAGGCCGGCCAGGCGGAGCGTGGTCCGCTCACCGAAGCGATCGGCGAGCCGGCTCCAAAGCGGCAAGGAGACGATGCTGCCGCCGATGCTGCTGCACGACGTCAGGGAAAGCGCGAGGTAGTTGAAATGGAGGTCGCGTAGGTACCAGACGTTGAAGAACGGTCCCGACATGGCAGCGGCCCCCTGGACCAGAGCGTGCGCGAGGCAGAAGGTCTTGAAGTCCTTGCTCGGATGCGCTCGCCACTCGGTCTCGCGGTGATCCGCTCCCGCCGACGGCTCGTACTGGCGCCGAAGCATCTGGTACGAGATCGCGCGGCAGACGCCGGCAATGAGAAAGAGTCCGGTGAAGAAGGTCCAGGGAGCGTTCTTGGTCGAGTAGTTGGCGGCGAGGAGGCCGGCGGAGAGGGTGCAGGAGAGGTTGACGAATGCGAACATCCGATTGCGCCAGGCGAAATGGCGCCCGCGCGACTCGAGCGGGACGAGGTCGCCCATCCACGACACCCACGACGCAGTCGTGACGTTGGCGCTGACTCCGGCGAGTACGATGCACGCGATGAACGCCCACGCCGCGTAAGGGGCAAGCAAGAATCCGGCAAGGGCTCCCAGGCAGAGAAGGAAGCTTTGCAGCCCAACGCCCACCAGGACTTGCGTCTTACGAGCGTGCTGCACGTCGATGAACGCCGGCAAGAAATACTGACCGAGCGAGCCGAGCAGCAGCGGTGTCGACCCGAGCAGCGCGATGGCCATAGTCGGCGCCTTGAGAGCGACGGCACCGGCGATGGCGAAGGTTTCCGTCAGCGCGATCATCACCATCGAGAAGGTGCCGTCCCAGAAGCTCAGCACGAGGGCGCGCCGGATTTCGGGACGCGGAAGCTCGATGCCCCCGAGAAGCTGTTTTGGCGGCGACGCGACGACGTCCACTGGGCCTGTCATACGGCGAGCTCGAACGATACTCGAGTCGCGTTGCGACGCTCGAGGCAACAAAATGCCGGCAATTGTGCGGAAACGGACGGAACAGCCGTGCGCCGCTACGTCCGCGTCGTAGCAGCGCGACGCCGCCACTCGTCCAGGATCTCGCGCGTGCGCGACGTTCCAATGCGCGTGGCCCCGCGAGCGAGGAGCGCGAGAACGGTGTCCAGGTCCCGAATGCCGCCCGAAGCCTTGATGGCGACGGCTGGCGGACACTGCGCACGCATGAGCTCGATATCAGCCAAGGTCGCCCCCGAGGGACCAAAGCCGGTCGACGACTTGGCGTAGTCCGCCCCTACCTTGCCTACGATGGAGCACAGCGCCTTCTTGCGAATGTCGTCGAGGTAAGCCGTCTCGAAAATGACCTTGATGATCCGTCCCCGTTCGTGCACGAGCTGCGTGAGAGCAGCGAGCTCACGCTCCACGTAGTCGAAATCGTCGCTCATGACCTTGCCGATGTTGACGACGACGTCGACTTCCTCCGCTCCGTCGTCGAGGGCGCCCTCGGTCTCGGCGAGCTTGGCGCGGGTGGTGTGCGTGCCGTGCGGAAAGCCGATGGTCGTGCTCGCCTTCACCGTGCTCGCGCGCAGAAGCTCGGAAAGCCGCGCCACGTAATAGGGGAGGATGCACACGCTGGCCACGTCGTAGCGAAGGCCGAGCGTGGCCCCCTCTTCGAGCTGGCGGTCGGTCAGCGCGGGACCGAGCACGGAATGGTCGATGGATTTGGCAATGGCGGCGTAGTCGTCCAATTTTCGGTTCTCCCGCGCGGCGCCCCTTTGGCTACCGCCGCAGAATTCTCGCGGCTAGGGCTTGAAGGGAAGCTTCGTCTGTCGCGATTTGGCTTCTTGCTCCCTCTCCTTGGCGGACTTCGGTGCGTCCGGCATCGGTTTCGCCTCCATTTCGAGAAGGGCGCGTTCGCGGTCGAGATCTTGGGTGATGAGATCGAAATTGTCGTAGGCGAACGACAGCGCGTCGAGCACTCGCGCCGGGCCGAGCTGCGGATAGCGGCGAAGCAACGTCTCCACCGTCGTCCCCTGCCGGTGCCAGGCGAAGAGTCGGCGCACCGGAACGTGCGTCCCTTCCACGATGGGGCTGCCGTCGCTGTCGAGCGCGACGTGAGGATGATGGATCCGAACGGGGGGAAGAGCGGCCAAGGCGACGCGCAGTCTACCAGGTTGGTGAAAAAGGCCTCCCAAGGGTTGTTGCTGCCGTTTCTCCCCCCCCAAACCCCCGTTCACGTCGTGAGGCGGTTCAGCAAGCGCGGCGAATCGCGGAAAGCACGAGGTCGATGCTGAAAGGCTTGTAGAGGACACGCGTCTTTTCGTCCGTCTTCACCAGCGTGCGAAATGCGGTCATGAAGACCACCGGGGTGGACGCGAATGGAGTGTCGCGACGAAGCCGCTCGACCACGTCGAGCCCGGTCATCACCGGCATCATGATATCGAGCAAGATGACGTGCGGCGGTGGTGCCCCTCCGCTGTGGAGAAGGTCGATCGCCTCCTGGCCATTGCTCGCGCCGATGGTCTCGAAGCCCTCTTCCTCCAGGATCTCGCGCAGTGATTCGCGCAAATCGTGGTCGTCATCGACGACGAGGATGACGTGCCGGTCGCGGCGCATCGTCGTCGCCAGCGTAAAATGCGAGCCGCGCGCAACGCTGCTCGAGCCGCGCGCACGGCCGTGCGCCCCCACCCCTCGCCCCATGGCTTCAACCCATAGCACAACAGCGTCCGTTCTTCGCCATACCAATCGCGATCTGCCCATTCGGGCCATGGCCCCTTGTGAGCTTTGCGATCCGATGCGGTATCGGTAGCAGATCCGCTCAGGCTTTGGCGATGGAGTAACGGATGGGTCGACCGTTCAGCTCGGCGACCTCGGCGCTGTCGTCGTCTTGCCGAAAATCGACCGCCAGCACTTCCTCGGCGATTGATCCTTTGTGCCGGTGGATGGCCGAGAGCACGCCCTCGTCGCCGCTCTGGAATCGCACCCGGATCCGATCGCTCACGTCGAGGCCGGCGTTCTTACGTGCCTGCTGCAGCACACTGTTGAATTCCCGCGCCAAGCCCTCTTCCAGGAGCTCGGGAGTCAGGGCAGGGTCGAGCACGACCGTCACCGCGCCGGCCGAAGCGACCGCCCTCCCCGCCACGGGAAGGCGCGTCAGCAAGACGTCGCCGAGTGCGAGCGGCACGTCGGCGGCGGAGGGCGTCTCTCCGCGCTCGAGGGCCGCGATCTCCTCCGGCCCCCACGACTTCAACGCTTCGCCGATCTTGCCGAGCTTCGACGCAGCGCGTTCGCGCAGCGTCTGGAAGTTGGGCTTGACGCTGAAAGTGCAGAACGCGGTCTCGTCGGCGGAAGTTTCCACTCGTTTGACGTTGAGCTCGTCGGAGAGGAGCGCCGCCGTGGCGCGCGCCGCGTCGGTGACTGCGGGATCGCGGCTGACGACGGTGAGCAGCCCGAGCGGCTGCCGCACTTTGATCTTGAGGTCGTCACGCAGCTTGCGACCGAGACCCACGATCGATCGCACCACCGCCATGCGCTCTTCCAGCTTGGCGTCGATCCGCGTGGCGTCGACTTGCGGATAATCGCAGAAGTGCACGCTGAGGGGGGCCTTCGGGTCGACCGCGCAGACGAGGTGTTGATAGACATACTCGCTGACGAACGGCATGAACGGCGCCATCACCGTGGCGAACGTGACGAGCACTTCGTAGAGCGTCGCGTAAGCGTCGTTCTTGTCGGCATCGTCGTCGCTCTTCCAGAAGCGGCGGCGCGAGAGTCGGATGTACCAATTGGTCAGCACGTCGATGAACCACGTCAGTCGCGGCACGACGTTGTAGAGGCGGTAGCCCTCCATCTCGTGGTTGACGTCCCGCACCAGGCTCTGCACGCTGGAGAGGACGAAGCGATCGATCTCGGCACGCTCCGCGAAAGGTCGCCCCTGCCCGGCCCCAGGTTGAAACCCGTCGACCATGGCGTAGGTGGTGAAAAAAGAGAGCGCATTCCAATAAGGGAGCACTACCGTGCGCACGATCTCCCGGAGGCCGGCCTCGCTGAAGCGAAGCGGTTCGGCGCGTACGACCGGCGAGTTGATGAGGTAAGCACGCAGAGGGTCGGCCCCGATCTCGTCGATGATGCGACCGGGGTCGGGGTAATTCTTCTTCGACTTGGACATCTTGCGGCCGTCCTCGGCCAGCACCATGCCGTTGACGACGACGTTTTTGAAAGCAGGTTTGCCGAAGAGCGCCGTGGAGAGAACGAGAAGGTAGTAAAACCAGGCGCGGGTCTGGTCGAGCGCCTCGGCGATGAAGTCGGCCGGGAAATTGGCCTCGAATGAGGCCTTGTTCTCGAACGGATAGTGCTTCTGCCCGTAGGGCATGGCTCCCGACTCGAACCAGCAGTCGAGCACCTCCGGAACACGTCGGTACTTCTTGCCGTTCTTGGTGAAGGTGACCTCGTCGACGATGTGGCGGTGCAGGTCGGTCACCCTCACGCCGGACAGCTGCTCGAGCTCGGCGACCGAGCCGATGCAGATGGTGTCCGAACCATCCTCGGCCACCCAGAAAGGGAGGCACGAGCCCCAGTAGCGATTGCGGCTGATGTTCCAATCGCGCGCGTCGCGGATCCAGTTACCGAAGCGGTTCTTGCCCACCGATTCTGGAACCCAGGCAATGGACTCGTTGTCCGTCGCCATCTTCTCCCGCATGTCCTCGATACGCACGTACCAGGCGTCGATGGCGCGGTAGATGAGCGGGGTATCGGTGCGGTAATCGAACGGGTAGCTGTGGACGATGGTCGCTTGGTGAAAGAGCTTTCCCTCTTCCTTGAGCCGCCGGATGATGGCCTTGTCGGCATCCTTGCAAAACTGCCCTTCGAGCTCGGGGATCTGCGAAGTGAATTTGCACTCCTCGTCGAGCGGATCGACGACGGCGATGCCTTCCCGCCGGCAAATGCGATAGTCGTCCTCGCCGTACGCGGGCGCCATGTGCACGAGGCCCGTGCCTTCGCTGGTCGACACGAAGGGGTCGGTGAAAATGCGAAACGCGTTGGGCGCGTCGGCAAAGTAAGGAAGGAGCGGCTCGAAGCTGATGCCCAAAAGCTCCTGCCCGCGCAGCGTCTTCAGCGTCGTGCACTCGCCCTTCTTCCAATAGGCCGATACGCGTTCGGCAGCGATGAGATAGCGGTCCTTGCTGCGAGCGTCCTCCACGATTTCGTAGGCGATATCGGCCCCCGCACAGAGCGCCTGGTTCTCGGGCAGCGTCCAAGGGGTCGTCGTCCATGCCAGCGCGTAGACCGTTCCGCCCACTCCGAGGTCGCTCTTCAAGCGAAAACGCACGGTGATGGCCGGATCCTGCACGTCTTGATAGTTGTTGCTCGCCTCCAAGTTCGAGAGCGGCGTGGTGAGCTTCCAGCTGTAGGGAACGACGCGGTGGGCTTTGTAAATGCGCCCCTGATCCCATAGCTGCTTGATGGCCCACCACACCGACTCCATGAACGATGGATCCATCGTCTTGTAGTCGTTGTCGAAGTCGACCCAGCGTCCCATGCGTGTCACGGTGGTGCGCCATTCCGCGACGTAACGCTGCACCATGGAGCGGCATTGCTCGTTGAATGTAGCAATGCCAATCCGGCGAATGTCGGGGGCGCCCTTCAACCCGAGGGCCTCTTGCGCCAGGTTCTCGATGGGGAGCCCATGGCAGTCCCACCCGAAGCGGCGCTCCACGTGAAAGCCCCGCATGTTCCAATAACGGGCAACGATATCTTTGATGGTACCGACGAGCAGGTGGCCGTAATGGGGCGTACCCGTCGCGAACGGGGGCCCGTCGTAGAACACGAACTCGCGCCCGCCTTGACGGCGGCGATTCGATTCGTGGAAGGCGTCGAGCTTGCTCCAGCGCTCGAGCATCTGCTCTTCGATCGCCGGAAAACTCACCGACTGGGGCAGCTTTTCGAACGGGCTCTTCTTGGCATCCATCGGGGAGCCCGTTTTAGCACCACTCCGGCCGATTCTCCCCCCCATCGACATCGAACCCGATCACGATGACGGCGAGCACTGCGCACGCGCGAAAAGAAGGTTTGCCGCGCCGCTCGTGCTCGTTAATCTAGCAATTGGCGCGAAGGCGATGGCGATCGACCAAATCTATCTTCTCGGACCGGAGGGCACGTTCAGCGATCACGCGGCGCGGCGATTTCGCGATCACCTGGCCCGGATTGGTCAGGCCAAGGTCCCCGACCTTTCCTACACCCGCACCATCCCCGAGGCGCTCGAGCTTGCCTCCCAGCATCCCTTGTCGCGGGCGGTGACCCCCATGGAGAACTCCGAGTCCGGGATGGTCGTCGCCACCCAGGATTATCTGGCGCGGCACGGGCTCTTCATCGACTGGGAAATCAACGTTCGGGTCAGGTTTCGCATTCTCTCCGATGCGCCGTTGGCGGAGGTCATCGGCCTTTACGTGCATCCGGTCGCGCTCGAACAGTGCGACACTTTCGTGGCGCGCCAGCTGCCACGCGCGCACCCCACCTTCACGCGTTCCAATATCGATTCCGCTCTACGTTGGCGCGATTCTCCTTCCGGCGATCGCATGGCGGCCATCGTTCCCTACGACGCTCTTCCGGGACGCAGCGCCTTCGTCGATGTGCCCGACATCCAGAACGACCAGCAGAACACCACGCGATTCGTCGTCGCCCGCAGCGGCCGTGGTGTACAGGCCGACTACACCCGCGCCAAGACGTCGCTCTTGATTTCTCCCGATGCCGATCGCCCGGGACTGCTGTTCGAGATCTTGAGCGTCTTCAAGAAGCACGGCATCAATCTCTGCCGCATCGAATCGCGGCCGGCGCGCACGCGTCCCTGGGCGTACGTCTTTTACATGGACATCACCAACAACGGCGGCACGGGCGACGCGGTTCGCGAGCTCTTCGCGGGACGCTGGACGGTGACGGTGCTCGGCACCTTCGACGAGCTCCCCGCGGCTCCTTAGATTTCAGGAAGGGGCGGGACCGCGCGGCGAAGGCTGGGCACATGGTCGTGAAAACGAAGAACGAAAGTCGTTCCCACGCCGACGGTGCTCTCGACGTCCACCGTCCCGTTGAAGTGCCCCGTCGTCAGGTCGCGCACGATGGGCAGGCCGAGCCCCGTCCCCACGCCGAACGGCTTGCTCGTGTACATCGGCTCGAAGATCCTTTCCCTGTGCTCGGGGGCAATGCCGGTGCCGCGATCGGTGATGCGCAGCTCGAGACCCCCGTCGTGACTCGCGAGAAGGAGTGTGATGGGACCGCCCCCTTTGTCGACACTGGCATCGATGGCGTTGGTGACGAGATTGGTCACAATCTGGACGAATCGACCGGGCGACCCGAATAGCTCCATCGGTTGACGCTCGGCCTCGAGGTCGACGGTGCAATTGGCGTTGCGCGCCGCGTGGTTGAGAAGGAGAAGCGCGTCGCGAATCACCTGCACGGCGTCGAAACGGCGGTGGTCCTGGCTGGAGAGATCCCGTGTCTCGGCCTTGATGCTGCGCACGAAGCCCGCCACCCGGTGGGCCGCGCTGTCGGCGAGCTTGGCCGAAGCCTGCATCTCCTTGGCGATATCGTGGTGATCCTGCGCCGTCACGTCGGCGTCATCGATGGACACCTTGTACTCGTCGATGAGCAGGACTAGCTCGCCCAAGGCGGCGCGCACGGCGGCGAGCGGCGTGTTCATCTCGTGCGCCATGCCGGCCGTGAGACGGCCGAGAGACGCCATGCTCTCGGCGAGAAGGAGTTTCTCTTGGTTCTCCCGCAATGCGGCGTGCGCTCGCTCGATCTCGTCGGCGCGCTCGCGCTGCGCTTCGTGGAGAAAGACGAGCTCGCGTTCACGCTCCATGCGCTCGAAAGCAGCGCCGAACTGACCGCGCAGCTCGTCGTAGGCCGTCGATTGACTGGGATCCACTTCGAGGAGAATGATGCCGAACTGCTCGTTCTTGAAGGCCAGCGGCATGACGACGACCGTGTAGCTGCGGTCGCCGGACAGGACCCCTTCCGGCACCAGTTGGCCGGAGCGGAAGCGATCGCCGAATTGGCTGGCCAGCCCCCCTTCAGCGTCGATCCCCACCACCAGCGTCGACCATTCGCGCGCGTCGCGCCCGTCGAAAAGCGACATGTAACAGCTCTTGATGTCGAGGCTGGGCAGGCTCTGCGAAAGAACGTCGGTGAGCTCCTGGATGTCGTTGATGGTGATGAGCGAACGACTGATGTTCCCCAACGTGCGGGCCCGTCGCCCGTCGAGGATGCGGTGGTAGGCGGGCGCACGGCGGGTCATGTCGCTTACCAGGTTGCGCGCCTCGTGCCACAGCACGTCGGCCAGCGCCAAACGTGCCGCGTCGGCCCCGAGGCGAGGCAACGTCCGACGGCGCATGGCGCCCAGCGCGTCCTGCCAAGGTTGTACCGCGGCTTGTGAACGAGCGGTTCTCGTCAGCTCTTCGTCGAGCACGGCGATGAAGGATTCCGTCGACCCCTTCTCGAGGTCGGCAGCAAAGGCGGCCACGAGCCGCTCGATCCCCTCGGTGTGATGGGCGCCGAGCAGGTGCGTCATCTCCAGGACCATCGCGTCGCGACTACCGCTCCCGGGCTGAGAGAGCGCCGTCGGCTCGTCGTACGTCTTGGTGCCCCGGTACACCGATTCGGGAAAACACCCGCAGGAGCGGCGCACGATGAGGTCGGTCTCGAGCACGACCTCGCTGGAAGTTTCCTTCCCCGCGATGGCATCGAGCACGAAGGTCGCCGCCTGCCGCCCTTGCTCTTCCAGGTTCTGTGCGACGGTCGTGAGCGGCGGGATCACGTCGCCCGATTCGACGATGTCGGCGGAGCCCACCACCGCGATCTGCTGCGGGATCGCGATGCCGCGATCGATCAGCGCCGTCATCGCGCCGAACGCCACCGTGTCATTGAACGTCACGACGGCTTCCAGATCGAGGCGGCGATCGTCGAGCAGCACCCGTATGGCCAGGCTCGCCTCCTGGAAATCGACCGCTTCCACCACGTAGCGAGGATCGAAGTCGATCCCCTGGTCGGCCAAGCCCCTTCGATATCCCACCAAGCGCTCGTCGGTCGCGACGGCGGCCTCCGACTCGCAGAGAAAAGCGATGCGACGCCGCCCGTGCACTTCGGCCAGATGGGCGATCGCTTTGCGCACGCCGCCCGCCTTGTCGACGCGAACGGTGGGAGCCGACGCGACCTTCCCGGCCACGGACGCCAGGGGGAGAGGGCGACGCTTTTCGCAAAAAGCTTCCAGCGCTTCTTGCCCGAAGACGCGCCGGAGTGAACCGGAGAGCACGATGTAGCCGTCCACGTTCCCGGTGCCGACGAAGGAATCGAAATCATCGCTCACGCCGTCGACCTCGAAACACACCACGCTGGCACCGCGCGACCGCACCGTCTCGATCACGCCCGCCACGACGCCACGCGTGTTCGGATCGGCGGCAAGGCCGCGAGCGACGACGCCGATCCGGATAGCCGCCGACGGCGCGACGGCCTTCGGTGCGTCTTGCATTGCCTCTCTTTTTAGCAGATGCCGCGCGTCTCCTGCTCTTCCTTTGTAGGTCAATGTCGCCCAGCGACATCTATTCCCAGAATCGAACTATCCGTCTATCTATGCTGGTGAGACCCCCTATCCCATGAGCACGCTGCGCCGAAATCTCGCAGTACTCACACCGTTGTTCTTTGCAACCTTGAGTCCTTATGCGCTCGCTCAGCAAGCGCCGGGATTCGCGATCAATCGCTTCGACCCATCGGAGCGTGGGAGCGAATGGTTCGCTCTCGAGTCGCTCGACTTGAGAGGCGAAGCCCGGCTTGCGTTCGGCGTGGTGGGAGACTGGGGGCACAAGCCTCTCGTGCTCTACGCGCCTGACGGCTCGCAGCAGCAATCCCTGATCAAGGATCAGCTCTTCTTTCACGTCGGCGGAGGGATCATCCTCGCCGAACGGCTGCGACTCGCAGTCAGTCTCCCCATTGCCGCCGATCAGCGCGGAAGCCGGGGCACGGTGGGGGCCACGACCTATGCGCCGCCGCAGGGCGGCGTGGGCGACTTGCGCGTCGGTGCCGACCTTCGTCTGTTCGGCGAGTACGGCGGACCCTTCACCACCGCGCTCGGCGTGCAGGTACACGTCCCGACCGGCAACCAAGCCGACTACACCGGTGACGGCAAAGTCCGAATCGTTCCGCGACTTCTCGGCGCAGGCGAGATCGGACCCTTCGCCTATGCGCTCAAAGTGGGCGTGCAATACCGCGCGCTCGACGCGAGTTTTGCCAATAGCCCGATCGGCACGGAGTTTCTCGTGGGCGCCGCCGCGGGTATCCACGCCGCCGATCACAAGCTTCTCATCGGTCCCGAAGTGTACGGAAGCACCGTCATCGGCAAAGACAACGCCTCTTTCAAGAAGCTCACCTCGCCCCTCGAGATCCTCTTCGGCGCCCATTTCACCTTCGCCGACGATTTCCACATCGGCGCCGGCGTTGGCCCGGGGCTGACCCGCGGGATCGGCACGCCCGAGCTGCGCGTGGTCGGTTCGCTGGAATGGTTCCCGGCCATCGCCCCACCGCCCGCTCCGCCGTCCGATCGCGACAACGACGGCATCATCGACACCGACGACGCGTGCCCGGACATCCCCGGCGTGCGCACGGAAGACCCGAAGACCAACGGTTGTCCCCCGCCCCCGCCCGATCGCGACAACGACGGCATTCTCGACGCGCAAGACGCGTGTCCCGATACGCCCGGCGTCAAGACCGACGACCCCAAGACCCACGGTTGCCCGCCGCCTCCGCCCGATCGCGACAAGGACGGCGTGACCGACGCCGATGACGCGTGCCCCGACACGCCCGGCGTCAAGACCGACGACCCCAAGACCAACGGCTGCCCGCCGCCGCCCCCCGATCGCGACAAGGACGGCATCCCCGATCAGGAAGACGCGTGTCCCGATACACCAGGTCCGCGCAACACGGATCCCAAGAAGAACGGCTGCCCCGAGGCGCGCATCGAAGCCGGCGAGATCAAGATCCTGCAGCAGGTCAAGTTCAAGACCAACAGCGCCGAGATCCTGCCGGAGAGCGATTCCATCTTGAGCGCGGTCGCCAAGATCCTCGCCGACCACCCGGAGATCACCAACGTGCGCATCGAAGGGCACACCGACAATCGCGGCGGCGCCGCCATGAACCTCGGTCTGTCCGGACGCCGCGCCGCCTCGGTGCTCAATTGGCTCGTCCGACGCAGCATCGAGAAGTCGCGCCTGACGAGCAAGGGATACGGACTGACGCGGCCGATCGACTCGAACACGACCGACGAGGGGCGTCAGAACAACCGTCGCGTCGAGTTCCACATCGATTCCGGCGACGGACAGAAGAAGTAATGGGAGAAGCGGCATGAGAAGATCGGCTTGGCTCTTGGGTCTCACCGCGGCATCCGCCGCCGGGGTTGCCGCGCATCCAGCGGCGGCAGCTCCGGTGCTGCGCAAGCAGGTGGACCAGCGGGGAGACTTCCTCTGGATTGGCAACACGTCGGTGCAGGAGTGCGCCGCGGGCGCACGGGCGCCGGTGGTGGGAACCATCGGCGCCTGCGGCACCCAGACCGCCGACTCCGCGCCCGATATTTTCTGGCGAGCCGACAGTCCAGGCACCGGTCAAGCAGCCGCCAACAACACCATCACCGTCGCCAATGCACGCAGCACTGCCGTTTTGCGCGCCGGGGCCAACGGTCTGCCCGCCGGCGCCACCGTGACGTACGCGCGTCTTTATTGGGGCGCGCAGCTCGCGACGAACACGCCCGACACGACGATCACCCTCGACCTTCCCGGCGGCTCCATGGCCACCGTGACTGCCGACACGAGCTACAGCGTCGCGCATCCCACCACGGCCAACAACTACTGGTACGAGAGCACGGCCGAGATCACGACGCTCGTCAGCGCCCTCAGCCCCCCGACCGGGGCCTACCGGGTGAGCGGCATCGACTCCGTCAACCTCGTCAACCTCAATAGCGAGAATCCCTTCGTCGCCTGGTCGATCATCTTCTTCTTTCAAGACCTGGCCAGCCCCACCACGCGTAACCTCGCCCTCTTCGATGGGCTCGATCTGGTGAGCGACGGCAATCCCGCGTCGGCGACGCTCTCCGGCTTCCTCGTTCCCAACGCCGGGTTCGACGCCAAGCTCGGCGTCATGGCCTATGAAGGCGACACCGTCTTCACCAACGACGCGCTCGTCTTCAACGGCGTCGCCCTCACCGACGCGGTCAATCCCGCGACGAATTTTTTCAACGGCTCGCGCTCCTGGATGGGCGCGGCGGTGAGCGTGCCGGGCGACCTTCCTCAAATGGATGGCCTGGCGTCCAGCATGAGCGGCGTCGATCTGGACGTCGTCGACGTCACGGCCCGCGTCGCTGCCGGGCAAACTTCGGCGACCATCCAAGCGACGAGCGCGGGCGACACCTACATGATCGGCGCCTTCGCGACGTCGATCTCGACCTACAAACCCGATTTCAGCGGCACCACCAAGACGTTCACCGATCTCAACGGCGGCGGTGTCTTCCGCAACGACATCATCGAGTACAGCATCGTCGCCAGGAACACCGGCAATGACACCGCTCTTGGCGTCGTGCTCACCGATCCCCTGCCGGTTGGCGTCGTTTACATTCCGAGCTCGATCCGCATCACCACTGGCGCCAACATAGGCGCCAAGACCGACGCCACTGGTGACGACCAGGGGGAATACAACGCCGGCACGAGAACCATCACCGTCCGTCTCGGAACGGGTGCCAACGCCACGGTCGGCGGAACGATGTTGACCACCGACACCACGACCATCACGTTCCAGGCTCGCGTCGATACCGACGGGCCGTCGATCATTGCCAACCAGGCGACCATCGTCGCCAGCGGTCAGAGGGGCAACCCCATTACCGGTTACCCCACCGGCAACGGCAGCACGCCCGGCACGCCGACCGATACGCCGGTCGACGAATGCCTCACCAACGTCGACTGCGCCGCGCCAAAGCCCCTCTGCTACACGACGCCGAATCCCAACACCTGCGTGGTGTGCATCTCCGATCCCGATTGCGGTGCCATCGACTCGGGACGCGTGTGCTCGGCGCCGTCGCAGACGTGCATCGACGGCTGTCGCGGCATCGGCGGCAATGGATGCCCGGTGGGTCGGGTGTGCTCATCGACGACCGCAGCGATCGGCATTTGTCTCCTTCCAGACGGCGGCTTGCCCCCCGTCCTCGACGCAGGGCTCGACGTGCTCACCGATGGAACGGGTGGAACCGGCGGAACCGACGGCGGTGACGGATCGAACGACGGAACCGGCGGCACGGGTCCCGACGGAAACACGGACGGCGCGGCCGGCGCAGCGGGCACGGATGGCGGCGGTGGAACGGACGGCGGTGATGGTGCAGCCGGCAGCGCTGGAACGGACGGCGGCGATGGTGCAGCCGGCAGCGCTGGTGCGTCAGGGCGCGACGGCGGCGACGGCGCCGCGGGCCGTGCGGGCGCTGCCGGAAGCGGGGGCGCAGCCGGAACCGACGGCGGCGGTGGCAACGCCGGCAGCGCCGGCAGCAGCACGGGGGGCGCCGCTGGAAGCAGCGGCGCTGGCGGTAACGCCGGCGACAGCGGCAACGCGGGCGCCGCAGGTGATAGCGGCGCCGCAGGCGATAGTGGCGCCGCAGGTGACGACGGCGTCGGCGGCAGCGCCGGGACCACGCCGCTTCCGACCGGAGCCATCGAAGGCGGAGGTTGCGCCTGCACCACACCGGGCTCGCCTGCATCTTCGCCGCTTGGCGGAACCACGCTCGTCGCGGCCCTCACGGCGCTGGCGGCGGCACGACGGCGAAAGCGACAACGGTAGCGCTCTCGCTACGCGAATCCCACCCGTCGGGGCTACACTGCGCGGTCGATGACCGCGAGGCGCCTGGCTCTCATCTTCGCTCTTGGCGTCGCGCTCATCGCGCCGACCGCCCAGGCTCACACGGTCGGTATCTCCCGCGGCGACTACCTCTGGAAGGACGGCACCCTATGGGTCGGCGTTGCCTTCGCGCGGCAGGAGCTCGCAGCGTCGCTGCCCACCTGGATCGACCGGCGCGGCGCTGACGATCTCCTCGGTTTCGAGAATCACCGCGACGAGATCGGCCACTGGCTCACTGACCGGCTCGCGGTGAGCGCCGGTGGCACGCCCTGCGCGCCAGCGTTCGGCGGGATGCGCTTCGATGGCGACGGCCTGGCGCTTGCCGTCGCCTACGCTTGCGGCAGCCAAGGGGACACTATCGAAATGGAGGTGCGGTTCCCTGGCGAGCTCGCGCGCGGTCACCGGCACCTCGTGAGCCTCACCTCCGGCGACGACGCATGGGAAGACGTTGCCAGCGCCGGCCACGCTCATCTCCGTTTCGAGCTCGCCGCGCCGCCTGCGCCCGCTCGGGCAGCACCGGTGTTCGGCCCACTCTTGCGGATGGGGCTCGAGCACATTCTGACGGGCTACGACCACCTTCTCTTTTTACTGGGGCTCGTCCTCATCGGGCGCCCGCTGCGCTCGCTCGTGGCCGCCGTCACCGCGTTCACCCTGGCCCACTCCGTCACCCTCGCGCTGTCCGCCTTCGACTGGTGGGCCCCCTCCCCGCGCATCATCGAACCGTGCATCGCGCTTTCCATCGCCTATGTCGGGATCGAGAACTGGTTCGTGCGGGACGCGCGCGGTCGGTGGAGGATCACGTTCGTCTTCGGCCTCGTGCACGGCTTTGGTTTCGCCGGAGCTTTGCGCGACATTGCCGTGCCGCGCGCCGACGTACCCGTCGCTCTCTTCGCCTTCAATCTGGGCGTGGAGCTGGGACAACTCGCGGTACTCGCGGCGCTCGTCCCCTTCGTGCTCGCTGCTCGCAAAACCGAAGTCTGGAGCCGCGTGGGCATGCGCGCTTGCACCATGACCATCGCCGTGGCCGGGCTCATCTGGTTCGTCAGCCGCCTGCAGAGCGTTTGATTCGGTCGCGTTCGACGTTCGCGCGTCCCCGTTGGCGCTACTGCGGAGCCCAGCGCGGTGACGCGCCGAAGAGTCCGTCCACGAACCCAATTTGGTAGACGAGCAGGAGCCCGAAGCCGACGCTGAGAACGCCGGTCACCCATCCGATGTGGCGCTTCCAATGGGGAAAGCGACGCCCAGCGTGGACGAGCGGCACCGCCAGGGCCGACGTGATGAGCATCATGCCGGCGATGGTGCCAATCCCGAACAAGAAAAGATAAAGGAGCGCCCAGCGCGAGTCGCGGATGGTGGTGAGCACCAGCAGCGCGACCGCGGCCGAGCCGGCGAGACCGTGCACGGTGCCGATCACGATCGATCGCAAAGCCGCGCGGTAGCCAACCACGCGCGTCACCATGCTGAGCGCCGAATGGCGGTGGGGATCACGCTCGTCGTGCGCCGCTCCTGGCAAGGTGCCGGCACCCGCGGGCAACGCTTGCAGTTTTTTCATCTCCTGCCGAAACCCCGCCACGTTCATGGCGCCGAGCACGACCAGCATGATGGCAACCGAGAGCTCCATGGTGAGACCGACGCGGGGAGGAAACACGAGGCCGAAAAGGACGATGGCCCCCCCCACCAGAAGAATGGTGAGCGTGTGGCCGACACCCCACAAAGCGCCGACCATGCTGGCCGCGCGGATGCTCTTTTCGCGGCTGACGATGGTCGTCATCGCCACGATGTGATCGGAATCCGTCGCATGGCGCATGCCGAGGAAAAAGCCGAGCGCAAGAATCGCGAGGAGGCCCATGGCGCGAGTCCGGTACCGTAGCACCTTTCTCATTCGCGTGGCACGCGCCGGGATCGCTCGTACGGGACGCGGCACCGGTCGAAAGCCCCAGTGGCGTCGGATCGTGGTTAGCGGAGGCGCAGAGCGCAGCCGAGCGCCTTGCTCTCGGTGACGCGCGGAGCCTTCTCTGCCAGCAGATCGGTGAGCGCGTCGCTCACGTAGTGAACGGCATCGTCGCGCAGATGGACGCGGTCGGAATCGATACCGCCCTGGTAGCGCACAGTGCCGTCGCGATCGAGCACCACCGTGTACCCGGAGTAGGCGGCGCCGAGGGTACGCGCCAGCTCGCCGCCGCGATCGATCACGATGGGAAACGGATAGTGCCTTTGCAGGGCCTCGGCGCGATCGCGATCGAGCGTCGCGCCCACCTCGGAATCGACGGCCAGGAAACGAACTCCCCGCCGGGCAAAATCGGCGGCGAGCTTGCGAATGCGCTCGTCGTGCACCGCGAGCACATGGCACTCCGTCGAAAAGAAAATGACGACGGTGTACACATCCGGCTCGAGCGGGACGATGGCATGCTGTGCGCCGTCGGTCCCTTCCCGGCGCTCCGCCGTCAGCACCCGGACCGGCGGGCCGGACGCGCACGCGGCCATCATCGCCAAGACCATCGCCCAGGCAAGGCAACGGGCGCGCACGATGCCACCTGCCGCGATCACGACCACGACCGGAGCAGCGACAGCACCATCTCCATGCGCGCCGGCGTGTTGCGCCCCAGCTGTGAGATAGGTGGCGTCAGGAAGAGACCCCCCTGTACACGCCAGGCATCGGTGAACGGATAGAGACCCGCCACCCCGAAAAGGAGCACCCGGCGCGTAGCATCGCGCGTTACCCCGTTGATCTCCGGATCGCCTTCGACCGTATAAGAAGTGAGCAACGCCAGCGCGGCATCGTTCCGAAATGTGTACGCCGTCGCCGCGAGCAACGTCCATTGCGCGGCCAGCGACGTCGTGTACGGGCCGACGGTCCGCGCAGCGCGCTTGGCCACGAGCCCGGTGACACCGAAGAGCCAGGGACCTTCCGTCTGCTCCAGCGCCAGGCCGAGGTTGGCCTGGTAGGTCCCGATGCCAGCGGCGTCGGTGCCCAGTGGATCTTCGGCCGACTCGACCGTTTCCCCCGTAGGAAATGTCACTCCGGCCAGCAGCGCGATGCCGGGGATGTAGCGCGCTTCGCCGGCCCAGACGAAGTCGTAGCGGCCGCTCAGATTGACGTCACCCAGACCGCCGCCGAAAGACGATTGATCGGGCGTGCGCCGGAACGTCTGCATGGCAGGAACGAGCAAAGCGACCTGCCCGCGCGGCGCCACCCGCAGGGCCCCGAACAGATCCTGCTCGAACTGCCACTCCGTCGTGCGCGCGGGGGAACCGTGGTACGTCGCATCGGCAGAGTAAGATCCGAAGGCGTTGGCGCCTTTGAGCTGAAGTCCGATCACGGCATCCTCGTGGACGGCGAGCCGCCCCGGCGTCACCGCTCCTGCACCGGCGCAGCACGCTTGCGCCCACGCGCCGCTCGGCCAAGTCGCGATCGCCAGCAAGGCGGACACCGCCGTCAACAGGCCCGATCGAAGCATGAGCCTATCGCACCTTACTCCGTCGACGGGCGCCACGTGCGATCACGCGATCGGCAAGAACCGCCTCCCCCCCGCCGATGATCGATCGGACCGCAAGAATCCGACGACGTACTTTCAAGGC
This sequence comes from Polyangiaceae bacterium, assembly GCA_035318465.1. Lineage (GTDB taxonomy): Bacteria > Myxococcota_A > Polyangia > Polyangiales > Polyangiaceae > DASWDH01. Next base: position 36,386 of record DATHES010000221.1, read on the forward strand.
ACATCGAAAACGGGCGTCGCCGAATCCATTACGATCCCCGAAAACGTCGTGCGCAGCTCCCAAAGGCCCGGCATGTACATGCTGACGTTGTGCAGCGCATACTTCCCCTCGCCTTCGCTCGACGCGACAGGCGTGACCGAGGTGCCGTGACCCATCACCGGCATCCACGGCGTGGCCTCGATGATATCGAGCCCATCGAGGAGCGCTCCGGCCGGGTCCCGGACGACGAACTGCACGTCCGTTTTGCCGCGCCCCGGGGGCTGCGAGGGGCCGGTCCGGACTTCGACGGTCAATTTGCCTTCCTCGGACGTGAGGACGGCATAGGGGTCGACGGGGAACGAGGTCGTCGGCGGACTCGACACATCGACGCCGCCGCACGAAAGGGCGAACGTCGAGACCATGGCGGCCGCGATGAAGGACAGCTCATTCAAACGCCGATGCATTTTTCTAGCTCGAACAAGGTTGGAGTCCGCGGCGGGACGAAGCAAGCGAATAACCCTTCTGGAGGAGCGCTGCGACAACTTGCCGCAGGGCACTTTCTGCGCGAAGCAGGAACGACGGAACCACTTCATTCGCGCGGAGGGTACCTCTGGAGCTTTCGTTGCAGTGACCGTCGGTGGATGCCGAGGCGACGCGCCGCCTCCGAGACATTCCCTTCGCAGTCCCCGAGCACGCGGTGGATGTGCTCCCACTCCGCCCGCGCCAAAGACGGAGGCTGAAAATCTTGGGGGATCACTTTCTTGTCGTCTCCGACGCGACTGAGCGCCGCCACGATGTCGTCGATATCGGCCGGCTTGGGCAGATAGTCCTTGGCCCCCAGACGGATGGCCTCCACGGCGGTAGCGATGCTGCCATAGCCAGTGAGGACGAGAATGCTGGTGGCCGGGTCGTTGCTTTTCAGATCGCGGACCAGCTCCAGACCGGAACGCCCCGGCATGCGCAGATCGACGACCGCCAGCTCGGGCGATTCGGCGCGGGCCAGCGCCATGGCGCCCTCGTAGTCGTTGGCCGTCCGCGCTTCGTAGCTGCGATCACGAAAGGCTCGCGCCAGGCGCTGGACGAACACCTCGTCGTCGTCAACGAGCAAAATCGATAGGCGAGAGTCCGACTCGGGCAAGGACAAGGCTTTTACGATTCCGATGGTGGCGCGGCGATGCGGTAAGTTGTCGCAGGCCGGTAGGGAAGATCAATCGTGACACAGGTGCCTTTGGCGGGGTCCGACACGATCGAAAGATGGCCTCCGAGCCGCTCGATCATGGCCCGCGACACGAAAATGCCGAGGCCCATGCCGCATCCGGGCGGCTTGGTGGTGAAGAAAGGCTCGCCGATGCGTTCCAAAACCTCGCGCGGCATGCCCACCCCCTGGTCGCGCACTTCGATGCGAACCTTGCTGTCCACGACCTTGGCCGAGAGCACCACTTCGCACCCTTCACCCTCGGAAGCATCCTGCGCGTTCTTGAGCAGATTCTGGAGCGTGACCGCCAGCGCCCGCGGCGGCGCATCGAGCGTGCATGCATCGGCGCGCTCCGCGAGCTCCACGCGAATGCGCGGCGTCTCGGCGAGCTCGGAGAGTGCCTCGCGCACGACGTCGGCGAGGTCGACCCGCACCGGGCTTTCCCCCGCGAACTCGCCGCCGCGAATCGACATCCGATCGAGAATGGCGCGGCAGCGCTGAACCTGCTCGCGAATGAGCTTGGCGTCGGCGCGCGCCCCGTCGAGCTTGGAAGGATCGGCCAGCTGATGATCGAGCTCGCGCGCGACGAGAGCGATGGTGGACAGCGGTGTCGCCAGCTCGTGGGCCGTACCCGCCGCCAGGGTCGCCAGCGAAGCCAGCTTTTCCTGTCTCGCCACGAGGCTCCGCGCTTTGTAGAGCTCGGCGTCGCGCGTCGCCAGCGCCCGCGTGATGCGCAGGAGAAAATAGACGATGAACGCAGCGGCCACACCGAACGCCACCCACATGCCGACCAAGTGAATGCGCATATGCTGGCTGTGCGACATCTTGGCGAGTGGCAGCTCTTCGTAGCCGACGAAGAGAAACGCCGAACAGGCAAGGGACAAGAGCACGAGCGTCCACGTCGATCGCGGCGAGAGCACCACCGTCGCCAGCGCGATCTGCACCAGGTAGACGAAGCTGAAAGGATTGAAGGGACCTCCCGTCAGATAGAGCAGCGCCGTCAGCAGCAGTGTGTCGAAGATCATGAGCGCCGGAATCGCCCACGGCGCCACCGTCCGACCCCGCGCCGTCCACCAGAAGGCGAACAAGTTGGTAGCCAGGCTGAGCGCAAGAAGGCCGAGCAGAGGAGCAAGCTGGAGCTGGATGCCCATCGCCTGATGAACGACCCCGATGGTGACGAGCTGGCCAGCCATCGCCGCCCAGCGCAGCTTCACGAGCCAGGAGAGGTTGATGCCGTCCCGGTGCGCAGCCTCCAGAGCTTCCAGCCGATTCATCGTGATTCACAGGGAGCAAGAATCCTCCCCGTCTCCCGTCTCCCTGTGAATTCTTCGTTTTTCCGATCCATTCGAACTTTTTCAGCTCCGGCCGAGCGTGGGTCGCGCGGGGTCAACTATCGAGAAAGTGTCGAGCGAAAGAAGATGCTAAAATCTTATGCGGCCGCCTCGTTGGATTGGCCGATCGTGATCTGGTATGGCGAAGAACTGACAGAGTGAAGAACTGTCAGAAGTAGTGCTAGCTGAATTTGTGACCTCCATCCACAAGCCGGGGCAACGAGAAGACATGCATCATCACACGCGCCGGGCCGGCGGATCAGGGCACATGCACCGCCGCGCCGTCGCGCTCGGACTCTGGGTAGCGATGGCCTTTGTCGGTGGATGTTCCAGCGATGAAAACAACGGCACGGGCACGAGTGGATCGGGCGGCGTGGGAGGGTCGACTTCCACGGGAGGAGCAGGCGGATCGAGCGGCGGAGTTTCCAGTGCGCAAGACGCCGGCAACCACGACGGCTTCGTCAGCTGTGCGCCGCCCACTTCTCCGGTCGACGACTATCACGCGAACTTGGTCAAAACTGGATCGGACGGCGTGCTGACGTTCACGCTCGTGCAGAGCGACAACGCGCCACCGATTCGAGGTATCAACGCTTGGCAGCTCAAGATCACCAGAGCGGACAAGAGTCCCGTGACGAGCAACGTCACGGCCCAGACCGAAATGCCGTTTCACATTCATCCGGCCGGCGTGCAACCCGACATGACCTACGATGCCGCTGCGGGCCTCTACCAAGCGACGCCGATGTATTTCTTCATGGCGGGCTACTGGATGGCCAAGTTCACCGTGTACGAGGCGGACGCCGGTCCCGGTGCCATTGTCGACATCGGAACTTTCTTCTTCTGCATCGACTGAGTCGACGGGGTTCAGTCTGGGCCCTGGTGTCACGGCTCGTCGCAAGGCGCCCAAGCGCCGCCCGCCGCTACGGCGAACAGGTGCGGTGCCTGGGAGCGGGCGTCTTGGTCGCGCCGAAACCGAATAACGCCTGATTGCTCACCGTGCTCACGCAGTAGACCGGCAAGCGTGTCCTGTCGTCCTGATAGCTGATCGTGTTCATCGCTTCCGTCGTCCACACGAGCTCGCGCCCCACTCGGAACGGCGCGAGCTTGCCGCGCATCTCACGGACCTGTTCCGCCGTGAGACCTTGCTCTTCCGGCCGCTGAAAGAGGTCGTCGAACACATCGAGAGGAAAAGCCTGCAACCAAACGCTCATCGTGACGCGATCGGGAGCCGCGGAGAGATAGGGGGCGGAGTTGCGCGGAAACTTCTGGATCTGATGCGTTTGAAAGAACGCGCCCTTCGTTTGATCGAACGTGGCGAGCGTCGGCAGCAAGTTCGGGTCCGAGGACTCCACCTCCCAGAACATGTGCACCTCCTTGTCCCCTGCGTCGAGCGAGCAGTCCCGCAAAAGCCATAAGTCGGGATCCGCCAGCTGCGTCGGCTCGGTCCCAGGAGGAACGTGCCCGGATTGGTAAATCACGTTCCCACCCTGGTAGGCCGTGATTTCGAACCAGGCCCGCCGATCTTGCGCCGCGCCGCTCGGCCATTTGTGACCGACACCCACCGTGTCGATGATCGCGGAGATGGTCGGAATACCGTTCTGAGCACCGGACACGCACAGCGCATTCTGGAGGGTGGCGTCGTCCAGGATTGTCTGAATCGCCGCGCGCTGTTGCTCGATCTGCGGCCACGGCGTCAGAGCTACGTCGACGGCGGGAAAGCCATGATCGTGACGGGTGCGGAGAAAGACGCCCGGCGTATCGGGGCCCTCCGCGACCAGCTGATTCGGCTCCGGATACATATGACACTGGGCGCAGGTGTTGCCATTCTCCGTCGAATAGACGCTTTCTTGCCATTCCTTGAACGTTCGCTCGAGGTGCACGCCATGGCCGTTGACGATGTCGTGACAGCTCCCGCACGCGCTCGCCGAACGAAGGTTCTTCGCGTCCTGAAGCGTAGAATAGGCTGACGCATGGGCCTTGTTGGGCACGGGGTCGGCAAGCTGGCCGCGCATCACGCCGTCCTCCGCGAGGTGAAGCGGATTGTTGTGGGTGCCATTGACGGCGTCGATCGCATGGCAGAAGAAGCACGTAATCCCTCGCTGGCTTTTGGGCAGCGCGGCAAGCTTGGCGCGATCGACCGTCGCGTCGTCGGACCCGATCGCCAGAGGGGCGTGGCACTTGACGCAGAAGTTGCCGATCGCCGCCTCCTTCTGCCCGCGATCGTTCATCGCCAGGAAGATCGGATCGTCGGAAGCGTACGCATGCATGCTGCCAGCCCAGCTCTCGTAGTGTTTCGGATGGCAGTCGTTGCAGGTCTCGGGATCCTTGAGCTTCTCGAGCGGGTAGTAGGTCGGCGCCGCGTCGGATCTCGGGCCGGAGTCCAGCGCAGCGGACGGACCAAGCTCATCGCTGCACCGAGCGAGAACGAGGAACCAACCGAGCAGCACCCATTTCATGATCGCCGGCACCCGTACGTGTTTCGTCCCTAGCCTACGAGATAGCGCAGACGCCGCGCCCGAGCCGACACTATTTGCGATGACGTCACACAGCAGTTGCGGGTGGCCCGCGTGTCGCTGGTGGTCCATGAAGTCACACCCGTGCTTCGGGTGGGATGAACTTGTGCAACCGGGACGCCTTAACAGCGACCGCCGCCGCTCGACGAGCTCGTCATCCGACTGTCGCCGTGCACGGCGAGCTTCGGAGCGCGCGGCAAGAGAAGCAAATGCTGTCCTGCGCCGTTGGCGCTACAGCTGTCCTGCGCTTGGCGCGTGGCGTCGCTCGTCCGCTTTTCCGATCCATTCGAACTATTTCAGCTCCGGCCAGACATGTCGAGAAAGTATCGAGGCGCGCGGCAAGATAGAAACGGCAAAGCGCGGCGCGCGTAGTATCTTCTAGCGTGGTTTTATGACCTTCTTCCATCACCCGAGGCAACGTGACTGACATGCATCCGTGCACCGGCTACGAATCGAGCTTGGGATGTGGCGTTTTGTCGCATCGGGCCGCGGGATCCTCGTTGCAGCGCGTGTCGCGCGCCATGCGATCAGCGGGCCTGGGCGCCGCCCTGTCGCTCGCCGCGATGATCACCGCGGTCGGCTGCTCCGGCGATTCCACCGCTGACCCCGGCGCCGGGTCGGGCGGAAGCACCGGAACAGGCGGTAGCGGGGGCGCGGGCGGCGGGCCGGGCGGCGGAGGCAATGTCGACAGCAGCACGGACTGCGCGGTCCGAACGGACGTCGATCAGTATTCCGCCAACATGACGAAGAAAGGGTCGAACGGTCTGATGTCGTTTCTGCTCATCCAGAGCGACCCCGCCCCTCCCGCGCTCGGCGATAACGTATGGAAGCTCAAGGTGACCGGTTCTGATGGCATGCCCGTCACCCAGGGCCTCACCATCACGCTCGAAATGGTGGAGCATGGCCATGCCAGCCCGAAGACACCGAAGATTACCTACGACCCCGCCACCGGCACGTACGGACTCGATCCCGTCTACCTCTCCATGGGCGGCAAGTGGACGATTACGGTCAGCATCACCGACCCCAGCGATTCCGCGATCGTCATCGACAAGGCGGTCTTCTTCTTCTGCGTCGCGTGATGCGCCGAAATGGCGCTGACTCCCGAAAACGGCGCTGACTAGGGTCGGCACATCTTGCGGACGGGCGCGAGGATGTTCTGAACCCGTATCTTCATCGAGGTGCGCGTCACGCAACGCACGAAAGAACCCTTCGGTAGGGCGGGAATTAACCCCGCGCCGTCGAAGAACGACCCCTTCGATGCCTGCTCCATCGCCACCTCGGGTGTCCATTCGAGGACGCCATCCGTGCCGGTCTCGAAGTCGGTGGTGACCTGAACCGGCGCCAGTTTCGCGCGCATCTCACGGACCTGCGCGTCATCAAAACCAAGCCGATTCATCTCGGGCGTCAACTCGTCGAACACCTTGTAGGGAAAGACTTGAAGCCAGACCTTCAGCGTCACGCGATCCGGCATCGTCGTGATCTTCTTCCCCGAACCCGTAACCGGGAAAGCGCGGGAAAGGTGCGTTTGGTAATAGCGTTCGTCCATCGGATCGGCCGTGAACTGGCCGGGCAGCGTGTTGGATTCGTAGCTGCTGGTTTCCCAGAAAAGGTGCGTTTCCTTCCCCTTCTCGTCGAACATGCAGTCGCGCATGAGCCACAGATCTTCGTCGCCAGTGATGTCCGGATCTTTGCCGTCGGTCACCGCCCCGCTTTGGTAGATCTGGGTCCCGCCTGCGTAGGCGGTGACTTCGAACCAAAGCTGGCGATCCTGCGCGGCGCCGCTCGGCCATCTGTGGCCTGCCTGCAGATTGTCGACCAGAACCGCGATTCGGGTCTCGGTGGGACTGAGGTTGGTGACGCACAGGGCCGTCTGCAGCTCGGGGGGCGAGTTGAGCTCGGACCAGATGGCGTCGCTCTGTGCCTCCATCTCGGGAAACGGCGTGAGTGCTCGATCGACCGCCGCCATGGTGTGGGCGTGACCCAGGCGGCCGAACACGCCCTGCACTTTGGGGCCGTCGGCGATCACCTCCAGCTGGGGCGATTCCTTGGCGTGGCATTGCGCACAGGTTCGACCCTTCGGCGCGGAAAAAACGGTGTCCTGCCACTCTTCGAACGTGCGTTCGATATGCGCACCTTTGTCGTTGACGATGTCGTGGCAACTACCGCACGCCTTCGCCGACGCGAGCTGCGTTCCGTCGAGCAACTCCGAATACGCGGACGCATGGGCCTCGTTGGGAACCGCGTCGGTGAATCGTCCGCGCATCACGCCGTCGTTGGCGAGGTGCAGCGGGTTGTTGTGCGTACCGCTGACGCCGTCGATGGAGTGGCAGAAGTAACAGGTGACACCACGCTGGCTTTTGGGAAGCGCCTTCAGCATCGCGCTGTCGACAACGGTTCCTTCGGGGACCGCGGCCACCGCCATCGGTGCGTGACACTGGACGCAGAAGTTGCCAATGCCCGCCTCGCGCTGACCGCGCTCGTTCATCGCCAAGAACAAAGGGTCTTCGGCGGCATAGGCGTGCATACTCCCCGACCATTCCTGATAGTGCCTCTTGTGGCAGCCATTGCAGGTGTCGGGATCCTTGAGCTGCTCAATCGTATAGGTGGGTTTGGGAAGATCGCGGCCCGCGTCCATGAGCGGGGTCCCCGGGTTCTCGTCGCTGCAGCTCGCGAGAAACGAGAACAGTCCGCAGCAAAGCCATTTTCGCGCGCCGATCATTTCGAAGCACAGTACGCCATGCCCTCGACTCCGTCGAGCGACGGGCCCGTACTTTGCCTGAACTTTCCTTCACTTGCGGGCATCTTTCGCCGCCAATGGATTCGTGCAGCATGACTACTTCCCCCCCCACGGCAAGCCCTCCAAATGGGCGTGTCGAAACCGCCGCGTTCGTGCGCTCGCACCTCACGGGTCGCGCTGCGATCCGCCGTTCAGCCCTTCTGCGCACAACCGACTATCGGCTCCGCAACCATGGTACCGGACTTTTCGTTGCCGGGCGCTGCAGCGTGGAGCGAGCGACGATGGGACGCGAGATTCTTTCGCCTACGCGCAATGCTGGCGACGTCGCCGCGGCGCTTCTCTCGCATCGCGTGAATTGCTGCTAGCGACGCGCTGCCCGCGTTCCCGCGCGGCGACGCCCGTTTGCGCCGCGCGCAAATACATGGAGAATCGAGGCGACTTCGTGTGGCGCAGAGAGCACGCATCATCGTCCATGTAGGCGTGGCGGCGCCAATGTGAAGCGCTTGGCGAGATTGCCTCTTATCGAAGCAAGCGAGCGCCTGTGCTAACGTTGCTTGAGTAAGGTTGTGCGTCGTGCGCGCACGACTCGAAGTTGGAGACGTAGGCGTGCAACTGACCGAGGGCCTGAATGTCGCGGATCGCTTCCGACTCGTGCGCGAGCTAGGGCGAGGCGGCATGGGGTCGGTTTGGCTCGCCGAGCATACGCGCCTCGATGCGCTCTGCGCGGTGAAGTTCATCGACCGCGAAGGACGAAACAACTGGGAGGTGCGTCGCCGGTTCCACCATGAAGCGAAGGCGGCCGCGCAGCTGCGCAGCCCGCATGTCGTCCAGATCCTCGACCATGGCGAGTGGGAAGACATTCCCTACATCGCCATGGAATACCTCGAAGGGGAGGACCTCGCGCATCGGCTCCATCGCGTCGGACGACTCTCGTGGGGCGAGACGTGCCGAATTGCGTCGCACGTGGCGCGCGCGCTGGGCAAGGCTCACGCCGCGGGCATCGTGCACCGCGACGTGAAACCAGAAAACATCTTCCTCGTTCGTGACGACGACAACGAGATCGCCAAGGTGCTCGACTTCGGCATCGCCCAGCACGCGACGAGTGAGCCCAACGGCGCTGGCCGCTCGATCTTGGGAACGCCTTTCTACATGAGCCCCGAGCAAGCGTCGGGAACCACGCGGGTCGATCACCGCTCCGACCTCTTCTCCCTCTCGGTCATCGTCTACCAGTGCCTGACCGGCGAGCTGCCCTTCGTCGGTGAGGCGGTGCAGGACGTCCTTTTGCAGATCCTTCAAGCGCCGGTGCCGATTCCTTCCCTGAAGGCCGCCGATCTGCCTCCTACCTTCGACGCCTGGTGGGCGCGGGCCAGCGCGCGCGACGTGTCCCACCGCTACCAAACCGCCAAGGAGTTCGCCGAAGCACTGAACGTGTCGCTTCGCATCTCCGAGATCCTCGAGACATCGTCGCTCCTTCCCCACGCTGAGATGAGCTCGAGCGGTCGCATCAGCCTCGTATCGGGGTCGCTCAACGCCTTCGGTTCGGCGCAGATCGCAAGCGGTCCGACGCTGGCCATTCACACGACGCTCGACCAGCCGTATACGCGGACGTTCGAGCCCGAGCCGGCCTTCCGTAGGCGGAGGCTTCGCCTCTTCGCGGGCATCGGCGCAGCGGCCACTGTGGTAGCAGCTCTGGTGTTCTCGCGCGGTACCGATCCAGCCCCCGCCGCCCATGAGCTCGCCCATGCCGTGGTCGCGGCCGCCGCGACGAGCAATGCCTCGCCGGCACAGCCGGAAACTCCGATGGCCCCCTCCGCGACGCCGCCCCCCTCCGAACGGATCGACGCCCACGTGAGCGGCTCGTCCCGCGGGCGCTCATCCAAGGGTGTCGACGGCGCCCGGACCACGCCCCATCGCACGGCGAAACCGCTCAAGCCCGCCGCCGTCGCGCGAATCGCCGACGACTTCGGCATCTAGTCCGGCGGCCTCACCGGATTCTACGTGGCCTCCGCGCCGAATGGGCCGATCGTGATCGGGTAGGGCGATGAACTGACGCGGTCGTGCTATTCGGCGCCGGCGTCCTCGTCAGGAGGGGTCGCGTCGGGCGTCACGTCCACCGGTGGCGCGCCGTCCACCGGGTCCCCTGTTTCCGTGGTCACGTCGGTCCCCGTCGTGTCTTCACCGGCATCGTCGCCCGGCGTTGCATCGTCGGCATCGGCGTTCTGGCCCGAGTCCGTCGGTGGATCGGTGTCCGGCGCCGCGGTGTCGGCGGTGACGTCCTGCGACGGCGCGTCGGTGCTTGCGTCGGGCCGCGCTGGCGCGTCGACGTTGGGTGGACGCGCGTCGGATCCCGCGTCGACGAAGTTGCACGCGACGCCGCACGTCATGGTCAGGCAGGTCAGGCTGCCGAGCGCCATGAACGCCAAATTCTGGTCGCCGTTGAAGCAGCCGAGCACGCAAGTGAAGCTGCTCGGATCGAAGCCGCTGTCTCCCAGCAAGCCGCCCGCGCACATTTGCAGCGTGCAGAAAAGGCCAGCCGCACAGGCGGGGTTGTTGAAACAGGCGTTGATCTGCGAACCGCAGCGATCGCGGATGCACCCGGGGCATCCGGCGTCGGGCAGCGGAAAGACGTCGAACAAGTCGATGTAGCCGTCCGGTCCGGGCACGTCGATCGACACATCGGCGCTCACGCGGGGTTCCGTCACCGCGTCGCGCACCGCGGCGTCGAGGACCGCGGCATCGACGGGAACGCCTGGAACTGGCTCTCTTTCATCGGAACATCCGATGAACAGCGCGCTCATGACAAGTCCGGCCCCAATAAAACATTTCATCGGTGTGGGGCGTAGCACGATTCGACCGAACAAAGGGCCTCTTGCATACGAAAGGGGCCACAGTGCGATGACGTGGAACGCTGGGCACATGCATGGAACGAAGCGTATCGCGTCGCGGAGGGCGCCGAGGACGCGACGCGGAGGGCGCCGAGGACGCGACTTTGTGCGCGTCCCAATGTCGCGACCGCTCGATGGCTAGAGGACAAGCTTGTCGTGTTTCCTAGGCTTGCGCGGCGTGTCTCGAGCTGGCAGAAACGTGGTTGATTGGGGGAATTGCACCCCGGTTCGAAGTTCGTCGTCAATGCGGGGGCGTCAGCGGGATTGGACCGCACGGTTCATCGGTTGTGTGCGGCAAGTCGTGAGTTCCGCCACCGGGCGCGGAAGGAGCCATGTCGCAGGGACGAAATTCGCAAGACCCTTTGCTTTCCACGCCTCGCCGCGTCATCGGGGGTTTCTTACTCGCCATCCTGACGCTGGTCCTCGTCGGCGGCGCGACGCTCGTCGGGCTCTCGGAACGAGCCCGCAATGTGAACTCGGTGGAGCGGACCTTCTCCGTTCTGCGCACCATCGAAGACCTGATGACCGATGTCAGCGCCTCCCAGCTCGCGTTGGCCGAGTTTCTCGCCACCGGCGACCATCGACTCCTCGTTCCTTACGAGAAGGCGCGGCGCACCGTTCCGGAGATGCTGACCAAGCTGCGCGAGCTTACCGCGCGTCGCCCGATGGCGCGCCGTCAGCTCGATCAGTTGGAACCTGTCCTCGTAGCGGGCCTCGATCGCGAGGCGCGCGAGATCGCCGCGCGACGGGCGGGGGTGTCGATCGAAGATCTTCGCCCGCTCCTCATGGAAGGCAAAGGGGAGCTCGATCGCTCCACGGCACTTCTCGACGATTTGAAGGAGGATACTGCCCTCCGCCTCGACGAAGAGCAGCGTTTGCTTTCCGACAGCATGCGCTCCGCGGCGCTGGTGGTGATCGTGGGAGACGCCATTCTGTTGGCGCTGATCATGGCGGCCGCCGCGCTGTCGCTACGCGATGCCGCGGACAAGGCGCGCGCGGTGCAATTTCAGCGTCGGGTTCTCGGAATGGTGGGACACGATCTGCGCAACCCCCTCAGCGTCGTCTCCATGTCCGCCAGCCAGTTGGCGATGAACAACGCCGGCGGCGATCGAGCCCACGCTTGGCTCGGTCGCATCACCGCGGCCGCCAACCGCATGGATCGCATGATCCGCGATCTCTTGGATTGTTCGCGGATCGAGCTCGGCATCGAGCTGCCGCTCGAAATTCGCAAGGGCGATGCCCATCGGAGTTGCTCGCGCATCATCGAGGACTTTCGCGCCATCCACCCCACCCGCGAGATCCGTTACGAACCGGGTGACACGAGCGACGTCGAATGGGACCCCGACCGCATCGAGCAGGTGCTCGAAAACCTGGTGAGCAATGCGTTGAAGTACAGCCCCGAACGCACGCCAGTGCGACTCGGTTGGACCCGCGCCCAGGGTGACATCGTCATCGAGGTCGCCAACGGCGGCGCGCCCATCCCCGCCTCGTTGCTCCCCCACGTGTTCGAGCCTTTCCAGCGCGGCGCCCACCAGGACGGCAGCGCGAGAAATGGCGTGGGGCTGGGGCTCTACATCGTCGACCACATCGTGCGCCGGCACGGCGGCACGATTGCCGTGCAATCCTCGGAAGAGATCGGGACCAAGTTCACGCTCACCCTGCCGCAGTCCGCGCCCAGCGCCGCCGCCGCGCGCCGAGTGAGCGCGGGTCGCAACGCGCCGCACGAGGTGTGCTGAAGTCCTCTGCCTCCAGCGTCGCCTTACCGCTGGTGTGATCGCTGGTTCACGCCCGCGATCGTGACGGAGTGCACGCTTCTTCTGCCCCAGTGGAAAGGCTGCGATCGCAGGCTCGCAAGCCGTTGAAATCCGTAACGGACCGAGGTAGGTGCGGCGAAAATGGGCCATGGCACGTGGCCTGCACTCCTTTGGTAGGCAAGGAGGCCTTGATCCCAATGTCCGTTCGCCAATTCGCTCTCGCTCTTCCCCTGGTTCTCGTCGCGTGCAACCAATCCGCCTTGACGCGCGAAGAAGCCGTCGATGCTCTCGAGGAATCGTCGCTCGAAAGCCAAGCGAGCGCCGTCACCAGCGGCCCCGTCGAAATCTCGACCCACTTCACCATCGGCAGCGCAGTGGAGAAAGCTGCGGCCGAGCTGCGTGGCTTTCTGGCGGCTGAAATCCCTTGCGCCAAGATCACCATCGAAGGCTCCACCATCACCACGGAGTGGGGAGCGGCAGGTGACAGCTGCACCTACAAGGGTCTCAGCTATTCGGGGACCTCGAGCCTCACGGTCCGGCGCACCGATCCCCAGACCCTGCAGGTCGATCACACCTTCTCGAACCTGAGCAACGGCAAGGTCAAAGTCAGCGGCACGGCCAACGTCACGTGGAGCGGCGCCGAGCACAGCCGGCACGTCGTCCACGAGCTCACCTGGACGCGCCTCTCGGACAACCGCACCGGAACGGGCTCGGGCGACCGCACCCAAACGTTGCTCTATCCTTCGCAGGGCCTCGCCGGCGGTATCCGCATCGACGGCAACCGCCATTGGAGCGGTCCCAAGGGTGAATGGAACGTTGCCATCACCGGCGTCGAGGTACGGCTTCAGGATCCCTGTCCGCAGACAGGTACGTATTCGCTCACCACGCCGGGCGACAAGACGCTCTCTCTCTCCTTCTCGCGCAAGAGCGAGGACGTGATTCGAGTCACCCTCGCCGGCCCGAAGCGAGAGTTCTCGTTCGATGTCCGCCACACCGGCTTCTCGGACAGCTGACCACGCTTCAGGGACTGAAGCCTCGCATCTCGGGGGCTTCGCGCGGAAGGCGACCGAAAAAGCTTTCCGCCGCGGTTTTCAGCTCGGCGCACGACTCCGTTCCCAGATCGTGCTGCTCATGCGGGTCGCGCGCGAGGTCCCAGCAGTGCCAATCGGCGTCGAACTCGCGCGACTCGAGCTTCAAGGTGCCCCGCGCCACGCCCCAGTTGCGGAACGAGCAGCCCCAGATCTCGGCGCAGTTGGTGAGCGGTAGAATGGCGCTCGTACGCTTCGGCCGAAGCAAGCTCGTGCCGACCATGCGCTGTCGCGCCGGGGCGACGCCGGGCGCATCCCACAGGCCGAGCAAGTCGAGAAGCGTGGGGGCGAAGTCGAGATGCCAAACGAGCGACTCGCGCGCCGCCGTCAGCGCTTCGCGCTCGCCCGCAGCGAGGACGTCCGGCGGCGCGTCGATCCAGGTCGGCACATGCAGCTCTTCTTCGAAGACCGAGGTGGTGTGCCCGAGCTGACCGTGTTCGCGAAAAGCCTCGCCGTGATCGGAAGTGTAAATCACGACGGTGCGGGCGCCGGCTGGGCTCCCGCGCAGCGAACCGAGCAACTCGGCGATGGTCCGGTCCTGTGCGTAAACGGCGTTCTGGTAGTGATTTTTGAAGTGGGCCGTTCGCTCCGCTGTTTTGTCCTCGAGGGCGGGCTGAAACGGCTCTTCGCCGCGCACACGATACGGATAGTGGGTATTCGCATATTGAACGACGGCCAGCCATGGTTCCCGGAGCTTGGGCAGCTCGCGTTTGGCGCGTTCGGTGACGAGCGTGTCGTCGGCCCCCGCGTCGTCCGGCACCACCCCCAGATCCGATCCACTGCAGCGCTTGGTGAGCGGTAACGCCGAAAAGAACGCAGCCGAGCCGGTGAACATGTTGCTCTGGCTCGACCAGTAAGCAGTGTCGTACCCACCCGCCCGCGCGAAGTCGAAGAGCATCGGCGCCGAGCGAATGGCCTCCGTCATCTGCGTGGGCAAAAGCCCCGACCAGAGCACTCCTATCGAAATCGCGGTCGTCGAGGAGATCGACCGCGCTTGGAGCAACGGAAATCGCGATTCGGTGAGGCGATTGGTGAAGGGGGTGAGCTTGCAGTCGGCGCGGTAGTCGACGCAAACGCTGTCGAAGCGAACGCTCTCGGTGAGGACCAGCAGTACGTTGCGCGTCTTGGGCGCCTTGGCGGTCATGGGCGGGAGGCGAGGACTGCGGCGCACCGACACCCGCCCTACCGCCCCAGTGCCGAGCGACGCCAATGCGAAAACCGCGATGGCCCCCAGTGCCGAGAGCACGGCGAGGCGACCAGTTCTCCCGATCGCGCATTTCATCTTGGCACGGCTCATGGGAAGTGAGTGCGAGAGTTTAGGCAAGTTCACGGCAAAGCTCTAACCTCCTCGTTCTTCGGCTGAAATTTGGCCCCTCTCGATACCGCTCGTTACGCTTGGCACCATGGAGCTCGACATGGACCGCCGCAGCAAGAGAAGCCAGGACCGCGAAGAAGCCCTGCAATACCTGATCGAAGCGCTTGCGGACAGGAGCCAGGTGGAGGCGATCCTGCTCGTCGACGACGAAGGACGCATCGTCGCCGGCATGGGGATGCCCCGCGAAGTTCGCGAGCTTGCCCAGATCGCCATTCCCGCGGTGCGCGGAGAAGAAACGGAACGATTCGAATCGGCGACGCGCGACACCGATTTTTTCGGACGTGAGATCCCCGTCGAGGACGGTTCGCTCTATCTCGTGGCGCTCGGGACCCGCGTCTGCAAGATGCACCAAGCCGTCTACGGAGTAACGCGGATTCTCGAGCAAACACGAGGAGTGCTCGAGCTTTTCACCGATCGGCGCTCCGAGCAATCGGTGGCCTGAGACCACGCAATCTTCTCGCACTGGCCCTTTCCCAGCAGGGCCCTTTTACTTCCCGAGCGACCCCGCGACACCGGGCGAAGCGTCACCCAAGTATTTGCCGATCTCCTCGCGTTTGGCCTGGGTCGCGTCGAGAAGAGCGAGGGCATGGGCGATGCGCTTGGGCGTATTGGGGTCGGGATAGGCCAGGCGAACTTTGTCCCATTTGAGCTTCAGCGTGTGCTGCAGATCACGAAGGTCGTGGATGGCCCTTCGCCGCGCCACGCGATCGGCCGTGGTGGGCCACGCCGCGTCGATGGCGATGGCCAAGGCCGCGACTCCGCCCGCCGCAATCGCCCACTGAGCCATCTGCAGAGGGCTCGCCGCGCCTGCCGCGACGGCGCCGAGAAAGGCAATGCCGCGTAGCACCCAGAAGCGTGCAATCTCCTTGTGCTCGTTGTGCAGATTGGCGACTGCCCACGCCTCGAGGCTCGCAATCTGCTCGTCGATGGCGGCCTCGGGTGCAAACGCTCCCTCCGGACGCTGCGCATAACCGGCCTCGATCTCCTCGAGTCCGGGGGGCGGGATCGTCATTTGCCGCTGGCGCGCCGGCGGCGGAGCCACGCTCACCTTCGGCACCACGCCGGTAGGAGGAACACCCACCGGCGGCAGCTGCCGCTCGTCCCGCGTAGTCATCCTCTTCTTGTCTATGCCCCTTCGTGCGGCAATGCAACGGTGAGGCAGATCTCGTTCACGGTGGCGAGGAGTTGATCGAGCGCCAAGGGTTTGCGAAGAAGGCGCAGTGAGCCGGAATACACGTCCGTCTCTTGCGCGCTCATCACCACCACCGGAATCGACGACATCGATTTGTCACGGCTGATGAGCTCATAGAACTCCCATCCATTCATGATGGGCATCATCAGATCGAGCAGGATGAGACGCGGAGGCACCGACAGCGACCGCAGCAACGCCAACGCCTCTTTGCCGTTGCAAGCACTGACGGTCGGAAAGCCCTCGTCGTCGAGGATCTGGCACACACTCTCGCGAATGCCGGCGTCGTCTTCGACGATGAGCACCGGACCACCTGGCGGAGGCGTGCTCAGTCGAATCTGACCGGAGCTCTGGCGATCGCGATGACCCTGGCGAAAGAGTTCCGCCTGCTGGCGATCGATCTCGGTGAGCTGGACGGCACTGGCATGGACGCTCTCGCCCTTGCATTCCCGGCAAAGCCAGCGGTATTCATTTTTGGCGGGGTCGCGCGAAAATGCAAGGGTGTCGTACCTCCCACACCTTTCGCATCCCCCCATCCGGTCTTTCGGGCCGGCCATTAGCCTCAAATTAGCATGAAGCGTCCCCTTCCCACTTTTTTCCGCTAACGAAAAGGGCCAAGGAGGGGCGACGTTGGAGGTGAAGCGCACACCTCTCGGGAGAAACCACCGCGCCCAGCGCGCCCCGACTTCACATCCGCGGGATCATTCTCTGGACAAATCCCTGGGTCAGCCGAGCCACTTGGGCGCGGTCGCTGTCCGCGCTCACGATGTGGCCGGAATGCTGCATGATGGCGACTTCGACGTCCTTCGTACCGAGCGCGTTCGCGAATCGCGTCGCGTTGCTGGGGGGACAGACCTTATCGAGCGCGCCATGGATCACGAGCGTGGGACAGGTCACGCCCGATAGCTCGGCACGCACTTGCCGGCCCGCGCGTAAGACTTCGACGGCGCCATGGATGGGCGTCACGTCGTACGTCAGGTGACGGCGTCGCGCCTCGGCGTCGCGGATGTCGGCGCTTGCTTTGGGAACATAAAAATGATTCCCGAAAGGGCGTAGGACTTCACACAGGTGGAGCACGAGTGCTGGGGACGGGAGCCGAAGCCAGGTCGCGTTGGCCAATGCGATGAGACCAGCGACCCGCTCCGCGTGCCGAGCCGCGAGGTGAGCTGCCAAGAGCGCGCCCATCGACAACCCGGCCACGACCACGCGGCCGGCGGTCGTATCGCTCAGCTCGAAGAGCGCGGAAGTCGCGCTGGAAAGCCAGTCGTCCCAGCCGACCTTCATGAGGTGCCGCACGTCGCTGTCGTGACCGGCCAGCCGGGGGGCGCGGGCGGAAAGCCCGAGACGCGCGGCAACATCGGTCAAGATGCGGACCTCGTTGGGCGTGCCGGCAAAACCGTGCAAGGCGAGAAGG
This sequence comes from Polyangiaceae bacterium, assembly GCA_035318465.1. Taxonomy (GTDB): domain Bacteria; phylum Myxococcota_A; class Polyangia; order Polyangiales; family Polyangiaceae; genus DASWDH01. The sequence continues at coordinate 53,843 of DATHES010000221.1, forward strand.
CCGCCGTGCCCCGCTGCTCCCTCGATGCGGATGGCCGATGGGTCGCCGGCGCCGACCAACCGTCCGTAGCGCCCGTCCTCGAGGGTGACGAACCGCTTTTCGAACGCCGCCATCCGCTCTCTCAACATCGCCGCACGATGTCTCCGATGCGACGCGGCACATCGGTGATCAAGGCATCGACACCCATCGCCGCGAGAGCACGCGCTTCCGCAGCGTCGTTGACCGTCCACACGTTGACGAGGCGACCGCGTTTTTGCCAGGCTCGGCAGCGCGCCGCATCGATCTCCGTGCGCTCGGGATGTACGGCCCCGACATGGATCACCCTCGCCATCCAGCCCGAGCGGGTGAGCGTCTGGTCCGAGGCGAAGAGGTAGCCCAAGAGCACCGAGGGCCGCAGCCAGCTGAGGTACGCCAGCATCCCTGGGTCGAAGGAGGAGACGATGACGGGGGGAAGCGCGCCCGCTTCGAGGACCCGAGCCGTCTCGCGCACGACGGCGCGGCGGTCGAGCACGTCGCGCTTCATCTCGATATTCACGCGAAGCCGGCGACACTCGGCCCAGGCCAGGACCTCGGTGAGGGCTGGAATCGGCTGACCCTTGCCGACGTCGACCTGCGCCAGCTCGGCGCGATCCAGGTCGACCACCCGCCGTGTGTCGCGACCCTGCGTCAGACGCGTCAGATCCGCGTCGTGGCAGACGACCAACTCACCGGAGCGGCAGAGTCGTACGTCGAGCTCGACGCCGTCGGCGCCCCCCGCGGCGGCGCATTCGAAAGCAGCCATGGTGTTCTCGGGCGCTTCCCCGCGCACGCCGCGATGCCCGAAAACGAGGGGTGGCGCCCCGCGCGAGCGGCGGAAGTTGGCATCATCGTTCATGGCCGATCCTGCCGACGAGCACCGCACCTGATGTCAATAGCGCAACGTCGCCCCCGCGCCGAAGACGAGGTACTGGTCGATGACGTTTCCGGGTTGGTCGGCGCGACCAGCCACCGTGGGAAGCGACAGACTGAGCAAGGTGTACGTCCCGCGAAGCTCCACTTCGAAGAACCGCCAGAAGGCCAGCGCGGCGCCCAGCGCGACGTTGAAACCGAATCTGCCACCAGAAGGCGTACGATCCCCGAGCGGCGAGACCGTGAGCGGCAAGAGAAAGCGTCCGTCGGCGAACAGCGAGAAGGCACCCCACGCGTAACGAGCGTCGGCGCCGACCGGCAGCAGCGTGTAACGGCCGATGGGAATGGGGCGGCTCGGCGCCGTGGAAGCAAAATCGAATACCGAGCGCTGAATCCCCAGCGTAAAGCCGAGCGCGAGCGGATTGGTTCCACCGAGTATTCGATATCGGAGCCCGAAGCTGAATTGGTACCAATCGGTGTCGACATCGGAGTCAGTATCGACGTCTCTCGACTTGAGCCCGAAAGCGCGCGAATAGCTCCCCGTCAAACCGATGTCCTTCGCCCCTTCGACCGCGGGGGAGACGAAAGCGAGAGGATAGAGCTCGAGGCGTGCGCTCGCGCCGGGGACGCCAGCGGCGGTGTAACTCTTGTCGGTCGAGCTCGGCTCGTGATCGCGAAACGTGCGGTAGCCCCACTCCGGCGAGAGCGTGAAGCGCACAGCGAGCGCCCGGGGGGCGGCTTCGGGGATGGGACGGGCCGCTGCACGACGATCGGCGCCGGGTGGCGATGTCGCGGAAAGCCGTGCGCCAGCGCGAACGGCGGCCGGCGAAGGCGCGGGGCGGGACGGTGCCGGCGCTTGCGCGCTCGCACCGCGCGCGGTCGATAGAACGCCGAGGATGAGAAAACCAGAGACGAAGGTTTGCCGCATTTCGAAGGGATGCGTCAAAACTTGGAGCTGATGGAGAGGAAGGTGATCTTGTCGCTCGTTTCGCGCAGCCGTTTGGAAAGAATCCGCACCGCGTTCCAGAGCACGTCGTGTGCGAGATCCATCCGCAAAAAGAGCAGATCGGCAAACCGATCGCGCGACACGTTCAGCAAGCGGCACCTCTCGTGCACGCGTGCGTCGGCGGAACGCGGCGCTTCGTCGAAGAGGCACATCTCGCCAAACACCTCACCGCGCCCGAGAACGGCCAGGGCTTCTTCTCCCATGCCGGGTACGTTGCGGCTGATGCGAACCTTGCCCTCCAGGATGAGGAAGAAGCGGTCGCCGGGATCACCGTGGGCGAAGATGAGAGCGCCCAAGGGGTGAGACTCTTCGGTGGTTATCGAGGCGATCGCTTCGAGCGCCTCCGGCGCCATCCCGGCAAAGAGATGGACATTGGCGAGCACATCGATGTGATCACGGGACACGCACGGAGATGTTAGCCAGTTTCAGCGCCGCCGGCATCCCTATAAAGGCACGACCTTGCTGCCCTTCCATCATCGCGCTCGCACTTCGACCGACCTCGCACGAAGACTCGTCACGACGGACACGTCGTCGCCCGAGTGGTGGTAGGGTTCGAATCCTTCGAGGGCTCGTGGGACGTAAAGCTCGACGGAGCGAACCACCCAAGAAAAAAAAGGAGACCGCGCCGGCGATCGATCTCGCGCGGTCACCTGGTCCGCCGTGGCTCCGGCTCGCGCTCGGCATCCTTGGCGCGCTCTACATCGCCGCGGTGCTCATCGAGGCCACGCCCGCACCGCGATCGCGTGAGAGGGGCCGGCGCCTTCACCTCTACGACGTCGTACCTCGCCCTGTCCTCTACTTTTGCCAGATTGCCGGTCTCTTCCCCCACGCCGCCACGCACCGCATCGAATACCGCGCCGAAGGGCTGCCCTGCCAAGGGCCGGCCGTCGAAATCGACGTGCGCCCTTTTTTCCCGATCCACGCCGACGACAAGGAAGGGCGCTTCGATCGTGCCTTGCATTTTTATCGCAGCGATCGTCCGACGATGGAGGCCCTCGAGCGTTACGTAAGGGACGCGTACAATCGCCGCGAGCCGGACAAGATCGCCGGCGTCGTCTTTCTCAGTCTGCGCGTGCCCATTCCGCCACCCGGGAGCCCCATTCCTCGTTACGAGCGGGCGCCCCTCGCTGATTTTCCCAAGGAGCAGCGCAAGGTCTGGTACGTGACGTCACGCGACGTGGTGAACCTGCGCTGCGGCGGGGGCGAACCTTGAGCGAGCGGCCCGCTGCGCACGCCTTCGCGGGTTTCACCGCGCCGCAGCCCATCGAACGGCTCGCGTTCGTGCGGCTCTTGGCGCCCCTCGCGATTCTCGGGTTCCTGTCGTCGCGGTTCGTGCATGTGGAGCACTGGCTCACGAACATCGGCTTCGTGGTCCCTCCACGCGCGAGCGCCGACTATCGCCAGCCGCTTTACATCCCGCCGATCCCGCTTTGGCTCGCGTTTCTCGTGACCATCGCCACCGTCCTCAGCGGTCTCGCCACGACGATCGGTTATCGCACGCGCTGGGCGAGCGGTATTTTCGCCGCACTCCTCGCGTACCTGGCCCTCGCCGACCGCTTGGAAGCCTTCACGATCAACAAGCTTGGTACCGTGGTCGCCATTGCGCTTTTCGCGTCGCCGGCCGGCGCGCGCTTCAGCCTCGACGCCTGGTTGCGCTGGAAGCGAGAGCCGCATAGCCCCCTTCCCACCCACGTCACTTGGGGAAATGTGCATTTTTTCCAGGGGCTGCTCGTCTTCATGTACCTCGGGTCGGGACTCGCCAAGGCGGCCGCGGACCCTGCAAGCGGCAAGTCATTCGGCGATTGGGTGTCCGACCCCAATACCATCTGGAGCCACCTCCACGACTCCTACCAGACGGCATTCACGTATTTTTTGGCTACCTCTGTCCCCGCCGCAGCCTTCACGCTTTTTCAATACCTCACACTCGCCTACGAGCTCGGCGCGCCCCTCTGGTTCGGCGTGCGCCGGCTGCGGATGGTGGGGCTTGCGTTCGGCCTGGCCATGCACGCCTCCATCGGTCTCATGTTTGGACCGGTGGTGTGGTTTTCCCTCCTGATGATGGTGCTGCTCTTCGGCTCGTTTGCCCCCCTCGCTTGGCTAAGCCGCCCCCTCGAGGGGGTTTGGGCCAAAGTCACGGAAGGCGCGGCAGGGAATTCACCGTCGCTTTCAAAAGCTGCGCGTGGGTGAGCTCTCCGCTCAAGTGAAACGGAAGATTGACGTTGAGGCTGTCGCCACCCACATTGACGGTTCCATTGACATCGTAGGTCAGGTCGCGGTTGGCAGCCGCCAGCCCGAGGACCATCGGCAGATCACGGAGCGCGAGGGTGGTCGGTACGGAAAGACGGGTCACCTGGCCCGCCGCGAGTCGGAACGGCTGCGATAGGGCCACATTTCCGACGTCGTATTTGCCATCGAGCAGCACGCGACCGGTGACCGAACGCGCCGCGAGATCGAAGCGATTGGGATTTTGGACGTCGAGATGAACCGTAAGGTGGATGCCCTCGGCGTCGATCGACGTAAGCTCGCCCTTTTCAGGGGTAAGGGTGGGGGGCTTGGGGCGCCCGCATGCGGCAAGGAGGTGCCCGATGAGGAGCGTGACGGTAAAAAATCTGGCGAGCTTCACCGGCGCGACTTTCTCACGGATGGCTCACGATTGCCGCAGAAACCCGGCAGCGCCGGTACCGCCGAGTGCCCCGAGGCGCCGAGCGCCTCGAATACCAGCCCGAGCCGCCGAGCGCCTCGAATACCAACGGGAACTCTTCGGCGAACTTGCGATGAACCTGGAGCTTCGCCGGCCGATTTGGGTTAATGTAGTAACGTGCGCAGAGTGGTCAGACGATGCTGAAGTTGATCATGGTGGTGGTCGCGGAGCCTACGCTGCAGCAGCTCGTGCAACGGCAGCTCAAGTCCCTTTCCTTCGACGTCGTCGTAGCGGCCGATGCCGAGGCCGCCATCCACGCGCTCGAAACCCGCAAGCCCCATTTGGTGTGCATCGATCTCCTCTTGCCTCGCGATTCGGGTTACGAGGTCTGCGAGTTCATCCGCCGTACGCCAAGGCTGCACGACATCGCCGTCCTCGTCATGAGCGAGCGCGCCTCGGCCGCCGACCGCGCCTACGCCGAAGAGGCAGGGGCCGACGGCTTTCTGCCCAAACCCTTTTCCCTCAACCAGTTCAATGAGCAGGTTCGCGCCCTTCTAGCCGGCGACCCTCTCAGCATGCGACGCCTGCGACGTATCTACTGATCGCTGCCCCGCCGTGGTCGCGGGGGGGCAGCGATCAGGAGGGGGGGGCAAGGCATGCCAACGGTGGTATGAGTTCGGACATGACCTACGTCGTCACCCGCCTGTGTCAGGGGTGTAAGGACACCGCCTGCATGACCGTCTGTCCGGTCGATTGCTTCTACGAACCGAATGAGCCGTCGGCCGAGCTCCCCGACATGCTCTACATCAACCCCGACGAGTGCATCGACTGCGATGCGTGCGTGCCGGAGTGCCCCTGGGAAGCCATCGTCGCCGAAGACGACGTCCCGGAGGCGTTTCAAGCGGACACTGCACTCAATAAGCAGTGCCTCGACCACGCCGACAAGTTCAAGAAGGCTGTCAACATCGACAAGCCGCAGCCGAGTCCCGACGAAATCGAAGCCAATAAGAAAAAATGGGGGCTCGAGTAGCACTACGCTCAGATTCTCGCTGTCAGATCGATCGTCGGAGTAGCCATACGCCCACTCAAGAGTCTGACCGCACAAGGCGAAGTTACCTTCAGAGAATCCAGCAAGGCGAGCGCCTCGCGCCGTGGTCATCAGAACGGCTTTCGCAGCGGCCTCGCCGTATCTCAAAGGCGCCGCCTCGCTGAATGGGCCGATCGTGATCGGGTAGGGCGAAGAACTGACAGCGTCGTGCTAACTCCGCTCGTGGGAAAAGCCGATCACGGCGTCGTAGAGGGCGCGTAAGCCCCAGCGCAAGCCGGCTTCCGGAATTCGCTCGTCCCTGCCATGGTAGAGCGCGGCAAACGAGATGCCGTCGTTCGCTTCGAAGCGCACCGGGGAAAAGCCATAGTACTTGGTCCCGAGCTTGCTGTACGCCTTGGCATCGGTGAATCCCGGGATCATGGCGGGGAGGGGAATCCCCTGCGGATCATGGGTGCGAATGACATCGGCCAGACAGCGGAACATGGGCGTATCGACGGGCGTCACGACGGGAGGTTGGCTCGCCATCACCTCGACTACGGCCTCGTCGCCGATCTGCCGGCGGATCTCACGTAAGAAATCCTGCTCGCTTTGCCCCGGAAGGGTGCGACCGTCGATCTCGACGCTCGCCGACGAAGGGATGACATTGGTCTTGTTGCCGGCGCGAACCACGGTGGGGCTCGCCGTGTTGGAAAGGTAGGAAGCAAAGGTCCTCCGCAGCGCGGGGTCCGACAACACGCGATCGAGGACCAGCCCAGCGAGAGCCGGCGTCGCCAAACGAGGAAGTACGAAGCGCGCGGGATGGGGCAATCCCGCCGCGAGATCGTGCAAGAACCGGCGCACCACTTCGGTCGGGTGAAATGGCAAGCGGTTGTGACCGAGGCGCACGATGGCCTCCGCCGCCTTGATGACGGCGCTGTCGGCGCGCGGCATGGAGCCGTGGCCGGCTTCGCCGGAGAAGGTCGCGGTCAGCCAGACTTGGCCTTTTTCCGCGACTTGAATGGGATAGAAAGTCCTTCCCATGAGATGCAGGGAAAAGCCGCCAATTTCCCCGAGCGCGTATTCGGCTCGCACCAGATCGGGGTGCTCGTTCACGAGGAAGTGAGCGCCTTTGGAAGAACCGGTCTCCTCGTCCGCCACCGCCGCGAAGATGATGTCGCGCTCCAGCTTCGGCTTGGTGCGCGCGAGAAGACCCATCACGCACGCGCTCATCGACACCATGTTCTTCATGTCGACCGCTCCCCTGCCCCAGATACAGCCATCGGCGATGTCGGCGGAGAACGGCGGCCTCGTCCACGTCGTGGCGTCCGCCTCGACCACGTCCAGATGTCCCGTCAGGAGCAGCGGCGGTAGCCGGCCATTTCCGGCATAACGAACGATGACACTGGCGCGGGTGGGTTCGGACTCCACGACCCGCGGCTCGAGCTTCTGCTCGCGCAGAAATTCGGCCACCCGCTCGGCGGCCGGTCGCTCGTTGCCGGGGGGATTGACGGTGGGGATGCGCAGAAGATCGCGCAGCAGTCGAACGCAGGTATCCCCTTCGACCGCCCAGTTGATTTCGTCCGAGGAAGGAGAAGCTTCTGTGGCAGCACGTTCCGAGACGTCGGATTGCATCCTTACCTGACGCTAACGACCCTCGCGATCCGCTGCAAGATGCTGCGATCCTCCCGCCGAAAAGGGTGATCGGCGCGCACGATCTCGACCATGGCGAGCAGGCGCGTACCGTCGAAGACGGGCACCATCGCCACACCCTCGAGGTCCCTGCCGCAGCCGTCGAACCGGCGCGCGATGCACCGCTGCAGCTCGCCCCCACTCGGTCGCCCGAGGACGCCGCGGCCCATCCGCGCGGCGGCAAGCACGGGGTCGAAGCGCGGTACCACCTGACCGAGCTGCTCTTCGGTGCCGGGTCCGTTGGCGCACGAAGTCACCAAACCGACGAAGGGTTCGCGCTGCCGGTGCACGAGGGCCGCGGTAGCCCGGGTGGCCATCACGGCCGCATGCATCGCCAAGAGAAGCGCTTCGCCCGCGTCGCGGGCCTTGCTCACCAGTTCCTCGGAGACGTCGCTCTTGCCGAGGAGGCTTGCTTCCCACGCCGGGAGCGGGTCGATCCATCCGCGCGACAGCTCGCGGATCTCATGTAGGTGCCGCCAGGTGGGCCACGTTGGCTGGGTAACCATGCAGTTATGGGGAATGCGGGAGCTGGTGATGCCGCGCAGCAGGAGATCCGTATCGACGGGGCCGACCACGCCTCGCCCGTCGGTGACGTACCAGGGGCCCGCTGGCGCTTGGGGAAGCTCTTTTTCCGTGGCAATCATGGGTGCTTTTTGGCTCCTTCGTCCCGACCTTGGGTAGAATGCATTGTTCTGTGGAAGCGCCAAAGCCGGCAAGATTTCGACGAAACCGAAGGTTTCACCCTCTTTCCCCGCTGACTCTTTACACGGTGTACTCTCAACGTGCATTCTGAGGTTGACGCTCATGCGCCATGCTCGATAGCCGCCCAGACTCAGCCGCTAGTGTTCGAATGCGGATCGCGCCGGTAGCTCACGGCAAGACCGACGTGGGTCGCCAGCGCGGCCACAACGAGGATGCTTTCGTCTCGGAGCCCGACCTCGACCTCTTCGTGGTGTGCGACGGGATGGGAGGGAACAACGCGGGTGAGGTCGCGAGCGCACTCGCAACCACATCCCTCCGCAACTTCTTTCGCGCCACCGTCAACGGCGACATTCCCGGCGAGGCGCTCCGCGGCGATCAGAATCTCAGCGAGGCGGCGCGACGTCTCACCATGGGGGTGCGCAAAGCCAACGCCGACGTGTTCGAGATCTCGAGTACGCGGCTCGAGCACAAGGGCATGGGCTCGACCATCGTCGCCATGTCCGTTTCGCGCGAAACGAGCTGCGTGCAGGTGGCGCACGTCGGCGACAGCCGCTGTTATCGCGTTCGCAATGGGAAGATCGAGTCGCTCACGCGCGACCATTCGCTCATCGGCGACGCCCTCGCATGGAATCCGAATCTCAGCGAAGAAGAGCTGTCGATGTTGCCCAAGAACATCATTTCGCGGGCACTCGGATTGAAGCAAGCCGTCGAGGTCGACATCCGATCCGATCCCGGCCTGCCCGGCGACATCTATCTCCTCTGTTCCGACGGCCTGTGCGGGGTGGTGAAGGACAAGCAGATCCTGGAGATCATCCTCTTGTCGAGCGATCTCGCCGAAGCGTGCGAGAGCCTCATCGCGCTCGCCAACGATGCTGGAGGTCCGGACAACATCACCGCCGTCGCCGTGCGCTTGGAGGCGGACGGCACGGCCGCTTCGGGTCCGGAGATTCTGATCTCGGTCGTGGGAGAAGACGACGTCGCTGCCGACGGCGACTCGAACTCCTCGCCCCCCGAAGCCGCGGGTGGCGCGGCACGCACCGGATCGCGCTGCGAGAAATGCGGACGACGCGCCACGGGCAACGAAGTCTATTGTGGGCAATGCGGCGCCCGCATCGCACTCTAGCGGGCTTAGCTGAAAAGACCCCGCCTCGCCTCCGGATGCGTTGCGGTCGCTAGTTCTCCCCCCGCCGCCGGCTCCCGCCGTCGGCACCCCTCAGGAGTGAGGGGGGCAGGGGGGAGAAACAGCAGCCACGACCTTTCAGGGCGCATTTTTCAGCAACCCGCCAGCTGAGCCTGGAAATTGCGGATTTTAGTCGGGACGAGATTCCGCCGTAGGACAGAGTGTGTCGGTTGTCCGGTCGTCGTCCTTTTGGGTTCTACCTGCGGTCCTCTCGATAGGTTGCTCCAGCGAGATTGATCACGGTCCGGTCATGGGATCGGAGATTTTACCCGCCGCCGATTCACGTGGTACGGGCGAAACCGCGCCAGCGAGGGGTGCGACGACGACGACCACGACAGGAGTCAGCACTTGCGACGCAGGGGCGAGCTGGGGCGCGCGCCGCGACTTTGCCTTCGAACGCACGACCGGCAGCGACGACTTCGTCGAGGCCGTCAACGCGCTGATCCAGCAGAGCGACATGGCACCCGTCGCGGTGAGCAGCCACATGGACCCCGATTGCGTCTGGATGGTTGCTTTCTCGGCTTCCGATGCCGCGGGCGCGACCGAAACGGCGCACGCAACGACCTTCACGCCGATGCAACGTCACCCCGCCGGTCTGTGGACGGCGGCACCGCAATCTACGGGCTGGCTGCGCGTCGTCGACCGCGCGTCACGCACGGTGTGGATCCCCATCGCCGACGTCACCGGCTCGGCCACTTACGGGGAAGCTTCGTGCTCCTCGCTTTCTGCGGTGCGCGTTTCGGCGGCCATTCCGCCTTCCGCCGCCGCCCTCTCGCTGATGACCGGAGCCGGAGAGCGCACGGTCCGCGAGCTCATGGGGGCCATGCCTTCGGCGCGTGGGTGGGACGTGCGCTTCACGTTTTCCGCCGACATCTCGCGTTAGGGCACCGACGGCAGACGCCGCCTCCGCCTTCGACTTCGATCGGGGGCCCTCCTCATTGGTCACATCACTCCTCGACTGGCTGTGAGAGAGACCGCCAGGGCGCCAGAGTCGTCGCCAGGGCCGCCAAGAGGGCCCTGGCGGTTCTCCCGATCGTCCCTTGGTGTCGACGACGGCGTGAAGTGGGCAAAAAGATGGCATTGTGGCATCTTCACGGCTCTCTTTGCTCTTCCCAGCACGGATGGATGCGATGCATTGCCGTCGGCTCAAGCCCTGGTTGCTGGTGGTGGGACTCGTGGCTTGCGCCGAACGCGAGCCAGCAGCACGGCCGATCGATACCACGCCGCCCGGTACGACGACGACCCTGGCCGGCGGCGCCGGCGGCGCCGGCGGTAGCGGAGGCGCTGGCGCGGGAAGCCCGGACGACGGAGCAAGCCGCGGGGGAAGCGGCGGTTCGGGCGGGGCGGTGGTCGGGGACGCGAACGTCGAAAGCGGTTCTTTCGACGTCGCGCCCCATACGCCCCTCGTCATCATTCACCCGGAAGGGAGCTCCGGCGGAGCCGCGTGCGCCAACAACTTCACCGCCCTCGGGAGCAATCGCCTTCTCGCCGGCGGCGCGACGCCCCCCGATTTCGCGGCCGCTTACAATATCGAGCGCGCGGCGTCGAACACGGCGGGCGCCCTCTTGCTCGCCTTCTATGGCGTCAACGATACGAACCTGCTCGGTTGGGTCGCATCGGTGGGTGCACTCGGACCAAGCGATGCGGGAGCCGGCGTCGGCTTTGCCGGGGTCCATGCCGAGGTACCTTTTACCCTCGCTTCCAATCGATCGCTCCACATGGCCTTCATCGCCGCCGATTTCGAGCTCCGGCTGGTCACGCCGGCCACGTCCGTATCGCTGCCCATCGGGGCGATTGCGCTCGACGGATCGCTGTCGGTAGGCTGCGGCTCCCTGACCGTCGAGAAAGCGAGGCTTCTCGTCCCGATTCGCGCGGGAACCTTGGCCTTCCACGGCTCGACGGTGGAGGCGCTCATGGGGCCGCCGACCGAGACGTTGCGGGGCGTTGCCCGCAGCGCGTGGCCCCTCGAGCTTTCGGGCAAGGCATCGCAGGTCTACGCGCCGGGTTTGCTCGGTGATTCGGGTATCGAGCCATGAAGCCCGGCGCCCTTCTCGTCGCCTCGTGGGCCGCTCTTTGGATGGGCTGCACATCAGAGACAATGCCCCCGGCGATGGGTGACGACTGGGGTGGTGGACCAGGGCCGCCGCGGGAATGCATCGACCAGGACGGCGATGGATTCGGACAGCACTGCGGACGCGGGCCCGATTGTGACGACACCCGTGCGACGGTCACCAACGAATGCTTCGTGTGCATGCACGACGCGCCGGGGTGCCAATGCGCGGCGGAGGGCGCGCGCCAGAGCTGCGGCAAGGTTTCGGCCCAAGTCGGAAAGCAGACCACCTGCGTTTCCGGCCAGATGGTCTGCGCGAGGGGTACGTGGGGGGAATGCATCCCCGACGGCAAAGCGACCGAAACCATCGCCACGGCGCGCCATGTCCTCGGTATCGGTCGGGCGACGCCGTGCACCGGCAACCCGTGCGACCCCTACTGCCGTCAATATGCCGATACGCCTGACGAGACGCTCAGCACGAGTGGCGGTCTGCTCGGCACGGACGCCGGCTTGACGCTCGCACCCGGAGACGGCGGAAGCCAAGCCGCGCGCAGCGACGCCTGGTTCATCCGCGACTACGACACCACCGACGCGTGCACGAGCGGCGCCGTGCCCTATTGGAGCTTCTTTGCCTGGAACGCTTCGACGCCGGGCGACTCGCACATCGACTACGACGTCGCGGTGGCATCCTCGGTCGCGGAGCTGGCGGCCGCGCCCATCGATCCTCTCCAGTTTTCCGACCCCCCCGGACCGGTCGCCCTCGCTGGTCAGCCCGTTTCGGCCCGCTCGGGGACGCCCGATACCCAGGTGGGAGGGACGGTCGTCGACGAGACACTCCGAGCCAACCTGCGGGCCCGCACGAGCAAGGTGATGAGGCTCCGGGCGCATCTCTTCGCTTCGCCCGATCGGACCTTCGCGCCCGTCCTGCAGCTCTGGAACCAGTCGATATCCTGTCAGCCGGCCGAGTAGCGGGAGAACCCGCCGACGCCCCCGACGGCCGGAGGCGGCCCACCGCTCGAGGGGAGGCATGAAGGCGCTTCTACGAGGCGCCACTGACTCGAAGGAGCGCCTTCGCTTGTAACGGCATCGGTTTCAGGCACAATCAGCCGATGGGCGTGCCTCCGATTTCGGAGTTCTTGGACGTCGTGAAACGGAGCCTGGCCGCCAAGGATGTCCGAATTCTGGGCGAAGGTGAGGTACCGCCGGCTTCCGAGCAGATGCTCGCCTGCGAGCTGCCCACGGGGCACGTGATGGCGGTGTCGTTCGAGGATCGCCCCGCCAATCCCGACAGCGCGCGGCGCCGGCTGGAGATGCTCGTCCGCGCTTTCGCCTCCACCCTGTCGGCAGCGGGCGAGCCGCACCATACGCTGAACAAGGCCCACGCCCTGCATCACGAGCTCGCGGCGCTGGTGGGGCGAGCGGGCGCGCTCGACGCCGTCGTCATCGACGCCAACTCGCCCGCCATCTGGGGCGGCGCCTCCCTCGAGTTGCCCGAGATCATCGAGGAAGAGCCGGCGCGTGAGCCGGACAACGTCATTCGCATCGATCGGCAAAGCCCCTCCGCGCGGCGATCGGACCTCATCGATCGCGCCCGCGAGCTCGGCATCCGCGCGTTCGAGGCGCTCGCCATCGACCCGCGCGCGATGATGCTCATCCCGCGCGAGGTCTGCGAAGCGCACCGTTTCGTACCGCTCTTCGGTGTTGGCGCCGGGCTGCTCTTGGCCATGGCCGACCCCACCGATCTGGGGGGCGTTCAGCGCGCCGTGCTCGCCACTGGACTCGAAGTGGAGCCCTGCCTCGCCAACGAGCGGCTCATCCAGTTCGTCCTCGCCTGGAACCACGCCGGGGAGAAACGGACCCATGGCGACGTCCTCGGCGCGCTCGATCCGCAGACGCTGAGCGCCCGGGAAGAACTGGCCAAGACGGTCTGCGACCGCTGGGCGCGCCATTTCGCCATCCGGCGAGCCATCCAGGTGGTGCGATCGATGCAGGAGATGGTGATGCTCCACCGGGGCGGCCACCTCAATCGGACCCTGATCGAACCGTCGTTTGCGTTGATTGCGCGATCGTTCGCGGCCATCTATGTACTGGTCGTCGTCTTTCCGGGCCCGTTCGACGAGATCCGAGCCAAGCACGCGATCTCGCAGGGGCTTCCGATCATCGAATCACTGGTCCTTGCGCTGCCACCGCGCGACCCGCCCCCCTCGGTCTCCGGTGCCAAGGCCATGCGAAGCCCTACCCGGCATTGACCTTCTCTGCTACCTAGCCCGCGTCATGTCGTCCATCCAGGTCGTCGCTGTCAGCAAATCCTACGGATCGAAGCGCCTTTTCGAAAACGTCACGGTGAACTTCACCGAGCGTCGGCGTTATGGTCTCACCGGCCCGAACGGGGCCGGCAAATCGACATTCCTCAAGATCCTCTCGGGTGATCTGGAAGCCGACAATGGGGACCTGGCACGCCCCGAAAAAACGTCGATGCTCCGGCAGGATCAGTACGCCTACGAGGACATGCAGGTCCTGTCCGTCGTCATCATGGGCAACAAGAAGCTCTGGGCGGCGATGCAAGAGAAGGAAAAACTCCTCGCGCGGGCCCACCTGACCGACAAGGAAGGCGAGCGGCTGGGCGAGCTGGAATGCACGGTCGCCGAGGAAGACGGCTACACCGCCGAGGCCGACGCGGCGCAGCTCCTGTCCGGGCTCGGCATCGCCGAGGAAGAGCAAGGCAAGCTCATGAAGGAGCTCGCCGGCGGGTACAAGCTCCGGGTCCTCTTGGCGCAGGCGCTCTTCGGCCGCCCCGAGGCGCTGCTGCTCGACGAGCCGACCAACAATCTCGACATCGACGGCATTCGCTGGCTCGAGAAGTTCTTGTCGAGCTACGAGGGCGTTCTCGTGACGATTTCCCACGATCGCCACTTCCTCAACGAGATCTGCACGCACATCGCCGACATCGACTACGAAACGATCATCACCTACACCGGCGGCTACGACGACATGGTCGTCGCCAAAAGCCAGGTGCGCGGCAAGGTCGAGCAGGAAAACGCGGAGCGACAGAAGAAGATCGAGCAGCTCAGCGACTTCGTGGCGCGCTTCGCGGCGGGCACGCGCGCATCGCAGGTGCAGAGCCGCAAGAAGCAGATCGAAAAGCTTGCCTTGAGCGACTTGAAAAAGTCGAACATCGAGCGACCGTTCATCCAGTTTCTCGTCAAGAAACCGTCTGGCAAGCAGACGCTCACCCTCGACGGCATCACCAAGCGTTGGCCCGGCATCACGGTTTGCGAAGGTTTCTCCGCACTCGTCACCAAAGGCGAGAAGGTGGGCATCATCGGACGCAGCGGCGTCGGCAAGACAACGCTTTGTCGCATGCTCGTCTCCGAGATTGCCCCCGACGCCGGCCAGATCGCGTGGGGCCACGAAGCCAAACCCGGCTATCTGGCGCAGGATCATCGAGAAGGGATCGCCAACGGCACCACCGTTTCCGACTGGCTGTACTCCTTCGACAACACCGCCGCACAGCAGGACATCCGTGGCCTGCTCGGGAAGATGCTCTTCAAGGGGGACGAGGGAAAGAAGCCGACCGACGCCCTCTCCGGAGGCGAAGCGGTGCGCCTCATCTTCGCCAAACTGATGCTTACCAAGGACAACGTGCTCGTTCTCGACGAGCCGACCAACCACCTGGACCTCGAGTCCATCGTGGCCCTCGGCGACGCCTTGATGCGCTACGAAGGGACAGCCTTCGTCGTGACGCACGACCGCGATCTCATCGAGTCCTTCGCGACGCGGCTCTTCGCCTTCACCCCCAAGGGGCTCGTCGACTTCAAGGGGACGTACGAAGAGTTCGTGGCCAAAGAGGGCACCCCACCGCGCAAACGCTGAACCTTGCGGGCCGCGCGCCCGTGGCCGCGCCGGGCTTCACTCGGTGCGAATGACCTGGCCGTTCATGGTGAGGTCGATCCACCGCACTTGCGCCGACAAATTCGTTTCCGAGGAGAGCTTCACGCCGAATTTCACCACGCGGGGCATTGTTTTCGGCGCGGGTTGAGGGGGCGCAAACTCGGTCCACGACGAACGCTCGTCGGGCCGGGTGTACGCATGCAAGGTGCTTCCCTGACGCACGAGGCGCAGGTCGCCGCGATCGACGTCGGTCGGAGCGAACCCCCAGTTCTCGAGCGAGCCCCCCGCGTCGCCGCCGAACTTGAAGAGGTTCTTGCCGTCGATCTGAATGCGCTCCACGTATGCTGCCTCTCCCTTGGTGGTGGCGGCGTCGACCACGATGAGCTTCGCCGAACCGTTGCCGCGCGCGGAAAAGTCGCGGAAGCGACCGCGCAGATCGAAATCACCATCGACCTTGACCTTCGCCGTACGCGCGCCGACCGCGTCCCAGGACTTCTCCGCTTGCGCGATCTTCACCCACAGACCGTCGGGCCCTCCTTTGATCTGGCGATTGCCGCTCTGCGCGCCGAAGACGTTCCACGGTTGTCCGAGCTCGGGGGAGGAGAAATCGGCGCGGAAGGCCACGCCCGTGTTGTCGGAGAGATCGGAGCTCGGCAATGACGACCCCCCGGAAGTGGGAGCCGCAGCGGGTGACGTCGCGGAAGTCTCGGCCGGCGGCTGCGGGCTGCTTTTCGCCTCGGGCGCGGAACCGCCGCACGAACACCAACCGAAGAAAATCGCTGCCCAAGCTGCGGTTTTTACCGTGCGCGCGATGATCGCGCGCGCGTCGGAAGCATCGCCTCGTTGCGTCATTTTCATGAGCCGTCCCCAGGAGCCCCACGTACCTCTAACCATGAGTGGGGGGCTCACCCGACGAATTGTAGACCCAAAAGAATTATGCGGTCACCGCTGAAATGGATGGCACAAGTGACGATCTGCACATGGCCAACGTTGACCAGGTCGGCGACGGCCGCTTTGATTGTGACGGCGGCCCTATCGATGGCCCGCTGCGGCGGTGACGACAGCCGGACAACCGGAACGAATACGGGCGGCGGCGCGGGCAGCACGGGTGGCACCGGGGGTGGCACGGGTGGCGCATCGCCGGAAGGTGGGACGACGGGATCGGGCGGCGCAGCCGGTGGCAACGGGGGAGCGACCGGCGGCAGTGCAGGCCAAGGGGGCAGCGCGGGTTCCGGCACCGGTGGCTCGGGTGCCGGTGGCGCCGCGGGGAGCGCCGGCTCCGGCGCGATCGACGCCGCGCGCGACGCCGGCCCTGACATTTCGCGCGACGGCAGCGCGGGCGCAGGTCCCACGGTCGACGGCAGCGCCGATGTAACGCGTCCCCCGCCCACCGACGCGGGCGGCGGCTTCTATCGCGTCGAACGGCTCAACCGCGGCGTCGTCGCCGTCGTCGCCTCCGGCGGGATCTACGTGGGGTGGCGCATGTTCGGCGACGAGCACGACCCGGCCGATCCGAGTGCCATCGCCTACAACATCTACCGCGACGGCACCAAGGTCGCGACGGTCACCGACAGCACCAACTATCGCGACACCGCCGGCACCGCGACGTCGTCCTATTCGGTGCGCGCCGTCAAGAGCGGCGTCGAGCAAGCAGCATCGGAGAGCGTGACACCCTGGGCGCAGAACTACTTGCGCATCCCGCTCCAAGTTCCTCCCGCCGGAACGACGCCCGGATCGCCGCAGTGCGCGACGGCCAACGAGGCCTACACGTACAGCGCCAACGACGGCAGCGTCGGTGACGTGGATGGCGACGGGCAATATGAAATTTTCATCAAGTGGGATCCGTCCAACGCCAAGGACAATTCGCAAGCGGGGTGCACGGGCAACGTCTACATCGACGCCTACAAGCTCGACGGGACGCGTCTCTATCGCATCGATCTCGGTCGGAACATCCGCGCCGGCGCGCACTACACGCAGTTCATCGTCTACGACTTCGACGGCGACGGGAAGGCGGAGATGGCCGTGAAGACGGCGCCCGGGACGCAAGACGGCACCGGACAACTCTTGAAGCTCGGCCCCGCCGCGACTGACGACGACAACGCCGACTATCGCTCCGTCAGCAATACGGGCGGGCGCACCGGCTTCATCTTGACCGGCCCCGAATATTTGACGGTCTTCAACGGGGAGACCGGCGCCGAGGTGGCGACCGTCGCCTTCGACGTGCCGCGCGGGACGGTGAGCGCGTGGGGGGACGACTACGGCAACCGCGTCGACCGGTTTTTGGCGACCGCGGCCTACCTCGACGACACGGGGTACGCGAGCCTCGTCATGGCGCGCGGCTATTACACGCGCACCACGTTGACGGCGTGGAACTTCCGCGGCGGTCAGCTCAGCCAACTCTGGAAATTCGACAGCGACACGACGCCCAGCGACGCCGCAGGCAAGTCTTACCGTGGGCAAGGGTCCCATAACTTGTCGGTCGCCAATATCGACGACGATTTGGGGCAGGAGATCATTTACGGGGCAATGGCCATCGATCACGACGGCAAGGGGAAGTGCTCCACCGGCTACAATCATGGCGACGCGCTCCACGTGAGCGACTTCATTCCCTCGCGACCTGGGCTCGAGGCATTCATGCCCAACGAAGACGGCACCCACCCGACCTACCATCTTCGCGATCCGAACACGTGCGCCATCATCACGGAGGGTCCCATCGTCGCTGGGCAAGACACCGGACGCGCCGTGGCGGCGGACGTCTCGCCCGATAACCCGGGCGCAGAGATGTGGGCGGCGGGAGGAACGCCGCTGCTCGACACCGCGACGGGCAAGAACGTCGGCGCGGCGCCGGCTTCCATCAATTTCGTCATTTGGTGGGACGCAGATGAATCGCGCGAGCTCGAGGACGGCACGACCATCACCAAGTACGGCGGCGGCTCCTTGCAGGCGTGCTCCGAGTGCAGCCAGAACAAC
Source organism: Polyangiaceae bacterium (assembly GCA_035318465.1). GTDB lineage: Bacteria > Myxococcota_A > Polyangia > Polyangiales > Polyangiaceae > DASWDH01. Next base: position 71,887 of record DATHES010000221.1, read on the forward strand.
GGCACCAAGTCGAACCCGACCTTGACCGCCGATCTCTTCGGCGACTGGCGCGAGGAGATCATCTGGCGAGAGACGAACAGCTCGGCGCTGCGCCTCTACACGACGACGGCGGTGACGACGCGCCGCATCTTCACCTTGATGCACGATCCGCAATACCGGGTCGCGATCGCGTGGCAGAACGTCGCTTACAACCAGCCCCCCCACCCGAGCTTCCACATCGGCAGCGGCATGGCCGTCCCACCGCGACCGAACATCATCGTGCGTTGAGGCGAAAGGAGGGCGCTAGACGCCGACTTTGATGGCGTTGCCGGACACGACGCTGGCCGCGGGAGAGCAGAGCCACACGATGGTCTCGGCGACGTCCTCCGGCTTGGCCCAGCGGGTCACGTCAGCCGCCGGCATGGTCCGTCGATTGGCGGGGGTATCGATGACATCGGGGAGCACGGCATTCACGCGTACGCCGCGGGACTTCCATTCCAACGACGCGCTCTGCGTCAGGCTCACCACGGCCGCTTTGGACGCTGCATAGGATGCCATCCCGGCAGCCCCCTCGTAAGCTTGCGATCCGACCAGCACCGCGGCCGCGCCCCGCACGAGCTTTTCGGCGAAGGCGGCCAGGGTGTGAACCGCGGTCTTGAAATTGACGTCGAGCATGGCGTCGATGTCGCGGCTGGAGAGGGCGTCGAGTCGCGACTCGGCGAACCCACCGGCGCAGAGGACCAGCGCATGGACGCCATCGAATTGCTGCGCGAACGCGCGGACCGCTTCGAGCTGCAACAGATCGACGACGTGAGCGCGCCCCGATCCTGCATAGCCGGGCGGTTTCAACTCGTGCGACGTGGTCACGTGCACGTCGTAGGCCGCCGCGGCGAAGCGTCGCGCGACCGCCGCGCCGAGCGCTCCCGTTCCGCCGGTGACGACGGCGACCAGGGGGGCCGACGTCGTCGGGGAAGACGAGCGGGACATCGACTACCGCTTGGGTTTTCGTCCGGGCTCTGCAGCCTCGCTGAGGCTCTCGGCGCCGAGCGCCTGCATGGCGTCTTTGTTTCCAGGATCCTCCATGCGACCCGGAGGGGGCACGCTGCCATTGCGGTGCCCGGCCTCGGCCGCGGGCGGCGGGACCGAGGCGCCGTTGGCCTTGGCGACAGCGGTTTTCTCGGACTGATTCTTGGGCGGATTGATGGCGGCCTCTTTGGACGGCGCCTCCCCCACGTCGAGCGTGCATTCACCGAAGACGACCTGCAGCTTGCCGTTGGTGGGGGCGAGCTTCACCTCGAGCGACCGGGCGCGGACGATGGTGTTGTCCTTCACGCTGCCGGAGAGTTGAACGGTCTCGGCATCGAATTCGCCGGAGAGCTCACCGTGCGACTGCATCTCCCCGACTTTGACTTTGCCGTGCACCGCGCCGCTGGCGCTGACTTGCAGCGAGGGAGCGGAAACGTCTCCTTCGACTCGTCCTTTGACCACGACCGGGCAGGTCGAGGAAAGCGACCCCTTGAATGAGGTTCCCTCCTCTACAAGGGTTTTCTTGCCGCCCGCGTCCCCACTCTTGAGGTTGTCCATTTAATCTCTCCTGCCTTGGCCATTGGCCTGCTTTGATTGCAAAATCTTCATCCGCAGCTTGCACCCGGGTTCGAACGCAAACCGCGTGGAGGTGGCTGGCTGCTCGACGGCGCCCACCAAGGCTCCGCCCGAACTCACGACGACCTGATCGGCACCGACGATGCCGGGGCTCTTTCTTTCGAAGAAATGACCATTGATGGTGATGTTTCCACCGCCTTTGATCTGACAGTCGGAGAGCACGCCGGCCTTACCGACGATGAGCTCCGTTCCCTTGCCGAGCGAGATCGAGCACTGTTCGAAAAGGCTCTCGATCTCGACGAACGCACCAGCATCGAACTCCAAGGTGGCATTGCGGAGGACGTCCCCCCGCCCGAAGTAGCGGCGATTGGCCACGCCTTCGGTCGGTTCGATGGGTCCTTCCTTGCCGAGAACCGCGGTGACTTTTTCCGCCACCACGCGGCGCGAGCCATCACCTTCGGCGCTGGCGTCGAGCCAATCGGCTTTGATGTCGGTGAGTATCGCGCCTCCCGAAATCACGCCGGCCACTCTCGCCCCGGTGAGCGTCGCGCCAGTAAGATCCGTACGGGTCAAATTGGCGTCGCGCGCGTCGACCGAGGTGAGATCGGCCCGATGCAATACGGCGGAGGTGAGGTTGGCCTTGAGGAGTGACGCCTTGATGAATTTGGCGCGGCTCGCGCGCGTGCCTTCGAGCTGCGCATTGGCCAGCGTGGCGTCCGTGAAATCCGCCTCTTCGATGTTGGCGCCTTTCAGATTCGAGCTGGAAAGGTCGGCCTTCCTCAGCTTGGCACCGCTGAGATCGCACTCCTCGAGCTCGGCGTGCGTCACGATGGCCGTGGAGAGGTCGGCTCCGCCGAGCGACGCCGATTCCATCTGCGCGTAGGTGAGCTTGGCGCCCACGAGATTGGCGCCGGTAAGGTTGGCGCCTTCCAGGTTGGCCCGGCTCAGGTTCGCGCCCGTGAGTACCGCACGCTCGAGATTGGCCCCCTCGAGATCGGCGTTGTCGAGGTTGGCCTGGCTGAGGTCGGCGCCCGCCAAGTAAGTCTCGCGCAAGCTCGCATTCTTGAAGTTGGCGCCTTTGAGCCGTGCGCCCTCCAGATTGGCGCCATCGAGGTCCGAACGACCGAAACGCGCGCCTTCGAGGAGCGCCTTGGAGAGGTCCACGCCACGAAGATCCGCCCGCTCGACTTTTTCGCCTTTGCGAACTTTCTTCAGAATGTCGTCAGCTGTGAAATCGGCCATGGGAACACGATCCTCCACATGAGATGGGAACGATGCGCTAGGTAACGGCTGACTTCTGGCCGTTTGCTTCTTGGAGATATCCTTCGAGTTGTTCGATCTTGCGCTCGAACGGAAGCCGCTCGAGCTGGGCGAGGCGATCGACCTCTCCCAGCCTCGCCAAGAGAACCTTGACCTGCAGAAGGGCCACGGCGCGCGCCTGCCGGAGATGCTTCTTCCTGGCGTGCCCGTCGTCGGACCAGGCCGAGGCAACCGACTCGAACTGCTGGTGCAGCTCGCGCAACTCGGTGGCGAGCTTGGCGAGGTGGTTCTTCTCCGCCGCACGGGTGGCATCGGTGAGCGAGGCAATCTCTTGCCGGTAGCGCTGCACCTTCTCCACGATGCGGGTGGCCAGGCTCTCGCTCATCCCGGTGGTGGCGGCGATCTCGTCGGGCTTGGCGAGAAACAAGTTGTCGAGACTGGCGAGGCCAGCCGCGTAGATTTTGTCGATGGTGATCTTGCGCACTTCGGGGACTTGCTGCAAAAGCGCGTGCACGATGATGGCCTCGCGGCGCCCGCGTTCGCCGTCGAGCCCGAAGGCCTCCGGCATCAGATCGGACAGCTTGCCGTAAGCGGCGATGAGCCCGTCGCGGGTAGAGCCGGCGATGGTCGTTCCCGTGGCGTCGGCCGCGCGGCGGAGCGCCTCGCGATACGCCTCCAACCCGGTGGCGAGATCGCCGAGGTCCATCTCTTTGGCGGCGCGCAGCAACGACGCCACGGCCGGTTCACAAATGGGGATCCAATCGCGCGGCGCTTCACCCCAGCGCACGCCGATCATGAAGTCGCGGACCTGCTGCATGTGGTTGGCAGCGAGAGAGCTGAAGAGGTCGCGAACCTCGGCAATCGACGCGCTCGGCGGCGGCGACGCCGACGGCCTCATCGAACGACGCGTGCCGTTGGCGGAGTCGACGATGGCGCCGAACGCCTCGTCGAGATCGCTGAGAGGCTTGTTCGTCGCGTCGGGCTCTTGACGGGGCGCCGGTGGAAGGCTCCACGATTGGTCAACCTCGGGCTCGTGGATCGTGCTGGGTCGGGCCTGCGCGGGCTGCTGCGGTTGCGGATTCATGGGAGCACCTTGGAATTTGAAGTTCTTGAAGTTCGCTTCGCCGTGCATCGACGACGAGCCGAGGTCGAGCGTGAGAGGGCCATTCTGACCTTCGAGGTTGAGCGGCAAAGGCGAGCGGGGCACCCCCTTGCCGGTGCTCAGGTCCAGCGCGGGCTTGGCGCCCGCACCGGTCGTGCGTGATCCCCCACCGACCGCTGCCGTACTGGTGTCGGGTTTCGGCGGACGCGACGAACGTCGCGACGAAGTGCCCGCCGGCGGAGCCGCATAGGCGGGCGCCGACACGTGGCTGCCGAGTTTCTGCGTTTGCTTGCCCACCGCGCGCGCTTTGGCCGGATCGGCCTGCGCTGCCGCATCCTTGCCGCCTGCACCACGCGAAACGCTCGATGCGGACTTGTCCGAAGAAACGCCCGCGCGCGGTCCCACCTTTCCGTCGCCTACCTGCACGACGGGTCCGGCCGATGCGTCACGCTCGGCGACGGGTGGATTGATCTGCAGCGACGGAGCAACGGGACGCATCGTCCCGCTCTTGCCCTCGCCGCCAGGAGATTTGGAATTGCGCGTCCGCTTCTCCTCGCGCTTGTCCGAGGCGCCCGCCTCTTCTTCGCCCGAAGGTTCTTTGCCGTCACCCTCGCCGGTCTTGTTGAAGAGGCGTGAAAAGATGCTCACCTGATTGCCTCGTCGATGAACATGGATTGTCCGTTTGCCATTATAACGCGATGATGATGAGAGCAGTTTACCGATCGATGGCGCGCTTATCGCCGATCGACCCACATGGTTTTCACGCGTAGAGCGGCTTCAAATAGCGGACTTTTTCGGCGAGAGAAGGCGCTCGACTCGTCTTCTCGTCTTGCCCGTAGCAAAGATGATTACTCGGCGGGTTTCGAAAGACCTATAGGGATGGCAATCATTTTTTCGGCGGCTGACCGCGACCGACATTGGCGCTACCGAGAAAATGCCGAGCGATCGACGTGAGCCCAAAGGCGAGTCGCGGACGGCGCGATTGGCGCGCAACCCGGCGACGCGGACGCCGATGGGGGCTTTGGGCCACCCGAACCGTTTTCTCCACAAGCAGATTTCATGACCCAACCCGTTTCGAGCGGCGCGCGCTGGCTGCGCGACGACGCCTCCTGCACCGAATCTTCCCGCGCGGAATCCGAGACGTTCACCTGCGACGAAACACACGAGGCAGCGTGCGTGGCAGAGCGAGCTCATCGGGTGGCGGCAGCCGCGCCGCACGCTGACGAGCCTGACGGCGGTAGCGCTTCAGAGGGCCCGCCCCCCATCGCGGGGCCCTTTGGCCTCGACTTCTGCCGCCGCGCCGACACCGTCGTCGAAGGATTCCTCTGCAACGAACCGGTCATCGTCTCCAACGCCTGCCGCAAACCCACCAACGCTTTCGACGAGTTCGTGTGCGACGAGCCGCGGATGGAGCGGCTCCAGTGGGCCATCTTGCGCGAAACGTGGGCCATCGTGAAGGCGATCGCGCTCACCTTGCTGCGTGGCAAACGCTGAGCGGCTCTGCCGAGGAAGGGTGGCAAGAAGACCCCGAGGAAGTACGGTTAGCGCGATGACGGCGGCCACATCCCCGAGCGATCACCCCCTCTTTCTCTTCGCGCACGGCGCTGGCGCCCCTTCGAGCTCCCCTTGGATGGTGGCCTGGAAGAAGCGGCTCGCGACGCTCGGGCCCACCGTCGCTTTCGACTACCCTTACATGCGCGAGCGGCGCCGCGCTCCCGACCGCCTCCCCCTACTGATAGCCGCTCATCGTGAAGCCCTGACCGCGGCGAGCGCCCAGCATGCTGGTCCCGCGGTCTTGGCCGGCAAATCGATGGGCTCGCGCGTGGGCTGCCACCTCGCGCTCGAGGAGCCTTCCGTCCGTGCGCTCATCTGTCTCGGCTACCCGCTCAAGTCGCCAGGCAAGCAGGGGGCGGTGCGGGACGAAGTCTTACTCGCGCTGCGGGTTCCCATCCTGTTCGTGCAGGGCACGCGCGATGCGCTCTGCCCGGTCGATCTACTGGAGAGGGTGCGGGCCAAGATGCAGGCCCCTTCGACGTTGCACCTCGTCGAGGGGGGAGATCATTCTTTGACGGTCAGCGCCACGGCACTCCGTGCGGCCGGTGAGAAACAGTCCGATTCCGACGCCCGCGTGCTCGTCGCGATCGAGCAGTTCGTGCGGACCGCCGTGCGCGGTTGAAGGGACGCGGCGCACGACGCATCGCGCGTGTCTCAATGCCGGATCGGCGAGAGGTGGGTCACGTACCAGCGCCCATCCCAGGAGATGATGGTGCTGACGGCGAGCTCTTTCACTTTCTCGCCGATGCGGTAGCGAAGCTTGCCGCCGAATGTCCGAAAATAGCCGATCTTGTTGTACTCCTTGCCGGGCATCACCCAGGTCGGCGTCGTGCCGAGCTCGAACGAGACGAACGCGACGCCCGTCCAGTCCTTGCGCTCGGCATGCAAGGAACCGATGTCGCGGTGGTAGGTGGCCAGCAGCTGGTCGAAGTAGCGGGCAGGATCACCCACGTCCTTCAAAGGAAGGAAGGGTGCCTTGGGGAAGAAGAAGTCGTCGCCCGTCGCGGGATCGTTTCTCGCGATGGCGTCGAGCAAATGGGCAGCGCGCTGCTCGAGGTCCTCGCTCGTGAGCGGCGGGCGCGTTTGGTTCGACGGATCGGGTTGCTTCTCGGACGGCGGCGTGCGTTTCGGCTGCGGCGCGGATGCGCTGGCGACCGCCGGACGCGTCACGTTCATCGCCGCGGGCGCCGCGCCGTCTGCGTCCGATCGCTTCAGCGTGTCCGCGTCCGCGTGCAACAACCTTTCGGAGTCTGTTCGCCCCTCGGTGACGGTTGCGGCCCTCGTGGCCTGCTTCTCTTCTCGATCGCACCCGAGTGCGCCTCCTGCCAGCACACCCACGAGCCAAGGAGCGCCCACGCCGAGAAACAGGGCGAGAACGCCGACCGGTGCTCGTTCATGGTGCGTCCACGCGAGCGCGTGCAAATGAACTAGGCCTCGACGGGCACCCAGCGCTGCACCACGCCGAGCACGGCGTCGCGCGAGACGGGCCTGGTGAGCATCTGCGCGAGACTCGACGAGACGGGCAGGTCTTGGCTGGTCTCGTCCCCGGAAATCCCGACCACGGGAATGGTCGCGATCCGTGCATCTTTTCGACGCTCAGCGAGAAATTCGCGGCTTTTCGTCTGCGGCCGGGCGGAGTCGAGCAGGATGAGCCTCGGCAAGATGCTCTTTTGCCGGAGATAGTCGAGTGCCATCCGCCCGTCTTCGAACGTGACGACGCGATGCCCGTTGTCCTGCAGCACCTCGGTCAGACCTTCGCCGAGCCCTTCGTCATCCTCGATAATGAGGATGTAGTCATTCTGTTCCCAGTCCATGAGTCTCACCCGCATAAAACGACGTTGAATGCATCACCCGTGCCTGCATGCGCTCGTACACGCCACGCCCGTTGGTGCAGCATGCGGAAGAGCTCAGCCTTCTGCAACCAGGTTCGCAATCGGGCCCCCCAAACTTTGGCCGGACCCGCCGCCCCGAGGGGGGCCAAGCTCCGGACCGCGCGGGCCGGCACGGATCGCGCCACGGCCTGACAAGAATGTCATCTCTCGCTGGGCGTCGGGGTCGTGGCCGCGAGGTACGCGCGCGTGATGTCCGTTTCGTCGAGGAACCCGACGATCTTGCCGGACTCGTCAATAACGGGGATCTCCCGCAGGCTGTGCCGCAGCATCTGATCGATAGCCTCGTGCAGGTTCTGGGACATGGGAACCGACAAGGGGGGCTGCATCAGATCGGCAGCCACGGTGACCTTCTCGAAGTCGGGCTGACTGGCAAAGGTCCGCAGCAACTCGGCCTGAATCATCCCCACCATGGCGCCATTCTTGTCGACGACTGGAAAGACGTCCTGCCACGAGCTCTCGGCGAGGTGATGAATCACCTGCTGGGCAGGCGTGGCGAGCTCGAAAGAGACGTAGGGGCGATCACGAACGACGACGTCTGCGGCCCGCATCGCTTCCAGGGCATGGAAGACGAGATCATGCCGGTGAGCGGGCGACTCGCGCTTGCTCGGGAGCTGCGCGCCGTAAAGCGACCGTTTGCGCAGCGCGATGAACGCGACCCCTTCGGCGAGCATGAGGGGCACGAGCAGGTCGTAGCTGCCCGCCAGCTCGCACACCATGACCAGGGAGGAAATGGGGACGTGAGCGATGCCGCCATAGAAGGTTCCCATCCCCACGAGCGCGAAAGCGCCAGGGTCGATGCGAGGGTCCTGCAGCAGAATTTGGAGGGCTCGACCGAAGGCGCCGCCGAAGAGTCCCCCCATCACGAGGGAAGGTCCGAAATCACCCGCGCTCCCGCCGCTTCCAACCGTCAGCGACGTGGCCACGATCTTGACGAGTCCCACCCCGAGCAGCAACTGCACGCCGCGCCATCCTTCCGGAATCCAAGAGGCGCCGACGATGGCGACCTGAGCCGCGCCGTATCCACCGCCGAAGATTCCGACCCCCTGCCCCGCCTGCCCGATGTGGGGCCCCATCAACATGACGACCGGCGTCGCGAAGAGACCGAGGGCGAGACCGCCGAGACCCGGTTTGGCCCAGCCCGGAAGGGGCAGCTTGGCCGTGACACTTCGAACGTGTTGCAGCAAGGAGAGAAAGACGCTCGCCAAGAACGCAATGAGCAGCGCCATGATCGCGTACCAGGGGAGATGCGCCGGCACGAAGGGGTACGCCGGGGCATGCGCGAAGAGTGTCGATTCGCCCAGCAGCGAGATGAAGACCGAATACGCAACGACGCTCGCCAAGAGAGCCGGAATGAGCGCGTCGGATTCGAAGTCATCGCGGTAGAGGACCTCCACGGCCAGCAGCGCCGCGCCGAGCGGCGTGCGAAAGACGGCCGCCATGCCCCCGGCCATTCCTGCAATGAGGAGGATTCGCCGTTCACGTGTGCTCACGCGGAGGTAGCGCCCCACCGTGGAGCCGATCGCGCCTCCAATCTGCATGGTGGGCCCCTCGCGGCCGCCCGAGCCGCCGGCCCCGAGTGTAAGGATCGAAGCGAGCGTCTTGATGCCGACGACGCGGCGGCGCACGACCCCGCCGTGATGGTGGAAGGCGTGCAGCATCGCGTCGCCACCGCCGCCGAGGGCTTCTGGGGCAAACAAGCTGGTGATCACGCCGCCGAGAAGCGCCCCCGCCGCCGGGACCAACACCAACAGCCAAGGGCGAAATTCGGTCGGGTCCAGCGACGGCATGAGCACTTCGCCATGCGCCTTGAGGGGCCGATACCCGGCCAGGTCCTCGAGCAAGAGACGCTGCACGACCTCCAGGGCAACGAAAAACAGCGACCCCACCAGGCCGGTCACGGCACCGACCACGGCGGCATGCAGGAGCATGCGCCCGAGGTTGCGGAATTCAAGCTCCGGCACCGCGGCGGCACCGAGGCGAAGAACACTGAAGCCTGGGCGGCGCTCGGCGCGTTCGGGAAGCGCCATCGGATCGGCAGAGTCTACCTCAGCTGGCTTCGCGGCGATCGGCTGTCGCGAGGGCGCCAGTCAGGGGGCCGAGTGGGCGAGGATCGGCAAGGAGGATCGATCTGACAGCGAGAATCAGACAGAGTAGTGCTAGTCGATCGTCATGTTGAGGGCGCCCCTGCGGGCAGCAGCGATGGGCGGGGTTTCCGGAGCGATGCTTGCGGCGCTCATGGTCGAGCACCGGGTCAGGCCCGTCAGTGACGGCCGACTCGACGCCTACGTACGCGGCTGGGCGCGATCGCTTCTCCGCGTGCTCCACGTCGACTTGAAGGTCGACGCCAGGCCCGGGGCCCTCGAAAAAACAGGCGCACCTCGCCTGGTCGTCGCCAACCATAGGTCCACCGTGGACATCCTTCTGATGCTCCATCTGTTCGGCGGTCATCTCTTGGCGCGAGGGGACATGGCCCATTGGCCCGCCATCGGCGTGATGGCGCGCCGAGCGGGCACGCTCTTCGTCGATCGCGAAGACCCTGCAAGCGGCGCGGCGGCCGTGCAGAGCATGCGCGAACGGCTGCGCCGCGGCATCACGGTCTGCGTTTTCCCGGAGGGGACGACGTTTCGCGGCGACGAGGTGCGCGAGTTCCAGGCCGGAGCCTTCATTGCCGTCGCCCGCGAGAAGGGGCTCGTCACGCCGGCAGGCATTGCCTACGAGACGCCCGACGCCGTCTATGGCGATGAACCGGTGGGCGATCACATGAAGCGGCTCGTGCAAAGCTCGTCGATTCGCGTCGCGGTGGCGGTGGGTGCCCCCTTCTCTGCCGCGGGCGCCGGTGTTCGGGCCCTCGCCGAGCGCGCGCGGGGCGAGGTTCAAGCGCTGGTGGTACGAGCTCGCGGCGCGATAGGCGGCCGACCATGAGCGACGCACCGAGGCGCGAGCAAATCCTTCGCGCTGCCGAGAAGCTATTCGCGCAACAGGGAGCCGCCAGGACGACGATGGCCGATCTCGCGCGCGAAGCGGGCGTGGCCGTGGGAAGCGTCTACCTCGAGTTTTCCTCGAAGGACGCCATCGTGCAGGCGCTCTCCGCGGCGCGGCATCGGCAGGTGATCGATGCCATGCGGCGCGCCGCGGGGAGCGAAGGCTCTTTTGCCGCAAGGCTGAAGAGCATTTTCGACGCGCGAACGTCGGTGCTCCTGCGCTACGCAGAAGAAGGGACGCACGCTTGCGAGCTCGTCCATTGCGTGAGCGCGGCGGTCATGGCCGCGCAAGCGCGCTTCCTCGAGGAAGAGACGGAGCTCTTGGCCGGACTTCTGCGCGACGGCGCGCGAGCCGGAAAGCTCGTCGCGCCCAAGCCAACTGCGGCCGCGCGCACGCTCGTCCGCGCTTATGCCGTTTTCTCGCCGCCACAACTCTTCGAGCTTCCACGCGACGATGTGCGTGATGCACTTCGCGCCATGCACGAGCTCGTACTTCGCGGCTTGCTCGTCCGATAGCGTGCCGAGCGAGTGATTCGACAGCGCCTGACTGGGGGACGCGCCCAGGAGGGCCGCGGTCGTCGGCCAGAGCGTCCTTGGCCGGGGGCAGCCCTTGACGGCCCCGTGAACGGAATTAGGTTTCGTTCACTACGGTTCACTCGCCTCCCGGTAAATCCGTTGCCGCCGGGCGCGTGACACGGGGCAAAGCCCCGAGAAGGAGTCTTCGATGAGCCAGCTGCGCGGCGGCGCAAGCGCGCCTACGTCCCCGTTTCCTCTCTTGCCTTTGCGGACCGGCGCACTCTTCCCCGGCACGGTGATCACGCTCCCCGTCGGGCGCAAGCGCTCGGTGGCCTTGGTCGAATCGCTGCACGCCGGCGACGTCATCGGCACGGTGACCCAGAAGGATCACAAGATCGCCGATCCCGGCCGCACCGATCTCTATGACGTGGGTACCTACGTGCGGGTCGTCGACATCGCCCGGCTTCCCGGTGGCGAGTACCGCTTGTCGCTCGAAGCGCTGAACCGCTTCAAGCTGACCAACGTCTCCGTCGACGGGACCTTCTGGCTCGCCGAAGCGACGGTCATCGACGAGCAGAACGAGGACACGCAAGATGCGCGGCTCTTGGCCGACTCTCTGCGCGAGCGCGTGCAAGAGCTGGTCGGCAACAGTGGAGGCGCGCTCGCCCAGGTGGCGTTGTCCGCCGCCGAGCCCGGCCTCTTCGCCGATCAGGTCGCATCGACCCTCGGTCTCGGTACCGAGAAAGAGCTCTTGGTTCTGCAGGAGACCGATGTCCCGGCGCGGCTGCGCCTGGTGGCAAAGCTGCTGACCGAAGCCAAGGCCGTGGCCGAGGCCAAGCAGAAGATCGACGCCGACGTGCGCCAGGAGATCGGACGCGGACAGCGCGAGGCCATCCTGCGCGAGCAACTCAAGGCGATTCACCGCGAGCTCGGTGACGGCAAAGAGGACGGCGAGCTCGGCGGCCTGCGCAGCCGTCTCGACAAGGCGGGACTCTCGGAGGAAGCACGAGCGGTGGCCGATCGCGAGTTCGCGCGGCTGGAAGGGCTGAACCCACAGCAGGCCGAGTACAGCGTCATCCGCACCTACCTGGAGTGGATCGCGGAGCTGCCCTGGAGCGCCAAGGCCGATGCAAAAGACGATCTCATCGAGATTGCGGCCAAGCTCGATGCGGACCACTTCGGACTCGAGGAAGTGAAAAAGCGGATCCTCGAGCATATGGCGGTGCTCAAGCTCGCCGGTCAAACGCACGGGAGCATCCTCTGCCTCGTCGGCCCTCCCGGCGTTGGCAAAACGTCGCTCGGACAATCCGTCGCCGATGCGACCGGACGTCCCCTGGTGCGCATCTCGCTCGGCGGCGTGCGCGACGAAGCGGAAATCCGCGGGCACCGGCGAACGTACGTGGGAGCGCTGCCGGGGCGACTGCTCCACGCCATGAAGAAGGCCAAGGTCCGAAATCCGATCGTGCTGCTCGACGAGGTCGACAAGCTCGGTACGGGGTGGATGGGCTCGCCGGAAGCGGCGCTGCTCGAGGTGCTCGACCCCGAGCAGAACAAGAGTTTCACCGACCACTACCTGGAGATCCCCTTCGATCTGTCGGAGGTGCTGTTCCTCTGCACGGCCAACGATATCTCGACGTTGTCGCCTCCGCTGCGTGACCGTCTGGAGATCATCGAGCTGCCCGGCTACACGGCGGACGAGAAGCAGCGCATCGCGCGCCACCACCTCATCCCCAAACAGCTGAAGGCGCACGCCATCCCCACCGGCACCTTGACGCTGACCGATGACGCGCTGGCGGCCATCGTCCGCGACTACACGCGCGAAGCGGGGGTCAGGCAGCTGAACCGTGAGTTCCTCAAGCTGTGCCGGGCCTTGGCGCTCGAGATCGCGCGCGCTCACGACGGCAAGACGCACGAGCTGCACGTCGGCGTGGACGACTTGCATCGCTATCTCGGCAAGGTGCGGTTCTTCAGCGAGGTTGCGGAACGTACCAGCGTGCCGGGAGTGGCGACCGGTTTGGCGTGGACGCCGGTGGGCGGAGACATCCTCTTCATCGAGACGTCGCGCATGCCCGGCAAAGGGCGCGTCGAGATCACCGGGCAGCTCGGCGATATCATGAAAGAGTCGGCCAAGGCGGCGCTCTCTTACGTGCGCAGCCACGCCGAGGAGCTCGGCGTGAACGTCGAATCGCTGGAAACCCAGGACCTCCACATTCACGTCCCCGCTGGCGGCGTTCCGAAAGACGGGCCGTCCGCCGGCGTGACGATGTTCACCGCGCTGACATCGCTCTTGTCCGGGCGTCGCGTGCGTTCCGACACGGCCATGACCGGCGAATGCACGCTGCGAGGGCGCGTTCTGCCGGTGGGCGGAATCAAGGCCAAGGTCCTGGCCGCGCATCGGGCGGGGATCACGCGCGTCATTCTTCCGCAGAAGAACGCGCGCGACATCGACGATGTACCGAAGGAGGCGCGCGACGCGATGGAGTTCATCCTCGCCGACGACATGAGTCAGGTGATCGCCGCCGCCCTCGAGCCGCTCGACGCGCCGGCGCCCGCGCTCGAGCCCGGCGCGCCCTTGCCCGTGACTCCGGTGGCGCCTGGCATGCGGACTTCGGCGTAGTCGGCGTGCTCGCCAGGAGGGTCGGCGGTGACGAGCCGCCGACCGTCTCCTCGCGCCGCAGTTATTTGGCGGCGCCCTCGGCCGTACCGAGGGCGCCGTTCTGCTTGAGGATCGCGACCGGCACGCTGGCGAGCTCGCGCTTCTCGCCCTCGATTTCCCGTAGGTCGACGCGGACCACTTCGCCCTTTTTGGGCTCGGTCTCCACGCGGGTGACCACGAACCGCGTTGCCTTGGGAAAGACGACGCCACCGAATTTGAACTCGGCGCCGAGCTGGAGGGTACGCCCGACGGACCCGTCGGGCCAGGTGACGTCGTCGGGGGACAGCGCGGCCAGGAGTTGCTCGACCGTTACCCCACGCATCAGTCGCTTGGCGCCGCTCGTTTCACGCAGATCGAGCTTGGCGGGGCGGCCCGTCTTGTCCTTTTCGACTTTGTCGATTTGCAGTGTCGAACCTCGCTGGAAGACGACGCCCCCCAGTGAAAGCTCGCGCACGATGGGGATCTGCGCGGCTACCTTGAACACGGCGGTGCGATCGGCGCCCGATGATCCGGCGCCGGACGCTGCCGTCAGGGCGGTGAGAGCCTCGAGTGTGATCGCCTTGAAGATCTTCTTGTCGCCGTCCATGCGCTGCAGGTCGAAGCGGTTGTTCTCACCGGCATTGTCCTTCTTGATAGCGGCGATCTTGAGCTCCGTGCCCTTGGGGAGCGAGACGCCGTTGAGAACGGCATCGCGCGTGATCTTGAGCACCGCGCCTTCTTCGATCGTCACCGTATCGGCGCGCGCACTGGCGGGCGCAGTTCCGAGCGCGAGGACGAGAGCGGCGATGCGCGCCCAGCGTGTAGACAAACCTGACGCGACGTAAGCGCGAAGCGATGTCACCATTGCGCAATTGTACAAGGCAACGTCGCAGCGTGCGAGTTGGCGCAAGAAGCGCCGACCCTCGTCACTGCCTACACCGGGGCAGGTTCCGCGGCCTTTGCCGGCGCGAGCCCCTCGGCGAAATCGAGCGCGATGAGCGGCGCGTCGGGATTGTCTTTGTGCTTGATGAAAGCCAGCACATCGATGCCGTCGCGCGAGAACGCGCTGATCCGTTCCTTCCAAGCGGCGCGCTGCTCGGGCGTGTAGCCGTCCCGCCGGAGGCGGATGTAAGTATGCCCGGCGGTGATCTTCACCGGACAATCGAACTCGTCGTTGTCGTTGATGCACAAGGCAGCGCCATGCTTCTCGAGCAAGCGGTAGGTGTCGTCGTCGAACCACGAAAGGTGGCGGAACTCGAACGCGCTGCGCGGCGATCCGGGCAGCGCGGCGAGAAAGCCTTCCAGGCGTCCAAGGTCGCGTTTGAAGTTGGGGGGCAACTGATAAAGAACGACGCCGAGCCTGTCGCCGAGCCGCGGCAACGCCTCCAGCAAGTACCGGAGCGAGTCCGATGGGACGACCAGGCGCTCTCGGTGCGTGATCCTCTGCGATGCCTTGATGGCAAAACGAAAGTGCTCGGGCGTGGCTTCCCGCCAGGCGTCGAGCGATTTTTCGGTCGGCATACGATAGAACGTGGAATCGATTTCCACGCCGTTGAGACGCGTGGCGTAATACGAGAGAAAGCGCGCGGCGGGAAGATCGGCGGGATAGAAATTCTTCTTCCATTCCTTGTAACTGAACCCCGACGTACCGATCCAAGCAGGCATGGCGGGGTATGCTAGTACGAGTTGGACGTCTGTCACCACCCGGCGACGCCGAGGCGCTGAACGATTGGACACGTCGGATGCTTGCTCTTCACTCGATGATGACGCCAAGCACGGAGAGAAATGCAGAACGTTGGATCGTGCTTGCGATTCTCAGCGCGTTTTCCTTGGCCGGGTGCGAGCTCGAGACACCGGTCTTCGACGGCGACGCCAGAGCAGGCTACCCCGAGGTTACGACCGACTCCGGCTGTGTCTGCAGTTACCCACCCAGTGACAATTCGTTCAAGACCGTTCTCGCGTCGCTGTCGTGCGTTTGCGGCGCCCCAGGCAGGCCCTGTGCAAACTATGATGTCGCTATCTCCAGG
>DATHES010000222.1:0-5426 GCA_035318465.1 Polyangiaceae bacterium
CGAGCCGCCCGCGCCCGAGCCGCCCACGCCCGTGGCGCCTGATCCTCCGCCGGCCTCCCCGCCAGTGCCGCTGCCCGTTGCTCCACCCGCTCCGGTTCCGCGAGTGCCGCTCCGCCCCGAGCCGCTTCCGCTGTCTCCCAACTCCCCGGTGCAAGCGGCTGCCCCGACGATCGCCGCGACGACCGTCAATGCTTGCCCTCGTAGAAGAAGAAGACGACTCCGCGTAGGCATGCCGGTGTCTCCGGGGTGAACCGCGAAAAGCGAAGGCACTTTACATCGCTGACGATTTCATTTCAACCGGTTTAAAATGGCTATTCAACCGGTTTAACTGACGAAGTGCAGTGTTGTGCGTCGTCGGCGGCTCGGGGCGTAATTGTAATGGATGATCGGCAGAAAGTATCAATTGGGCTGGAATGCCACGTGGGGCGCTAGAAGATCGCGTCCTTGCCTGCGTCGTAGCTGGCGCGGACCTGATCGGGCGTCAGCGCGACCGAATAGATGCGAAATTCGGAAATGCTTCCGGCAAACCCGTCGTCGACCGCGAATTGCGAACGCCCGAGCCAGTTGTTGACGTCGTATACGTAGCGGAGATCCACGTTCTGCATGTCGGGAGGGCTCACCGCCACGCGGTTGCCATTCAAGAACAGAGAGATGGCGTGGGTCTGGTCATCGACGGCGACCGCAAGGTGGCACTCCACGCCGCTCGGAAGCGCGGCCGTATGATTCGCTTGGGTCTCGAAGTCCACCGACTGCGGAGAGTTCGGCCTTTGGTAGGCGACCCGCAATCGCACGAGCCCATCGCGTACCTCGGCCGCCGTTCTTGGTTCGGTCCTTGGCGTGAGGAAAAAGTAACTCGTGGCGGTGCTACCCGAAGGAGCTTGCTCGCCAGGTAAGCTGGTCAACCCTTGGCCGAAATCGAAGAGGCGTTGCCACCTCATCGGACTGCCAGTCGTGTCGAGATATCCGTTCCAATTGACCCAAGCCTCGAAGGTAACGCTGGTGAGGTCGCGCAAGAGAAACCTCGGCAGCTCGACGTATTGGCCGCTTCGACCGCCGGCGAGCACGACCGCGCCGCTGCCCGTGAGCGAGCTATTGATGATTCTCCCGTTTCCCGAGGGTCCTCCCACCGAATCGATCGCGTCCGTGCCGAAACCTTCGAACCTGTAGCGGTGGATGAGTCCGACTCGGGGGAAGCCTCCCTCGACATCGACCGGTTCGCCTCCCCTCGCGTCGGTGACGGCTGCTTCGGGGATGACGGCCGCGTCATGGGCGTCGCCCGCGGTCGTATCGCGGCCCGCATCGCCGGAAGCGGTCCCGCCCATGGCGGCATCACAGCCGGTCGGTTGTGAAACACCGGTGCACAACCGCTCGACCGCGTCGACAACATGTGGGTCGCACGCCCCCAGCGCGACGGCGATCGAAGCTACGATGCCGATGAGCGCTTGCATGCTCGACGTCGCTACGGACCGCCTGAAACCGGCCACCCCTCAGTGTCCCACGCCAGGCTCGAGACGCGCAAGGATGAAGCGCCATTGTCGGCATACGCGTGATACACGTTGTACGCCGCCGCTCCGGTGAAGATGACCGCATTGTGGCCAGGGCCGTGCCAGCCGCTCTGACTCGCGGCCAGGCCTTGCACGAGGAGCGTGCCGCCCCCTTGCATCATGGCCGCACCGGCGCGATCGCTGTAGGGTCCGGTCACCGACGTGGAACGCCCGACCGCGATCTTGTAGGTACTGTCGGCTCCGTCGCAACAACGGTCGAAGGAAACGAACAAATAGTAATAGCCACAGCGGCGCACGATGAAGGGCGCCTCGAGGGCGCCTCCGTTGTTGGGGCGTGCCGCGATCGACTGGATCGTCTGGTTCGCCCTCGCGCCCGCCTGGGTGAGCTCGATCATTTTCAAACCGCCCCAGAAGCTTCCGAAAGCGAGCCACGGAGTTCCGGCCAGATCGACGATCACGTTGGGATCGATGGCGTTCCAGTTGTCGCTCGTTGCCGAAGCATTGGAGCAGACCACCGACCCTTGGTCGGCCCAGCTTCCGGCGTTGAGGGCGGCTCGAGTCGCGTGGCCAATGCACGAGTGGTTGCTGCCAAACGTCGAAGCCGAATAATAAAGATGATAAACGCCTCCGAAATAGGAGATGTCGGGCGCCCAAAGATTCGTCGCTCCCGCCACTTGGGAAGACACCCACGCGGGATTCGGGCTCAAGACGGCCGGCGCTGCCGACCACGCGAGGAGATCGGCAGAAGTTTTCGCGGCGAGCCCTTGGCTGCCACCTGTTTGAAATAAGTAGTACTGGCCGTGCGCGAAGATGAGGGACGGATCGTGCGTGCCGAGGTTGCCGGACACGGTCGTCGCTCGGGGAGGATTCGTCGGATCGAGGTTGGCCACGCCGCAGCGATCGTCGTCCGGCCCACCGTCTGCGCCGCCGCTGCCACCCGTGCCGCCGGCGTCGACGCTCCCGCCGGTGCCATCCCTGCCACCGCTGTCGGTATTGCCACCGCCGTCGAGATTGCCCCCACCGCCGTCGGTATTGCCACTAGCGCCGCTACTGCCAGCAGCGCCGCTACTGCCACTCGTTCCACCGCCGCCGGCGGTGCTCGATCCACTCGCGCCGGCTCGCCCACCAGCATCCACGCCCGCAGCACCTCCGCGACCCGTGCCCGCGTCGAGCGTGCCGCCGGTGTTGCCCGCTCCCGCATTGCCTCCAGGGGCGCCCGCGCTGCCGCCGGCTCCTCCAGTTACCGCTCCGCCTGTGCCCGCTCCTCCGGCGCCAGCCGTCGGCGTGTTCGATCCGCCCATGCCTGCGGCTTGCCCACCCGTGCCTGGACCGGGACCTGGCGTGGCGCTGCACGCGGCAGCGAGGCAAAAGACGCCGATAAGAAAAGGGGCTCGCAACGGAGCATGGGAAGGCATGGGTTCATCCTGCCGCTGCCTTGCGCCATGTGCACCCGGCGTGAGTATCCTATCGAATCAGCGGCCAGAATCAACCGGTTGACTGGCCTACAATGGACGGTCTGCCAAGCAAGGGTTCGACGGCGTCTTGGCTACAGGAAAAATCTTCTGTTACCAAAGATCCGCTCTACCAGTGATAGGTCACACCGGCGCTCACGAAGTTCAAGTTCTGTTGCTCGCCGGGGAGCTTGCCGGTCGGCTGCATGGTGGTCATGTCCACGAGGGGTGCGCCATACCAGTTGGCCGTGTAACGGAAATAGTCGAGCCCGAGAACGACGCTGTCGGTGACGTGGTAGTACGCAGAGGCCGAAATGCCGGTCTGCGACTGAATCACGCTGAGCGCGGCGTTCGACTTGTCGATCTCCAGCTGATCGACCATGCCCTTGCCGTAGCCTGCCCCGATCTGGAAGTCACCAAAGACGAAAGCGAGCTGTCCATAGAAGCCGGTGAACGTGCGAAGCTCGTAGGTGACACCGCCCGGGGGGGCGGCTCCTGAATCATTGTCGGCGATTGCCACGGACCTTTGCAGCGCGTAGCCGAGGCCGAGGCCCTTTCCGCGGAAGCCTGACAAGCCGATACGCGCGGGTCCCAGCTCGACGCGGGCTCCGCCGGACGCTCCCCAAACGGCGCTCTTCTCGTTCGTTTTTTCCATCGTCATCAAGTCGGTCTTGATGCGCCCGATGGGCTGATAGAGCCCTTCCACGCCGATCTTGAGCTTGCCCGTCTCTCCCAGCGGCGTGTCGAAGGTGATGGCCCCTTCGGGACGCACGAAGGATGCGTGCGACCAGTCGTCGGGGGAGCTGGGGGAAAAAACGATGGGATCGTACACGCCGGCGTGGATTTGCAGGCCGCTCAGGCTGGGCGACGAGTAGGAGATCCCTGCCGAATAACCGGGGTGGAGGACGCCCGTTCCGATGTGACCGCACGCGGGCCCAAGGCTATCGGTGCACGGGAGACCGACGCCGTAGCCGTGCCCGTACATGGTATCGATCTCGTACGACGTGCGCCCGACGCGCCCCAGCATGCGGCCCGCGGTCACACTTCCCCACGTGCCGGCTGCGGTCAAATAGCCTTCGCGCGCTTCGGCGATGATGGGAAACCATTTGTCTCGCCCGAGCGATTCGATGGTGGACCAGACCGATACGTAACCCCTGATGGTGGTGGTCTCGTTGATTTTCTTCGTCAAGGCAAAGCCGAGGATGTTGCCGTACATGCCGCTGCGGATGCGCATGGCAAAGTATTTGTTGTCGACGTCTTGCTGGTAGGCGCTCGGCCAGCCCACATCGCCAACCCCTTGGCCCGGTCGTGGCGAGTTGCGACCCATGACGGTGTGCGTGCTCATGCCTCCGTCCGCCTGCGGCATCGGCAAAGGAAAATCGTTTCCTTGACCGACGGTCAAGAACGCGTTGACACGCCCGTCGAAGGAAAAGGTCCAGTTATCCTTTTCGAAGAGCGTCACCTCCGCTGCAGCGTTGCGGCTCCAGAGCACAGAGCCGGCCACCCATAGCCCGAGGCACGCGCCGTTCGACTTGAGTTTGTTCAGGATGTTCACGCGATCACCTCGAGAAAATTGACCTCAGTCCACAAAAAACCGTCCCAGCGTCGAAGCGGGTTACCAGTGGAACGTCGCACCCGTGTTGATGAAGTGAATGACCTGCTTTTCAGGGGTCAACGGCGGACCCGGCAGAATCGCGATATTGCCCATGTCGTCGAGCGTCGAGTTGGGCGCGCCCCACCAATCCGTTTGGAAACGAAAGTAGTCGGCGCCGATGACGAGGTTGTCCGTCAAGCGGTAGTAGACCGCGAGCGAGGCCCCCAACTGGCTCTTCAGCCCGCTGGTGCTCGCATCGATCTTGTCTTCCTCGAGCTGGCTGTCGAGCACTCTGCCCGCGCCCAGAGACACTTGCAGAGGACCGAACACCAGGGCGCTCTGCGCGTAGACGCCGGTGAACGTTCGAAAGTTCTTGGTTGTCTGATTGAACATCGACCCCGAATTTTGCAGGGCCACGTAGACGCCAAGGCCCTTTCCGTGAAACGCAGAAGCGCCGAGACGCAAGGGGCCTGCCTCGAGGCGCGCGCCCCCCGAGACGCCCCAGACCGCGTCCGTCCTGTCGGCCCCCAAGATCGCCATGGGCTGGTACATCCCCTCGACCTGCGCCTTCAGCAGGAACGCCGGCGAAAACCGCTGCTCGAACAAAAGCGCTCCCTCGGGGCGTACATACGAAACACGCTCCCAGCCGCCGAGCAGACGCACGGGGTCGTAGAAACCTCCGCGGAACTTGAGGCCGGCGAGGGAAGGGGTCGCGTAGATGAAACCCGGGGCGGTTCCGGGACCGAGTGCACCGGTCCCGATGTGACCGCAGGTGGGGAAATAATTATCGACGCAGGGGAGGCCGAGGCCGTAGTTGTGGCCGTAAAGGAAGTCGATCTCCGTGGAGATGCCGCCGAAGATTCCGTTCTGGCGCCC
>DATHES010000223.1:0-7004 GCA_035318465.1 Polyangiaceae bacterium
GGTCCCGCTGGGCGCTGCGCGCTGGCCGTCATCCGCTCGACGAACGATCACATAAGGAGCGAGGTCCAAGGGCTGAACTCTGCTTTGGAGATCGAGGAGGCGAAGCTCGAGGTTGCGCGGGCCGGCGAGCGCGAGAACTGCGTCAAGGCGCTCGAGGCGCTTCTACTCCGGCACGACTTGCCCAGCAGCAGCGCAAGCCTGCATCTGAGGTCACGCGCAGGTGAACCGTACGCAGCGCGATTGCACACCGTAACGCCTCTCGGCGTTACAGCGACCATCGAGCTCGACGTCCCTTCCTCGCATCTGTTCGGTCACGTCATCCGCATCGATCGCATCCTCGACCATCTCGAGGTCCAGATACCCGAGGTGGGCGGGTGGTTGCACAAGCAGTTCAAGATGCGAACCCATCGTTTGGAAAAGCTCCACGTCATCGAGCTCGATCTTCGTGGCAAGGAGACCTCCGTCACGCTGCGCGCCTCCGCGGACGGGACCGGTCCGGGTTTCGACATACTGATGAGCGGCGAAGAGCCGCGCGTGACCCTGGTGCGCGTGGCGGAGCGCGGCGGATCAGCCGACCCCCCTTTCGA
The DNA here is from genome assembly GCA_035318465.1 of Polyangiaceae bacterium. Classification (GTDB taxonomy): domain Bacteria; phylum Myxococcota_A; class Polyangia; order Polyangiales; family Polyangiaceae; genus DASWDH01. Next base: position 588 of record DATHES010000223.1, read on the forward strand.
AGTCGACCAAGCGGAGGCCGACAACCTGCTCGCGCTGTTGGAGAAGCTCGAGGCTTCGGCGCAAGAGTTGACGGTTCATCGCAAGGCTCTGCTGCAAGCGAGCCTGGACGACTGCCTTCTTCGTGACCATGACGCACCTATCCTGTTGGCCGAACGGCTCGTTCAGGCCATCGCGCCCGTGGTTCGCGATATCGCCGTACGATCGCCATCGACAACCGAGCTCGTACTCAAGCGTTTGGTCCGCGGAGGACGCCGCGAGGAGATTTACGTGACGAAGTCCGAGTTGCGAGAGAAGATCGAGCGCGTTCCGACAGCCTTCCGCGCGTTGTTCGACCCGCTCGGTCTCGGGGAAGAACGCGCCGGTGTGCCGACCGCGAACGGCCGACCCATATCGGCGGCACCGCGAGGCACTGCGCCCCGCGCCAGCGAACCTTTCACGCTGGCAATCGCGCGGCCCGCATCGGGTCTCGACACGCTCGCCTTGGAATCGGCTCGACCAACGAGCGACACATCGAAACTGGACGTTACTGTCGAGCAGATCGATACCGAGTTCCGAAGCGTCATCCTGCGAGATGAGATACCGATCGCCCAATAGGTGCGAGAGTCAGCTCACGGGGGCGGCGGCGGCGCTCGGACGAGATCGAACGTGCGCAGCCCGCGTACATCGAACAGGTAGGCGCCATTGGCTCCAGTGAGCTCGAGACGGTCGCCCTTGTTGCAATACGTGACCTTCTGCGGGAAATTCGAGCCGGGCAAGTGAAGGAGGGTGTTGCCGTCCATCGGCTGGAAGGAGCCCGAGGGGCCTCCCGTTTCGGTGACGTCGAAAGCGCACAGGCAACCCCCAAGGTCAACGGGATTGGGCTCGCAGGTGGTGTTGCGATAAGAGCCCTCACCGAGCCCTGACGCTCGCAGCGGCACCTCGAGCTGTTTGCAGACGTTGGCGGGCGGGCCGTTCGGATCGTTCACGGGATCGGCGGGTTTGCCGTCCATCGCGCCGAAGGCACGCATGCAATAGGCGGGAAAGTCGAGCGTGTAGGTTCCGGTTCGGGTGATGCCCGCGGAGAAATGACCATTGGCATCGTATTGAACCGCGGCGGCGCCGACGGGGCCGTCTTCGTAATAGAAACGGGGTGGTTTCACTTGGATGTTGGCTCCCGGGCCGGTGACCAGGAGGAGACACCAATCGAACAAGGCCGGCTCGGGGGGAGGGGTTCTGCCAGGAGGAAGATCGGCCTGCACCAGGCGTGTGTCGGTGGGCGGAACGTACATGTCTTCCGAGCAAGAGGGATGCCCCGGGGCGAGGATCCAATCGCCCACGGGCAGCGGTCCGCCACAACTGTCGAGCGCAGGGCAGAGCACCTTCTGCTCGCAGCCGGTCGTGAGTGCGGCGTAGAGCCCGCACACGGCGATGGCGCGGGCGCCGCCGCGCCATCTCGACGGCCCGTGCCGCCCGGAGCTCCGAGGTGAGGATGTGGTCGTCTTTCTGATCATGATTCGAGCCTCCGCCATCATCAGAAGAAAAGCGCCATGCTGACCTGGCCGCGGTTGTTGCGCGCGCTGGCGGCCACACCACCGGTACCGGCCACGGTCGGGATTCCCAGCGTGGAGCCGGCTATTTGGCCGAACACGGGGGTGGGCGCCGACACGTCGCCGAAGGTTTGCTTGACCGTTTGGAACGAGAGCCCGAGGACGACGGACGGCGTGATATCGATGCCCAAGTTCACGTCGATGTACTCCATGTTGGTGAAGATACCGCCCCAGCTGGGGGCGGGCGTGAGCGTCTTGAGGTTGTCGGACTGGGCGCGCGAGTAAATGCCGGCGATCCAAACGCGGCCCCCGCCGACCGGCAGATAGTACTGAAGCCCGGCGACGACAGCCTTCCAGTTGATACTTTTCAGCTCGAAGGTCCGGTCGAACGTGACGAGACCGGGGTCGATGTTCGTAGCGTACTGAACGGCGGGTGCGGCCAAGCTCGGGTTGGGGAGGAGGGGAAAGCGCGAGCCACCGTCCATGCCCGTGTACATGTCGGCGATCCCGGTGCCAATGCTGTATTCAGCAGTCAGGGTCAGCGCGTTGCTTCGATCTTCGATCGTCTTGATGGGAATGACCGGCAGCAGCGCCGACACCGCCAGACCATTGCCGGAGGTCTTCACGGCTTCCGAACCCGGCTCGCTGCGGAAGGCCGGCACTTCGAAGCGACGGTAGATACCGGAGACGCCGATGGAAATGGGCGCGACGGTTGGACGGTTGAAGCCCGACATCGCCGCGCCCGCCCAGCCTTTGTAGGCGATCTTGAGTCCCGCCTGCCCATCCGGAACGCCCGAGTCCCTCTGGCCAGACCGCACGGCGGCCACGGCGGCCATCAACTCGAGCTCGCCCAGGTGGATCTTCTTCTCGATCCGAAGCTGCGCATTGCGATGATAGATCTGACCCGGCACACCCACGTAGGCCACGGTGGCCGGGTAAAAGTAGCTGCCCCAGCCGAACAAGTCGTGGTATTGGCCGGCAATGACGTCGACGATCTTCGTCTCCAGCTTGAGGAACGCGTGGCGGAGGCGGACCGGGCCGAAAATGTAGCTGTCGCTCCTTCGGGCGTCGGTCGGGACCAAGCCGTAGAAGTCGAATTCGATCGTGGCGGACGACTTGATGCCTTCGAACGTCGGGGCGCCCACGAAGACGCCGAGACGTGAATCCTTGGCGGTGAAGATAGAGCGCTGGTGATCGCCCTTGTACGTGCCGGCGCGCGCGATGAGGTTGGGCTGGATGCCGTCTTCGAAGGACTGCGTCGAGTCGGCGATGGCATCGAGCCGCGCGTAGCCATAGGGCTGGATGAACCAGTCGCCGCGTTTGCCGTAGAGGACGGGGCGCTGCGGAGCCTGGCTCTCGTCGGCGGTGGATGGTGGCGGCGGGGCGTCATTGGCCTTGACCTTGGCGTCGGGATCGACCCGCGCGGCACTTCCGCTTGGGGAGGGCAGGTCGTCTTGCGCGCGCGCGTGTGTGCAGAGAGCGACCAAGATCGCAGAGGCCCCAATCGTCCGATATTTCATCGACTCTCCGTCTCTCCCGCGCCTTTACGCTGCATCAGAGCGCACGCGGTATCGAGAGCCGCCAAAGCCCGCCAGACGAGGTGGACGATGTCTTCGGCTCATCTGAGCTCCGTTCCGAGGCAGTAGTTGGGGAGCACGAAGTCCCGCCTCGGGCGCTCATAACACGGACGTGCTTCGTTCTGAAACAAAGTTCGTGGGCAAATTGTGAGGCAGGGGTTCACGCGCAAAATGTCGCCTGTGGCCAAGCCTCCCGCCGGCGAACGCGGGTACCACCTTAGCGTTAATGTCCGACACCTCTCGGTTCCGCTGAATCACCGCACGTCCGGCGGTACGACACCGCAATCCACGAGCGCGAACGTCGTCAACGCAAGGTTGCGCCCCCTGCTGGGCTTCCGGGAATGCCATGCGCCGCCTTCAGGAGTCGGTGACACGAGTCTCGCGCGGCGAGGCGCTCTACCCGATCCATCGAGCGGAAAGGAAGACTGGCTATTGAATGTGAGCGCGTAGGTAAACTGACATGAACCCAGCGCTCCCCGCTCGGCGAGTCACAGCCCGGCGAGTGGCCCCGTACTGTCGCCCACCGTGGCATTGGCGACGCCGGCGGTCCCCAGCATCGTGACGAGAAGGTTGGAAACCTTCTGCTTCATGCTCGCCGGGAACGTCACGTGCTTGCCAGGTTGGAGGGTCCCTCCGCCGTGTCCGGCCAGGATGATCGGCATGTCATCGTGGTTGTGACGGTTGCCATCCGAGATCTCGCTCGAGAAAAAGACGGTCGAGTTGTAGAGCATGTTCGAGCTGCCCTCGGGGACGGACTTCATCTTGTTCAGCAGATAGGCGAACTGCGTCATCTCCCACAGCCCAATGCTCGCCAGCTGGCTCAGCTTGGTGGGGTCGCTGGCGTGATGAGAAATATCGTGGTGTCCACCGGCGATGCCGAGGTTCGGGTACGTTTGACCGCTGCCGGCGTTGCCGAGCATGAAGGAAATAATCCGCGTCGCGTCGCACTGCATGGCAAGCACCATGAGATCGCTCATCTGCGTCACCTTGGTCGGGAAATCCGTGGTGGCCGGCGGCTTCGTTCCGAGCATGCACTGGCTGACCGGTGTCATCGCCATCAGCTTCGTTTCGAGCGCGCGAACGCTGGTCAGGTACTGATCGAGCTTCACGTTGTCACTTCTGCCCAACCTGAGCCCCAGACCCTTCGCGTCACTGGTGATCCCGTCGAGCACGCTCTTGTCATAGGCGCGGCGTTTCGCCGCCGCCGCGGCGGATTCGGTGGGGTTCGCGCCGGCGAAGATCTGATCGAACACCTTCACGGGATCGACGAGCTTTGGCAGCGGCGTGGTCGCGTCCGACCAGGAGATGTTGCGTGCATAGGCGCATCCATACCCGCTGTCGCAGTTTCCGGCCGTGCTGCCGCCGCTCATCCCGATCTGCATGGACGTGATGCGCGTCGCCGCGCCAATTGCTTTCGCAGCTACCTGATCCGCGGAAATCCCGAGCTGGATGTTCGTCTCCGACTTGAGCGCGTGTGCGCACGTAATGAACCCCGAGGTGCCGGAGGCGTGGTCGCCTGCACCGTCGGGCTTGGCCGGCGTGTTTTCCAGTCCCGTGACGACCGAGAAATCGCCCTTCAGCGCCTCGAGAGGCATCAACATGGCCGGCGTCGGATAGCCGGCACCTGTGGCCGTCGGTTTGAACGTGGCCATGTGAATGCCGTTCGGCACGTAGTAATAAAGGAGGCGGCGAGGCGAAGGCGCACCCTGGGCACTCGCCGTTCGTAGCTCGAGCGATTCCAAGAACGGCAGCCCGACGATCGTGGCTGCTCCTGCGAGAAACGCGCGCCGGCCTGCGACTCGATGGATGCTCATGGCTCGCCTCGTCGGTTCAAAAACGTCGGGCTCGTCGCGATCTGCGTGACGAGATCTTTGAAATTGTAGCTGTTGCCTCGGAAGGATTGGGCGATGGCATAGAGGACGGCGGGGTCCATGTGTCCCGCCGTCGCCGTGTCGGGAGCCCGTCCCAAGGCGTAGGTGTAGAGCTGTTCCGCCAAGCAGCGCCCGAAGTTGATGTCCGATGCCACCAACGTCGAGAGTTGCTGCGCTCCGTTGAACTGTCGGCCATCGGGCAATTCGCCGCTGGAATCGATAGGCAGCCCGTTGTCCGTGGTGCGATGCGTGCCGATGGCGTCGTAGTTTTCGAGCCCGAGCCCAATGGGATCCATTTGTTTGTGGCACGCGGCGCAAGCAGGATTGGCGCGGTGCGCCTCCAGTTGCTGGCGCAGCGTCCCCATCACCTTGGTCGGGTCGATCGAGGTATCGACATCCGGAGGCGGAGGGGGAACGGTGAGACACAAGAGCTGGTTCATGATCCACTTGCCGCGAACCGTGGGCGACGTTCGGTTCTGGTGCGAGGTCACGGTCAAGAACCCGCCTTGCGACAGGATTCCTCCCCGCGCCGTTCCCGTCAGGCTGACCTTGACCGGTGTTGCCGACCCCACGGCCGGGAGACCATAGTGCTTGGCCAGACGATCGTTGGCGAACGTGAAGTCAGCGGTGAGCAGCTTGTCCGCCGCCATCCCATTGACCACCACCTCCCTGAACATCGCGTCCATCTCCAGCTTCATCGCCGCCCGCAGGCTGTCGTCGAACGCTGGATAGAGCTTGGGATCGGGGGTGGTATCCGCGATCTGCCGCGTGTAAAGCCACTGGCCGGCAAAGTTGTCGCTGAGCGCAGCGGCCCTGGGACTGGCCAGCATTCGCGTCACCTGCGTCTGCAACGAACCGGTCTGACCGAGCGCTCCGGCTTTCGCAGCGGCGAACAGGTCGGCGTCGGGCATGCTGCTCCAGAGGAAATACGAAAGGCGAGACGCGATCTCGTACTGTCCGAGCGGATGGCCGGTGGACGACGTCGGAGACGGGTCGTTCTCCACGCGGAAAATGAAGTTGGGTGACATCAAGACCGTGCGGAGGGCATTTTTCAGCCCCTGCTCGACGGCGTCGCTCTGCGTGGTGGCGAGGGTGACGGAAGCCATCAATGCATCGACCTCCGTCGTCACGACCGGGCGGCGCCATGCCAGTGGGACGAAGGCCTCCAGCACGGTGCGCGCACAGGCAGCGCCTTGCGCGACCAGATCGCAGGTGACGAGCTTGGATCGCTGCGAAGCCGTGGTGAGGGCTTCGTCCACCAGCGCCACTGCGGCGGTGTAGTAGTTGTCGATATGGAGCGGCGACAGCGTCAGCACATCGGCAATGTTGTCAAAGCCGTTGCCTCGGTCGTCGATCGGGAAATCATCGGCAGGCGCGCGCGTCGTTCCAAGAAGATCGCGAACGGTGTTGTTGTATTCCACCCGGTTGAGCCGGTGCAGCGT
>DATHES010000224.1:0-8434 GCA_035318465.1 Polyangiaceae bacterium
TTGCAACCGAGCGAGGCCGCGCATCGAGCGAGCGAGGCCGCGCATCGCGAGAAGGAGAGAATACGAGGACGGTCATGTTTGCCTATTCGCAAATCGTCAATTCAACGCTTTTTTACCTGGATACGAACCGAGGAGAAGAGACATGCGTATGCAAAACATTCTTCGTTGCGCGGGTACGTTTGGTTTCGTGACGATCGTTGCGGCCGCGGGATGCGGCGCGGCGCCCGACGCTGGGGGCCACCCCGATGAGCAGGCAACATCCCCCGCGGCGCTTGCGGCGGGTGGCAAAGCCGAGGCCGCCGCGCGCTCACCCTCCCAGGGGGAAGCGCGGACTGCCCCGGAGAAGGGAGAACCTACTGCGTCGGCCAAGGGTAGCGCACCAAACGAGAGCAACCTCCTTCTCAATGATATTTGCGAGTGCCCGGCCGGAACGACCAACTGCGGGTTGCCGGGTTGGCTATCGGCCGGCCCCTATTGCAGCACGTACATGGGGTGTGGTCCTGAAACGAGCCGGGATAAACCGACGCGAGGCCCTGCCATGTTGCAAACATGGTCGCGGCTGTGCATCTACTATGACTACTGTCTCGACCAGACGGACGATAATGGGGACGGCATTCCCGATGACCTCAGTTGGGGTTGGGGGGGTAATTGTCGCGATGGTTACACGCAGCCACGCGGCCCGGCACTCCAGCATTGCGACTGCGACTAAACGGCCGCTGTGAAGATCGTGGAGAAGGGGGCAGCTTTGCTCCCTTCTCTTCGGCAATGGGAACACCCTCGGCGGGCGGCGACCCCTGAGCCCGGCCGCGCCAACCGAGCCGGCGTTTTCCCGTTCCGTCGCGCGACCCCGCGAGTCTGCTCGCGACGCCCAACTCAAAACACAAAAGGCGCCCGTCCCAACGTCGCGCCCCGATGGCCGAGCGAAGCGGGTTCGCCGCCCGCCGAGGGGTGCCCCCGACGGGCTGAGCCTACCATCCACATTTCTCGTTCTTATTCTCGGTCTCCAGCCATTTCGCGAGTGGCGCGAAGTACTCGAGCATCGCCGAGGCGTCGCCTTTCGTCTCTCCGGCGATGGCGCGCATGGCCTCGGGCCACGGCCGGCTCGCGCCGAGCGCCAGCATGGTCTTGAGCTTGGCCCCGGCGTCCTTGTTGCCGTAGATCGAGCAAGTCTCGAGCGAGCCCTGGTGCCCCGCCGCCTTGCAGAGGGCGCGGTGGAACTGAAACTGGTAAATCCGCGCCAGGAAGTAACGCATGTAAGGTGTGCTGGCGGGCACGTGGTACTTGGCCCCCGCATCGAAATCGGCTTCGGAGCGCGCCACCGGCGCGGCGACCCCCTGGTACTGCTTGCGCAGCTCCCACCACGCCGCGTTGTACTTCTCCTTGGGCGTCTTGCCGGAGAAGACGTCCCAGCGCCATTTGTCGACGAGGAGGCCGAAGGGCAAGAAAGCCACCTTGTCGAGCGCCATCTTGAGCTGCTGGTTGACGGCGGCCTTGGCGTTGTCCGCTATGTTGTCGAGTAATCCGATGCTCTTTAAATAAGCGGGCGTCACGCTGAGGGCCAAGGTGTCGCCGATCCCCTCGTGAAAACCGTCGTTGGCGCCCGACTGAAAGAGCATGGGCATCTTGTAGTACTGGTTGAAGTAGTAATCGTGACCGAGCTCGTGATGGACCGTGATGAGGTCCTCCTCGGTCGGCTCGATGCACATCTTGATCCTGAGGTCGTTCGCGTACGACACGTCCCACGCGCTGGCGTGGCAAACGACGTCGCGATCCTTGGGGCGAACGAAGAGCGATCGCTTCCAGAAAGAATCGGGGAGGGGATCGAAGCCGATCGACGTGAAGAATTTCTCGCCGATCTTCACCATGCCCGCGCCTTCGAGCTTCTTGTCCTTCAGCTTCTTGCCGACGTCGAGCGAAGGCTGCCCAGGGTAGGGCTCCACCAAGTCGTAGACGTGGATCCAGTCCTGCGCCCACATGTTGCCGAGAAGGTGCGCCGGAATGGCGCCGCGTTCGCCGATCTTGTCCGTGCCGTATTTCTTGCGCAGGCGCGAGCGCACATAGCAGTGAAGCTGGTCGTAGAGAGGCTTCGTGTCGCGCCAGAGTCGCTCGATGTCGGCCGCGAAATCGGCGGCGGGCATGTCGTATCCCGATCGCCAGAGCGTCCCCATATCGGCAAAGCCGATCTCGCGTGCCCCTTTGTTGCCGAGCTCGGCATAGCGCGCGAACTTGTCGCGCAGGGGAGGGGCGATGGAGTGCCAGCCTGTCCAGGCCTCCAGGAGCTCGTCGTACTTGCGGCTGGTGCGGAGGATCTTCGATAGCTCGTCGAGGTTCTGGCATTTGCCGCCGAGCCTGGGAGGGCAGTACTTGCCCTTGCCGTACGTGCTCGTCATCCAAGTCTCGACCGCCGCCAGCTCCGCGCGCTCCGCACCGACGGAAGGCGCGGGGACCGTCTGCGCCAACTTGAGCAGGTGAAGCTGACGCTTGAGATCGTCCGGCAGCGGCAGGGATTCGAAGCGACTGCCCTCGTGGGTGGCCCGCCCTACAAACTCGGCTGTAGCTTCTTCGCCCGCCGCGGAGAGCGCTTCGGTGTCCTCGGTGATGAAGTTCTGATTGACCCACCCCGCGCGGTCGCGCGAGACCCAGAGACGGCGAAGCTCCTTGTCGACGCCCTCCAGGAAAGCCTTGGCCTCCTGGACCGTGGGGGTGGCGCTCGCCGCCGGCGGGGGAGCGGTCACCGAAGACAAGGGCGTCGCGGCGGGGCTGGCCGGGGCCGTGCGCGGGCAGTCTTGGGTGCCTCCGCAGGCGCCGCTGAACGCGAAAGGGAAAATGAGAAAAAGCGCGTATTGGGAGTTCACGCCGAAGCCTCCTCTTTGTTAAGCTGAAAGGTTTCTCAACGGATTGAGGCCAACGACGCAACACTCGTCAAATGATTAGTCGGCGTCAGGCGGGGCGTCGGGCGCGGCGTCGGGTGCGTCACAGGGCATCGTCGGCCCGGCGTCCTTGAGCCGAACGATATCGTTGCGGGTAGCCATGAATACCGTCAAGACGCGCGTCGTGTCGGCGTCGGTCAATTCGTTCTTCAGGAGGGCTTCACCAAGGTCAGCGACGAACGCGTCGAAGTCTCCGTCGCTCGAGGAGAGGGCCGAGTGGCCGCTCTTCATGTCGCGGCAAAAACGCCCCGTCGAGTCGCGCGTCGGATATTTGAAGGGCTCTCCATCGGGGTGCCGGCATCCCATGACCTGCCCAATTTGGGCAGTCAGGCACTCGTGGAAACTCTGGAGCGCAACCGGCGGTAGGTTCGTGAAATAGCGGCGTAAACGGCAATCGACTAGGAGAAGGGAAATGAGGTCGCCAGCGACGTTTCCAGGCAAATTGGGGCCGAATCCCTGGCAGACCGGAGGAGGGATGACGACGACGTCCCCCCCCTCGATTGCGGTACTCGCTTCGAGCTCGACGTCAGCGGCGCTGCCGGCATCGAAACCGGCGTCGACCGGTGCATCATTTCGAAACCGAATGCACCCAATGAGCGTACTCATCGAAAGAGCAACCCAGGCGCATTTTCGTCCTCGGGGGGGGAACATCTGGGTCAGGAGGGGGAGCATGGGAGGCGTCGCAATCTAACACTCCGCCTCGCCCCTGGAGGAAGCAGATCGCGATCGGTTAGACAGAAATCTGTGCCGGTCGCGTCAAAGGGACACCGGATGCGAAGCCTTCCAGAAATTCACGTGAGCGCCTGACGACATGCTGTGAATCGATATTTCGAAAGTCCCTTGTTCCGGTCTTGATTGTTAGCTAGCTTTCGGGCTAGTCGCGGGCCCGGCGGTGTTACGCTCGGGTCGTGGTCCTTTGCTCATGCCGAACGACAACTCCGCTCCATTGATTGGTCGCACGCTCGCGAACAAATACACGATCGAGAGCGTGGTCGGGACCGGCGCAATGGGAACGATCTATCGCGCTCGCCAGATCGCGCTCGACAAGTCCGTCGCAGTCAAAGTGCTGCATCAATCGTTGGCGCAAGACCCGAGCTTCATCGATCGCTTCAAAATCGAGGCGTTCTCGGCGTCGCGGCTGGAGCATCCGAATTCGCTGCGCGTGCTCGACTTCGGCAAGGACGATGACCTGCTCTACCTCGTGATGGAGTACGTCGAGGCCGACAACCTCCTCAGCATCATGCAGACGGAGTGGCCTTTCGAAGATCAGCGTATCGCGCAGATCACTTCCCAGGCGCTGGCCGCCCTCGCCAAGGCGCACGACGTCGGCATCGTGCACCGCGACCTCAAGCCGGAGAACATCCTCGTCTTGCGCGGGACCGACGACGAGGGAAACGCCATCGACATCGTCAAGGTGTGTGACTTCGGTATCGCCAAGTTGGCGACCGCGATCGAAGCCTCGCACCCGTTCGCTCCCCACCAGACGACGGAGGGGGTCATCGTCGGGACGCCCGATTACATGTCGCCCGAGCAGGCGAAGGGCGAGGATGTCGACGCGCGCAGCGATCTCTACTCGATGGGGGTCGTCCTTTATCATCTGCTCACCGGCAAAACGCCGTTCGAATCCGACACGCCGCTCGGCATTGCCGTGCAGCACGTCTCGCAGGACCCCGTTCCGCCCTCGGCGATTCGCAACGTCCACCCCGAGCTCGAAGCCGTTTGCCTTCGTGCGATGAGCAAAAAGGCCGAGGATCGGTACCAGTCGGCCCGCGAAATGCGCCGCGCGGTCCTGGCTGCGGTGGGCGCCGGCGCTCCCCACGTTGCGGCACTCTCCGTGCCCACGCCGACCGATGGTATGCGTCCGGTCCAGGCGCGACCTCGGTTTGCGACATCGACGGCTCCCGGCGAGCTCGATCTCAGCGACGCGGACGACATCGACGAAACGCCGATGCCCGTCGAGAGTCCGACCGGGCGGCATCGTCGCGTCTCCCTCGTCACCCTCGGCATCCTCGGCATTGCCACCGTCGCCGCGTCCGCCGTCATCGCCCAGCGACCGGGGGTCGGCCTTTTCGGTTCCCCCGAGGTCCACTCCACGACCGTCGCGCTCACGCCGGGACCCCAAGAGAGCAGCCCTGTCGCCGTCACCCCCCCCGCGCCGCCGCCCCCGGCGCCCGCGATGGTCAACGACAACCCCCGACCCTCTCGCCCGGCCGATCAGCGCCTCCGCCGCAATTCGGGCTCATCGCAGGGCTCGGCGGGCCGGCGCGCCGCCGAACCTGCCGCGCCGTCCACCGCGCCCGTCAGCGCTTCCGCGAGCGAGTCCGAGTCGGCACCGTCCCCCCTCGCCGAAACGAGTGGGGCACCGCCGCCCGCCCTCGTCGAAACGATGCCGGTCCCCGCCCCATCGCCCCCCCCCCGCGCTCAGGCTCCTGTCGAGCCGGCCCCCGCGGCTGTGTCGATCGCCGTCGACCCTGGGCGCGCCTCGGTGACGATTGGCAATATCACCACGAGCTCGGGCATTTCCGGCATCAAGGTGCGAACGGCGGTGGCCCATGCCCCCTTCGCCGGCTGCTACAAGGCCGCCCTCGTCAAGCGCGGTACGGGCGCGGTGGTGCAGAGCGCCTTGAAAATCGATATTGATCTTTCGGGGCACGTCGTGGGAGCGTCCCTCTCCGATGATGGCAACCTCCCCGGCCTCCGCGCGTGTGTCGAGTCGGCAGCACGCGGCGTCAAGGTACGTGACGTCGATACCGGGGACGGTTCGGCCACGATCAATCTGACGTTCTCGCCTCAATAAGGCTCGCTCGCGTGACGCTCCGACCGAAGTGGTCGAAAACAATCGGAAGTACAGGCGCATGGCGCAACCGTGCTCGCTTGCTCTTTGCCGCCGCGCTGCTCGGCGGATGCTCGGAGCTCGATCCGAACATCGGCGCGCGGCGCGTGGAACCGGTCAGCGTGGCGGACGCCGATTTGCCAGACACCGACGATTCCGATGAGGCGGACCTCGGCGACGGCTTCTTCGCGCGCAACATCCGGCCGCTCATGAATCGCGCGTCGAAAGGGGACCCCACGGGTCGCGGCTGCAAGAGCTGCCACTACCGTAGCGAGGCCAACCACACCGGCCTGGATCTCAGCGGACTCGATCTCTCGACGCTCGGCTCGCTGCGACGAGGGGGCGGCTCGAGCAATCGCCGCATCGTCGTCGCCGGAAAGCCGGCGGAATCGGTCCTCCTCCAGGCTCTCAAGGGCACCTACGGCTTTTCCGCCCAGATGCCGAAGGGCGGAAACCCTTTCTGGAGCCCGGAAGAAATCGGATGGGTGGAGAAGTGGATCAGGGAAGGCGCGAAGGGAGCCGATGACGAATAGGGCCACGCGGGCCGGTGTCGTCACGTGCCTCGCTTCGATCGTGTCGTGGTTTGCGCTGAGTGCGCCGGGTTGTCACATGGACAACGCGCATCTCGAGGGCGTCGACATTTCGACCTACCCGGTCGACGTCCACGACGACTACGCCCTTTTCACGGTTCGCTGCTCGAAGTGTCACGCGCTGTCGCGCGCTCTTCAAAGCGGGATCACCGACGACGCGTATTGGGCCGATTACGTCGAACGAATGCGGCGCCAGCCGGGAAGCGGAATCGCGCCCGAAGAATCACCGCGCATCCAACGGTTTCTGCATTACTACTCGTTGACCGTGCGCGCTCGCAATGCAGCGCCGGCGCCGGAGGCCGTCCCTTCGCCGTCGGCTCAAGATGGAGGGGATGCGTGGTGAAACGGACGCCCCTGCTCGCCCTCATCCTGGTCGTATCGGCCGCGATGGCGGTGCTTACCCCCCGTTCCTCGCTCGGGCTCGAGCGAAACTTCGCCGGCTCGGCGCAGCTCGACTACGCCTTTCTCGCCACGCAACCGAAAGCCACGCCATCCCCGATCGCGGTCGACCGTTTCATCACCGAGCTGGCCCTCAAGATGGCGGTCGATATCTCCGACCACTTTTCGGCCAACATCAAAGCCTGCTACGGCTGTCACGGCTTCGAGATGGCGATGGGGTACATCGACTACCGCGTCGCCGACGAGCTCAACTTCCGCGTCGGGCGTTTCAGTCCGAGCTTCGGCGCCTTCAACCTGCGCCACGATCCGGCCAACCATCACCTCACCGACAAGCCGCTCCCTTACGACATGGGGCGCATGCTTCGCTTCGAACAATGGGGGCAAGGAGTCCTGCCGAGCCCCTTTCCGGACAACGGCATCGAGGTCAACGGCACCCACTGGTTCGGGAGCGCGCTCGAGCTCGACTACGCCATTTACGCCATCACCGGGTTCAAGGGCGACACCGGGGCGTTCGATCTCGATTTCCAACAGTCGCGCACGCCGATGTATTGGGACAACAACAACCGCCCCACGGTGGGCGGGCGCGTCGCCACCACGTTCCGTCTCTCACCCGTCACCGACGTTACCTTCGGCGCGAGCGGTCAATACGGCAAATTCGACCCCGAGCTCAAGCATTCCTATGCCATCGTCGGAGCCGACGTCTCGTTCCGATCGGGTCGCACTGATCTCCGCTTCGAATACCTGGCTCGGCGCCAGCAGTTCGATACTTCCAACGCCGCCGCTCTTCGCTACGAGGTGCCGCGCAACGGGGGGGATTTCTTCGTCAAGCACGGAGCGTACGTCGAGCTGAAGCAGCCCGTGACCAATTGGCTCGATCTCATCGGCCGCGTCGACGGCATGTACCGCGAAGGCAACGTCGTCCTGGAGAGCCCGCTCGCCAAGAAGAGCAGTGTGCTCCGTTACACGGTGGGGACGATGTTCACGCTCGAGCAAGGTCTACGCGCCAAGCTCTCGACCGAGCTCTGGGACTTTTCGGACGTCGACGAAGCGGGGCACCACACCGACGTGACCGTCCACGCCGCGCTCGTAGGGACTTATTAGCTGAAAAAGGCCTCCGAGAAGGTTGTTGCTGCTGTTTCTCCCCCCAGCCCCCCTCATTCATGAGGGGGGAGCCGACGGCGGGAGCCGGTGGCTGGGGGAGAATTAGCGACGAGAACCAATCCGGTGGCGAAGCGGTCGCCTGTTCAGCGACCCGCTACCGCTTGCGGTACGTCAACCAGCGCAGGTCCATGGGCGCTTTTCCGGCCGGAAGCGCGAAAAGGTCGAGCCCCTGCGACCACTCGTTGAACCAGCCCGTCGGCGGCCAGTCTTCCGGAGCCATGCGGCTCTTCTCGTAGTCGTAGACCGTGTCTTCGCCGGCGCGATCGAGGGGAAATTCTTCATGAACGAACGCGTAGTCGTTGCGGGTGAAGATGCATGACCACACGACTTGCGAGATCTGCCGGGCCATGGGATCGGGCTTATAACCGTCGCGGGCGAGGAAAGTGCTGAAGAGGAGCAAGCCCCCGGGTGCCAGCGCAGGCACGAGGTTGGTGATGGCACGGCGCACCGCATCGGCATCCCCGAAATGCGAAGCGATCACCTCCGCCAAGAAGATGAGCTTGAAATCCTGGCGAGGTAGC
>DATHES010000225.1:0-4098 GCA_035318465.1 Polyangiaceae bacterium
CGCACCTGCTCGGGAGACATGTAGAGCGGCGAGCCCATGATGGCGCTCGTCGCCGTCAGGTTGGCCGACGAGGGGACGTCGACATCGGGGTTCAACGCTTTGGAAATGCCGAAATCGAGCACCTTGACCAGCGCCGTGCCGTCGCTGCGCGTCGTCACGAACAGGTTGGAAGGCTTGAGATCGCGATGCACGATGCCGCGCGCGTGCGCCTCGGCGATGGCGTGGCTCGCCTGGAGCACGTAGTCGACGGCGTCTTCGATGGAGAGCTGCGCTTCACGGGCCAGCACCTGGCTCAAGTCTTCTCCGCGAAGAAGCTCCATCACCATATAAGGAAGGCCCGAGTCGAACGTGCCCACGTCGAAGATGCGCACGACGTGCTCGCTCTGGATGGCCGCCGCGGCGCGCGCTTCACGGACGAAACGGGTCGCCGCCTGATCGTCGTGGATCACGCCGGGCATCATCAGCTTGATGGCCATCTGCTGGCTGAGGTCGATGTGCCGCACCAGCAGCACCATCCCCATGCCGCCCACTCCGAGCACCGATTCAACGCAGTACTTGCCCGCCAGAACGTCGCCGGGTTGCGGCGCGTTCTCGGGCAGATCGGCAGCACGAACCGGACCTGACATCAGGGTCTCACGATAGCCCCCGCCCTTGCCTGTCACAAGCGCGACACTGGTCAGCGCGGTGGAGACCCAAAGGGATCACCGCAAGAGCGGTCTACCTTACAGTACCCATGTGGTCGTTACGCCGGCGATGTCCGACCCGTGGCCATGCGAGCCAGCCTCTCACCACACTTTGCAGGCTTGCGCGGCGTGCATCGGCGTGCCGCCCGCGCACGAGAAAGCCTTGGAGAACTCGGCCAGGTTGGCGAGCGATCCATTGACGCGGAACTTGGGGGGCGAATGGGGATCGACCTGCGCCAGCATGCGCGCGACCTGATCGGTCTGCTTGCTGCACCACGCTTGCCCGACCGCGAGGAAGAACTGCTGATCCTCGTTGAACCCGTCGGCCACCGTGACCTCTTTGGCGTTCTTGCGTATCTCGCGGTAGGCGCGGAAAGCGAGCATCACGCCGCCGCCGTCGGCGACGTTCTCACCCAACGTGAGCCGACCGTTCAGCTTCACGCCAGGAACGGTCTCGTAGCCGCCGTACTGATCGTCGACGCACTGGGTCTTGGCCTTGAACTTCTGGCCCGACTCCGGTTCCCACCAGTTGGAGAGGTTGCCGTCGCCAGCGAACTGGGATCCCTCGTCGTCGAAACCGTGCGTGAGCTCGTGCCCGACGACCATGCCGATGCCACCCAGGTTGACCGCCACGCTCGCTTTCGCGCTGTAGAAAGGAGGTTGCAGGATGCCGGCGGGAAACACCATGTGGTTCTTCTGCGGGTCGTAGTAGGCGTTGACGGTGGGCGGGCTCATGAGCCACTCCTGCCGGTCGACGGGTTTGCCGACTTTGGCGAGATCGCGCTTTAGCTCGAAGACGTGCGCGGCGATCATGTTGTCGCCATAGCTCTTGGGGTCGATCTCGAAGTCGTAGCTCTTCCACTTGCTCGGATAGCCGATGAGGTACTCCATCGCCTTCAGCTTGGAAGTTGCGCGTTCCTTGGTTTTACCGTCCATCCAATCGAGCTGCTCGAGGTCGTGCGAGAACTGTCGGTTGATCTCGAACACCATCGATTCCGCGGCCGATTTGCTGTCACCGGCGAACTTCGTCTTGATGAACGGCTGCGCCAAGAGCTCGCCGAGCGCGGAATCGGTCGCCTCGACACAGCGCTTCCAGCGCGGCGCGACTTCCTTCTGACCGCTCAGCGCCTGGCGCAGGGTGAAGTCTTCTTCGACGAAGGCCTTGGGCAATGCGCGCGCCGTCTGGTGCACGATTTGCCAGGAGAGGTAGTTCTGCCAGGCGGCGGGCTTCACCGACTTGAGCAGCTTGTTCATCCCTTCGAAGAAGGGAACCGAAGTTACGTTGACGTCGCGGATGTCCGGGTAACCGAGCCCCTTGAAATAGTCGTCCCAAGGAAAATCCGCGGCCGTCTTGGCGAGCCCGACGCGGTCGATCTTGTTGTGCATGCCGGCCGGGTCGCGGCGCTCGACGCGCGTCTTGGAGACTCTGGCAATCTCCGTTTCGACGGTCATGACGTCCTTGGCGGCGTCTTTCGCTTGCTTCGCCGAGAGTCCAGCGAGCTTCATCATGCGCTCGACGTGGCCCACGTATTTGTCGCGGATCTCCTTCGATTTGTCGTCGTCCTTCAAGTAGTAGTCGCGATCAGGCAGCCCGAGGCCGTTCTGATCGAGATGGGCGATGACCTTGGTGGCGTCCTTGAAATCGGGCTCGGCACTCAGGCTGAACACCGCCCAGATCTTGTCCTTGTGCAGCGCGAGGACCGTCTGGGCGAGTGATTTCGCGTCGGTCACTTTCTTGACTCCCAGCATGAGGCCGCGAATCGGCTTGGTCCCCGCCTTCTCGACGGCGGTCTCATCCATGCAAGCGCCGTAATACGAGCCAATCTTCTGAGTGATGGGGTCGCCGTTCGTGCTCTTCGCGGCTTCCTCGAGGATGCGCTTGAGCTCTTTCTCGTTGCGTTCCTGGACCTCGCTGAAGCCGCGGCTCCAGCGCGATTTGTCAGCGGGGATCTCGGTCTTGGCGAGCCATCCGCCGCAGGCGAATTGGTAGAAGTCCTGGCAAGGATCGGCCTTGCGATCGAGCGCGGACGCATCGAGCCCGACGGCATCGAGCGAGGTCGTCACCGTGGGTGCTGCCGGCTGCACCGGTTCGGCGGGCGGTGCCGCTGCTGGCGCCGTCGCGGCCGCGGGTGGGGGCGATGAGCCGCACGATGCGACGAGACCGGCGAGAGCGACGCACGAAACCGAGAGCAAGACCACACGCATGGCAAAACCTCCTCTTGACGAGGCGGACCCTAGCACGGTTGCCCACTACCTCGGCGGGCAGTTCTTGTACTCGATCTGCGTGCAGTAGCCAGCGGGCAGGTCGGGCTGCGCACGGGGGGGTTCGCGGGGCGGCTTCGGTTTCGAACAAGCCGCGACCAGGAGCAGCGCCCATAGCGAGAAGGTTCGCATTGCCTTCAGCTTAGCGTTCATTCCCGTTGCACCTGCATTCTTGCCGTCTCGCGATGTGGGGCCGTGTCCTTTTGCCCCATTTTCGAGGACGCTGTCTCATTTTGGATACATTGACATGGATCCCAGTGAGCGGTCAGATTGCAGGGTGGTTGCGATGTTTCGAGTTCCACCACGCTCTCGCTTATCGATAGCGCTCGGCGCCGCGCTCGTCCTGCATGCCGCGAGCGCGCTCGTCGGGTATCGTCTGGCGCGTGGCGGCGCGCCGGCCGCGCTCGATGTCGCGCCGGCGGCACAGACCGAGATCGAGCTTGTCGACACGCTTGCCTCATCGCCCGCCGACCGAGCCAGCGACCCGGGCGAGCCGACTCCCTCCGCTGCGGTGGCGATGTCCTCCGCGCGCTCGCGGGAACGCGGGAGCGATCGCGTCGCCATCGGTCCGCTCCAGGGCTCCAACGCTGCGCGGCCTTCGGAAGCGGGCGCCGCCGAGGAGGGCTATGCCCTCGATCCGTCGGCCGACAGCGCGCGCGGTCCTGCCTCGGCCGGGACGCCTATTCAACTCGGCATTGCTGCCGGCGATTGGTCGCTTTGGGTCGATCCCACTGCGACGCCCGCGCGCGACCCGTCCGAGCGCGCCGGCTTTCGACCTGCGCCCGCCAGCAGCACGGGCGGTCTCGCCGAAGCACTGGAAGCACGCGACCAGAGCCTCGGCCTCGGCCCCGCGGGCGCGGTGCTCACCGCCGTGCACGACGCGGGTTATTCGGAAATGGCCCCAGCGCTCGGCACGGCGACGTTCTCCATTACCGTCCTTCGCTCCGGTGCGGTCGACGTTCAGCTCACCGGCGCGAGCTCGCAGTCGGCGGCCTGGGCCCAACTTGGCGACAGCATTGCCGCCGCCATTCGTCGAAAGCCGCCGCGCATCGGACCTACCCGCATCGGCGTACGCCTCGGTATCGAAGTCGTCGCCGAAGAGCGCTGGCCCAATGGGCAACCGACGCGCTCCGACAGCGGCCCCAAGCTCGCG
>DATHES010000226.1:0-3995 GCA_035318465.1 Polyangiaceae bacterium
ACGGCGCCGTCGAGCTCGGCAAGGGCGAGCGCGCCACGATGATCGCCATCGCGCAGCATCCGAACGGCGTCACGCGCGAACAGCTCACCGTCCTCACCGGCTACAAGCGCTCGACGCGCGACGCATATTTGCAGCGCCTCAAGGCAGCCGGGTTCACCGACGGAGACCCCATCGTCGGCACCGATTCGGGGATCGCATGGCTAGGTCCCGACTACGACCCGCTGCCGACCGGCGATGCCCTTCGCGCGCATTGGCTCGGGAAGCTGCCAGAGGGCGAGCGTAAGATTCTGGAGATCCTTTGCTCGATCTATCCTGCCTCATCCGAGCGGGACGCCATTAGCGAAAAAACAGGCTACGCGCGATCGAGCCGTGACGCCTACCTCCAGCGCCTTGGCGCCCGCAAGCTCGTGGCGAACCAGGGACGCGGCGCGGTGGTCGCAAGCTCTGAGCTCTTCTCATGACACACAAGCACGACCCCGGCGTCGACATCTGCATGCTGTGCCGGCGCGACGGCGAAGGCTTCGGAGAGCTCGCCGACAAGCCGCTGAGCGACGATGACCTGGTCCACATCAGGCGAGGTGACGTCAAGCTGGTTGCTGCTGAAGTCGACCGCCTCAGGGCCCACAACCGCAAGCTGGTTGAGGCGATGAGGGAAGCGCTAGATGCGAACGGTCGCGGAGCGCAAGGCTACGTGGGCATGAGACTCCGCGCCGCGATTGAGGAGAACGACGATGGGAAGTGAGACGGAGCACGATCACACGGCCGAGTGGTACCACGAGAACCTGGACGTCTTCGCGGAAGAGAACGACAAGCCCCGAAGGGATGTTGAAGAGCTTCGGGTTGAGCGAGACGAAGCTGAAGAGTCGTACGAGGCTCAACTAGAGACCGCTGACAAGCTCCGCGCGGAGAACGCGGCTCTAAACAAGGATTACGCCGCTCTGGTGAAGGAGCACTCAAGAGAAGTTGGCGAGGTGAAGGCGGAGAACGCGCGCCTCATGGAGGCCATCGTGTGTGCGCTCGCGCTGCTCCGCGGTGACCGGTCATTCGTCGCAGACGCCGTCTCTACGTTGCGCGATGCGCTGAAAGGCAAGGGAACGTGAGCGGGAACAACGGTTGTCCCAACGATAACTTGATGTGCGAGTGCGGGCACGATGAATCGTGGCACGAAGACACGATCATCGAAGGACTCTGCGTTTGCATTGTCGGAGGCTGCGAGTGCAACGACTTCTGCGCCAAGAAAGGTCCCTCCGATGCCGAAGAGTAAACCAAACGGCGTGTGTCAGGAGTGCGGCCTCCCCGGGTGCGACCTGTGCCCGACGCCGCGCAAACCAGCCGAGCCACCGCCCGAAGCGCCGGCACCGGGCGAATCGGCGGAACTGCGCTGGATACGCGCTCGTCACGAAGCCGGAGTGTGCCGCAAAGATGACGTAGACACGCTCCTTCACATGGTGGACGAGCTGCGCGAGCAACGCGATGCGTACGTGTCGGCGTCGGCCAGGTTCTGTGACGAGCGCGACGAGCTGCGCGCGAAGCTGGCCGAGGCGGAGCAATTCGAACGAGACGAGCGAAGCATTCGGGAGACAACGGACATCGAAATAGTAGAGCTTGCGCAGCAGCTCGAGGCCGCCGAAGCGAAGCTGGCCGCAACCGTAGGATGGCATCAAGAGGCGACGGAGTGGAAGCTCACGGCGAAGACCCTGGAAGCGAAGCTGGCCGAGGCGGAGGCTGGCGCGGAGGAACTGGCCAACGAATTCGATCGTGAGAGGAAGAGAGCCCAAGTCGCCGAAGCCCGCTTGAAAGAACTGGAAGAGCAAGTTGATGTCGTGAAGGAAGGAGTCTGACCCATGTGGGTACTGCAACTGAACCTCATGCGCGATCGTTGTGAAAGCAGAACGCCGCTTGCGTGCGCGACGACTCGCGAAGCTCTCGAACGCTTCGTTGCCAATGAGCGGGTCGAGCCCTACGACGAGCCGGGTGACTCGGCGTTCGGTGGGACTACGACCTGGCGCAAAGTGTTCCGCAAAGGCGGGACGCTCGAGTGGTTCAACCCGCCGGAGGACGCAAGGCCTTTCTTCGAGCCGTTCGTCGACATCGGAACGGCGGAAGACTGGGTCGCTGGTGCACTGGCCCGGTTTCACGAGACAACCAGCGCGCTCCGCCGGGTGGACTGATGGATCTCCAAGCCGGAGCCATCAAGGCGTTGAGCCTGCGACAGCCATGGTTGTGGGCGATCTTCGAACTGGGCAAGCGCATTGAAAACAGAAACTGGCCGTGCAGTTACCGCGGTCCCATCTGGCTGCACGCTGCGAAGGGAATGACGGTGCAGGAAGTCGCCGACGCAGTCGACTGGATGAGCGACCTCGGGCTGATGAAGTGGTTCCAAGATGCGCGGTGGCCAGGGGCGGACGAGCTGGATCGCGGCGGCGTCTGCGGGTACGCGGAGATCGTCAATGTCGTTCCACCCTGTGAGCTCCCTGGGCTACGACCGGACACGGGTGAACTCCGCTGGCACATGCCAGAGCAGTACGGCTTCGTGCTCCGCAACGTGAAGCGCTTCCCGCTGCTGCGGTGTGCGGGCAAGCAGCGCTGGTTCTATCTGCCGCCGGAGATCGAGCGCGCGGCTCGCGCCGCTGTCGTCGACGACGTCTGCCCGTGCGAATCGGACATTGACGACATCGGGCCAGGTCACCTCCCGAGCTGCCGGTTATCGGACCCGAACTACCAGGAAGCGGTGTTCTGATGAACATGGCCATCGTCTCCGACCACTCACCCTCCGACTGCTGCTGGTTTTACATCGCCCTCGCGTTTGAGCCACGTCTCGCGCCGGCGCCACCGCTCGTGCAGGAAGCGGTCGGCGGTGACGGTGATGCGGTCGAGCGGTTCTTCGAGCCTGAGCTGTGGGCGAAGGACTGGGGCCTGCCGTTATGGTTGGCATTCGCGACCGGGCCTGAGTGGCAGGTCGTAGCCGGCTGGTGGCGTGAGGCGCTGGCGCGCCGAGAGGGACGGTTCTTGTCGTTGGAGGAGATCGAGAAGGGGTGGGACGGAGGCAACGATGGCTGACCGCCTCACCACCGAGCAAGAGGCCGCGCTGCGCATGGGCGCGCGGGCTGACGCCGCCGACCCAGATAACGGGACATGGTCAAGGCGCCGCAGCCAGGACGTCAAGGGCGCGTTCGACATCATCGTCACGTATCAGAAAGGCGAGCAACTGTGCGCCGGTCATATTCTGCACTCGGACGATTGCGACCGTATCATCAGCGCCCGCAACGCCGTACCGGCGCTCCTCGCCGAGCTCACCGCCGTGAGGGCGGAGAAGGCGGCTCTGATCGAGGCCATCGAGTCGATCCGGAGAGCGCACGAAAAGCCACACGGCGGCTACGAGAACATCCTGCCGGACGTGATGGAAGCCGCCGGGCCGGCATTCGCGCTCGCAAAGGAGATGAAAGGCAATGGCTGACCGCCGCCTCACCGCCGAAGAAGCCGCCGCCCTCAGCGCCGCGCTGCCGCACGCTACGCCGGGCCGGTGGACCCTATGGGCCATCGGCGGACGCTCGGCCGACGGCCTGTACCGCTACGGCCTGTGCGTCTCCGGTGAGCGCCACCACTGCGTCGGTACGGCGTACGGGGCCACCGACACGGAGGCCAAGGCGAACGCAACCGTGATGCTGCTGTGGCGGCCGCTGGTGGAGGAGCTGGAGGCGGTGCGGGGGGAGAGGGACGCGGCGCTGGCGCTCGTCGGTCGGATGTCCGACGCCATCCGCAGCATCGGCGTCGCGGCGCTCAACTGGGATAGCGCGACCCGTGTGTCGGACGTGTTGGACGCCGTGGCAGCGGCGCGGAAGGCGTGTGAGCCGTGAGCTGGCACGACGACATCGCGTTCGAGGTCGAAGCGGAATTTCTCCGCTTCATGCCGCACTGGGACATGTGCGAGAACGCGGTCTGGTTCGCGCGCCTCGTGAAGAACGCCCAATGGGCGGAGTGCGGCAGGCACTGGA
>DATHES010000227.1:0-16056 GCA_035318465.1 Polyangiaceae bacterium
GGCGGCCGCGCGGGTCAAGGGGCGCTCACTCGATCGACACGCCGAACACCTTTGCGTCTTCCGGCGACACGAGCTCGACATCGAGCGCAAACGTCTTTCCCCCGATCCTTCCGCCGAAACGCACTTTCACCGGAAACCGCACGTCGTCGGGTTTGTCGAGCTTGATCTCGACGCGATACCGGCCCGCGGGGGGACGCGCGCCAACGAAGTAGACGTTCTCCATGTTCTGACCGTGGCACGAGCTCTGCGGCCGACCGCAATCGCGGTCTTTGGCCAGCGCGCCTTCGGTCCGTTCGCCCGGCTTGGCGAGGTTACCGCTCGGGTCGTAGACCTCGAGGTCGACGTCCGAGCCTTCGGGCCAAGCGATCGCGAACTGAAGCGGCCCCGTGTCGACCCCGCAGCCTTCGTCGATGACGCCGTTGCAATTGTTGTCGGTGGCGTCGAAACAGAGCTCGGCACCCGCGGGCGTGCACGTCATCGTGAGCGGCACGCCATCAGGTGTCAGCGCGTCGCGCACGATGACCGGTTCCGGCGCGGCGCCCTGACTGCTCGTCCCACCGGCTGGCAGAGGCGCCCGACAGCCGGCACACGTGACGAATACGAGGGAGACGAGCAGCGCGCGCGCTGAGGTCACCTACTTCGGAGCGACGACATTGCCGCCGCCCGGCTTTGCCTCTTTGCCTTCGGGAATGTTCTCGGTGACGAGCTTGGGGTTCATGAACTCGAAGAAAGCGCGATTCGCGAGCTGTCCAGTCTCACCCTGCTCGTCGCGCAGAGCCATGAGTGATCCCTGCTCTTTCATGAACTTCAGCGTTTGGATCGCGGCGCGCTTCTTGTTGCTGTCGCCCTTCTTGGCGTCTTCCATGATGCGGTAGCGCAAAACGACGCGCGTCATGGAGTGCGGACCGTTGTCGAAGTCGAGGTTGTCGAACTGCGCCTGCAGACGCAGCCGCGTCCAGTCCTGCAAGGTGTCTTTCACGCGGATGCGGGCGATGGCTTCCGCCGTGTCGACCCACTTGTAGAGCCGACCCTTGGCGAAATCCTCGTCGGACCAGTAGCCGAAAGACCGGTAGTAGACGTCTTTCAGCTCGTCGAGCGCCTCTTTCGGATAGTCGGAGTACATCGCCACGGCCTTGGTCGCCGTATCGATCTGCCCACCGAGAATGAGCGCCAACGCGGCGTCGTTGCGAAGCTCGACGTCTTCCATCTTCTTGAAGAGCGCGGCTTGCACCTTGTCGTCGAAACCGCCGAACCCGATGGCGCGGGCCACCTGGTGACGCACTTCGACGTCGCTTTCCTTGTCGATCATGTCGACGAGGCCCGTGCTGACGCCGGGCACCGGACGGTGCAAGAGCGCTTCGAGGTAGCACGCGCGCACGAACTGCTTCTTCGGCTCCTTGCTCTTGAACTCGTGCACCCGCTTGACGATGTCGTTCATGTTTTCGTCGCTCGCGACCCACGCCAGCGCGAAGCACGCTTCGATGCGCCCTTGCTCGTTCTCCATCGGCTCTTCGATGAACTTGGTGAGCTTGGGATAGATCTTGGGGTCGCCCCATTGCGCGAAGCCGTCCGCCGCGCCGACGTTCATCGCGCGCAGCGTCATCCCGAGCAGCGCGAGCCCGCCGCCCATCATGGAGTCCATCGTGACGTCGACCTTCTTGTCGCGACGGCTGAGCCCCTTTTCGAGCACCGCCCAGCTCTTGGGATCCTTGAGCCAGCCGACGTAGCGCATCGCGCTCTGCGCGACTTCCCACTCGCGCGGCAGCGGGGGTTGCTGCCCTTCCTTGGGGAGACCCACGTTGGGGTTCGCCCATTTGCGCAGAGCTTCGATGTCCTTCGTCGATGCGCTGGCGGCGAGGAACCGCAGGCCGTTGGCGTGCGGCTCGGGCTTGTCGTGCAACCAGAAGATGACGGCGTCCTCGGCCTTGGCGCGAATCTCGGGCAGCGCTTCGGGGTGGATGACGGCGAGGTCAGCCAGCATGCGGGCCGCGACGACGCGGGCGTTGTCGTCCCGCTTCTGCATACGCTCGTAGTCGTTGGTATCGGAATAGACCTTGAGCGGATCGAGCCGCATGCGGCTGGCGAGATACGGTAGTGCTCGGAGATCGCCCACCTCGGCGAGCCGGAGCGCTGCCTCCGTCTCCCAGTGGACGTGCGGCTTGGTGCCCATGTACTGAACGAGCGCGTTCGACTGCCGAGGGTCGGCGATCTTGCGCAGCATGTCGAAGAGCTGCTTGTTTTGGTGCCAGGTCGTCTCGGCCTTGTCCTTGGTGACGCTGCCGAGCGCGATGACGAGACCTTCGCCGCCGATGCCGTCGCGCAGTGCCTCGAGGAACTTCTGGCGGTTGTCCTTGTCGGCCTTGGAGAGCGCCTCCAAGAGTGGGCCGCGCGCCTTGGCATCGGCGATCTTGCCGAGGCCGGTGGCCGCCTCACGGGCGACGTCGATGACCGGATCGCGCACGAGCTTGATGAGCGTGTCGGTGTACTTCGGCGCGGCATTGCGGGAGATGATGTTGGCAATGAGCTGGCGCACCGACTCGTTCTCGTCGCCCGCCATGCCGGCCAGGGCGTCGAGGGTCACCAGCCGCGCGATGTCCTCCGGATTGAAAGCGGGACCGCCGCCGAGCCGCTGCACCTTGGTGAGGTGACCTTTGCGGTAGAGGTCCATCGCCTTGTCGAAGACGCGCGGATCGTGGAGGGTGACGAGCGCCCAGGTGATCTGCGGGCGATCGGAGTCGTCGGCTTCGAGGAGCGCCTTTTGCAGCGCGTCTTTGCCGGCGTCGGCGTCAGGCGTGCCGAAGTAAGCGAGCACCTGGGCGGCGATGCCGCGGATGCGGTGATCGATCTGCGTGAGGGCCTTGATGGCGAGGGGGATGGCCGTCTTGTCGCCTTCCCAGCCGAGCTGCATGAGCGCCTCTTGCTGCAGCTCGTACTCCGCTGTCTGCTGGGCGAGCTCGCGCCACTTGGTCACGCGGTCGGCCTTGGGAAGGACGTAAACGTTCTTCTTGATGGTCGCGACCTGATCGAGGGTCATCTTGGCCGCCTCGCTCTTCATCGCCATGACCACCATCACCACGCCGCCCACGGCCAGGAGCACGGCGAGAAGGACGAGCTTGGGATTGAATCGTCCCTTTTTGAAGTCCGAGTCATAGGGCCCGATCGGTCCGCCGCTGAAACCGCCGCCGCCGAGCGGCTGAGCGGGGATCCCACCGCCGCCACCGGGCAAGTTGTCGTCGGGCGGCCACTTGGCGAAATCGACGTGCTCCGCGCGGTCGCCGGGGAGGCGGACCGGGTCACCGGTCGGCGGCCCAAAGGGGGGAAGCTGGGGCGAATGCGGCTGATGATCCGACGGCGACGGCTGGTGCATGGTCCCTCCGAGGCCCCGATGGGGGCACGGGTGACAGTCAAATTCGACGCGAAAGCGTGGCGGCGCGTCGGACGATAGCACTTTTCATCCACCCCCCGGCAAGCACCGAAAACAAGCCGAATTCGGCTCGGGCTTCGAGCTCCCTACCACCTACCGGCAAAAATCGAGGCTGGGTGGACTACGGACGTTCTGGTAACGAGAAACGGACGCCGTGGTGCTAGCGTCAGCATGCCGATGGAACCCCGCGATGCGGTCGAGGCGGAGGCCGCCCGGCAGGCCAGTGCCCCCTCGGGGCAAAACACCGCTTCTGGGGAGACGGGTACTGGGGAGACGGGTACTGGGGAGACGGGCGCCGGCGATGCGTTGCCCAGTCCGCGGCCCCTTCGAGCTCATCCGCTCGTGATCGCAGCGCTCGTGACGGTCGCCGTCACCGCCGCTTCGTACGGTGCGCCGGCCGACTATGCGGCCACCGCGGTGGGAGCGGTGTTCCTCGTTGCCGTGACGTGGCTCGTTCTGCGTTACGACACAGGCACGATCCGTCACCATGGCCTCTCCCTCGGGGGCCTGCTGGAGCCCAAGGCCATCGACTGGCGTCGGGTGGCCCGCGACGCAGCCCGGGCGGCGGCATGGGCAAGCGGGCTTGCTGCCGCGGTCGCGGTGCCCTTTGCGATCGGGTTTCGCATCTACTGGCACGCACGCCAGGAGTTCGTTTTTCGCTTGCCGGCATCGATCCTCGACGAGGTTTTCGGCCAGGCGCTGGTCATCGCTCTACCCGAGGAAGGGTTCTATCGCGGCTACCTGCTCACGGCGCTCGACGACCTTTGGGGGACGCCGTGGACCTTTTTCAAGGCCAAGCTCGGGTGGGGATGGCTCGTCTCCAGTGCCATCTTTGCGGCGGGGCATTTCTTCACCGAGCCCGATCCGCAGCGATTGGCCGTGTTCTTTCCGGCGCTCGTCTTCGGCTGGCTGCGCGCCCGGACCGGCGGCGTGGGAGCACCCGCGCTCTTTCACGTGCTCTGCAACGTGCTCGCCTCCACGCTGAGCCGTGGCTACGGCTTCGGCGTGAGCTAAGGTGGCCCCGTGCTCTCACCGGCCCTTCTCGATCCCATCATCGACCGCGCTCTTGCCGAGGATTTGGCGGGCGGCGACCTTACTTCCGAGCTGACGGTCGACGCCGACACACGCGCGCGCGCCGTGGCCGTCGCGCGCACGAACCTGGTCGCGTGCGGCGGATTCGTCTTTGCGCGCGTGTTCGAGCGCATCGACCCCTCGGTGCGCGTGGAACTGCACGAAGCGGAGGGGACGCGCGTCGAAAGCGGGCGGGAGCTGTGGAGCGTGCAAGGGGCCGCGCGCGCGCTCTTGTCCGCCGAGCGGACGGCGCTCAACTTCGTGCAGCGCATGTG
Source organism: Polyangiaceae bacterium (assembly GCA_035318465.1). Taxonomy (GTDB): domain Bacteria; phylum Myxococcota_A; class Polyangia; order Polyangiales; family Polyangiaceae; genus DASWDH01. Next base: position 4,771 of record DATHES010000227.1, read on the forward strand.
CGGCGTCGCGACCAACGCCCGCGCGTATGTCGAGGCGCTGCCGAGCGGCAGCACGGCCATCATCACCGACACGCGCAAGACCACGCCCGGCCTGCGGGTGCTCGAACGCTATGCGGTGCGCACGGGGGGCGCCCACAGCCACCGCGACAACCTCGGCAGCGCCGTTCTCATCAAGGACAACCACATCGTCGCCGCCGGCGGCATCCGCCAGGCCGTCGAACGAGCGCGCCGAGGCGCACCGCACACCAGCCGCATCGAGGTGGAGGTCGAAAATCTGGACGAGCTCGACGTCGCGCTAGAAGCCAAGGCGGATATTATTTTGCTCGACAACTTTTCGATCGACGCGCTCCAGGAAGCGGTCCGCCGCGCGGCGCGACGCGCGATTCTGGAAGCTTCGGGCGGCATCACCCTGGAGTCGATCGGCAAAGTCGCGTCCACCGGCGTGGACGTGATCAGTGTGGGCGCGCTGACGCACTCGGCTCCCGCGGCGGACATCGCGCTCGACCTCGACCTCATTTCTTGAAAGGCGAAGGGGTGCCTTCGCGTGACAGCGGTGGATGAGCGCGTGGAGACCGATCTCGACGCCGCGCGTATCGAAGGCGCGCTCGCTCGCGCGTCGATCCCCTGGGGCCGGCCCCTCGTCGTCGCCGCGCTCACCGCGTCGACCAACGATGATGCCAAGCAGGCGGCGCGCGCGGGTGCCCCCGAGGGGGCCGCGTTCGTCGCCGAGGCACAAAGCGGCGGCCGCGGACGCCTCGGCCGCAGCTGGTTTTCCCCATCGGGCCAAAACCTCCATGCGTCGTTCGTTCTTCGCCCATCGTTCGACCCGAAGCGGATTCCGCTCGTCACCCTGACCGCCGGGCTTGCCGTCGTCGACGCCGTCGCGCCGCGCGTGGCCGGACGTCGCGTCGGCCTCAAATGGCCGAACGACGTTTACATCGACGGCCGCAAGGTAGCGGGGGTTCTATCCGAGGCACAGGTGCAGGACGGCCGCGCGGCATGGATCGTGGTCGGCATCGGCGTCAACGTGCGCACCACTACCTTTCCTCCCGAGATCGCAGCGCGCGCCACTTCGCTCGCCATCGCCGGAGCGACGTCGCTCGATCGCGGCGATCTTTTCGTCGACCTCGCCGCCGCCCTCTTCCATCGCATGCAGCTGCTGCGTGAAGGCAAAACGCCCGAGCTCATCGCCGCGTTCGCAGGACGTGACGAGCTCGCTGGCCACGCGATCACCATCGACGGCGCGCCGTCGACCGCGCTCGGCATTGCCGAAGACGGCGCGCTCGTGATTCGCCGCGCCGACGGCCGCGAGGAGAAGTGTGTCGCGGGTGATGTTCAGATTGGCATCGACCCGCCTCAACCCCGCGCGGCGCCGAGCTCGCGACGGCCGACGCGGTAGACGCCGATGGAAACCAAAATGAGCGCTAGCCCGAGCAGCGGAAGCCCCAAGAGCGCAGGGCGCGAGCTCTCTTTGAGGCCCTCCGCGAGGATGCGCAGGAACATCGCGTCGGCGACACGGTCCGGGCTTTCCAGATACCAGAAGACCTTCGCCACGTCGGCGGTGAGCGCGGTGCCGATGAATGCGAGCAGCGTGAGCGACAAGACACCGATGAAGCGCAGGCGCACCGGTTCTCCATCGAAGGCGTAGCGACCGGCGCTTCCCACGAGGATCACGCTGAGAACCAACACGGGGTACATCCCCCAACCACCTTCGAGGAAGAACTCGGGCATCGCCATCTCCTCGGGATGTACGAAAGTGCATCCCTTTCCAACCGACTAACCCCTCCCCATCCCATCCGTGACCGGGAAAAACGCAGCCGACTGCGTCACACCTCGGATCCCGAGCCGCGACCAGAAAAACGCGGCCAACTGCGTCACACTCGTCCGCGGTGGGGGTTATGGCGCTATGAGAAGGTGTGGGCTCAGGACCCTCGGACGGGCATCTCGTCTCGCGGTTGCGCCAGCAGCAGCCGGGCGCGTTCGATGAGGTCTTTTTACGCTACCGCGAGCCCATCTGGCGATTTCTCCATCGCCTGTGCGGTCGCCAGGACGTGGCCGAAGACCTGTTTCAAGACACTTGGATCGCCGCCGCCCGCAACGCCCATCGGCTGCGCGAAGACTCCCAGCTTTTGCCCTGGCTTTACACCATCGCCCGCAACAAGCATCGCAACGCCGTGCGCTTTCGTCTTCTCGACCGAAAGCTGCGAGCAGGCGTGCGGGAGGAACCTGCCTCTCCCGCGCCGGAGCCCGACGTCGAGATGGAAGCTCGCCGCCGCGTGGCCGGAGTCGAGCTTGCGTTCAAGAGCCTGCCCGAGGCTTATCGCGAGGTGCTGTTGCTCGTCTTGGTGGAGGGTCTCTCCACCGAAGCGGTCGCCGGAGTTCTCGGTCTTCGCGAGGATGCCGTGCGCAAACGATTGTCGCGCGCGCGGGCGGAGCTCGCACGCCGACTCGAAGCGCCCGATGCAAAAGGAAGGACGCCATGACCGATCGTGATCCCCTCGCCGAGGCTCTCACCCTTCTCGTGGCGCCCCCGCTCGATCCGCGTTTTTTGATCGACGTCGGTGCATGCGCCAAGGCCGAGCTCCGCCCGCCCGCGAGGTCCGCGCCCGGCGTAGCGCGTCTTCGGCTGGCAGTGAGCGCCGGACTCGTTCCAGCGCTCCTCACGCTCGCGGCCGTCGTGGCGACGGCCGACGCGGCCAGCACCATCGCCAAGATCTACGGCAAAGCGCAAGACGTCTCTTCGCAGTAGGGTGTCGGCTTTGGGGGCCTTGACCCGGTGCGTGTTTCCAGGCGCCCTGCCACCGCTCGTGTAGAGTGTCGCGGCAAGCATGCGCCCTCAGCCCGGCGATCTCATCAACGGCAAATACCGCCTCATTCGCCTCATTGGTGACGGCGGAATGGGCAGTGTGTTCGAAGCCCGCCACGAGTACCTCGGCACGGTGGTGGCGCTGAAGTTTCTGCACATCGAGCTCGCGTCGCGGCCAGGGCTGGTGGCGCGCTTTCTCCGCGAGGCGCGACTTTCGGCGAGCATCAAGAGCGACCACATCGCGCGCGTGACCGACGTCGACCAGGCCGGCGACGGCGCGGCTTACCTCGTCATGGAGCTGCTCGAAGGGCAGAGCTTGCGCACGCTGCTCGATGGCGAAGGTCGGCTCGCGCCGAACGTCGCGCTCGACTACACGCTGCAGATGTTGGACGGGCTGGAAGCGGCCCACGCCGTCGGGGTCGTGCACCGCGATCTCAAACCGGACAATGTCTTCGTCGTTAGCACCAGCAAAGGGCCGCTCGTCAAGCTCCTCGACTTCGGCATCGCCAAGCTGAGAAGCTCCAAGGAATTTCAAGCCGGCCTCACACGGCCGGGCGTGATGATGGGGACCCCGGAGTACATGGCGCCGGAGCAGGCCTATGCCGCCGATAGCGTCGACGCCCGCGCCGACGTCTATTCGGTGGGGGCGATTCTTTACGAGATGCTGGCCGGCACACGCCCAGCGCATGGCGACGATCCGCTCGAGATAGCGGCTTTCATCATGGCGCAGAAAGTCCCCCGCTTGAGTCAGGTGGACCGGACGATTCCCGAGCGGCTCTCCGAGGTGGTGCATCGCGCGATGGCGCCCATGCCCGCCGATCGCTTCACGACAGTGTCGGAGCTGCGCGCGGCGCTCATGCTGCTGAGTGGCTCGCTTCGGCCAACGCAGGACGCTTCGCAAGGCCGCGGTGTGCCGGCCACGCTGCCACCCGACGCCGGCGAGCCGCCGCAGCGAGCCGCGGCGCAAACGGGAACCGCACGCGCCGACTCCCGTGCGACCACCCAGGCCGGCACCGATGGACCGCGCGTCGCACAAGGGGCAACGCCGAACTTCACCCCGCCCGCTTATGCGCTCCCTCCGCCCCCGGGCGGCAGCCCTTATGTGCCCGGCATTCCTCTGCCCGGTTACGCGAACCTGCCAACCATTTCCGGCACGACGGGCCGGCGCCCGCGACGTCTTTCCGTCTGGCTTCTCATCGCCATGACCGTGTTGGCGATAGGAATCGTTGCCGGAGCCATCGCGATGGACCAGCTCGAAATCACGTCCACCCGTCCGACGGCGACGGCAACGGCAACGGCGACGGCGAAGCCGATCGCTCCTACCACGCCGGTGACGCCAACCACCGGCGCGCCGACAGGAGCCGCGCCGACGGCGCTCCCTCCCATCGGCACCCCGGTGCAACCGACCGGAGTCCCTCTGCCGACGTCCACGTCGACCAAGACGCCGCCCAAACCGCGCCCCGCGGGAGACGCGGCGACATCGCCGGAGGACGCTGCGCCGACGCCCGGTTTCCCGGGGATCCCGGGCTTTCCATTTCCGATACCGTCCACACTGCCGCCGATGCCGCAGATTCCCATCACGCTTCCCTCGGGATTTCCGCCCTTCCCATTCCCGGGAATGCCCGGTGCGCCTACGCCCGCACCGACGTCATCGCATTGACAACGACAAGCGCGTTGCTTGTTGCCAAAGGCGCCCTCTTCTCGACAAGAGCACACCACGCTCGAGCGCCGCGCGAAGCGCCGTTCGACGCGAACCGCCTTGGATTGCGCGGGGGGGCGAGCGGACTATCGAGAGAGTTGTGCTAGCCAGCCGCCGCAAAGGTTGATACCAACTGAAAAGACATGAGCGATCCCTCCGGAGGGAACTTTCCACCGGGTGGTGGTGGAAAGGGATCGAACGTACCGCCCGACGGATCGAGCGGCACGACGCCCACCGTTACTGAGCAATCCACGGAGCGCGAGTCGCTGCCGGATCCCGATGACTGGGGCTCGGCGAGCGAACCGCCCATCCCCGGCATCCCGGTGAAGACACCGGCGGCGTACGCGCCCACGGAGATGCTTCCCGTACGGCCCGAGCAACCGCCCGCGCAACCGCCGGCGGCGGCACCGCAAGCCGCGGCAGCGCCGCAAGTCAGCCCGGTGCCCGGACTGACCGTGCCGGATGGGCCCACGATCGTTCCTTCGGGTGACGCACAGCCACCTGCTGCACCCGAGCCGATGGGGTCGGGAACGGCACCTTTCGCAATCGCACCTTACGCAACGCACGTTCCGGGGATGCCCTATGCACCGCCGGCACCCGCGGCCCCTTACGCACCGCCCGGCGCTCTACCGCCCGTTCAGGCTGCGCCCCGCGCGGCTGCCGCGATCAATCGCCAACTCATCATGCTCGCGGGCGTTCTCGGTGGTTTGTTCTTACTCCTTGGCATCGTCGTCGGGATCGTGGCGCTCGCCCGGTCCAACTCCACGGACGAAACCCCCGTTGCGGCAATCCCCTCGGCGGCTCCTGTCGAGGAGCCGGCTGCGCCTCCTCCCGAGCCGACGCCCATCGCGCCCCCGGTGACGGTCGCACCCGCCGCTGCCCGCCCCGCCGCCCCGAAAGCGAAGAAGGACGCTGGCGCCGCTCCCGCGTCGAGTTCGAGTGCCAAGCCCGCCGGGAGCACGAGCCCCCCGCCTTCCACCTCGTCGAGCACGAGCACGCCGGGCGGTGCCATCGGGGCCGACGCTGGTCGTCGCGGTCGCAAGGTGGCCCATTAATGACCGAAGCGACGAATTTCTGATTGAGCAGGTGAAACCTAACCAGGACCGGTCGGCGAACGTGTTGCGCTGGATCCGACCGTAGCGTAGCCTAGGGACGCCCCGCGCGTCGGGCATCCCATTTTATACGCAAGGGAGGCACCGAAACTACCATGAGCGGGTCAGAATCAAGAAGCGAACAAGAGACCGAGGGCTCTTCGACGAGCGAAACCGGTCGCCCGAGTTTGGCCGATTTTTTGGCGCCTCCACGATCGCGGAACTCGGCGCCCACTCCCGCGCCCGCGGATGAAGCCGCGACCCACACCGAAGCGGTCGCAGCCCCAGTCCCGGCGCCCGCGACACCTGCGGTACCGCCCGAAGTCGCGCCGGTTGCGCAGACCGAAAGCGCGTCCGTTGCGCAGGCCGACGTCGCGCCAGCGGCGGCCCCCGCGCGCGATGCCACCCTCTCCGCAGCGGAAACGCTGACGCCGACCGAGCCGACGAAGGTGAGCGACGTGTCCCCGGCGCCTGTCCCGGCGGCCGCCTTGCGCGCGACGGAACCTCGCCCTTCAGGTGCCGCGCCGTCGAGCGACGCGGGAGCCCGTTCGCTCATTCCGGTCGCCACGAGCGCGGCTTCCGACGCACCGATTGACGACCTCGACGGCGATTTCCACCTGCCTGGCGCGGGACCTCCGTGGAGCAGCGCCTCCGTTCGACGGGTGACCTTCGTCGCCCTCCTCGCCGCGGCCGCCGCGGTGCCGGCCTGGGTCGTGTTTCGCGCGCGAAGCGTCGACGTTCAGGCGCGGTCCGAAGCAGCAAAACCCGCTGCGGCAAGCGTCGGTCCGAGCACCCTCGCACCGGCGCGCGAGATCGAAGCCGATGAAGACCCGGCCAACGCTGAACCCGCTGCCATCGCGGTACCCGTCGACCCCGTCAAGGGGGTCGCGGCGCGGCGCGAGGCGCGGCGCCTGCTGGAAGCAGGGCAAATCGAACCAGGCGTCGCCGCCGCGCGCAGCGCCATCGCACTGAACCCTGCCGACCCCGAGAGCTACGTGCTGCTCGCGGCCGGTCTGCAGGACATGGGGCGCTGGGCCGAGTCGCGCGAGGTTTTCTCGCGCTGCATCCACAAGTCCAACAACACCATCAACGCGGAGTGTGTTTACTTCGCGACCAGCGTGACGAGCACCAACCGATAACGGTGGCCCGCGTGCGGGAAGGCAGCCTGGCTTTCCGAGCGTTGCAGTTCGTTCCTCCCAGTTGGCAAACGAGACGGTTCTTGGCGATCGCCGGCGCCGGGCTTTTCATCTTGCTCGGCACCTGCTTCGGCTTTGGACCGCTGGTTCGTTGGCGCGCGGAGAAGGCGGCCCGACAGCGCGGACTGAGCGTCGAAATCGGCAGGGTGTGGCCGGCGTTCGGCGGCGTCAGCTTGAGGAATGTCCGCTTTCGCGGCGCTGACTCGGAGTGGCTCAGCGGTGAGCTGGAACGCGTCGACGTACGCGTGGGCCTCGGGCTCGGATTGCGTTCCCTGCGCATCGCGGGCGGGCGGATCACCGTCACCGGATCCGTCGACGAGGTGAGCGAGCACGCGCGCGCGATGAGCAAGAGCTCCGGGGGCGAACGCCCGACCGAAGGCGATGCAACCGCGCCCGAGGTTCTGGTGGAGGGTTTGCGATTCGGTTGGACGGGCGTCCTCGGCTCGGCGAGCGCGGTCGAGATCGAAGGCGTGCGCATCGAGCGCGGGGCGGCCGATGGCGGCGTGGCGCGCGGTCTGGTGAGCGCTTCCGCAGCGCGCTTCGACCGCGACAACCTGCACGGCAAGGCGCAGGCATTTCTGGCGCGCTTCGTACGCGAGGGGCGCGCAACGCGCTGGACCGAGGCTCGCCTGCAGAGTGCGGAGCTCGAAGTGCCGCTCGAGCGAAGCGCGTCGACGCCGCCGGTCGCCAAGGCCGCGCCGGTCGTGCCGCCAGCTCCGCCGCCCGCGTCGCCACCGCGCAAAGGTGGTCGCGGTTCCAGAAAAACCGCGTCCGTACCCCTTCCTCCCGCCGTACCTCCGCCCGCCAGCCCGACGCTCCCGGCGCGGCTCGGGAGCCGCAACGGCTACGCGGAGAAGGCCGTCGCCTTGCGCGACCGGCTCATACGCCTGGCTTCTTGGAGCGCCGAGCACATCGCCCCCGAGGCGCCGGTGGAAGTGCAAGGCCTCACCATCGTGCTGACGCAGGCGAGCCAGCGGCTCAACCTCGGACCAGGCGCGCTCCGCGTTCGCCACGACGCGCGCGGACTCGAGGTCGATTTCTCCCCGGGGCAAAGTGATCCCAACAGCAAGGGTGACCCTTCGCGGCTCAGCTCCTATGCGCGGGTACCGGCGACCGAGGGGGAGATCGCCCTCCACGTCGAGGGGGGACCGGTCACCCTCGCCTCGCTCGGCGTGCGCGAGCAGGACTTCGGTCTGTTCGACGTGGGGCGCGCCAAGCTCGAAGCCAAGGGGGACGTCAAGCTCAACGCCGAAGCGAGCAAAGTCTCCTTCGACGGCAACGGCCGTTTGACGTCACTTTCCATCGTGCACCGAGCCTTGGCCGACGACCCGGTGCAGGGGCTCGACCTCGGTTGGCGCGCCAGCGGCGGCGCCGCTCTCGACGGCTCGATGGTCCGCGTCGACGACGGGAAGATCGAGCTCGGCGCCATTCGCTTCGAAGCATCGGGCGCGGTCGAGCAGGGCGCGGACTTCACCCGCATCGAAGGGCACGCCAGCATCCCGACCTCCGACTGTCAGCGCGTCTTCGAATCGCTCCCCCGGGCGCTCATCCCCAAGCTCCTCGGTTTGAAGATGACCGGCACCTTCGGTCTGCGCAGCGGTTTCGAGCTCGATACCCGCGTCCCCAACGACATGCAGATCGACTGGGAGCTCAAGAATCGCTGTCGCATCACCAGGGCGCCCGCCGATATCGACGTGGAGCGCTTCACGGTTCCCTTCAAGCACACCGTTTACGACGAGCACAACGAAAAGGTGGAAATCGTCACCGGTCCGGGCACGCCGGAATGGGTTCCCTTCCACGTCATCTCGCCGTTTCTGGAAGCGGCGCTCACCACCACCGAGGACGGCGGGTTTCGCGCGCACAAAGGCTTCGACAAATCGGCGATCAAGAATTCCATCCGCGACAACCTGCGCCAGGGCCGCTTCGTGCGCGGCGCCAGCACCGTCACCATGCAGCTCGCCAAGAACCTCTACCTCGAACGGGAGAAGAATCTCTCGCGCAAGCTGCAGGAAGCCGTGCTGACGACGTACCTCGAGCAAGCCCTCACCAAGGACGAGATCCTCGAGCTTTACTTCAACATCGTCGAGTTCGGCCCGATGATCTACGGCGTTGGACCTGCCGCCGAGCACTACTTCAACGTCAGTGCCAATGAACTCTCCGTCGCGCAATCACTCTTCTTGACGTCGCTCCTGCCGAGCCCGAAGCGCTCCTACTTTTCCGCGACGGGACAGCTCAGCAAGGGGTGGACCGGGTACTTGCATCGCGTCCTCAAAATCATGCGCGACCGCAACAAGATCAACGACGCCGAGCTCATCGACGGCCTTTCCGAAGTGCTGACCTTCGGCGTTGGCAAGTCGCCGCGCGTGGCGCCGGCGGACCTGCGGCGCGACCCCGGAGCCGATCCCTCGGGGCTCGCCCCCGAAGGACCGTGAACGCCACTGTCAAGAGAACCCGCTATCTGGACGGCGGCGCGGACGAAGGCGGGGTGAGGGGTAACCTTTGTCCGGTCAGGCTGTCGAAGTGGGGGCATGGCGACTCCGACGATCGATCTGGCGCGGAAATCTGGCAGCATCGTGCTAGCGGAGCCCGAAATGACATCCTCTCGCCTGCGCGTGGTAGCGACGTTCTTTCATCTTCTCCCCTGGCTGGTCCTCGCCGCTTCTTTGGCCTGGAAGCTCGGGAGTCTGCCCCTCGATCGAGCGCTGGTCGACGTAGCGACACCGCTCCTTCTCGTCGGCGCGCTCGCCGGCTTCCATCTCATCGTGGCGCGGGCACACACGGGTCGCGATTTCCGCGCCCACCTGGCTCGTGCGACGGTGGTGGGCGCCGAGAACTTCGTGGCGCTGATGGCGTTCATCGAAACGCTGCACGGACCCGACCCTTCTTGGAGACGGGCCACGGCGTGGTTGGCGGCAATGGCGATGATGGGAGCGCTATTGTTGCTGCGTGCGGCTACGGTGAATCGACCCGTCGCCAAAGAGGACGAGCGGGCCTGGGTAGGGGGTATTTTTTACCGGAACGCGGCGGACCGGGCGCTCTGGGTCGAGAAGGCTTCGGGGTTGGGTTACACGGTCAACTTCGCGCGGTGGCAAGCCTGGCTCATCCTCGGTCTGGTCGCGCTCGTCGCCCTCTTCTCGGTCGTGCGCACGGGCTGAGGAGCTCGACGCGTTCGGCGCATGTGGTTGGCCGGCAAGCAGCGCTGCTGGGACGCACGGCCTGGCATCCGAGGATTCAAATTCGACGCAGCGGCGGGATGAGCGCCCGATCGAACCTTTCGATGTCCGGGCTCTTCGCCACCAGGCCCGACATCAGCGGGACGCACGCGCGCGCGCCGTCGCGGAACGGACCGAGGGCGATGCCGAGGTAGTCGGGCGGATACTTGTCGAGCTTTTCGAGACCACGAAGCAACAAGCGGGAAGCGCCTCCCGGTTCGCGCTGCACGAAGAGCTTGTGAAAAGCGCTCGTCACCTGGATGAGGCCCTGCACGAAGAGCCGCCACTCGTCGTCGAGCTCGTTGATCCAGATCGACTCCCACGCCTCGTGAGCTTCGTAATATTCCCCCTCGTTGTGAAGCTGCTGGGCCAAGGCGAACTCAGGACGCTCGGTCGGCGGTAAGGCGTCCTTTTCCATGGGAGCGAAGACTAACGGCCGCGATGCGACCCGCCTAGCCAGGGGGAAACCATTCCCCTCTTGGCCATTTTCAGTGGAATATTTTCCTATCAACGGAATTTGGCTAGATGACAGGGACGCAAGGGCCGGTGCGGAGTGATTCCAAAGCCGGTCGCCTTGGGCAGAATCGCACCTCTATATGGGGCGCGCAGCACGGGAGGGGTCGGCCCTGGACAGAATGGTTCGGTGCACGGTCTGCTATTGGCGCGGCACGCTGGGGGGAGCCGTCGGAGCACCGCGGGTACGAGAATCGGATGTGCCGCCTGCGGAAGCGGCGATTCAAAGCAGCTATGAGGAGCTTCGCCAAATCGCGCGGCAACTCGGCCATCCTGCTCGGCCTTCGTGTCCGGTGTGTGGGCACCACACGGTGGCCGTCGAACGACGCAGCCTTCGACCCGCGGCGTAGCTCCGGTAGCGGGCCTCATCGCGAGCTGCCGGGAACCGCAAGCTCGGGGACGGAGCGTCAAGGCGCCGCTCGCAGCGTCGCGAAGAAGCCGCTCAAGAGGCGCGCACTCTCGTCCCCGAGGACGCCCGAGGTCACTGCAAAACGGTGGTTGAGTCGCGGATCTTGGCCGAGCAGATAGAGCGATCGCAACGCGCCCGCCTTGGGGTCATCGCATCCGTACACCACGCGCTCGATGCGCGCATTGACGAGCGCCCCCGCGCACATCACGCAGGGTTCGAGGGTGACGACCAAGGTCGCACCGTGCAGCCGCCATGTTCGGAGATGGGAAGCCGCGGCGCGCATGGCGACGATCTCGGCGTGGCCCGTGGGATCGCAATCCACCTCGCGGCGATTCTGCCCCGTGCCGATGACGATGCCCG